>JAFZBE010000005.1 GCA_017561935.1 Bacteroidales bacterium | reverse complement strand
TTACTTCAACTTCCCCTTGCTCTCAAGATATTTCGTGAATGTCTCCCACTGTGCTGCATTCTTCTCACGGTTGGCTTTCACCTCGTCAGTTTCGGCGAACTGAAGAGGATAGCAGTCCTGCAGATAGTAGTGGCCTTGGTTGGGGTCAGAAATCACATCATAATGCAAGACAAGGTTGGTAAATATCCTACTATCCCAGTCACCGACGAAACTGCTGACCACAAACAAGGCATCGTCGCCCAGGTAGAACTTGATTTCGTGGAAAGGTTCCAGACGTTTGTAGATGGGAATATCGGAATCCCGAAATTTAATCTCGCGTGTGCTCGCGTTAAACCATTCGATGTCATTCTCGGTGAAGAGCACATTCTGCGCATCTGCAACTGAGCGCGTTTCGGACTGGCCTACGCCACAGGCATAGAGCATGGAGGATTCTACTGGATCGGTCGTGAATGGCTTCTCCGTTTCGTTGTCGTCACTGCTGCAAGCAGTCATCGTTGTGCTGGCAATGGCTATCGCCATCATCCAAGCGAGGGGTTTGTAATACTTCATATTCTACAGAGTTAAAATGAACGTCTCTTTACTTATATAGTCCGCCGGACTGCGAAAAGACTGCACGGTTACCACGTAAATCTGATGCCGAAGGGCAAAGAAAGGTCGAACGGATGCTCCGTGCGGTAACTTTCCACGTCGGTGGAGGTCGGGATGAAGTAGTTCAGGCTCGGCTCTAAATAGACGTTCAGGTGTGGCACAATCTGGTACTGTGCGCCGATGCCTACGCCGACGGACCATTGCCACGGGGCGCTGATGGTGGCATCGATGTCGGGCGAATTGCCGATGGGGGCGTATGACCCGCCGTAGATGTACTGCGTGGTAAGTCTTGCGCTGACGGGGATGTCAAGCTGGACGCCGCCCGTAGAGTAGAGACTCCAGCGATTGCCGCCGACCACGCGGTAGCCGAGTTTCAGCGGGATGCCGAGGTAGTGCAGTCGCTGGGTGCGGTGGATAATCGTGTTCTCGTTGCCGCTCTCGAAGGTGGACTTTAGGTGGGTGTAACTCAATCCTGTAGAGAGAGACCAATGGTTATTAATCTGTCGGCTCAAAGAAAGTTGAAATGTCAGCGGTCGCTCGTGGTGCTTGGTCTCGGTGAGCGGGTCTTGCGGATGGTTCGAGTTGATGATGGCCACGTGCCTCATGTTCGACGCACTGACAGAGTCCATCATCGGCGCATTCGCCATGACATAGTCCATGTAGTCGCCCCAGTTGTAGAGCTTTGTGGAGCGCGTCATGCTGCCAGAGAGCGTCGGCATGGTCATGTAGTTGTCGGTACGGCTCATGTCGCGCTGCGGGTTTCCTGCGTATGCCAGGGCGAGGTGCCAGTCATTCCTGTTCTTTGACTTGTCGTGTCGCAGGTCGGTGATGTCGTAATGCGGTATCTCCACCTTGCGTATAGCCTTTGTAGTGTCGGTTGCAATGGTGTCAGGGATTATCTGCTCTTGTGCTATTATATTAGATAATGTGTCAGACGTGACAGAATCTACAGCCTGAGCGATGACCGATTGCAGGGTGTCAGTCGCAATGACAGTGGTACGATGCACTGGCAGATGAACAATCACGGGTTCTTGCGGCTGGTCAGTCGGAGATTCTTTCGACGATTCTTTCGGTGTCTCTTTCTGTTTCGCCACAACTGGCTTTTCATCTTTGACCGCAGTATCTCCTTTCCTGAGTAGGAAGAACGTAACAGGAACAAGTAGCAATAGAAGCCCGGCCACCCAATACTGTTGCATCATCTTGCGCAGCATCTTCTTTGCCCGTGCCAGTTGCGATGATGACGAATGTGGCTCAATGCCCAGCATGTCGGCAATCTCCTTGTGCGTCATGCCCTCGAACACCGACAGCCGGAACACCTGCCCGTAACCCTCCGGCAGTCTGTCTATCATTCTCACCACCTCGCTCAGCGGCACAGCCCTCACGTCCCTTTCCTCGTCCTCGGCGGCAATCAGTTCCGCCTCGCTCGTCTCTTCGAGCGAAACCGTTGGCAATGCCTCCAGATGATCCTTGCATTTCGATGCCACGTTCCTTGTGATGGCCGTCATCCAAGGCTCGGCCCGTCGCACGTCGCGCAGCCTGTCGAACGAAGTGAAGATAATCACGAAAGCGTCGTGCAGCACATCCTCCACCGTCTGCTCGTCGCTGATATAGCGTCGGCACACGCCCCTCATCTGTTGGGCGTATGCCTTGTACAGTTCTCCGAGGGCATCCGCGTCCCCCTGTCTGCACCTTTCTATCAGCCGTGTTATCTCCATCGTGAACATAACGTCTCTATCTATATAGTCCTGCAATTATTAAAAAGGCTGCATGAGAATAGCACTTTTTTCATCAAACACATCATTTTTTGCCAACGAAGTTACAAAAAGTCATACGAAAAAGCCTCGGCGAAACCCGAAAAAAGGTCGCCGAGGGCAAAAGTCTGAAACTATTTTCAGTGTTTTGATGAAGATATGTCATTATCTTGTCTTTTTATCTGAATTACAAAGTGGGCAGTGTCGGTGTGAGGCCGACGACTGCCCTTTAACGAGAGAGTTTTATGTATGCCTATTTTGTCGTAATCATATAGATGTCATTGGTATTACCGTCGGGACTGGCCTGGATAGCCGCTGCCGAACCACGCTTCAGGACTTTGATCTCCTTGATGCTGTCTGGAGAGAGTTTGGTGAAGTCGGCCTTGGAAGCCTTCTTCCCATTAATGAAATAGGTAACGGCCTCTGGC
>JAFZBE010000069.1 GCA_017561935.1 Bacteroidales bacterium | reverse complement strand
TCGACCGCAATGGCAATGTTGTGGCACGCTTTGAACCTACTCACGACATGAAGGATGTCGAAGAGCAGATCAAGAAACTCCTTTAGTTTTTTGTCACGAATTTGAGAATTATAGAATTTGATAATTGAAGCGAAAAATAAATTAATTCTCAAATTCGATAATTCGTGAAAAAAATAAAGATATGATTCGAGATTAAATAAAAGAGATTATTCATGATAAACTCTAAAGACGCTCCTCTTTGGATGTGGGTCCTTCGCTTGATCGGAGGACTCATTATCTTTATTCTCGTAGATACGTTCGTTCAGATACCGATAATGGTATTCAAGAGCAATGTACCCATCATTCTGGGCTGCATTGTTCTTTCTGCCCTTGCCCTGTTGGCCTACTATGGCTGGGTCGGCTTGACCGAAGGCCATAAAGCCACCGATTTGCCGATGCTACGTCTCTTGCCTGAGACGTGCAAGGGCTTGTTGGTCGGAGCGGTTTACTTCATTGTCGTAGTAGGTGTCATGATGCTGCTTGGAGTGTATCGTATCAGGTCGTTCCAGTTCGATGTAATGACACAGTTGGCACAGTTCTTCTTTTTCCTGACTATTGCCGTAGGAGAGGAGATTCTGTTCCGTGGCATCGTCTTCCGGATGATTGACGTGCGATGGAATACGTGGATTGCCTTGATCATCTCAACCGCGATTTTCGGGTTTGTGCATATCGTCAATCCCGGAGCCACTTGGTGGAGCACGCTCGCCATCGCACTTGAGAGTGGATTGTTGCTCGGTGCAGCCTATAAGTTTAGTGGTATGCTGTGGTTGCCCATCGGTATCCATTGGGCATGGAATTACACACAAGGCAACATCTTCGGTTTTGCTGTCTCGGGAAATGAATTTGGAGTGTCGGTTATCACACCACATGTCGAAGGGCATGAACTCTTGACAGGTGGCATCTTTGGTGCCGAAGCCTCCATCATCGCCGTCATCATCGGTATGCTCTTCGCTTGGTATTTTATTCGCAAATTCGCACATTCGTGAAAAAGAAAAATATCCTCCCTCTCATCAAGAAATGGTTGCTCGTCGTGGCGATGAGCTTTGGTGTCATCGGATACCTAATCGTCGATGCCTATGTCGTTAACCCTTCCTCACGACATACGGTTGTGCATTGGGTGACTTCTCTATTGCCTTATCTCCTTTTTATGATGCTCTTTCTGGAATTCAGCAAGATCAATCCGCGCGACCTCTTCCCGAAGAAGTGGCTCATCTATAGTTTTATCTATCAGTTGGGTGGAGGTTTGGCCATGATTGCCGTATTGTTATGGAGCGGATTGCCTACATGGACCAACGGCTTGTGGGAAGGTGCGCTGGTATGTTTGCTATGTCCCACTGCCACAGCTGTGGCTGTTATGTCGGCTAAACTGGGAGGCAAAGCTGCCAGCGCTACCACCTACGCCGTGCTTTCGTCACTCTTTGCAGCATTCTTGATCCCTGCACTCTTTCCTATCGTGGCGCAGAACAGTGCAGACCTGACCTTTTGGGTTCTTTTCAGCAAGATTTTTGCCAAGGTCTTCCCCGTCATCATTGTTCCATTGCTTATGTCGTTCTTCATGCGCGAGTTTACACCCTCAGCCCATCGCTGGGTGGCACGCTTTGCCAAGGATAAGTCGTTCTATCTGTGGGCTTTCTGCGTCATGATCAATACGGCACAGGTGCTTCGCATCATCTTCATGGGATTGCTCGATGGTCCCACCACACTCCTTTATTGCCTCTTTGCCGCCTTGTTGTGTTTCGTCAATTTCTGGACAGGAAAGAAGTTTGGTGATACGTGCGACGACCGACTGAGTGCCGGCCAAAGCTTGGGACAGAAAAATACCATTCTTGCTATTTGGGTTGCCATGTCCTTCCTTCATCCCACCTCGGGCATCGTCATGGGTGCCTACATGATTTGGCAGAACCTCTTCAATTCACTGCAACTTTCATATCCCAAGTTAAGATGAGAGATTTTTTAAATTATTTCATGCAAGGTTTTCCTTATTGTTGCATTTAATGGGCAGAGAGGGAAATCTGAATCAATCACTGCCGACTTCTCGGCATAAACGATGAAAATTTCGGAGATAACGGACGAACAACATATCCTTAACCTGTTTCGACGAGGGGAAGCCTCGGCGATGGATGGATTATACGCACGATATGCCGACTATCTGACAGGTGTTTGTTATCGCTACATCACCAACGAGGAGGATCTGAAGGATGTGCTGCAGGAGAGCTTTATCAAGATATTCACACAGATATCTTCGTTTGAATATCGTGGCAAGGGTTCGCTGTTGGCCTGGATGAGCCGTATAGTGGTGAACGAAAGCCTGCAAATGTTGCGGCGACAGAAGAACGATCCACTCATCCTCGACACCGAATTGCCTGATCTCCCCGACGACGACCCCGACACCGATGAACTAACGCCCGACGTGATCGTTAGTCTGCTCAAGAAACTGCCCGAGGGCTACCGAACGGTACTCAATCTCTACGTCATTGAGGGAAAGAGCCACAAGGAGATTGCAGAGTTGCTTGGCATTAAGCCCGATAGTTCTGCCTCGCAACTGCATCGGGCGAAAAATATGCTTGCACACATTATTAAAAAATATAAATCGAAGCTGGTATGAACGACAAATGGATGAAAAACCTGAAGAACCTGACGGAAGGCTATCAGAAGAAGGCTCCTGAGGGTTTGCTCGACGACATCAAGCGCGAGATGTCGCGTCGTGGCATCGTGCCTGCTTCCGAAACGGAGAAGGCACCTGTAGTGCCGATGAAGTGGTGGCGACGTGCCGCTGCCGTCGTGGCTTTGGCCTTTGCGAGTGGGGTCGCTATTTATGTACTTCAAAACGAAGAGGCCATGATTCGGCAAGAGATGGCAGAGGCAGATGTGGTGATTGAAAAGCCGGTTGCTCCGATTCAGGAGAACCTTACCCCATATACTGATGTGGAAATTGCCTCATCCGTTCCTGTCACAACCCATAAAAAGGCAACGCAGCGAAATGCCACTCAACCTATTATCCCCGTTCTCGATGAAGTTCATGAGAACTCAACCGATGTGGACAAAAAGAATAGGACGGACGAGGTCGATGTAGTTGCTCAAGAAGACAAGGAGGGCGAAGAATCCTCGCAGACTGGTAAGACCAATTATGCGGCAACACACGAACGCGAATATCTGGCCATGAATTCGAGGCCTACGCGTCGTAGCAAGCAGAAGCAGCGCAGGTGGAGTGTCGGTCCGTATTATGGAGGGGGTGCAACCATGCAGCAACACTTTGGTTCCGGCGATACTGAAGTCTATTTAGACTATCCTGGAGGCAACACTAATAACTTGGAAAACTGGGCAATGGTTGGTCCACGTTCAAATTTTTACACGGCCGCTTATATGGATAAAAATAATGTTTCCGTCGTAGAAATCGAAGAAAAACATCACCGCCCCATCAAGGCCGGCGTTTCGTTGCGCATTGTCCTTGACGAGCGGTGGAGTCTGCTGACGGGGATTAATTACAGTTATTTGTATTCGGAGTTTATCGAGGCAAATAGTTCATATAAAACTTCCGATCAGAAGTTACATTATCTGGGCATTCCGGTTTCTGCAAGCTATAACCTCTGGAGTAACAACCATGCAGGCATCTATGTCACTGCTGGTGGAGAAATTGAGAAACTTATCAAGGGCAAGCAGTTCATTGACCAAGGGGCGAATAGGGAGCCACTCGTTGAAACGGTGAAGGAAAACCGTCCCGTCCTCAGCACGCTGGCTTCGGCAGGAATCGAGTATCTTGCCACCGAATGGGTGAGCCTTTACGCTGAGCCCGGCATATCCTATCATTTCGATAATGGCAGCGGTGTGCTTTCCTCCTACACCGATAAACCGTTCGACTTCAATATCAGCATAGGACTTCGAATCAATCTCAATCGATGATTCAGTCTTCCTTACAGTTGGTGCGAACCGGCCGACGATGAAGAGTTCAAGCAGTTTCAGGGATTCTCTTCTTCAAAGGTCTTGGCTGCCTCGTCGATGGCGGCTTGATGTCCATTGAGGGCTGCAAAGGGTGCAAACTGGGCGGCACGGTTCATCATGCTCATCGGGGGATGAACCTTCGAAACGTGGTGGGGTAGGTTGATGATGTCTTCGTATTCTTCCATGATTTTTTTTCTATGCCTTGTGTCCTCCGATTTGTTGGTTTCGGTCCTTGGCTGTCGCACCTTCCTCATAGTTGAGCCCCTTCAGGATGGCATTCTTGCCAAACCGTTTCTTGATGTTGAGCACGGCTTCCTGCACCTTGCGTTCTTTGGCCAAAGCTGCTTTTTCCTCAGCGTTCTTTCGCTCAAGTTCCTCATAGTCGGTGAAGAGGTCGAGTTGGATGGGGCTTGAATGTTTCTTGGCCTTTGATTCGTCAATCACATTGTTTGTCGAGATGTTGATTCTGCGGACGAGCAGGTCGGGATTGACAATGCGATCGTAGAGCGACAAGACGGCCTCGATGATCAGTCGGGAGGAAGAGGTCATGCGGTCGAGATTGGCAGTGCCATGCGCATGCTTCGGTGTAGGGCGACCGTAATAGTCGGTTGTAACAGGTCCTTTGTATTTGGCGCGAATCCTCGGATTGGAAAGACTCTCAATGTCATAGCTGACAGTGAGGACAAGTTGGTTGGTTACGAGGCGCTTGTCCACCAGCTCGAGGGCAATACCATCGGCCATCTCCTGCACTACGACACGTGCTTTGCGGAAGTCGTAGGCATTTTGCAGAACTTGTCCGTGACTCAATGAGTTCGTTTCAGGCTTGTAAGCCTTGACGGCTTCCATGGTGCAGGGTTCCCAGCCCCAGGCGTGATCGATAAGGAGTTCGGCATTGACGCCAAAAAGGTCGTAGAGCAATTCCTCGTTGTGAAGCGAACAACGCGCAATCTTACCCATTGTGTCGAGTCCGTACGATTCGAGACGTTGCGCGATGCCCTTGCCAACGCGCCAGAAGCTGGTGAGCGGACGGTGGTCCCAGAGTTGCTGACGATACGTCATTTCGTCGAGTTCGGCAATGCGCACGCCATCCTTATCAGCGGGGATATGCTTGGCCACGATGTCCATGGCCACCTTGCAGAGATACATGTTGGTGCCAATTCCTGCCGTGGCAGTGATGCCTGTGTTCTTAAGCACGGCGGCAATCATCTTGCGTGCCAGTTCGTGAGCTGTCATCTTGTATGATTGCAGGTATTGTGTGGCATCGATAAATACCTCGTCGATGGAATAGGTATAGATGTCTTCAGGTGCGATGAACTTGAGGTAAGTCTTGAAGATGCGGGTGCTGTACTCGATGTAATAGGCCATGCGTGGCACCGCTGTGATGAAATCCACCTCCCAGTCGGGATGGGACTTCAACTCGATATCGGAGGTCGAAATGCCATTAAGTTGGTGGTTGGGTGAATTGCTGCGACGTTCGTTGTTGACTTCCCTGAGTCTTTGCAACACTTCGAAGACTCGCGCACGTCCTCCAATTCCGTATGCCTTGAGTGAGGGTGAGACAGCCAGACAGATGGTTTTCTCGGTTCGACTCGGATCGGCTACAATTAGATTGGTCGTGAGCGGGTCAAGATGTCGCTCTACGCATTCGACCGATGCGTAGAACGATTTCAGGTCTATCGCTATGTAAGAGCGAGTCTCTTTCATTAATTGGTCTTGGTCAACCGCTTGATGGTATTCTTCAGGATGTGGTAGGCTGGATGTGCCATCTCACCATGGTTGTAGCCCTGCATCTCGTAGAGCGTCACATCCTTGTGCCCCACCATCTTGAGCAGACGCCAGAAGTAGGCTTGTTCCTCATAGCGACCATAGAGCTCGAGCTCACGGTCTCCCGAGATAATAACGATAGGAGGTGCATCGGGACGACAGAATGTCAGCGGTGCATACTCGTCGATGACGGGTTGGAAGGGTGTCAGTCCGTGCAGCTTGCGTACGTTGTAGTGTGTGATTACTTGACCGCTGAAAGGCACGAGGGCTGCGATGGAGTCCGCATCGATGTCGTACTTCGCCAGCCATTTCTTGTCGAGGCCAATCATGTCGGTGAGATAGCCGCCTGCGGAATGTCCCGTGACAAATATCTTGCTTGGGCTGCCGTTATACTGCTCAATATTCTTGAAAGTCCATGCCACAGCAGCTGCAGCGTCGTCGATGCACTGATCAATGGAAGCTTTGGGAAGGAGACGATAGTTCACCGCAACGACCACAAGTCCGCAGTTCTGTAGTTCAGGGTCAATGTGCTTGTTGCCGGCTTCGAGGCCACCGCCATGAAACCATACCACCACGGGAGCATCCTTGATGTTGGTGGGATAATACACGTCGAGTTTGCAGCGCTCTTGGGCGTATGCATCATCGGAGGTGCTATATGGGATGTCATTCACACGGGCATATTGAGCTATTGCTGCAAGAGTACAGCAAAGCAGCATCAGGGTCATAAGAACTTTTTTCATGTTTTTTTTAACTATGATTGTTAAGTAGCTTTTGTTTTGCTTCCTCAATAACTTCGATGATTCGGTCGCACCATGCGTCAAACTCTGGTTCTTCCTGCTGCAGTTCGGGATGGCTCAGGATGTGCTCGATGGCCATGCGTGCGCCTTGGTCGAAGCGGGTGGTGGCTACGAATCCCGGGACGGCACGTTTCAGTTTCCTATTGTCGAAGATCACAGTGCATGCCTTGTCGCCAAGTAATCCTCCATAAAGGTCATATTGTGGGCCGACAGAGGCGAGGAAGTCCGACGATACATGATATGCCTTGAGCTCGACACCCAGTATGTCGGCTATGATTTCGTGGATTTGGTTCCAAGTGAGGTTCTCGTCGCCCGTAATCTGGAATGCCTCGCCGATAGCGTGTTTGTTGCCCATCAGACCCACGAAAGCCTTGGCGAAATCTGTGTTGTGCGTGACGGTCCAAAGTGTTGTGCCATCGCCAGGAATGATTACGGGCTTACCTTCGAGCATGCGTTTCAGAACCGACCAGGAGCCCTTCGGACCATGAACGGCCGTCGGAACGCCTCGTTCGCAATAGGTGTGGCTGGGACGGATGATGGTGATGGGGAAGCCCTCTTCACGATAGTGACGCATAAGCAATTCCTCGCATGCAATCTTGTCGCGAGAATACTGCCAATAGGGATTGGCCAGCGGAGTACCTTCGGTGATGTAGGGCGAGGAGAGCGGTTTCTGGTATGCCGAAGCCGAACTGATATACATGTATTGCTTCGTGCGGCCCTTGAAGAGACGATAGTCGCGTTCCACCTGTTCGGGCAGGAAACCGATGAAGTCGCAAACCACATCGAACGACATGCCTGCGAGTGCCATTTCAGCAGCTGCCTCGTCATTGATGTCGGCGATAATGGTCTTTACGCCTTGAGGAACCTCATTTTTGCGGGTGCCTCGGTTCAAGAGATAAAGTTCCCAGCCTGGTGTCTGTGCCACCAGTCTTGTGATAGCCGAACTGATTGTGCCAGTTCCTCCGATAAATAGTGCTTTCATAAATGTAGGGATTAAGTGATATTTTCCTTTTTCGTGGGCAAAGTTAATGATTTCTGATGTTCTTTCCAAAGTCTTTCCGCGATTTTTTCGGTTATTTATCGAAAAATGTAATCTCTGTTTGCATTTTGCTATCAAAGACCTCGGGAAAGAGACAAAAACCGAGTCGATATTTGGCAAAGTGAATGTTAATCCTTACCTTTGCACCCTCAATCACTTATCAAAATTAACGATTTCATCTATTTATGAGTAATCCAAAGATTTCGATGAGTCCGAATCCTCTGGTTCGCTTCTTGAGGAAAGAACCCAAGGATTTTACCCGTGAGGACCTCATCATATATTGTCGAGAGAATGACATTCGCTTTATTAATTTCCATTATTGCGGTTGGGGCGGACGCCTGAAGACCCTTAATTTTGTTATCCAAAGTGAAGAGCATCTGCGCAGCATCCTTGAGGATGGAGAGCGTGTCGATGGCTCCAGCTTATTCCCCTTTGTGGAGCCGGAACGCTCTGACCTTTACGTGATGCCTCGTTACAAGACGGCTTTTGTCAGTCCCTTCGCTGTGGCTACGCTTGACGTATTGTGTGCTTTCCTCGATCGTGATGGCGAGTTTTTCGAGTCGTCACCGCAATATATTCTCCATAAGGCCAATGAGGCCTTCGTAAGAAAGACAGGTATGCACATGGAGACGATGGGCGAGCTTGAGTACTACATTATCTCCGAACAGAAACCGCTCTATCAGGTCGAAGACCAGCGTGGATATCATGAGAGCTCGCCGTTCAACAAGTTCGCCGATTTGCGCACCGAAGCCATGCAGTTGATTGCCGAGTGTGGAGGTCAGATCAAGTACGGACACTCGGAAGTGGGCAACTTCACCGAGGATGGAAAGATCTATGAACAGAACGAGATTGAATTCCTTCCCACTGACATAGAGGATGCTGCCGATCAGCTTGTCATTGCCAAATGGATCATGCGTCAGTTGGCCTACAGGGATAGAGTTGAGATCACCTTTGCTCCCAAGATCACTGTCGGCAAGGCTGGTTCGGGTATGCATGTGCATTGCCGCTTTACGAAGAATGGCAAGAGCATGATGCTCGAGGGAGGAAAACTCAGCGACAATGCCCGTCGAGCAATCGCAGGATATATGGATGCCGGCACGTCGCTGACCGCCTTCGGCAATCCTCATCCTCTTTCGTTCATGCGACTTGTGCCCCATCAGGAGGCACCGACATCGTTGTGTTGGTCGTTCAGCAACCGTTCGGCATTGGTGCGCGTTCCCCTCGGATGGCAAACCAAGATGGATATGGCCAGCAAAGTCAATCCTTGCGAGAAGGCGTTGAACAAGGACTTCTCGATCAAGCAGACCTTCGAATGGCGCGCATCCGACGGCATGGCCGACACCTATCTGCTGATGGCAGCCTTGTGTTGTGCAGCTCGTCATGGCTTCGAGTTGCCCGATGCACAGCAGGTGGCCGATAGTACCTATGTCGATCTGGGCGTCAACATTCATGACAAGAGCAATCGACAGGTGCAGGAAGCACTCGAACAGTTGCCTGGTTCGTGTGAAGAGGCTGCCGACGAACTGAATAAGGATCGCGCCATATACACCTCAGAGGATGTATTCAGCGACTCAATTGTCGATTATATCATCCGTTATCTGAAGGCTTTCGACGACAAACACATGCGCCAGGAACTCATGGCTTCGCCCGAGAAGCTCCTCGACTATGTGATGCGCAACATCGACAACGGATAAACCCGATAAGGCGCTGCTTGAAGGCAGCGCTTTTTTCGTCGTATTCCTGCTGGCTCACGCCTTCGAGGAACGGAGCATCTTTCCATTGTTCCCACGAGCCGAATATGAGGGGCAATTCGAGGCAATGAATCGCTCCGAAGGACGATTGCCCATGTCTCCAATCCAGAAGCCAAACCTCTGTCTTGACGCCATTCTTTTCGAGATACTTTGCGTATCTCGCAGTAGGCCATCGAAAGACGATCCTTGTCAAAATGCCATTCATAAAACGGAACGGTACAAAGGGCAGGGCATCGTCTTTTTGCGTCCAAAGGAGTACGGATTGCAGTCCTGGGATGATGTGTTGGGGAGCCTTGATATCGTTGCAGACGGGAGCAAAAGGCATTCCGCTGAGTGTTCCGTGCGATGCGTTGTATTGTGCTTCGAGTATTTTGGTGATGGAAGCGGTCCTGGGATCTTCGTTGAGGAAAGCGAGGAACTTGCGTGTGCGTTTCGTCTGTGCCTTAGCTGTGGCGGGGATGAATGGCGCGCTGGCGATGATGGCCTTCTGGAAGAGCACGTGTTGCTGCTGGGCAATATGACAAAGCACGGAATGTGCACCGGCTGATTGTCCGAAGATGGTCACTTGCTCTGGATCCCCTCCAAAGAGTCGGATATTCCTTTGAATCCACTGTAGGGCACAGACCTGATCCTGCAAGCCGAGATTCACAATATCATGTTCCTTGTTATAAAAGAATCCCAGCGCTCCCATCCGGTAGGAAATGTTGACCACGACGATGTTTCCTTGCTCTGAAAGCTCGCTGGCGTCGTACCGCTGGTACATCCCGCTGCCCGTGAGGTAGGCACCTCCATGCACCCACACCATTACAGGATGAGCACCTTCGGCTGAGGGTGTGAAGATGGAGAGCCGCAGGCAGTCTTCGCTTTGCTCTTCACCACTCGACATGAGTCCGAGCAAGGTGTCAAGCTTCGATGGGTTCTGCGGACAGATGATTACTTGGCCTGCGACATCGTCCACCGACTGGAGGTCGGGGGTAGGGACGGGCTTGCCGAACCGTTCGGCAGTGGCGTATCTAATGCCAATGTACTTCTTCATGCCTTTTGTTCGATGATGACCTTGAGTTCACTCGCATATTGCGCGGCATCTTGGAAGACGATACCCCTTATGCCAACCTTTTCGGCTGCCACCACATTGATAGCTTTGTCGTCGGTGAAGACACATTCCTCGGCCTTGAGTCCGTACTTTTCGAGCAGACGCTCGTAAATCTCGGGTTCGGGTTTGATAAGGTGTTCATCGGACGAGATGACCTGTCCGTCGAGCAGGTCGAAGATGTCGTAGTACTTCATCACCTGGTGGACCTTACTGCTCCAGTTGGTGAGACCGTAGAGCTTGAAGCCTTGGGCCTTCAGGTCCTTGAGCAAACCCTTCATGCCTGGCACTTCACCCGTCACGAAATCCACATATCGATCGTAGAAAGTCTGGAGCTGCATGGTGTATTTGGGATACTCCTTCTGCTTGCGTCGGATGATGTCGATGAACGGGGTGACTTCGCGATCCAATTCGTTGATGAAGTCAAGCGAAGTGAAGAAGGTGTTGAACTCCTTCCTGTCGGCTTCGTTGTCGAAGAGCGGGTCGATGATGTGCGAGAAGTCGTAATCGACGAGCACCTTGCCAAAGTCGAATATCAGGGCTTTGATCATATTTCGAGGTTATGAGGTCTTGGTGTTATGAAGTTTTTTGTGCCGCAAAGATAGTGAAAAATGGAATAGGATGGTATTCTCGAGGTCCCTTTTGTGCAAAAAAACGCCAGTCTTCATAGTTTTACGGTTGAAAGCTTGGATATTACGTATTTTTTATGTATTTTTGCAGCGTTAATTAATCCATTTGAAACTCATGAAAAGACAATTATCCCTTTATTTCCTTTCCCTGCTAGTCTGCAGTTTTGTTTCATGGTCCGTTTTTGCGCAACCTCGTAATCCGATGCGTGCCACCGATGACGCATTCTTCCAGACCGAAGAGGCGCGTCGTATTGGTGATCAGATACTGCTTTATCAGCGTGTCACGGGCGGTTGGCCCAAGAATATCGACATGGCTCGTGAACTCAATCCACGGGAACGTGCTCAAGTGATGCGTGACAAACAACGCCTTGATGATTCAACCATCGACAATGGCGCCACCACGATGCAGATGAAGTATCTGGCGCGTCTCTATAAACAGACTGGAGAACAGCGATACAAGGACGGTTTCCAGCGAGGAGTGGAATATCTGCTCGGTGGACAATATGAGAATGGCGGCTGGCCGCAGTTCTGGCCCGATCCCAAGGGCTATCAGGTGCATATCACTTATAACGATGATGCGATGGTAAACACGCTCACCCTGTTCAGCGACCTCATCGAGGGACGCGACATCTACGGTGGCGACCTTATCGATGAAGAAATGAAGGCAAGGCTCAGGACTTCGTTCGACAAGGGTATCGATTGCATTCTCAAGACGCAGATCCGTGTGAAGGGCAAACCCACCATCTGGTGCCAGCAGCACGATCACGTGACGTTTGAGCCGGCCGCAGCGCGTGCCTACGAACTACCATCCTACGGGCCTTCGGAGAGTGCGGGCATCCTGCGTCTGCTCATGGAACTGCCCAATCCAGACAAACGAGTCAAAGAGGCTGTGCATGGCGGCATGAAGTGGCTCGACACCTATAAGCTCACCGGCTTGCGTTATGTGCGTGCCCATCGAGGACGAAACGACACGGATTCCGACACACGTCTTGAAAAAGATCCCATGGCTCCTGCACTTTGGGGACGCTTCTATGACCTCGATCATACGGAACCATACGTCTGCGACCGCGACGGATTGCCGCGCAAGCACCTGTATCAGATAGGATCTGAGCGCCGTAATGGCTACAGCTGGTATGTCACACGTCCTGCCGAGCTTTATCCCCTCTATGAGGCATGGGCCGACAAGTACGACAAGCGTCACAAGGTGAAGATTAGCCTTTCGACCAAGGGCGCCAACGAAACGGGACTCATTGACATTGACCGCGAACCCGTCATCAATCCCAAGAACTTCGACGTTGTGGTTCGTCCGGGCGAAAGCATACAGAAGGCCATTGAGCAGGCTCCCGACAATGGGACAGAGCCCTTCAAGATTCTTGTCCTCAATGGCATCTATCGACAGAAGGTCATCATCGACAAGCCTAATATCGTACTGGTGGGAGAGAACCGCGACAGCACACGACTTATTCTCGCCGAAACGGGAAAAACCGTCACGGTACCCGAATACAAGGGCAAGAAAGTCAATATGGGTGTCATCGTGCTCACCGAAGAGGCCGACAACTGTGTCATCAGCGGATTGACGGTCTATAACAACTACGGCACAACGGTCGAGGAGACCACCGTCCATCAGATGGCCATCTTTGGGCGTGCCAACCATACCATCATCGTCAACTGCAACGTCTGGGCCGATGGCAACGACGCCCTTTCACTCTGGTCTCCTGGTGGCGAAGGCATGTACTATCATGCCGACCTCGACTTGCGTTGCCCGGGTGTCGATTTCCTTTGTCCTCGCGGTTGGTGCTTTGCCACACGCTGTAGGTTCTATGGCGATGGCCGAGCCATCCTTTGGCACGATGGACGTGGCAATATGCTGAAGAAACTTGTGGTCAAGGATTCCTGGTTCGATGCCAAATCACCTACGTTGTTAGGGCGTTACCATCACGACCATCAGATCTATCTGCTCAACTGCCGACTCTCAGAACAGATTCTCGATACCAACATCCAGTATGCCTATTCCGACAAGGTGCTCGATCCTTGTCCGTGGGGCAATCGCGTCTATTACTATCATTGCATCCGCGATGGCGGTCAGGGCCATTGGCTCGACGACAACCTCTTCCAGGCTGTTGGCTCACCCTACAATTATGAGGTGACGGCGCAATGGACCTTCAACTACGAATGGGATCCCGAGCAGCGCTTGCGTGACCTTTGGTATCTCTTGGCTTATTAGACACTCCTTTCGAACCCTTCAAACCCTTCGAACCTCTCAAACCTTTCAAACCCTTTCACCCCCCATACCAATGGAACAAGATCCTTTCATCGGACGATGCTATGTAGGGCGGCGCTACCTGCGAGAGTGCCGACTCTATCGCGTGCTTGACATCTATATGCCTCCGGGATATGGTGTCCACTATCGCTGTGATACGCTCGAATACTCTGGAGACAACGTCGTGGGCATAGAACATCACCTTATTGACAGCAAAGAGGCTGGTGACATCTTTAAGCAGGAGATATCGGACGTTCAGTATCAGCGCGGCATCGATTTGTTCTATAAGTCACTCATGCAGATCCGTCATTACATCATTTCGCTGAAGGGCAACCCTTGCGACCATATTCAGGCTGAAAGGGCTTATCGCTTGTTCGATCATCTTTATTTCAACGTGAATCAGAATCCCAAGGATGGCCACACCGAGGGCCAATACCTTGAGATTTCCCCTTCGGAGGTCGCCATTCGTAGAACTTCGATTCCCTCCAGTCTGGTAGAAACCAACCTTATCTACTATGAGGAAATCGACCCCACAGACGCCCAGAAAGCCGTCAAGCAGTTCGAGCTCCTCTACGCCACCGTCCGCAACTATATCAATTCGCTGGTTCAAGAAGAACCAGCTATACCTGACTTTCGCCCTAATCAGTGATAGAACGCGTAGCTGAAGCCCTGCACCTTGTTCCAGTTGCCACGGGTGAAGTCGGGCACTTCGACGGGTGCGCAGTTGTTTTCGAGCGAGAGAGCGGAGAGGGGACTGATGCAACACCATTCGGCCAGGTCATAGACATCCATGTCGAGGGGGAGACCATTATGCAGACAATAGACGAGGCGATAGTCCATGATGAAGTCCATGCCGCCGTGTCCGCCTACGCGGAGTGCGTTCTTTTCGAGGTCATCGGTGAGGATGGGGCTGCGATAGGCTTGCATCAAAGAATCACGCACCGCATCGCTGACAAAGCTGTGCGAGTTGATGGAGTATCCGGGACGAGGATACTTCTGGGCAAAACCTTTCGTACCTGTCAATTCATAGAGACGGCTGTAGGGGCGGGGGGTAGCGGTGCAATGCTGGATGAGCATGCTCTTGCCCAATTCGGTGCGTACCATTGTCATCGTATGGTCACCGTTGGCCACGTCGGCCGAATCGCCACGAACATCTCTCAGATATTCGGGCAAGGCAACGGCCTTGGTATCCATCGAAACGAGCGTCTTCATGCGGTCGCCGCGATGGATATTGAGCAGTTGGCAGGCAGGACCCATTCCGTGGGTTGGATAGACGTCGCCGCGATGAGCCTTGTTGTACTTCATGCGCCAGTCGTCGTCGTACTCGGCCCAATAGGGTTCGAGACAATGCAGGTAGCCGCCCTCGACGTGCATCAGTTCGCCGAAGACGCCGTGCTGTGCCATGTTGAGCGTTGTCATCTCGAAGAAGTCATATACGCAGTTCTCAAGCATCATGCAATGGAGCTGGGTGCGTTCGGCCATGTTGATCACGTCCCAGATCTCCTGCATCGTTAGGGCTGCAGGCACTTCGCAAGCCACATTTTTTCCATGCTCCATGGCATAGAGCATCATCGGGGCATGGTCGATCCAGTCGGTACAGATATAGATCAGGTTGATGTCGGGACGTTCACAGACTGCCTTCCAGGCATCGTCACTTCCAGCATAGGTGTCGGCTTCAGGCATCCCTGCTGTACGCAGGAAGCGCTGGCATGAGTCGGCCCGCTCCTGATGCAGGTCGCAGAGCGCCTTGATTTCTACACCCGGAAGATTGGTATAACGATAGACGGCATCCTCGCCTCGCATACCGAGGCCGATGAAACCGACACGGACGGTGTCGATGGGAGCGAGGCGCAGACCCAGTACATCCTTCTGTCCGGCCGGGCGGGCGGGTGTCTCAACGGGGATGATTCGACTTTTGTGTGCGTTACTAGAACATCCACACAACAAGATGCTGCCGAGCAATACGACAGCTAACATCAATTGGTTTTGAATTCTCTTCATATTACTGTTTTTTTACACAAATTACCATGAATTATCATGAATTCTTCAAACTAAGATTAGCGATGAAGGATTCCATTTGTGATTTATTAGCCTCGACGCTTTCGAGCAACTTCATCTGAGCTCGTGCACGAACGAGGTTATGCTCGGGATAGGCTATCTTATAATAAGTGTCGCCATTGAGATAATCGCCGAGGAAACGCACCGTCTGCATGTAAGGGAAGAGCGCAGCGGCATAGGGGAGGTGCGAGATTTCGATCTCGGTGAGGAACCTTGCACTTTCAAGATATCCTCGCGTGAATGCCTCAAAGATTTTCATATTGAAGCTGATCTTGCTGAGATCGGGCTCATCTTCAGCTGCTGTGTTGGCCGCTGTGCGCAGGAAGTCGCCGTAATCGGAGAATATGAAGTTGGGCATCACGGTGTCGAGGTCGATGACACACAGTACCTTTCCTTCGTGGTCGAAGAGGATGTTGTTCACCTTAGTGTCGCAATGACAGATGCGCTTAGGCAGCAATCCAGCACGATGCAGACGTTCGCCCTCGCACATTGCTTCGGCCCTTTGCTCGATGGCTTCGATGAGATCGCCAACCTCAGCCACGCGACCAACCTTATTGCCACGAACGGCCTCGCGGAACTCCCAAAGTCGGAACTCCATGTTGTGGAAATTGGGAATCGTTTCGCCCAACTGCACGGGGATGTCGGCCAACATGTTCTGGAATTCTCCGAAGGCAAGTCCTGCAAAGCGCGAATACTTGGCATTGACCACATCGAAACTTTCTGAATCGGCGATGCAGATCATCATTCTCCAATAGGATTCGCCGTCGAAATAATAGTAGTCGCCCTCATGGGTGGGGAGGAAGCGAAGCACACGGCGGTCGAGGACGGTCACACCCTGTCGCATCAATTTCTGGCGAATGTGATTGGTCACAGCTACGATGTTGTCCATCAGCATCCCGACGTTGCGGAATATGTGGTGATTGATGCGCTGCAACACGTAATCGGGGCCTTCTCCTTCGGTGATGACGCGATAGGTGTCGTTGATGTGCCCGTTGCCAAAAGCTTCGACAGCAATGACTTTCCCTTCGATGTCAAAAGCTGAGATGATTTGTTTCTGTTGAATGCTATTCATGATAGGTTTCAATGGTTTGAAGACGTATAATTTTGGGGCAAAAATAAGGAATAATCGGGTATTGCCCAAACAAAATCGATTTTTTTGTTGTTTTTTTAATAATAATTTGGAATTAGAAGAAATTATCGTTAATTTTGCAGCCAAAAGTGCAGTAAATATGAAATTTATCAGTTGGAATGTGAACGGCTTGCGTGCCGTAGTGGGCAAGAATTTCAAGGAAGTTTTTGAGACGCTTGATGCCGATTTCTTCTGCCTGCAGGAGACTAAGATGCAGGAGGGACAACTCGATATCGAGTTCCCCGGATATAAATCCTATTGGAACTATGCCGAGAAGAAGGGATATTCAGGTACCGCTATCTTTGCAAAACATGAACCCATGTCGGTCAGCTATGGCATGGGGCAATGGAAGGACGACACGGGCGAGGAGGTCACTGATCATGAAGGTCGCGTCATCACGCTCGAATATCCCGAATTCTATCTCATTACCGTCTATACTCCCAATTCGCAGGACGGTTTGCGTCGCCTCGATTATCGTATGACGTGGGATGAGGCATTCCGAAAGTACATGCATGAACTCGATGCCATGAAGCCCATCATCGTGTGTGGTGACATGAATGTGGCCCACGAGGAGATTGACATCAAGAATCCTAAGGCCAATCGCATGAATGCAGGTTTCACCGATCAGGAGCGTGCTCAGATGACCGAGCATCTCAATGCAGGATTCATCGACACCTTCCGTCATTTCTATCCCACCCTCGAAGGCGCCTATTCGTGGTGGAGCTATCGTTTCAAGGCGCGTGAGAAGAACGCCGGCTGGCGCATCGACTATTTCCTGGTCAGCAATCGTCTGGCCGATCGCCTCGTAAGTGCCGGCATCCACAATGAGATTTTTGGCAGCGACCATTGCCCGGTGGAGTTGGTTTTGGGAAAATAAAAAAGATATGAAAAAGTTTCTGATTATTCTTTTGTTGACGGGTCTTGCTATAGTGCCGAGTGAGGCACAGACCTTGTGTGGACGTGTGATGCTCAACGACAGCACACCTTGTCCGTACGCCACTGTATATATTCCATCCATCAATCGTGGTACAGCTGCCAACGATCAGGGCGAATATATGTTGGATGAGCTCCCGACGAAAAATTTTAAGGTCGAGTATTCCTGCATCGGGCAGCAGACAGTGAAGCGAGAATTCAAGATCGCCAAAGGAGATACTTTGACTAATAACGAGGTGCTCAGCGAGAAGATCTCGTTGCTCCCTCCTTCGATTGTCACCGTCGATGGAGAGAACCCGGCCCATTACGTATTGCGTCATGTGTGGGACCAGGCTGATGTGAACCGCAAGCGCATCGACACGTGGCAGGCCGAGGTGAAGTATGAGCTAGGCATGAACGACATGGAGCTGATCTTCAATATCATTCCGAAGAAGTACATGGTCCTATTGAAGAGTGCCCTCGCTTTGGCGGGCTACCGTAAGATCTTCAATCTGGCGTTCGACCATCCTTCGTTGAAGGCCAAGGTCTCGCTGCTGCGCACCTATCTGAATGGCAAGGTCAAGGACTCGGAGCAAAAGATTACCTATTGCAATGAGAAACTCACTGCAGATGAACAGAAGACCCTCTACAGCAACAAGCTCCTCATCGAGCCCAATATCTTCGACGAAGTGTATGATGACTATGAGGACTGGGGACGCAAAGGTGATGATCGTGACAAATTCGAGCTGGTGGGATCCTACGAACAGGATGGCAAGACGATCGACGTGCTGGAATACATCACCGTGCGCACCACCGAAAGCGAAAAGGTCAATGAGAATGGAGAAACGGTCACTGAGAAGAAGAACCACACTACCGTCAAACGCCTTCATGTGGTCGAGGACGATTGGGGAATACTGAAAGTCGAGAAGAAGTCCGACCGATATATTCAAAGCTCAACTGAATGTCGCGATCTGGGTGGCGGAATCTATATGCCCATCAGTTCGAGCAATCGTATCAAATTGCCTACTATACCCGCCGACTCGATACCGAAGATGATTGATAAAGCCGAAAAGGAGTTGAAGGATCCGAAGGTGCTGGAGAAGAAAACCGAACAGAAGATGTTGGAGAAATTCCTCAAGCAGCTGAAGCAACATCAGGGTCGTGACATCCGCATGGAACTCTTCTTCGCCTACGACATCAAGTATCGTTACTTCAAGGTCAAATAAGCTTTTGAGGGATAATTCCAATGAAACATCTTATAGCTTTTCTATCCTTCGTTTTACTTGCAGGACAACTGTCCGAAGCACAGACGTTGCAGGGCAGGGTGATGCTCAATGACAGTACACCGTGCGCATTCGCTACGGTTTATTTGCCATCCATCAATCGAGGCATTGCAGCCAATGAGTTTGGCGAATACACGCTCGACGAACTGCCCGCTGGTAAGTTGCAGGTGGAATACTCTTGCATGGGTCAGCAGAGTGTGAAGCGAGAGCTGACTTTGTCCAAGGGAGAGACATTGATCAACAACGAAACACTCAGTGAGAAACTGATACTGTTGCCGCCATCGATTGTAACTGTCGATGGCGAGAACCCCGCGCATTATGTGCTCCGTCATGTATGGGATCAGGCCGACATCAACCGCAAACGCATAG
The DNA here is from genome assembly GCA_017561935.1 of Bacteroidales bacterium. Taxonomy (GTDB): domain Bacteria; phylum Bacteroidota; class Bacteroidia; order Bacteroidales; family UBA3663; genus Liminaster. The sequence continues at coordinate 112,264 of JAFZBE010000069.1, read as the reverse complement.
ATACTTGGCAGGCTGAGGTGAAGTATGAGTTTGGCTTGAACGATATTGAAGTTGTCATCAAGGCTATTCCTAAGAAGTATATGTTTGTCATAAAGACTATGGCAGGCTTGGCGGGTTATCGCAAGATTATCACGCTTGTTTTCGATCATCCTTCCCTCAAGGCCAAGGTATCGTTACTGCGTACTTATTTGAATGGTAAGGTTAAAGATACCGAGCAGAAGGTGTATTATAGCAACGAGTCACTTACCTCCTCCGAACAGAAGACGCTCTACGAAAACAAACTGCTCATTGAGCCAAATCTGTTCGATGAGATTTACAACGAAAATGCACCATGGGGGCGCAAAGGTAGCAGTCGCGACAAGTTTGAACTGGTGGGTTCCTACGAATTGGACGGACGGACCATTGATGTGCTGGAGTATTCCAGAACCTCGACCAGCGAAAAAGAGAAGGTCAATGAGGTTGGAGATACGATCAAGATCAAAACGACTTACACCACGGTTACCACTCTGCATGTAGTGGAGGACTTGTGGGGAATACTGAAGGTGGAGAAACGGGGTGAAGATAATCATTCTTTGAACGAATGTCGTGATTTGGGCGGTGGCATCTATATGCCTATCAGTTCATGTAAACATATCAGTTTCCCTATTTATTCGAAAGAGGAGTTACCTAAGGAGATTGAGAGATTGGAGAAGGAAGATCGATCGGGTTGGAACAAGGCCCAAAAACAAGCGACCGATGCCTATATCGAGCAACTGAAAAAGCATCAGGATCGTGATGTCTGTTTTGAGCTCAATTTCGCCTACGACATCAAGTATCGTTACTTCAAGGTGAAGTAAACCAATTTTCAGAAATGAATGGCGGGCTCTCCCCAAAAGGAGAACCCGCCATTTACTGTAACAACCATTCACCATGAATCATTCGCCATGAACCAAAAAACTCATCACCATCCGCCTGGGCCACCTCCGCCGCCAGGGCCAGGGCCGCCACCTCCACCTCCTGGGCCGCCGCCATTCCCGCCTGTGTATTGCGAGAGCGAGACGGAAATGCCGCCACTGATAGTGGCTCCAGTATAAGCTGCACCATCGAAGATGCTGGTACCACCACTTACTGTAACGCCGCTCATGAGCGTTGGGGTGGAAGAAGCAGAAACGACCATCGTACTACCTCCGCTCGACGGAGTTTGGAAGGCGAAAGTCTCGTTGCCGTAGGTCATGGCGTACCAGGTGCTCTTGCTCCATGAGGAAGTTGAATAGCATGTTTGGCTGAGGCTGGCACCCGATTCCAGGCCGCCGATGGCGACGATGGTGCCGCCCGAGACGTAAAGTTTCTTCTGTTGTTCGCTGTTGGCATCGATGGCTACTTCGGGAGCATTGCCACCAATGGCATAAACCAGACCGCCCTTGATGTAGCAGTTGCCGTTGGCATCAAGGCCGTCGTTGTTGGTGGAGCGGGCATAGACATAGCCTCCCTCGATGGTCAGGTCGCTACCCGAGTTGATGGCATCGTCGTAGGCATTGACAGTGGTGCAGCCGCCAGTGATGGTTATGATGTTGTCGCTCTCCATGCCTTCGCAGCCACTGGCTTTGCCGCTGACGGTGACGCTGAGTGTGCCATCATTGATGACGATGCCGCCTGCAAGCGTGCCGCTGTCGGTTCCTGCTTTAAGTCCCTTGGGGTAGGTGCTGTCGCCGTTCGATGTATAGGCTGTGCCTGAGGTTGTGATGGAGAGTGTGCCTCCGTTCATCGTGAAGGTGGAGTCGCACTTCAGTCCTTTGCCGCCATTGCCTGTGGCACTGAGGGTGATAGTGCCTGCATCGATGGTGATGTCGGCATCGCTTGCCATGCAAGCTGCGCCTACAGCCTTTCTGTCGGTGCTGTCGTATGCTCCGGTGCCGTTGTTGGTGACGGAGATGACGGGCTCCGACTTGTCATCGTCGATGCGGATATATCCGACCGCTTTGATGCCCTTGCTGGCTGCTGCCGAGACGCTGATATCGATGGTGCCACCATTGACGTTGAGGTATCCGGTGTATTTGTCGTCAGCATTGATCTGTATTCCATCACCCATCGTGCCCGAAATCTTCAGTGTTCCGCCATTCTGTTCGTAGTACTGGTTGACGTTGATGCCGTCGCTTGCAGCGTATGCTACAACAAGACTGCCGGTGAATGATTGTTTTAGCTGGATGTATTCGTCGGCCCAAAGGGCATGATTACCCATACCGTAGAGTGTCAATGTGCCGGAACCACTGAAATGCGAGTGTCCGTTGATGATGAGGGTGCCTTTGCCGCTGTTCTTCGTGCCGTCCTTGAGGGTGTTGGTCCCTTCGACAATGACGTTGATGCGTTTGCCGTTCTGGATGTTGACAGCCGCGCTATCGGTACAGGTGAGCGAAACGCCGTTGAATGATACTGTGGCGTCGGTTGATCCATTAAGATAGAAAGATCCCTTGCTGGCCGTGCCACTGAGCGTGTAGATCACTTCGTCGGTAAGAGTGGCGGCAGAAGTTATCTTGACTTGAGTGCCTGAACCTTCAAAGGTGAGGCTGGAATAGATGTCAGAGGCTACGGTCAACGATGCCTCGCTGCTGGTCCAATTGATCTCGACAGCTTTCGAGAGGTCACTGCTCTTGGTGATATTGAGGTCGGTAGAGGGATTTTCTTCTTCTCCACCACTTGGTTCATCGCCACCGCCTGATGGCTCTTCGCTCGAACCTTGATTGATGATGTCGCTGAAATCGGTATCATCGTTTATGCAAGCGGTGAAGCCTACTGCGACAAGTGCCGACATCAAAAATATGACTGACTTTCTCATAAGTCGCTGATTTTGTTACACGAATTATCTCGAATTGACATGAACAAACGTTAATCGTATGTTAATGAAAACTATTTTACAAATAATTCATGAAAATTTATGATAATTCGTGTTTAATCCACTATTAAAATTTGAAGTTGTAATTCAAACCGAAGATGTTCATGTCAGCATCATCGTCATCGGTGCTGCTGCGGTCATCCTGGAAGCGATAATAGATGCCAAAGCTGTTCTTCTTGTTGATCTTCCAGTCGGCTCCGATGGTGTAACGAACCTTCTCGACAGCCCATGCATTGTAGAGTTCCACACTGGCGTAGGGTGTCCATGTGCAGGAAGGAATATCGTATTCAGCCTGTACGCGGCTGCGCAAAACATTGCCCGCCTTACCGCTGACGGTAGTATCTTCCCACTTCGCATTGTCGAAGTCATAGCGTGTGGTGGTCTTCTCGGGACGATACGTGTATTGCCAGCGTTCACGCAGAGAGAATGCCCAGCGTCCGGCATCGAATCCCCAGCCAAAGCCAGCAAACACACGATGGCGGATGGTCCAGTAGGAGGGACGCCAGTTGTTGTAGTAGTTGGCCGATGTGGGATCGTCGTTGTTGAAACTGATTTTTTCCTTGCGGTTGTCGTTGAGAAGTGTGTAACCAGCAGCCACGCGGAACTTCTTCGTGATCTTGTAAGTGGCATCGAGCCCCACACTCCAGCGGTCGGCGGTGCGGAAGTCGTTGCGTGAGCGAAATTCTCCTTCAAGGCCGAACGAGAGTTTCTTGTTGATTTTCTTGTCGATGCCGACCGATGTCCACAGTCCGGCATCCGACTGAGCATTGCTGACCATGGGGAGCATGGCCAGAAGGAAGAAAAGGATTTTTTTCATCTGAATAATGTGTGTCGATGATTTCCCTAGACAATCTAGAATTTCTAGAATCTCTAGAAATTAGAAATTCGGCACCTTTTTGATTAGTTCATCGACCGTGTTTTCTTCGTTGCCGTCTTCTGGCTCATACCAAACCTTGAGGAGCGCCATATCCTTCAGGAAGTTAACGGTGCCTACATCCACGCGACGAACGGTGATGCCCAGACGTTTCTCGAGGTCGGCGATGAGTTCGGCACGGCGTGATGGAACGATGAGCTCGATACGGTCGTACTTGACAAACTTGCAGGCCAGATGCCTTAGCTTGCGAGTGAGCTCGGCCAACGAGATGGCAACAACGAAGATGACATTGATGGCTAACAGCCCGATCCAGCCCACAGCATCACCAGCCAAGGCATTGACCACCGAAATGGCGATGATGGCAAAGAGATATGTCATCTCGCGCACGGGCATCGACTCGGTGCGGTAACGGATGATGGAGAAGATGGCGAAGAGACCCAGGGCGAAGCCAGTCTTGAGTTTCACGGTGCCAAGCAGCGCCACGATCATGAAGGTCGAGAGTGAGATGATGGCGAAGGTGAAGTAATAGTCGGCACGACGTGAACGGCGATAGTAAAGGAAATGGATGATGCCGATTACGAAAAGCACGTTGATGAGGAGGCGCAATAGGAAGTCCTCCAAGCCTATTGGCTTGAGCAACTCAGAGCCTACATCGATAAATTCCTGATCCATACGATATCAATATCAATTAACAATTAGTAATTTACAATTAACAATTGATTTAAAGAGGTACAAAAAACAATTGGTATTTACGTTACAAGTAATCCTTGCTGCATCAGCTTGAAACGCTCCACGCGATGCATCTTCTCTTTCAGATTGTTGTGCCGCAGCGTTGGATTGGTGAAGGCACTGCCGATGCAATACTTGCTGAATCCTCCAGGCAGGATGCGCATGTCGAGGAAGATATCCTGCATGGGTGAGTGGGTGAGTCCGTCGCGCTTGAGCTCGATGACCACGCAGTGGCCGATATCAGCCCTGGTATCGATGTCGAAGTTGTGGAAACGTAGGCCCAAGTCGATGGTGAGACGTTCGGTCATGCCGTGATTGATGAGCGTGATGCGGTCGAAATAGTTCTCGACATGAGGCTGGAGCTGGTCGATGGTGTACCAAGCCTTCTGTTCAAGGAACTGGCTGGCCTCGTCGCTGTGGAAGACGCTTTCGAAGCTTGGCACCTCGATGCGTTTCTTCTTGGTGCGACCGTGGTTGTTCTTGTTCTTGATCTCGAGGAAGGAGATACCCGTTTCCTCGTAAGTGCGTACACGTATCTTCTGACGTACCTTGCGCCCCGTCTGGTGCATATTGTACATCCGATGGTCGTCGGTGTCGAGATAGATGGTGTGATAGGCGGCTGTACGCTTATCGTTGATCACCTGGACGTAGTATTGCGAAGCAGCGGTCAGAAGCAGAGGCTTAAGCTGAACCAACGGGATGACGAACTTGGTGTCGATGCGGTTCATCAGCTTTACGGCACTCATCTCTTCGAGCGAGATGGTGTCGTAAGTCTCAAGCACTTCGTTGACTTGCCTGAATATGGATTCTCGGGTTTCGGCCATAGCCTTGTTACTAAGCATTATTGTTTTTGCAAGGTGCAAAGATAGTTCTTTTTTTGCAAATGATGGTCTTTTGAGGAAGAAAAACAACATTTTTCACTATTTTTATGTAAAATGGCAGATAATCGATAAAAAATAAGCATTTTTTTGTCATTATTTGACTCGTTTTTTGGTAATGTTGCGAGAAATTGTTACCTTTGTGGCACGAATTATTATATAGTATGATGATACGCTTGTCAACCCCTAATGACGTGCCCGCCATCCTTCATCTTATCGACGAAGCGCGTAAGAAGATGGTGGCCGAGGGCAATGTTCATCAGTGGTCCAACGGACATCCTTCACGCTGGCAGATTGAGACCGACGTGGAGCGTAGTGTCAGCTATATGATCGAGGAGGATGGCGAGCCTGTGGCTACCTTTGCACTCATCGAAGGGCCCGATCCGACGTATGCCAGGATCTACGACGGCCAATGGCTCAACGATAATCCCTATTACGTGATCCATCGTGTGGCTTCGGGCCCCAAGGTACATGGCGTGATGCGTACTGTGCTCAACTACGCATTCGGGCTTACCGACACTGTGCGTATCGATACGCATGCCGACAACAAGACGATGCAGGCGTTGCTCAAGAAGTATGGATTTACGTATTGCGGCATCATTCATTTGGCCAATGGAGACCCTCGTCTGGCCTTCCAGAAAACCATAACATCGAAAGAGAAATGAAACCTAAGGACCGCTTGAGCGAACTCATCGCACAAGGCGAACACCAGCAACAGGACTTCAAATATGAGATTTCGAGTGTGAGCAAGATTGCCCACAGCATCTCGGCCTTCGCCAATACGGAGGGCGGGCGGCTGCTCGTCGGCGTGCGCGACAATGGCTCGATTGCGGGTGTGCATAGCGACGAGGAAATCTACATGATCGACGCTGCTGCCCATACGGGATGTCGTCCTGAAGTCGATTGTACTTGGGAGAACGTGAAAGCTGAAGGCCACACGGTGCTTATCGCCACCATTCCAGCTTCTGACAATCGTCCCGTCATGGCTCGCGAAGAAGATGGACGATGGAGGGCATACGTGCGTGTTGCCGACGAGAATATCGTTGCCACGCCCGTACATCTTGCCCTTTGGCGCAGCGATCAGCATGATGCCGGTACGCTGATGCGCTTCACCGAGCAGCAATCGATGGCTCTTGACGTGCTGGCCAAGGAAGGGGATGCCGGTCTCACGCTCAATCAGTTCTGCCGTCGCGTTACGCTCTCACGCAAGACCTCCATTCGTCTGCTTGCCAACCTTGTGCGGTTCTCGCTGGTCCGTATGGAATATCGAGCACAGCAGTTCCGTTTCATTACCACAGGCGAAGAGATTTCGGGCATCGTAGTGCGTGGCCACCAATTGGGTCGTCGCTTGGGTTATCCCACGGCAAATATTGCACTTTCGGTCCCCGAAGCCGACCTCCCGCGTCGTGGTGTGTATGCAGCCATTGCTACATTGAACAATGGCAGCCGTTATCCTGCCATGGTCAACATCGGCTATCGCCCCACGGTCGAGAACGAGCACCATCTCACCATCGAGGCGCATCTCATTGGCTTCAGTGGCGACCTCTACGGAGAACGACTCCACCTGCGTTTCATCGATAGGATTCGCGATGAACGCAAGATGGAGTCGCTCGAAGACCTTAAGGAGCAGTTGACTAAAGACCTGCAGGCTGTCAAGAGCTGCCTTTCAAGTGTCTTATTTCTTTAGTATCTTCTGGCTTTTACCATCTTTCTGGATGATGAAAAGGCCCTTTTCAGGAGCTGCAAGCTCTTTGCCGTCGATGGTGTAGTAACGTTGGGTTCCATCGTCTGTGGTAACGCGATCCAATGGAGACATGTCCATCTCGAAGATGTCGTAGAACTTGTTCCAATAGATAACGCGGCGGTATTCATCGACAAGCCCCGTGGGCACAAAGAGGGGTTTGTAGAGAAATACGTTGTCATCGAATGCCTGGAACGGCAATGGGGAGTAGCGGGGTTGCTCGATGAGCGAAATAACTTTTTCAATTGGACATCCCTTAAAGGCATCTTCACCTATGCTCTGAACGTTTTTCTGTATAATCACTTCTTTGACCTGAGAATTCAAGAATGCTTCCTGGCCGATGGTTTTCAGATTGTAGGGAAGAGTGATCGTGAGTCCCTCGCCATTCATACCACTAAAGGCTCTCCAGTCAATAGTCTCAACTCCATCGTTGAATATTACTGAAGATAATGGCGTACCGGAGAAGGCATCTGATTCAATTTCGCGCAACGATTCGGGGAATTCGATCGATTGGAGCTTGCTCCCTGAAAACGCACCCGAACAAATCTTTTGTACGCCAGCAGGCAGGATGATGGATGTGATGGAACTTCGACAGAAAAGGCCAGCAGGTATTTCGAGAATGCCTTCTGGCAAAACGGCTTCCTCCAAATCCTGACAATCGCAAAAGATGTTCCAGCCAAGTTGCATTAAGCTGTTGGGCAAGCGAATAGCCTTCAGTCCTGATGCCATGAACGCCTCGTAGCCGATGATTTCAAGTCCTTCAGGAAGTTCTATTTCTGTCAGTCCCTTTTGGTTCTTGAATGCACCAGTCCCGATGGTCTTCAATCCCTCGTGAAGAATCACCGATTTGATCATTACATTGCGGAATAAAAGAACGGGGATGTCTGTGATTGTCGAAGGAATATCAACTGTGTCAATGCGCTCCGTCCACATTTCATTGCGGAAAGGATTGTCGAATCCCACGACAGTGTATTCATCGGAATCGATCGTTATCGTCGATGGGATAATCAGATTGCGACCATTGTACTCGAAATACTCATTATAGGGTTTCCCTCTGTAGGCAGGCACTGTTATATAAGTGCTGACGAGGGCCTTCTTGGTGCTCGCGTCGAACTTATAACAGATGCTGTCGATGATACGGCAATCGTCGGGAACAGGAAGGGTCTCGCTCTTCCCTTGGGATACAAATGCCAAAGCAAATGTTGCCGTTAAGGCAAACGTTTTGATAAAATGTAATTCCATAATTCAAAATGTTAATAGTGTAACAAATATTGGTATTGTTTGATTGATCGAAATGGACGCTTCTAAATAACAACATCGAAAATCAATCACGAAATATTACATTTTCGGACTTTTTGTGAATTTCGAAATTTTCGGAATAAAATCCATTGTTCTTTAGAATTCCGAAAACTGCGAAATATTCGAAATAGCCGAAAACTTTATTTTTGAACTATTTCTTGTTATTATCCGCTTTTGTTTTTGATTTGTCGAAATGGTCATTGCAAATATACAGTTTTATTAGCTATATCAATTGATTCTGACCGATTTTTACTCAGTTACCCCCCGTTATATTATTAGATTGTCATTTCTGGATTCCAAATAGTTGCATGATCGAAAGCAAACGGCATGGCTTTGCGGAAACGCACAAGCCATGCCGCGTGTATTGTAATGTAGTAGCACTGTCACCACCAGATTTGCTGATCGTTCTCGTAGGTGAACAGTCGTTCTTCCTTTCCTTTCGTCAGGTTATGGAGGATATAGAGTCCGCCAGCGGGCACATTGTTGAAGGTCAGATAGTCATCGGTGGCGACTTTTCGTTCTACCTCATTCCATTGGCAATTGTCCCAATAGCAGAGGGCATAGAGGTCTCCCTTTTCTATCGTGTTGCCATCGTTGCGTGCAATGAAGCGAAGGCGACTGACCTTCGACGGCTTGTCAAGTTGCAGACCAACCCACTGTCCGTCGGCTGCCAACGCATGGAAGCCCGTGAGAATATCTCCGTCAAAGACGGTCTCCTTTGTCTTTTCCGGTTCCCCGTCGGTGCCGATTATTTCGCCGACAATCTGGTTGCCGTCCTTGTCGAAGAAGGCCAGCTCATTGATGTTGCAATGTGAACCAGCTGGGCCCAAATAGCGGAGATACTTGTATGCCTTGGCGTCGTGGACGGGAATGTCGTACCAGTTGCCATTGGTGACTCCTTCAAACTGATAGAAGTTGGTGACGTTGGCGAAATCGGCATCGTTCGAACCCTGGAAGAGTCCGCCGCCCATCTTGTAATTGATCTCGCTGTATTTGCCCAGAAATGGGAATTTGCGCGTGAGTACCATGGAGACCGTCTCGTTGCCTGTGATGCAGATGTCAGTTACCGTACCATCGCCCGCTACAAGGAACGGATTCCCGAAGAGTTTGAGTTTCCCTTTCTCATGCAACGCAGCCATATATACGATGTCGGGGCCCATAAAGTTGAACCTGACCTTTCCGTCTTTGATTCTTCCATAATGCACAGGCACCCATTTGGCGTTGTCGAACACGCAGATGTAGGCGACTCTCCTGCTGGCGTACTCATCAGGGACGGGACGTTCCACGTCGTGCGTATTGTCATAATACTCGTCTGTGACATCGGTCATGTTCATCGTCTTGAACAGGGGAGGGATGGAAGACTCGTGGGCGAATGCCTCGGCCATGTCCTTGTTCAAGCTGAACCTGCGGCGGAACACCTTTGCCTTGCTATAGGAATAGGAGTAATGCTCGATGTCGCCGGGGACGCTGCCCATGAAGAACGGTGTGGACTTTCCGTCGGGGTTAATGATGACATTCCATGTATGGCCCTGGCTGCGATTGCCCCAGTTGGGTGTAAAGTCGATAGCTGAGGGGATGCCCAGACTGCGGCAAAGATATACAGCAAAACAGGCTTCCTCGCGGCAGTCGCCCGAAAGACCCTCCATCAGCGTCGTCCCTCTTGGCATGATGCTGCTCCCGTTGGAGTACCATTCGAACATCGTGTTGACATCATATACCTTCATGGCTTCCGAGACGGCACCGCCTAAGGTGTAGATGCCCTTCACATCGTTGCGCTCGCCATGTTCTTCAATGATCCATTGCTGAGATTCGGAGTTCCTGTAATGATCCATGGTGAGAACCTCTCTCTGATTTTGCCTGATGGATGTCAGGAACAAACCGCTGTCCTTGCTCATGATCTTGCAACAGCCGTTGCCCAATGGCACGATGACCCACTTCTGATGGTTGATCTTAATTTTCTGGTAGGTCGTGATGAAGTCATTCTGAACTACCTCACTTCCTGTCGCCAGACTAGTATTCCTGACCTCCATGCAAAGGTCGGTGGTGTCGCGGTGTGCCGTACAGATCCTCCAGATGGGGAAGCCCAGGTAGTCAAGGCGAAGCAACTGCGAACTGTCATTGTTTGCCTTGCCGTGCAGCTCCAGCCTTCTTTCCTTTGCACCCTTCTTCAGGTCAAAGGTGATGTATCGGCCTGTTTGCTTGTTCCTGATCGTGCAGTATCTCTTCGTGTAGTCACTCAGCAACTGGGTATCGATATTTTCAAGCGAAGACGACCTCACGTAGTCAAGGCCAAACGGCTCGTTGATGCTTTCGATAGTAACCCGGTTGTCGCCATCCTTCAGTTCCACGTCAATGCCGACTCGGTTCTCACGGAAGATGGTTTCATAGAGTGTGGGTTCGAGCTGTAAGGTCTTGTGCAGCATGCCGTTGACATAGATGTTTGCCTTGGCATCGAGCGCCTGCGTCGAATACTTGAGGAACAAACGCTTTGCGGACGGGCCGTAGGAATGGATGATGAACGTCAGGCTGTCGTGTGGTTGCGAAAGCATGACCAGCTTCTTTCCCGAGGCGGCCTCACTGCTCATGAGGTTTCGCTCGTCGAATTCGCAGTCTTCGCTCTCGATGTTGATACCTCGGTTGCTCGATACCGATGTGGTGAACAGGAAGGGGTAGTTCTCTTTGATAAAAGAACGCCATGGGCTGGCCTGCTCGTTGATGAGCCGATAGGGCAGCACATAATCGAAGAAGATGGAATCGTCGTACTCCTCACTCCAGCCCGTCTGATGCCAGATGTCGCAGGCTTCGTCAATCACCTGGGCGAGATAATCGGACGTGATGCTGCGGCTATCTGCCGTCCAATTGGCCGGTAATTTAGTACCGTAGGCAATCTTCTTGAAGACGCTGTCGCGCTGATCTATCGGATAACGGGATGCGATCCTGAAAGCAGAATCCGTACATTCCACCCCCTTGCCGATATAAGAATAGTTATACGGCAGGTTCTCGATAAGAAACTCGGCAGCACGATATTTCAGTGGGTCGGGGTCTCCCTTGCTGACTAAGTCGTCAGGACGGTAATCCGGCTGTCGGTCGGAGCACGAGAACAACGTGGCTCCGAGGCAGGATGCAGCCAAGGCGACCGCAGCAAGAGAGGATTGAAATTGAATCTTCATCTTCTTTATTACTCGTTACTTCTTGTTCCGCTCACGCCAGAGTCGTGACATATCCTCCAGCGACTTGCCCTTGGTCTCGGGAACGAGCTTCCAGACGAAGATGGCGGCGATGACGCAGATAATGCCGTAGAGGCCGTAGGTGAACCAGTGGCCGAAGTCATCACCTGGTGTGAGGTGCATGTTGAACAGCGGCACGAACGTGGAGCTTACGATGAAGTTGAAGATCCACTGGAAGGCCACAGCGATGGCGGTGGCAGCACCACGAATCGTGTTGGGGAAGAGCTCGGAGATATATACCCAGCAGATGGGGCCCCACGAGAACATGAAGCAAGCCGAGTAAACCATGATGCTGAGCATGGTGACAATGCTGAGGGATTCGTTGCCGAAGGTAACGGCTACGCCCAAGGCACCAAGAGCCATACCCAGAGAGCCGGTGATGAGCAATGGCTTGCGTCCCAGCTTCTCGACGGTGAACACAGCCACGAGGGTGAATGTGATATTGACAATACCCATGATGACGGTCTGCATCATCGGGTTGTCCATACCCATGTCAGCAAAGATGCGTGGAGCATAATAGAGCACAGCATTGATGCCCACGGTCTGCTGGAATACGCTGAGCATAACGCCTACGAAGATGCACATGAAACCGTAGGCAAAGAGCTTCTCCTTCTTCTCGGCCACGGTGTTCTTGATGTTATCGAGAATGTCAACAGCCTTCGAGTAACCATTGATGCGCGAGAGGACGTTCAGCGCCTTCTCGTCCTGTCCGGTCATTGCCAGGTAACGTGGCGTCTCAGGCACGAAGCAGATAAGGAGGGTGAACAAGCCAGCAGGAACCATCTCGCTACCGAACATATAACGCCAGCCGGTGGTGATGGTCCACTCAGCTTCGGTGAAGTTGGTGAGCACACCCGACACGGCATCATAGATGGGGTTGGCATGTGAACCCAGGATGACGAGGTTCACGAAGTAAACGACGAGCTGACCGAAGATAATGGCAAACTGGTTCCAGCTCACAAGCATGCCTCGGATGTTGGCAGGAGCGACCTCGCCGATATACATTGGGCAGATGGCTGATGCCATGCCTACGCCGATACCACCGAGTACACGGTAAAGGTTGAACACAACGAGCAGCGTCATCGTGGGTTCTCCCTTTGCAAGGATGCCGGTCTCAGGAGTCATGCTTCCCCAAGCAGAGAGGAAGAAGCAGACACCGGCGAAGATAAGTGAACGTTTGCGTCCGAAGCGGGTGGCGAACAGACCCGAGAGAGCGGATCCGATGATACAGCCGATGAGTGCAGACGAGGAAGTGAAGCCGTGCATGAAGTCGGTGTACTCGAAGTTCGTAGCACCTTTGAAGAAAGCCTGCAGGCCTTTCTCAGCTCCGGAAATGACAGCAGTATCGTAGCCGAAGAGCAATCCGCCCAAGACGGCTACCAACACAATACCAAACAAGTAGCTCTTGCTACCTTTTTCGTTTTGTTGCATAATGAGTATTATTATATAAAAGGTAATTATTTGGGCGCAAAGATACGGAAATAATATGGTAAAACCAAAATTTCTTCGTCTTTTTTGCTCATTTATGATGCCTTTGAAACAAAACAACGTGGGGTTCGCAACATAATAAAGGTAAATAACACCGTTTTTTTGCTAGCGCAAGAAATCTTTGCGGAATTCTTAATGAAGAATTATTGAAGCGGGGTGAATGAATAATAATGCCGACAGAACCCATCTGCCGGCATTAAATTCATGTATAACTCGCGATAATTCGTGTTTAAAAAAGCATCAGTCCATCTTGGCCATGGCCTGCTCAAGATCGGCGATGATGTCATCGACATTCTCGATGCCGACCGAAAGGCGCACGAGGTCGGGAGCGACACCTGCTTCGCGAAGCTGCTCCTCGGAGAGCTGGCGATGGGTGTGGCTTGCGGGATGAAGCACGCAGGTGCGCACATCAGCTACATGGGTGACGATGGAGATGAAGTCGAGGTTGTCCATGAACTTGATGGCATCGTCGCGTGTGCCCTTTAGACCGAAGGCTATGACACCGCATGAGCCATTGGGCAGATATTTCTGAGCAAGAGGATAGTACTTGTTGGAAGGAAGGCCGCAATAGTTCACCCAGCTCACGCGTGGGTTCTTCTCCAACCATTCGGCCACCTTTTGGGCGTTGGCACAATGCTGTTTCATGCGCAGTGCCAGCGACTCAAGACCCAGGTTGAGCACGAAAGCATTGAAAGGAGAGGGGATGCTGCCCAGGTCGCGCATCAGCTGGCTGACGAGCTTCGTCGTGTAGGCCATCTTGCCGAATGCTTTGGTATAGGTCAGTCCGTGATAGCTCTCGTCGGGGGTGGTCAGTCCGTGGAACTTCTCACCGTAGGCATCCCAGTCGAAATTGCCCGAATCGACCACAACGCCACCCACCTGTGTGGCATGTCCGTCCATGTACTTTGTGGTGGAGTGGGTGACGATGTCACAGCCCCATTCGAAGGGACGGCAATTGATGGGCGTTGCAAAAGTGTTATCGACGATGAGGGGTACTCCATGCTTGTGGGCCATCTTGGCAAATCGCTCGATGTCGAAGACGTTGCCGCCAGGGTTGCTGATGGTCTCGCCGAAGAAACATTTCGTATTGGGCTTGAAGGCTGCCTCGATGCGCTCGTCGTCCCAATCGGGATCAATGAAGGTGCACTCGATGCCAAGTTTCTTGAGCGTCACGCCGAAGAGGTTGAACGTGCCGCCATAGATGGTGTTCGATGTGATGAAGTGGTCGCCAGACTCACAGATGTTGAATATGGCATAGAAGTTGGCAGCTTGGCCTGATGAGGTCAGGACAGCGCCGACGCCACCTTCCAAGGCTGCAATCTTCTTGGCTACAGCATCGTTGGTGGGATTGGCCAGACGGGTGTAGAAGTAACCTTCGTCCTTCAGGTCGAAGAGACGGGCCATCTGCTCGCTGGTGTCGTACTTGAATGTGGTGCTCGCAAAAATGGGCAACTGCTGAGGTTCGCCTTTCGTAGGTTTCCATCCGCCGTGAACGCAGATGGTCTCGAGATTTTTCTTCATATTTTTATTTTTTATCAAGAATTATCTTTTTTAATCTTTTTTCTATCACGAATTAGAGAATTATCAATGTTCGTGATGGCAGCCGTCGTGTGAGCATGCACTATTGCCATAGACGATGGTGCCGTTGAGATACTGCTCCATGATCTGCGCTACAGGAAGCTCGGGAGCTCCACCATGAATCTTTATACCGAGTTGGTTGAGCAATTCCACAGCACCGGCACCAATACCACCGCAGATGACATCGGTGCAATTGAGACCAGCGAGAAAACGCGGCAGGACACCATGTTCATGCTCGGGGGGCGTGAGTACTTCGGTAGCAGTGACCAAACCTGCTACGACGGTAAAGATGGTTATTTCGGGAGCTCGACCGAAATGCGGGAAGAGCACACCATTGGCAGACGGGATGGCGATCTTTTGATTCAGTACCTTAAAATCCATTGCGTAATTGGCTATTATTGTTTGAAGCGTATCTATTGAGTTTGCAAAAATATAGTTTTTTTGTCAAATTTCCATCATTATTGTCCAAAAATATGTCTTTCGAAACATAAAATGCTCGTTATTATTCGTTTTGGAAGGCTTAGAAGGCAAATACTTCTTCTCAAATCGGGGGCATGACCAATCTTGGCCAAGAATGGTCATTCTTCGACAGGACTATAACCAATCTTGGCCAGGAATGGTTATTCTTCGATTGGACCATAACCAATCTTGGCCGAAAATGGTTATTCTTCGATTGGACCATGACCAATCTTAGCCAAGAATGGTTATTCTTCGATTGGACTATACCCAATCTTGGCCGAAAATGGTTATTCTTCGATTGGACCATGACCAATCTTGGCCAGAAATGGTCATTCTTCGGTTGGACTATAACCAATCTTAGCCGTAAATGGTCATTCTTCGACTGGACCATGACCAATCTTGGCCAAGAATGGTCATTCTTCGATAGGACTATAACCATTCTTGGCCAAGAAAGGGTATGCCGCGTTTGGAGAATGCATTCTGACGTGTGACTGCGTTCTTGCTTAGTTTGAGAACTGGTTTTTGATTTGTTTTTGCGAATAACTCCCAAAAGATTTGGATAAATCGGAAATAATGTGTATCTTTGCGCTCGAAGTTTGCAAGACTAAAATGAGACGAAAGATTCTGTTATTATTGTTTGTCCTGGTTGCCTCGTGCCAGATTCTGTCGGGAGGAGGCGACCTGTATGCACGGTATGTTTATCCCGTTATTGCCAAGGTTTTGTCTGCGTTGTCTGCATTGATTCCTTTCAGCGTCAGTGGCGTATTCTATATCGTAGGCATCCTTGTCCTCCTGCTTTATCCGATATATGCCATTACGAAACACAAGCAGCGGAAACTCGAGGTATTGTGGATAGAACTGGAACTGGTGGCGTGGCTCTACGTGTGGTTCTATGCGGCGTGGGGGCTGAACTATTGTCAATCGGACTTCTACCAGCGCACATCGACACCTCGTGCGAACTATGACGTTGCAGCTTTGAAACGATTTGCTGACGAGTATGTGGCGAAGCTCAATGAGTCGTATGTCGAGATTAAGAAGGTTGACAAAGTATTGGTGCGGCAGGAGGTGGTGAAGCAATATGCCCAGATGGGGGAAGGGATGGGCATCCATGCGCCGTTCTCCGAGCAACCGCATGAGAAGACCATGCTGCTGACCCCGCTCGCATCGATGGTTGGTGTGACGGGCACGATGGGTCCTTTCTTCGGCGAATTCATCGTCAATGGCGACCTTTTGCCCTGCGAATATGCGGCGACCTACGCGCATGAACTCTCGCACCTTCTGGGCATCACCAGCGAAGGGGAGGCGAACTTCTACGGATACCTCGCCTGCACGTCAAGTGACGTTCCCGAGATACGTTTCAGCGGATACCTTTCCATCTTGCATTATGTGCTCCAGGCGATGCAGGAGGTAGGCAGAGTGGAGTACAATCTGATTCACGCTAAGATTCGGCCCGAGATACACCTGCTTGAGTTGGAACGACGAATACATTGGGTGGGCTTGTACAACGAAACCCTTGGCGATATGCAAGACCGAATCTATGACTTCTATTTGCGACACAATCGGATTGAGGAGGGGCGGAAGAGCTATTCTGACGTCATCGGCTTGCTGATCAGTTATGACAGTGCCGCCCAAAAGCCCTGAAGGGGCGAATGAGATCTTCAATAGCCCTGAAAGGGCAAAAGACCACAGACGGGGGAGATTCCCCGGGTAATGGGCACCCAACAAACCAAGCCCTGAAGGGGCGGAAGAGCTCTTTCGTGCCTTCGGCACTCCGAATGGCGGGCACATATAAAACGGGGGGTATTACCCCCGCCTGTAATCTTGTCAGCCTTTCAGGCTTTTATCATCGTTTTGTATTCGATGAATCAAAATGTGTGTTATAAAATGATAAAAAACATTCTCTTTGACTTCGATGGAACCTTGGCCGATACGGCGCAGGGCATCGTGACGACGCTGAGGCAATCGTTTATCCAGATGGGGCGACCTGTTCCGACTGAGGAGGCGATGGTGGCCACCATCGGTGTGCCGTTGTGGAAAGCCTTCCAGACGCTGGGCAATATGACCGACGAAGAAGCCTCTCAAGCTGTGGAGATCTACAGAAGGCTGTTCATGGAGTATGAGATTCCGAATATCCGCATGTTCCCAGATGTTGAAACAATGCTGGAGCAATTTGTCCAACGTGGCATCCGCATGGCCATCGTCACTTCGCGTGATCGTCTTTCGTTGGATCTGATACTCCAAAACAATGGCATCGACAAGTATTTCGAGACCGTAGTGACCGTCAATGATCAGCTGACGCCGAAGCCTGCACCCGATATGGTACTTGCTTTGCTCGAAAGGATGGATATCAATGCCACGGAGACACTTGTCGTGGGCGACACGACTTTCGATATCGAAATGGGCAATCGTGCAGGCTGCAAGACTTGCGCCGTCACCTGGGGCAACCATTCGCGCGAACTCTTATTGTCAGCTTGTCCCGATATGATCATCGATAACCTTGATTCTATATATCACGAATTATCGTAATAAAAATGAAACAAACCATTATTGCCTTGCTGATGCTCCTCTCACTGACTGCATCGGCGCAGGAAACTATCGAAAATCCAACAGAGGGCGCACGCAGCATGAGTGTCCCCGATGCTGTCCGCAATTATGCTCTCAACATCAAGGACAATGGCGAAAGCCTTGAAACGAACGGTTTTTCAATGGAGCCGGCTATTGTCAGAGGCAAGATTTATGGCTTTGACCGACGGACGTTTGGCGATAAGATGAGTGCTGAGGTGAAGGTCTTTATCTTCAATCCTTTTTTGGGCGAACAACTCTCGTATTCGGGTCGAATCAACTCCGACAACTCCTACGAAATCCAGGTGCCGATGACGACAAAACATCAGACGGTGTATTTGGGGGCAAATCCGATTATCAGCAGCGATATTCTAATCTCTGCTGGAAAAACCGTGGTCGTAGATTTCGATTTTCAACAGATTAACGAGCCGTGGGAACTGCCCAATGGCCGCTTGATTCCCTATTTTTCGGGCGAGAATGTTGACATAAACTATGCCTTGTCGTTGGGCGTGTCGCGTAGTTTGAATCAGGAATTGCTCAACTATCCGTCCGCTGCGGAAAAAATATCGAGGTTCACGATGAAGGAGTACAAGGATTATGTTTTGGATTTCTTTGAGGATTTCAATACCCGTATCGACACAATGCCAGTTACAAAACGTGCAAAAGAGTATCTGAGAATCCTTATGAAATCAGAAGAGGCGTATTACCTTTCGATGGGAAGCTTCTGGATAGAAAACGCCTACCGCACAGCCAACGGCAAGGGCTACAATGACTCAATCCCCGAATTCAAGAAGCCAGTGATTGACGAGAGTTACTTGGATTATCCCAAAACGCTTGATCTTGACAATGTCATGATGTTTTATGCTGACAAATTCAGTTATAATATCTCCTATTGGAATGGCCGCGTTATCTATGACCTTGAAAAAAGCGCTGTGGATGTGGAATCGTTCAAAAACGAAATTTTTGGCGAGGGCGACAGTTATTTCAAAGATTTCATCAAGTTGCAGGAATATTGCCAACCGTTGTCCGAACAGGCTGTCGTACCAGATTCCATAATCGCTGAAATTGAAAAGATGCGTTTCCCGTTTTATGCAGATTATGTAAAAGCCAAGAATGCCGAAATCACTGCAAAAATCACGGAAGAAAAAGCTCGTGGCGGCTACTATGTGCATCAAGCGAGCGAAAGCACGGGCGATTCGTTATTTGTAGATTTGATAAAGGATTTCAAGGGCAAAGTGGTTTTCATTGATTTTTGGAACACTTGGTGCGTTCCCTGCCGTCAAGCCTTCAAGGATATGGAGCCCATGGAGAAAGAATTTGAGGGTAAGGACGTCGTATTCTTGTTCATTGCCGACGAATCGTCTCCGCAGAGGGTGTACGATGGAATGATAGTCTCGATGAAGGGCCATCATTACCGCCTTAATAATGCTCAAGCGTCGTCATTGAGACAAAAATGGGGCTTTCCTGGCATCCCGTCGTATGTCATCGTCGGCAAGGACGGAACTGTTAAGGACTTCCACACCGGCTTCAGGGGCGTGGATTATTACCGAGCAAAGATTGAGAGAGAACTCAAATAATACAGTTAATGAGATAAATATGTTTGCAGATTGGATAGAATATGGTATCAAATTTCAACAATTGCAATGAAAATGCCTTATAAAAACTGAATTTTATATCTTTCCCTTGGCGGTGTCGGTTTTTTGTCCTATATTTGCAGCAGAAAAATCGCAGTATGGACCTTGGTTTTATTATCAACCAAACTTCTCACTTCCTATTCCTACTTCTTTATAACATCCCAAACGTAAGATGATATGAAACGAATCTGCAGCCTTGTTTTTCTCTTTTTACTGACATTAAGCTTGTCTGCGACGGCTCAGTCGTTGGCGATGAGGAACTATCCTCCGGTAGACCTCACCGTCCAGCTTGAGTCTTCCAACCTTCCTCTTGTATGGATTACTACCACCGACACCTTGAGCCGGTACACCCGCTGTCTCGGCAGGATGAAGGTCATCAACAATGCAGAGGGCATTAACTATTCGGACACGGTTTCCCATCCTGAGCAGACCGTCGAGTTTGATGGTCCGATAGCCATCAAGTGGCGCGGAGCCTCGTCGTTCGGCAACGACGGCACCCAAACCAAGAAGCCGATGTCCGTCAAGCTTCTCAAGACTGATGACATCAACGGCAAGAAGGACAAGGTTGCTCTTCTCGGTATGGGCAAGGACAACGACTGGTGCTTTCTTGCTCCCTGGCAGGACAGGAGCTATATCCGCGACGTACTGACCATGGAGTTGGCGCGCGGCGGGTATGTGTTTGCGCCGCATATGCGGTACTGCGAGGTGTTCATGGACGGCATCTACTACGGCCTCTATATTCTCAGCGAGCGTGCGACGAACGGCAGCAAAAGGCTAGCTCTCTGGGATTACGGCGAGGATGCCGACGGCAATGCCATTGATGACGAGACGGGGGACTTCCATGTTGAGATAGACCGTCCAGAGAATAAGTTTTCGCACGAGAAGGAGCCGCACTACACCTCTCGGTATCATCCCATCTATACGGACGGCACGGAGATATCGGATAGGTACATTATTTATCAGTACAAGGATCCCGAAGAGGAGGATTTCGAGGAAAACCCCGGTGCGCGCGAGGCTGTCCACAAGGCTATAGATGACATGGAGGATGCCTTCGCCTCGGAGGACTACAGGGATCTGTATGCCGACTACATAGATGTTGAGTCATTTATGGACTACGAGATTGCCCAGGAGGCTGCGAACAATATCGATGCCTACCGTCTGAGCACGCCAATGTGGAAGCATAGCATTACCCATGCTAGCTTCTCTGGCGGCAACGACAGGTGGAAGATGGCACTCTGGGACTTCAACCTCGCTTATGGAGGCGTTAGTTATTTCGACGCTAGGAAGAATGACATATGGAGATATGCGGAGAATGATGTCATGGCCGCATTCACCAACTGGTTCGAAGAACAGCTTAATCCCTTCTACTGGTACAAGCTCATGGAGGATGACACATACGTCACTTGCCTGCGGGCACGTTATACTCAGCGTCGCATGAACGACTATGCCAATGACCGTATCGATGCGCTCGTCGATTCGCTTTACACGTTGATTTCGCAGGAGTCTGTTGCCCGTGATATTCAGGCCTGGAAGGTGAACTTTAATCTTTTGAACAACGTCACCTCCGTCAGGAACTTCATCGTCAACCGTCTTGCATGGATGGATGAATCATGGTACGACACCTCCCTGCTGACTGACGTGCCGCTTCTCGGCAGCACGCTCTGGAAGGATGGCTCGTGGAACACGATCTGCCTTCCATTCCGTCTTGCCAAGCTTGAAGGCACGTCGCTTGAAGGGGCCGTTGTGAAAACGCTTGTCAGTTCAGACTTTGACGATGGTACGCTAACCCTGAATTTCACGAAGAGCGACCTCACCTCACTGGAAGCCGGCAGACCTTACATCGTGAAATGGGAGACCGGCGAACACATCTCGGATCCAGTATTCAAGGATGTCATCACCACAGACGGGACTGCTCCGGTCGAGACCGAGTACGTTGACTTTGTGGGCACGTTCTCACCCGTCACTCTTCAGGGCGAAGACCGCGCCGTCCTCTACCTTGGCTCGTCTAACATGCTCTATTATCCATCCGAAGACGTGGAGATAAAGCCGTACCATGCTTATTTCAGGTTGAAGGAAGAACTTCTTGCGTCTGGCGGTGACTCTGAATCCCCGATTCGTTCGATTAGATTCAACATCGATGATGACAATGAGACCGGCATGATACATTCAGTGACCACGAACAGTCGTCAATCGTCGTTTGATGACGTATGGTACACGATTGACGGAATCCAACTGAAGGATAGACCTCTTACTCCAGGCATGTATATTCATCATGGATGCATAGTTGTGATACACTAATGAATGGAGGTGGCTGGTGGGACAATGTAAACAGTGACAGACCACCCTTCGGCCCTTGATAATTCGTAATAAAAAGAAAGGAGCCCTAATCATTGATTAGAGCTCCTTGAATGGAGGTACCCGAAGTGGGACTCGAACCCACACAGCCGTACGGCCACTAGTCCCTGAAACTAGCGCGTCTACCGATTCCGCCATCCGGGCATGTCTCGAAGACTGCGAAACTGTGGTTTGTTTCAGTTTTGCGGGTGCAAAGATAGTTAATTTTGCAGACTCCTCCAAATTTTACGGGGATTTTTTTTGTATTTTGTTCGTTTTTCTCTATCTTTGCAGCCGAAATTAAGAAAAACTGACAGTTTGACTACTCAAAAATGAAAAGAAAGTTCTGGATTGACTTTTTCTGGTTACTGGTATTCGCCTTTGCTGGAGCCATCTTGGTGGTTTTAGCTATGATTCCTATTACCGCTTTGACCCATGGAACGCTGATGCTGCATATCGTCCAATGGGGACAAACATTGCTGATGATGCTCCTGCCGGCTATCCTTTGGGCCATACTATATAAAAAGGAACGTGTTAGCGAGGTGATGCATACACAACTGACTACGTGGAAAGTGGTTAGTTTGGTGGTCTTGCTGATGATTGTCAGCCTGCCGGCGCTTGATGCTTTGGCTAAGACATGCGAGTCCTTGCCGTTGCCTGAGCCTTTGGGTTCTTGGGCAAAGAACAATGCCGATGCCCAGCAATTAACTATTGATACGATGTTGGATGTATCGGGGCTTGGTGGATGGTTTGAACTTATTATGCTGATGTGCATAGGAACGGCCATTGGTGAGGAATGGATGTTCCGTGGCGCCCTCTTGCGTTGTTTTAAGGGTTACAACAAACATTGGGCAGCCGTCTTTGTCGGCTTGCTTTTCTCGGTGATACACTTGGAGGCTTACGGATTCATTCCGCGCTGGCTTCTCGGCACATGCTTTGTTTATCTTGTCTATTGGACGGGTTCCATCTGGCCCGGTGTGATTGCCCATGCCATCAATAACCTTTGGGCATTGATCGAGATGAAAGAAGCCCCGAAAATGCTGGAGCATTTCGGAGCTGTGACGGTTTTCATAAGTATCGTACTGATGGTACTTATCCTATGGTACATCTACCGTGAAGGTCAGCAACGTGCCATGTTGCCCGAGGGAATCAGTGCCGATGACCGTGTAGATTCCGACCGGGAAAGTTGAGGTGTCGATCGAGAAAAGTCCTCCCAAAGCCGTGCCCTTCAGAAGGGTGCGGCTTTGACTGTTTTCGACGGTTACTTCCGTCACGTCCTTCAGCCCGAAGACATTGACGACAGCGCGACTATCAACGATGACCGACGAGGGATAGCAATAGGCAACGGTGGAGAGGTCACTGGATACGTCGTATTCATCATCATCGTAATGATATCGCAGAATCTGTCCTGCTGTAACAATCCAGAGGTCAGACCGCGAGTCATCGTAGGCGAGTGATAGTATCTCGTCGGTCTTGAGGATACTGTTCGACGAGGTAATATGATCAATCTGCTTACGACCTTCATCATCGAACAGATAGAGTCCGTGCCCTTCGGTACCTATCCACACGCGACCTTGGTTGTCGATGGCCATGCTGCTGGGGATGACGTTTTCGATGACTGTACGCACTACACCTGGGTTGCGAAAGATGCCGGAAGGGTTATCAACAATATATAGGCCAGAGGTGTTGAGCAGCCAGATGGCACCCGTGGGTCCTTCGAACACACCGCGTCCGTAATAGGGAGTGAACGAGACCCCCGACGTTGGAGTCAGTGTCTTGAAATAGGTGAAACGGTCATCGGAAGTCGATGGGATGCTGTTGCCGTAGTCATAGACGAAGATGTTGGTGGCCTCGTACTTCAGATGCTGGTAGCCCCAAACCTGATGCCGTCCGTTGCGCCAAGTGTGGCAGAGATGGGTGAACCCGTAACTCTTCTCAAGGCCCGGGAGTTGGAAATTGTACCACGTGCTGTCCTTGACACGTAGCACGCAGAGTTCGCGATCGACACCCTCGTTGAAGCACCAGAGGTTGCTGTCGGGGGCAAAAGCCATGCCGGTAACACGCGCTACGTTGGGTTCGCACCATTGGATCTTGTGGTCGGTGTTGCTATGGTTGTAGGTGCAGAGGAACTTGCCGTGATCGATGCCGATAATACCGTCCTCGAGTGTGGAGAACCAATATCGCGAGGGATGGAACGGGTCGGCTACCATGTCGGCCAAGCCCGAGAAACGCTGTTTGTCGATGTGGGGAGAAACGACCGCGGCCGTGTAATTGTTCCACGTCTCGGTGTCAGTATCCACAGTAGTGAGCATGCCCGAGGTTCGCATCATGATGCCGTAATTGGTGATCAGGGGCAGGATACAGGTTATGCCTACCTCGCCTTGGTTATAGGTGATTCGGTTGAAGTCGGCACTCTGTTGGTGGTTGACGATGGTGAGGCCCTCATGATAAAGAGGAATGACCTTCACCGAATATGGAGTGGGGTAGGACAATGTGTCGGCAAAGATACCACGCGAAGGATGCAGGAAGGCAAAGGCGTTGCCATCCTTGACGAGCGAGCAGAGACCTGTGCTGCCTGACAAATGACCACGAGCTGCACAGGTGAGGCGTTGTCCGGGCTGTGGCGCTTTGTCGAATGAAGGGCAATGGCCGTAACTTGTATCGTAAAGAATGAGACTGTCGGTAGCTACTGCCATGATGAAACGATCGGCCCGGCACAGCCCTTGTATGGTATTGGAAGCCGTGCAACGCTGCGAGGAACGTGTTGAGGGGATGAGCTTGCGCAGACTCTGGTCGTGTCCCATTTGCCAACATTGCGAGACACCGCCACCCGAAAGGACGACGACTTGGTCAATGGCATGGTCGCTCGACTTATTCCAAGCATTGGGTGCGAATGGATTGCTGCTGCGCGGACAATAGAAAGATGCCTTGTCGGTACTGTAATACCAGTCGCCGTTGTAAGCCCACGCGCAAGAGACAGAGAGCCCAAGATTGAAAGTCTCGAGAACAACTTCCTGCCAGAGATCCACTACGAGGAAACCGAAGGCCGTAGAAACAAAGAGGAGCCCTTCCTGCTGCCGTGCTGCGTTGATGGTTTTGTCGGTGCCTTGCATGGGTGCGCTGTAAAGATCGGTGATGGTCCAGATGGTACCATCGGGATGGAGCACGTCAATCAACCCATCGGCATAAACCACGGCAAGACGCTTGGCTTCCTCGCTGTAACAGATATCGACGATGGTGGTGCTTGAAAGACCATCTTCGCGTGTCAGTTCCTTCTCAATCTCCCAGTTTGTGGCATTGGCTCGAACCAGACTATTGCCTTTGAGGATATAGAGATTCTCCCCCATACGACAGACGCGGCTGTAACTCTCGGTATATGTAAATGCCTGCCATTCACCTGCTATTGCGGCAAACGGCAGAAGGAAGATGAGCATGAAAAGGGTGATGTGCCTCATTGTCGGGAGCTTTTTTAGGGGCTAGATAAGCTATAGGCTTCGATAAACCTGGCTTACTTGCTGGGCAATGATATCCCAATCGTATTTTTCCATGTCGTAGGTGCATTTCTCATACGGCATATCGACGGTCTCCTGAAGTTTGGCAGTGAGTTCGAGCACGTCGTTGCAATGGAAGTAGTTGTTGCGTGGCAACCCCACCTCAAGATTCGCGGGGATGTCACTCACGATGATGGGAGCACCGTATGACATGGCTTCGAGCAGTGCAATGGGCAGACCTTCGTGCGAAGAGGGCAGCACATAGCAGCGGCAATGGTTCAGAAGGGCATGGAGACGGCGACCCTTGATAAACCCTGTAAGAATGACACCATTCTCCTTGGCCAGTTTGCGAAGCTTGATGGAGTAGGAGTCCTCGAAGTCGGAGTCGCCGGCGATGACGAGTTTGTAGCCTCGGGAATCAATCTTTGAGAAAGCTTGGATGAGCTGATGCAGGTTCTTTTCGGGCGCAAAACGACACATGCCCAGGATGTACTTGCCATGTTCGATGCCGAGGTGACGGAAGTAACCTGGCTCGTTGATGTCCTCGGGGGCAGCCACACCATTGTGAATGAGGTGCATCTTGCGTGTGATGTTGTACTTGCGATTCACCATGTCGCGGATGCCCTGGCTGATAACAATGACACGGTTGGCGAAAATGCAGCCCATGGCTTCACCCAGACGGAGCATCAGCTTGGCTCCCCATCCCCACTTGACGCGATCGTAATCCTGGCCATGATGAGTGAAGACCACCTTCATGCCGAGCATACGTGCCATGGGAACGAGCAGAGCAGGTCCGCAAGCATGGATATGGATGATCTGGGCTTTCAGCTTCTTGGCACGAATGATTGCCTTGAAGGTATGGATGATAGCCTCGAATGATTTACTGCGAGGTGCGTCGATATCGATAAGTTTGACCCCTTGCCAGTGGGAAAGGTGGTCATGGCAGTAGCTGGTGCGACGGATGACGGTTACGTCATATCCCTCTCCCACCAGACGGGGGAAGAGTTCCTCGCAGTGCGTTTCGACCCCCCCCATGATATTGGGGATGCCACGCGTGCCGGTTACAACTATGCGGTTCTTTTGTTTCTTCACGAACGATTGGGGTTTAGATCGCCTTGGCGGGGATCTTGTCCGACGTCGCACCAGGTCTTGTCAAGACAGGCAGGCTTGCCCTGAAGGGAGCGCAGCTTGTTGCGCAGCGCCCATCGGAGCGGGTATTTGATGTACTTGTGCATCACTGGACTTGCAGTGCCCACCATCCAGCAGTTCTTGGCACAGCAACGAACCTTGCGTCGCACCTCCTGTGCCTCTTCACTTTGCCAGATGGTCATGAAGTCCGCCTTGTGGATGTTTCCCATCGACTGTTTCCAATATTTCTCTTCAAGACCGTTGCATGGATACACTTCTCCCCAGGGATCGATAAAGAAATTGGCGGATCCGGCTTCGCAGGGGAGCATGCGACGACCACCTTCGATATAGTTGATCAGACCCATGTTGAACCAGGCGCGGAACCAAGATTTCGGGTGGTTCTCCTTGAGTTGTAGATTGACGAGCTTCTCGAAGTTGCTGCAAACTTCCTCGCGGTTGGTGATCTGGTTGTCGTCCTTGTGGAAGTAATAGCTGTTGTGGAATGCAGCGGTGGCAAATTCCATGCCCATGCTTAACGATAACTCGTAGAGCGACAGCATGTCGGCGGAATTGTTGTTCGAAACAGTGCAACCGAAACCGATGTCCTTCAGGCCCATCTGCTTAAGTGCAAGTAAAGTCCGGAGGCCGCGGTCGAAACCGCCCTGATGTCCGCGCAGCTCATCATTCTTTTGGCTCAGTCCTTCAATGCTGATGCGGATACCGATGTTGGGGAAACGCTTGGCAAGATCAATCACCTTCTCCTCGAACCATCCTGATGTAGAGATGACGATGCGGTCGGTATGACGATAGCACTCCTCGACAATGTCGGGGAGGTCCTCTCGGATGAATGGTTCGCCGCCCGTCAAGTTGATAAACTTGAGTCGCGGTAAGGTCTTCAGGTCAGCAGCTTGTATTTCTTCTTCTTTGCGAGTCGGATTTTTCCAAATGTTGCACATCACACAACGCATCGGGCAACGATAGGTCAGGATGATGCTGGCATCGGTGGGCTGCTGTATTGTATTCTCTTGCATAAGGTCCAAATCAGCAGGGTCAATTATCAATTAATAGTTAATTGCAAATTATTAACCGAAGATAATCTTCTTTTAAATCTATAACGTTTATTTATAAAAAATATTGCATGTGAGGAAGACTTTTTTTGCTCAAAGGACTAAAAATTTACAGATTTTCCCTTTCTTGCCATTCTCGTCCACGCCGTGAATCATGTAAATGCCCGGTTCGATATGTCGTCCATCACTGTCGCGCAGATCCCAGGTGATGGATGAGCCGATACTTTGGGTGCGCATGATGAGATTGCCTGTGACGTCGGTGATGGTGACTTGCGAATTGGCCATCAGTCCCATGATGCGAAGGTCGCCATTGTATTCTGGACGTACGGGATTGGGATAGCAGTAGAGGCTGCTGAAATCCTCTTCGCCCTGCCATGCATCGGTCTGATAGGTGAGGATCCCGCTTTCGCAGGAGATATAGAGCAGCGATGTCTCGGGATCGAACGAGAGTGCCAGGATGTCGTTGGAGAAAAGTGGGGAATTGCTGGTGTCGAAATGCTGGATCTCGGTGATAGCGTCGTCGCTGAGCAGGAAGAGACCGCTGCCGAGCGTGCCGATCCACTTGCGATTGAGGTTATCGATGGCAATGCAGGTGCAAGATGACGACTCCATCAGATAATCGGCCAGATTGGTGCCATCGTTGCGAGGCACCTTGACGCGACGCACCTTGCCGTAGCCGGGGTTGTTCTGGGCATAGGTAAACGTGGTATATGGATCGTCGATGACGAGCGGTCCGATGCTGGTGAGCAACCAGATGGCACCATTCAGATCTTCGGCAATGTCGAAGAAGTAGTTGATGGTGGCGTATTGGTTGTTGTCTTGATCAACGAGGATGCTGAAATAGGCGCTCTGATCGTCGGAAAGGTTGGTTGGGGTGGCGTGGTCGTAGTACATGGCCACCTTGCTGCTTTGATAGGGATAGTCGCAGAGGAGCCATTTGAGCTGGTAGCTGTCGTGCTTGGCTTGCAGGATGCGATGGATGTTGGAGGCAGCGGGGAACCCCGAGATGGGGTAGCAGGTCCATTGGCCTTGGGGAGAGAGACTGCGGAACAGATAATCGGTAAAAGGACAGGCAACCCACAAGTAGCCATTTTCATCTGGATAGACAGCTGTGATTCGTCCTGTCGCCTGGTCGGGATAGGCATCGGGCACACTTTGTCCGATCCATTCGATGAGAGAATCGCCTTTGAAGTGGAAGAGTCCGCGTTGCAGGGTGCTAATATAATAGCTGTCGTCGTCGAGCGGGTCGGCAGCAAAGGCCGAGATGCCCTGGAATACGTCCAATCCTTGCTCTTTCCCTTGGGCAATAATCTTATGGTAGTTTTTGGTAGTCCATTCGTCATCGTCAGGATGATAGATGGAAATGTCGCCCATCGTGCGAGCCATGGCGCTGTAGTTGGTCAGACACATACGCTTCGAGTTGGTGGCGACAAAATCTCCGTTGCCGAGGAGTCCGCTATATAATGCGGACGAACCAAGTACTTCGGCGATTGTCACGCCATTGGCCAACAATTCGTATTCAAAGGGAGCCCAACGGTTGAAAGCTGTGAGGCGAAAACAGAAAAGACCGACCGAAGTAGCAGAGGTGATAAAAGTGTCGTCGGAGAGCGCACAGATACTGCTGCTACGTTGGTGGTATTCGGTGTGGCAGACACTGATGTCGTAGGTCGTGGGATCGGCTAATGTAAAACCACTGCCCGCCATGAAGATGTAGGGACCAGCTTGGATGAGAGAGTTGTAGCAACCGCGCGATGAGCGACGAAACGTTTTCCCGTCGGCATCTAGTACATTGACGTTCTTGTCGTTGGCAATCACCCAGCAATGCTCGGTGCTGTCGGGGGTGAAGAAAGTCAGGGCAGCAATGATGGTGTCGGCCTGGAGTGTCGTCCAGTTGGATTCCTGCTTGGCATTGCTTGTCGCTGGACAGCGCTGCAAGCCGTAGCCGCGCACCGAACGATACCAGGCATCCTTCCAAAAGAAAGCGACATTGCAGGAAGCTGGTGTGGTGTATGAATCGACGATGTCGAAGGTCGTGAGGTTGACGCGATAGAAGCCGAATTCGGCAGCGACAATCATCTCATCACCCTGGAAGGTCACACCGAGGGGTTGCTTGTTGGCCGTCAGGCTCTTGGTCTGCAGGTCCATGATGGAAATGGTGTTGCCTTCGGCTTTGATGATGTCGATGAGACCATCGTTGTAGAGCAAGGCGAGTTTCTGATGGTCGGGAGATACTGCTATCTTCGAGATGGTATTACCGCTGAGCAGAGAGAGACGGGAGAGGCTGGTGAAGTCGGTGAGTGTCGTGTCGGTCACGAAGATATTTCCGTCGGTGAGGATATATAGTTTATCGCCGAGCAAAGCCACTTGGTCGTAGGTCCCTACATTGCGGAAAGCCTTCCATTCGCCTACCGAGGCTATGGATGGCCGGGCTGCAAGAATACATACAATCACTATGATGAGGGCAAGAATCTTCTGTTTCATATTATGTAAACGGAAAATAAGCACAATTATTATGTGCAAAGCAAAATTAATAGGAACGTAGTTCCCAGCGACGACTACCCCGTTCGAGTATCATTCGGCTACCATCGAGCTTCAGGATGCGGAAACGCACGTCAGAATAATCGTCCTCGATGAGGAAACGTCGGGTCATGAAGTCGCGCATCGTATTGCCTGTACCATCCATTGGAAGGTATTTGATGAAAAGACTGTCGCCCTCCTGACGCGCCAGTCCATGCAGGTCAAGGGTGCGATGTTCCTCTTCGTAAAGCACATGGGCCACATGAACCTTCGCTTGGAAGTCGAAGAAAAGGTCGGTGGGGGTAGCGATGCTGTCGGACGTTTGGATGGTGGTGATTTGCCATCGTCCGAAGAGGTCGCCGATGTAGTCGCCTACGTCGCAGGAGGGGAGGAGAAGGATCGTTAAGAGGGGTATAGAGAGGTTAAGAGGAGTTAAGAGAGGTAAAGAGGGGTAAAGAAGGGTTATGAAACGCAACCCTTTCATAACCTTCTTAACTTTCTTAACCACTCTTAACAAGATATTTCTATAGAATCTTGCCATGATAGGAGATGCTGAAATTGAAACTCTGATTGTTGCCGAGCAGGTCGCCATGATCCATGCCGTAGGCTATCTTTGCTGTCCATGGCCGATAGCTTGCATTCAGCTCGAACATTGTACAGAATGCGTCGCGAATTGAGGAAGTGGGGACATAGGAGGTACCCCAGGAACGACGGTAGCTGGTGAGGACGCGATAGCCAAGAGATGGCTTTCTAGAATCTCTAGATAATCTAGATGCTCTAGAAAATCTAGACAATCCAGCCTTAAGCAACGACCCTTCGATGCCAAGATGCCAGGCGCGGATGCGATTGTCGGTGAAGCGAAGATAACCATCGGCGTTATAGGCTGGGGATTTGACCATAGGAGATCCTAAGCCAAGGCCATAATAGCAATGGCCGGCATAAAAGAAATTGTTGTAGTAATCGTCGGCCCCTTGGGCACGACCCTCGCCAAATTCCTTGCCATATTCCTGGGCGTAATCATCGCGGTCCCAATGGATGGGGCCGCTTTGGTTGCTGGTCTGCAAATATTCAACGACGATGCCTTGAACCCATGCATCCTGCTGTTTGTTGCGGAACTCCATGCCCCACAGTCCATCCCATCCGTTGAACTTGGCAATGCTCGAGCCGTCTTCGAAGAGGTTCTCGAAGAAGATGCTCGCGCGTTTCTGCATCTTGTCTGGTCCGCCCCATTGGTAATCGATACGGAAGCATTCGGCGCCGAGATGGCTGCCGTAGAAGAATACCTGGTCGCCCGTAGGGGAGTTGCTGTCGCCCCCAGAGATGAACAATGCCTTGAAGAAGTCCTTCAGATGAGGGGTGAAAGATTGTGTTTCCCCTGTAAAACTGCTGTTGTAGGATTCGCCCCCGAAGTATGCAGCATGGTCAAAACCCACGTAGAAGACGATGGGCTTGTTGGGATTGGAACGAAGGTGCGCCTTCTTCTGATGAAACCACACGTCGGTGGTGAGGAACGATTCGGCCTGTCCTGTCTTGCCGACGCGATAGATGGCGTATCTGTCTCGTTTGTAGTCATCGTCGAACAGTTTGCCATAACTGCCCTCGATGTAGATCTGCACCCATCGCTTGGTGCCGGGGATGGTGACGAAATCGGGAGTAAAGAAATAACAGGATGGTATGGGACGACTATTGCCGCTCCAGATGACACTGCCGCTGCTGAGTCTGACATCTCGCAGCAAAGGCGGAAACTCCCTGCTACCAGCACCGATGGTGATCCATGACCATGTAAGGTCGGCGTAGGCCTGCTGGATGAAGAATTTGTTGTAGGCGTTGGCCTGGACCTGAGCGTCAAGACAGGCATCTATGCTCCATCGCCCACGCTTGTAACCATATTTCATCGCGGCTCGCAGATAGGATGTATTGACCTCGGTGCTTAGTATTCCGTGGCGATTGGCTGTGAGATAATAGGCAGTATAGTCGCCTGAACCTACAGCTGTCTCGGTCGTCAGCGCGTAAGCCAGGTTGTGGCCTGGATGAATGGACTCGAACATCGACGACAGTTCCTGCCCCAAGGCTGCAATGGACAGCAGTCCCGGACAAAGGACCAGACACAATGGAAGGATACATTGTAATCCCAGTCGGATGAGGGTAAGGATTGTAAATCGGCAATTGTTCATGACCGAGAATATAGTTTCATCAGGTTGGTGTAGTAGGTCTCCGCGCAAAATTGCTGCTGTGACCTGCCAGCTATCTGGCTATAGTCGAAAGGATGGCACCAGAGTGTTTCGATCTTTTGTGCCAGTTCATCAATGTCCTTGGGGCTGAAGAGATCGCCATCGGCTTGCGATGATGCCGGGGATCCGGTGATAGGATGGATGAGTTCGGGGATGCCTCCTATGCGGGCTCCGAGGACAGGGGTACCCAGACATTGGGCTTCAAGAACGGTGAGCGGGTTGTTCTCATACCATTCGGAGGGAATCACCAACATCCGTGCATGACCCACATACTGCTTGATCTGAGGCCAATCCATCTTGCCTGCAAGCTGTATCCGGTCGTGGCACTGCAACTGCTGGATCTGCTTCTGCAATTGTCCCTTAAGCGGCCCATCCCCGATAATGATGAGGCGGTAAGGCAGGCGTGCAGCGGCATCGATGAGGGTGTGAACCCCCTTTTCGTGACTGAGGCGGCCTACGTAGCAATAATAATCCTCGCGTTGGGCATAGTCTTCCATCAGGCATTTTGAGACATCAATAAAGTTGCAGAGGTGTGTGAGCTTTTCGATGGGGAAGCCGCCCTGCTGCATCTTCTGGAGCATGAAGCTGCTGGGACATATCCACATGTCGGTGATTCGGGTCAGACGGTCGCGGTTCCACTTTTTCATCTCGGCCCATCCGATAAGGCTTGCCACCAGACTGTCCTTGAGGCAATGATACTTGAGGCATGGGCCAGGATCGGGAGCCTTGACTTGGGCCGCCATTGCTGCCTGCTGATTGCTGAAACAGGCTTCGCAGACCTCGCCATTTGGACGCATGCAGTCGTAGCGTGGGCAGAGCAGTTTGTAGTCGTGCAGTGTCCATACGACACGAATGCCCTTGTCGTGAGCTGTTTCGGCTAGGATGGGCGAGAGTTGGGAATGGATGTTGCCCAAGTGCACGACGTCGGGCGAGAAGTCACGAATGAGTCGATCGAATCGCTCTTTCACTTCGCGTGTGCCCAGGGGACGCGACATGGCTTCGACCATCTTGGGGCCGATGCGGAAATTGGCTTCGCTGGGGAAGTAAGCCTGCCATGGCGTCGGAATGTTGTCCGGATGCTGCATCGCGAAGACTGCCACATCATGTCCGTGTTGACGCAGAAGCCGTTCAAGCTCGAGTGTATATATACAGTCACCGCCTCGACGATAGTAGAACTTATTGCTAAGAAGAATGCGCATGTGGAGATGTAGCTTATGCTATCGGGTGATTTGGTTATAATAACGTATAAATGCCTGCTTGGGCGTTTCAGAACGGAAGACAGAAGCAATAGCGTTGCATTCCCCCCGTGCCAGAACAGTGTCGGCATTGGGACCGGGTGCCTTGAAGAGACCTCTCAAATAATGACGACACATATTGGGAATCAATGCCAACAGAAATCCCACTCTCATGAGAAGCAGGCGTAAGAGACTACCGTTGGCATAATACAGACATGTGCCCAGAACGTAGGCGGGAATGGTGGCTGTCTGGATAAGCGAAACGTTCGAGGTGCGTCCGGACATCCCTTCCAAGTGGGTAATATGGGCCCGGGTATCGACCCAGCAGGAATAACCGGATTTGTTGAGCAAAGAGGAGAGTGCAATGTCTTCGGGACAGAAGAAGAACCTCTCGTCAAACCAGCCCATCTGTTCGAAAATGCCGCGATGAATGAGGAATGAGGCACCGCAGATATTGTAGGTTCGGAAAAGGCCCTGCTTATGTGTAAATGGACCAGGTGCATTGTCGTGCCAGATATTCAGGAAGAGCGCAATACTCTGCAAGGCGTTGATGGGGTTACGTCCACAGTATTGGATGTCTCGGCCATCGGGCTTGTGGATAATTGGGGAAACAACGGCAGGTCGCTTGTCGGAGTGGCTGAGAGCCTGCAATTCGAGTTCTCTCATCGATTGTACCAAAAGGTCGATAAGCGGACAGTCCCAGAGGGTATCGTCGTTGACGATGAAACAATAGTCACCTGAGGCTTGTTGAAGGGCGAGGTTGTTGTTCTCCGAGAAACCGCGTAT
Organism: Bacteroidales bacterium; assembly: GCA_017561935.1. Taxonomy (GTDB): domain Bacteria; phylum Bacteroidota; class Bacteroidia; order Bacteroidales; family UBA3663; genus Liminaster. The sequence continues at coordinate 78,137 of JAFZBE010000069.1, read as the reverse complement.
GCTATTGCTCTCGATCCACTTTACCCATGGATATTCACCCTGAATAGCCTGAAGATTCTCGGGTGTATAGAGATAGGCCACCACAAAGGTCTCGTAAGAGATGCTATGGGTGTGAAGGAGTATGCTGTCGAGACATGTGCGCAACACGTCCGGCTTATTCATACTGACGATGACTATACTGACATCCATGGGTTATTACGGAGTGTTGTTGGGTAAAAGGGAATTGTAGATTTGAATCACTTTCTTCCGATAAACCTCCTCGCTGAAACGGGATGTCGCAGTTTGGAGTGCCTTCTCGATGATGCTTTGCGCAAGGAGGGGATCCTCGACGATTCGACAACACTGTTGCGCTCCTTCAGCGACGTTATGGAATAGCAATCCATTATTGTTGTCGTCAACTATCTCGAGACTGCCACCTGCGGCCATTGCGATGACTGGAGTGCCGTAAAACATGGCCTCGACGGTGACACGTCCCTGTGCCTCGTTAGGACTACACATCAGTAATGCTGTAGCCTGAGAAATGAATGGCCGGACATCGGTCTGGAAATGCTCGAAGGATATGGCTTTGCCAATGCCGTAACCTTTGGCCTTGTCTTCGAGAAGCTGTTGGTACGACTCATCAACACGTCCCACATAGACGAGCCTGTATCCAGGGTGCTTGAGATTGAACTGCTGGAAGATGTCGAGTGCATGTTCTGCACCTTTCTCGGGAATGACTTTGCCACAAAAGACAAAATACGGTTGCTTGGTCGAGTGACAGACACTCGCCAGACTGCGTACGGCATCGTTGACCACATGATGGCGTGCATCGTTCGAATCGATGATGAAGTGGTCGTGGACTGCCTGCGTGATTGATATTGTGGCATCAGCATCATTGACAAGCTTGCGTAGATGTGTCCATCCATAGAGCGGGGTGAAGCCGAAATCCAGGTCGAGGAATTCACGCAGGTGCCAGATGTGTGGGATGTGGCGATGCTCGTGCTCTTCGATGTAGCGGGCGAGCTGACTGCCGAAGATGGTGGCGCTGGTATTGGAATGAATGAGCTGAATACCGGCATCGCGTATGATGGGTGTGAGGGTGCGACAGGCCTGCATATTCCTCCAGCGGTCATAGACCTTCCTGATCGGGCGCTTGAGCCAAGCAAGGCGATCGGGAGCCAGATTGAGTTTGAAATGAACGATACGGACTTCATATCCAAGATGGCGGAGATGGTCGGCAGCAGGACCCTGGGCCGGCATCACGATGAGGGGATGCACATCGTGGCGAAGTGCATGCAGGTGATTGGCCAGAGAGAGCGTGGAGCCTGCCACCTCATAAGTCTCGTGGGATATATATAGTACGTTGATCATTATTCTTTCTTGTAAATCAAGTCGCTACGGACTCGTCCAGATTCAAACCGCTCTTGGCGGACCATGACTCTGCCCACAGGTGCATTTGGCAAGAGAATGCCTTGAAGATTGTAAAATCTGCGGTTATACACTCGGTCATCCTTGATGTAACTCCATACAAGGCTGTCGGTGTCGTGACAGATGTCGTAGGTCACGTCGCGGATAAAAGCGTAGTCACTTTCGGTGTGTATCGAGTCTTCGGCCAACGAAACTTGTACCTGACGAATGTCGAGATTGAGTGTGTCGGCCAACAGCGATTCATATGTCGCGCATGCAGTTGCATATCGTCCCAGATTCTGATCGATGTGATAGCCATCACGGCAGAAGTCGTTATCGCTTTCGAGATAGGAATTGCGCAAGTACTGGATAACTGGTCCCGAGGGTATCAAGTAATGGAATTCGTTGTCAAACTCATCGCGACATATTTGCGACCCCACCGATATGATGCGGTAGTACATCAGCTGCTGTGACCTTTCATAATGTTCTTCGAAAGCTGGGTGAGTGGAGTAGGTGGCAAAGGCCCATGTCATGTGCCAGGCAAGTTGTGCATTCGGTTGATAGTGACGAATGGAATCGATGAGGGGGCCTAGCGTATTTTGAACAGAATAGTAAAGGCCGGATTCAGAAGCCGACTGTTGCAGAACTATGATGTCCCAGTCGTGCTCAAGGAGTGCATATCGTGAGTTGATACTGTCGCGATTTACCCATTCGCCTATTTCATTGTAATATTTATAATAGGTGTATTTGGGCTGCTGTGAGCGCATCAGGTCGATATGATCGGTTAATGAGCCTCCGGACTTATAAAGGAAAGCCAGTTCGACTCTCGCAGTGTCTTCCTGTAGCAGTTCCGGCAGCCGATAGAACGCATCCTCCATGAAACTGCTTCCGAATCCGAGTATCTTTACCTTTTGGGCAAAGGATATCGAAGGCATGACGATGCAGATGAATAGGATGATGGCGTTACGTATCATATCATTATAGATTTGCGGGAGGGCAGACCTTCTCACCGTTCAACTTGACGATTCTGGCTGGATTACCAGCCACAACGGCATTGTCGGGCACACTCTTGACGACCACAGCACCAGCGGCAATAGTGACGTTATTGCCTATTGTTATTCCCCCTAAGACAATGGCACCAGCGCAGATACGCACGTTGTCGCCTATCACGGGGCGATCCCCAACGAGTGGACGGTCGATGCCTGTGGTTACGTTATGCCAGATTTGACAGCCTTTTCCAATCTGCTTGCAGGCTACACGGGTGGAATGTCCATGATGTATGACGAGACCGGGGCCCACGCTATCCTTCGGTTGCACCAGATGGAGAACACCCTCACCGGGTGCCATCCAGGAGATGAAATATCGCAGACCGCCCATGCGCCAATAGAGTACCGAGCGATATTCGGGAAGAGTGAGCAGCAGCATGTTGTCGCTGAAGTTCTGGGGGCAGTCGCTCTTGCCCAGCACGGCACGATACCAGTTCTGTCGCTCCTCATCGAAGAAACGGCGTCGGGGGTGTGCTTTCATGATGGCATAAAGAGGCATCAAGCGCAGACAGTTGAGATGATAGATTATTTTAGTGACGATAGCCATAATCGCAGTTTTTGTTTGTAGTAGAACCAGGTGTGCTTGAGGTGTGTGATGCTGGCATTCTCTTCGAATACCTGACGGATGTTCCTTACATCCGACGAAAAGCCCTCGCCATAGGCATAGAGGCAGAGCGGACGGTCGAGGTATTGGAGCCGACGGCCTTCCTGCCAGAAGGCATAGACCTGTTCGAAATCTGCACAGTGGGGATACTGCTGCCAGAGGTAAGGATGCGCCCTCATCCACTCCGTGGGGATATACATGCTCTGATGACAGATGCCGATGCCTGGAATACAATTCTTCATTTTGAAGAAGGGCTGAGCCTTTCGATATTCTTGATTTCCATTCGCATAGACACGCATGCAGTCTCCATAGACTATATGGTCGGCCAGTTGGCTGTCGAGGTGTAATGATGCCACGGTATCTTCATCGTAGAACAAATCTCCTGCGTTCATGAACATGATCCATGGCGTTCGAGCCAGTTGCGCTCCCTTATTCATGGCATCGAAGATACCATGGTCGGGTTCGCTTATGATTACATTGATTGCGGATTCATATCGTTTTGCCACCGAAACTGTCTGGTCCTTCGAGGCTCCATCCACAATTATGTAATCGATCTGTGAGAATGCAGACTGCCCAATTACCGAGAGTATAGTCTTCTCGAGTGTCTTTTCTGCATTATAGGTGACTGTGACAACGGTGAGTGTTTTCATCTGACTATGCATGGGTTGCCCGCTGCACGGGCATTAGCAGGAATATCTCGAGTGACTACCGAACCGGCTCCGATGATGGCATTGTCGCCTATGTTGACACCTTTGAGAATCAGGCAGCGTGTCCCAATGAAGACGTTGCATCCGATAGTAACTGGACTTGTTTTCCCATCTTGCGTATGCCGTTCATGGGGATCAAGAGATAGAGAATGCCAGTCTGAATCAGTGATGACACTGCCAGCCCCAATCATGGTATCACTGCCAATGAGGATGCTCTCGTGAGCAGTGATGGTAACTGCACTCATTCCTACGCCATCTCCTATGATGATTTTGGCAGTCGGCTTTTGGGTGCATATCCTCGAACGGCACATCGAACCAATATTATTGCTATGGAAGGAGCTCCAGATGGAACATCTCTTCCCTATAGAAATCACGGAATGGGGATTCCGGTAAAGATAAGGAATGCCTCGACAAGCCAATCCTTTACCAATGCTAACACCTTTCATTTTTGCAATGATCAGGGTTGAAAAGGTTGATATTGCTTGATGGATTGTTTGCCTCAATTTGTGTAGATGATAAAAAGTCGTGCCTTTTATGTCCATTATATTGTGAAATTCGTGAATTGATAAGGTGCTACAATATTCCCTTGAGGGACAAGCCATTGGGCAAAGAGAATCTTGACCGCTCGGACGATGAAATAGATGGCAAAGAGAGTAAACCCTCCTCGGTAAATCCAACTTTTCGATTGTTCAATCGCATTGGGAACGACGACGATGCTAAGCAAGGAAAGGTAGATAAAGAGTCTTCCCCAAATGATGTTGTCGCTGAAGAGGTTGTTGAACACGACCGAGAGGAGGAACAGGATGGTCCATTGGGACTGGAGCCTTACCTTGTCGCAACGCCACACGATGATGATGGCAAGCAGGGCGAACGGCCAGAGGTCAGGATTGAGGATGCCTGTGTTGGTGACTTCGCCCTGTTCGAAGTTGCTGTACGATCCATATCGGCTCAGGTAGCTATCGGAGCCACGTCCAAAGACTGAGAACACCATAAAAACGAGGTCGGAGACAGAGATAGGACTGAAGGCAGAAATCAGATAACTGCCTACTATGAGGGCGGACCATATCCAGCGGTTGACATTCTTGAGGAGTGGTGCTGCGAGGACGATAGGCAGCATCGCCAGTGCTGAACCATGGAAGGAGGCAGCGATGATGAAGAGCAGGATGGACAATCCGCGGTTACGCGACTCCATGATGTCCTCTTCTTCCTCTTTTGTCACGTCCTTGCCTTCGGTCCGCAGTGTAAGGAGTCGGTGCTCTTCGCGGGTGGTGCCAAGATAGAGGCTTAGTGCCATCAGGAAAAGACCTTCGGCGATAGACTGACGCACTGCAGAAAGGGAGTGGAAGAAGAAGACTGTTGACGTGCTGAATGAAATAAATGCCATCAGGGACATCACGGGCTGTTTGGAGTTGTGCCAAATGCAGTGCCCTATTCCACCCAGACCAATGAGGCAGGAGACCAGCAGAAAGAGAGTCCCACTATCGAAGAAGAGATAGTGCGTGAGGTATAGATAAAGCTGGAAACCAGGGTCTGTACTGCCATTTTCCCCATAGCCTGTCTCGGGATGATGAAAGGATTGAAGATAATCGTCGGTGTCAGTTCCCACGGTCATGTCGCGCAGTCCCACAAAGAGGATGATGGCAATCCACCCGATGAGGAACATATACTTCTTCATCGTTGGATGGTTGTCCATCAACATGCTCAACAACATCATAACCATGGCAGAGCCAAAGATGATGAGATAGGGTTCGATGGTACTGATTATCGACATACGAAATGTGTTATGTATTGTTTGGCTGTTTGTCGCTCCTTGTCATCAAGGCCAACGATTGCGATAATGACAATGCCCCATAGTACATAGATAATGCAAAGGAGCAGCGGAATGATTGTAGTGGAACTCTGGACAACGCCAAAGAAGTGCAATGCCAAGGGCATCGCGGCTGCAAGTATAGCGGCTGGAAGACAGCGGGTCAAGATCATTCTGATAAAGCCAAGGGAACTTTCAGCAAGGAGGTTTGATGCGATTCCGATCTTGATGATGAGAAGGATAGAAGTCATCGAGATAGTGGCCAGATAGCAGAAATATGGAGGTAGTCCGCTGCGGAAGCTGATGTAGGATAAGGGGAAGCATGCCATTAGAAGCAGGGCGGTCCATATCTGTAAGCCGCGAATCTTACCAGATGCAAAAACCATCGTGTCGAGCGTATAACTTAATGACAGGATAAGGTTGTTGACAAGGGAAAGGCGAACAAAGGTTACTGTGTAGCCTGGATAGTCGCCAAGCCATGCCGAAAGGATGGCAGGGGTCTCGGCAATGATGGGAATAGCGACAATCAGGTAGAGAAAGAATCCGAGCTTGGCACCCAATCGAACCAGATAAATCAACCGATTGAAATCGCTATTGCTGTATGACTTGGTGATCTGCGGATTGAAAGCCATTGATATCTGGCGGGTAAAGTTGGCGACGGCATTTTCGACCTGTATGGCTATTCCACGGGCCGCATTGACTGCAAGTGCAAAGAAGGCATTGAGCAGGAGTGTGACGAACTGCTTGCTGACAATATCGGCACCGATACCGAAGATATTCCATCCCATAAAAGAGGACATCTCGCGAGTCTGTGCCTTGTCAAGGCTCCACTTATAACTGCAGAAGGGGAACTGGTAGTGGCAATAGACACCATAAGTAATGCGAACTACGATAGCGGCTATAACGATGAACGCAGCGTACCAGATAAGGTAGTCAAAACCATTGGGAAGTGTGGGCAGAATCAGTACACCAACCAGTTTGAGCAGCACTTCCGCAATGCTGATCCATGCCCAGGCACCCATGTGCTCGTAGGCGATGATAAGCGAGGTGTAAGGGATACTGATGAACTGGAAGAGGAATGCAATCAGGGAGCAGTGGAAGACTATCTGGGCAGCTTCGACTCGCGCTTCAGGAATGACCATCTTCTCGTTGATGTACCACATGCCTGCCACCTCGCAGACGAGAATCAGCAACACTGCAATCACAAGGTGTAGGCTCAAAGCAGTACAGAATGTGCGGCGGATGTCTGCTTCCGATCCTCGGCCGATTTCGACCGTGATGAATCGCTGGGTGGCAAGTGTCAATGTGCTGGTGACAATGGTGAATGTGGCCACGAAGTTGCCGATGATGGAGTAGATGGCAAAGTCATCGACACCAAGCACACGTAGGATGACGCGTGACGTATAGAGGTTGATAACCAACATTAGCGCCGTACGCAAGTACAGCGCTATTGTGTTGCGGGCCAACTGGCCTTGGTTATGCGTCTTTGCGTCTGAGCTCATACACGAAATCCTTGGTCCATCGCCAGTATTTGCGACCATATAGAATCCAAAGGGTGCCGAGCACAAAACCGAGGAACAGCCAGATGATGACCACCATCTTGCGCGAGCCGTTGGCAGAGAGAGGGAAGGTCGGAGGTGTCAGCAATGCGTAGGATGGCTTCTTCTCAATAAGGCTCTGTTCTGCAAGGTAACGCTGCTGTGTCACTTGCTGCAAGGCCTGGTAGGCGAGGGTCATTTCTGCATCCAAGCGGTCCTTCTCGGCATTGATGGCATAGTTGTTGGCCGAACGGTTTTGGTTGAGGAAGTCAGCATAGTTCTTCTGTCGTTTCTCGTATTCCTGGCGGCGCTCGGCCTCAAGTGCATTGAGGTCGGCAAGTTCAGCCTTAGCCTTGGCACTCTTGTAGTCGTAGAGGCTTGCCTGCAGGCAGTCGATGGCGTTGTCGGCCATCATGGTGGCCACCATCGGGTCCTGACAGGTGGTCGAGATGGTGATGATGCCCGTCTTCATGTTCTGTCCGCACTTGATGTTGCGTGCCAACCCTTTGAGGCGGCCATATTCCTTTTCGCTCAGAAGTATATAGCGGGGCACCTCGCCTTCGTCCGACTGTTCGCCGAATGTAGGCGGCTTGCGTCGTGTGATAAAGTCCTTGAACTTGTGGAACGCTTCCACCGTCTTGATGGTCCAAGGAACATATTCGGTCCTGAGATACTCGTTGAGTGTCACGGTCGTCGTATCGTCGAGTGTATGGACCCTCGACGCCATCATAGACTGCAGGAATGGGATGGACTCGGCGATGTCGGGGAACATCGAGGGGTCCATGGCATCTACATTGCCGCCCTCCACATTGCCAAGACTTACACCCATCATCGAAGCGATGCTTGCCAGACCGGTAGAGGATGATTGCTCGGGGACAATAGCCGTTGTGACGGTATATTCCTTGGGGGTAGTGAGCGCAAAGATGATACCGAGTACCGCAGCAATGCTACACCACCAGTAGAGCGTTTTGCGGCTTCGCCAGAGCTGTCGGATAGCGTCCTTGATATTGAATTTCTTGTTGATTGCCATCGTTTTTCGGTTATTTCAAGATGTTGGCGATTGATGCAACCATAGTAGCCAATGATGCTGATGCTGTTGCAACCGACATGGTCTGCTGTACATTCCAGTTGCTCTGGTCCTTCATCGGGATGATGAGTTCGCAACCGGGCTCAACGGCGTGCGTGCTGTTGCGTCGTGCTCTCTTCACTTGCCCGTTCATGCAAACGACGTATGCACGACGTTTCTTGGCGCGGTTTCCGAATCCTCCGGCTTGTTCGATGTAGTATTTCACTGGCTTGTTGTCCACAAAGCTGACTGTGTTGGGATGCATTACAGCACCGCTTATCTTTACGGTGTTGGTGTATTCAGGCACTTCGATGATGTCGCCTTCGCGTAGGACGACATCGGCTTGAGAACCGGGGTTCTTAAGCGCCTTCTCGAGATCGATGCCCACCGAGTAGGTGTTGCTGATGTCGAGCATGGCTTCCGAGATGGAGTCCTTCGAGTTTTGCGACATCTTGATGACACTCTTCTGACGCTCCTTCTCTTCGTCGTTCATCATACGCGTCAGGCGTGCACCCTTTACGAAGCCAAAGCTAGTGATGCCACCGGCCTGTTCGATGATTTCGGAGAGGCGTTGTGACTTGTGGGTCAAGGCATACTCGCCCGGGAAGAGCACCTCGCCGGTCACCATGACGTTGGTCTGCTTGCGATAGACTGGCGACTGGCGGATATAGACCTCGTCATAGGGGCTGAGCGTGAAAGTCGGGTCACCATCGATGATGAATCCATCCTTGATGGAAAAGCGGAAGGTTTCGCTGACTCGCGACGTCTCGGTCTCGCTCGTCGGATCCTTGAGACGACGTGACACATCGACACGCTGCGTCGAAGCCGACTCAAGCAGGCCGCCTGCCTGGATGATGAGGTCTTCGATGGTCATATTCTTGGCAAACAAGTAGTCGCCGGCACGTGCCACTTCACCGTGGATGGTGACCGTTCCCATATCGTTCAAGTCATAATGACTCGGGATGTAGAGGATGTCGTTGTTCTGGAGTACGATGTCGCTTATGGTTCCGTTCATGATATCCTTGACATCGACCGAGAGGACAGAACGAGACAGGTCTTCATTCTCGCGCTGCAACACGGCACGGTTGGTGAATGCATCGCCTGTCAGGCCATCGGCAGCAATGATGAGTTGCTTTACGGTGTTGATGGCTCCCAACTGATAAGGACCGGGACGATAGACAGCGCCCTTGACTTCCACGCGGTTGGTGTAACGCTCCAGGATGGGCTCAATCTCAATGGCATCACCGTCCATGGTAGGGAAGGTGCCGAACTGGTCCTTGCGCACCGTGCAGATCTCGTTCTCGTTGCCATTCTGGCGATAGATGCGAATGCTTCGCGTATATGCCTTGTTGCTGAGGCCTCCAGCGTAGGCGAAGAGGTCCTTCACTGTCTCGCCGTTCTTCATCTCATAGCGCATCGGACGTTTCACGGTGCCGGTGAGTTCGACGAGCTGCTCGTAGGCAGGAACGACAATGACATCGCCTTCGTCGAGGGTGACATCACCCTTGGAACGACCGTTCATGATGAAGTCATAGACATCGAGGACAGCCACGTTACGGCCTCCGCGATTGAGCATGATCTTACGCAACGAACCGATGTCGCTCACACCTCCTGCACTGTAGAGCGCATGAAAGACGGTCGCAAAGGCACTTAGGGAATAGGAACCGGGGTACTTGACTTCACCCATGACGTGTACCTGGATGGTACGTGTCTGTCCGAGCGAGAGTTCCATATCGTTCACGCCATCGGCCTGGTCAAGGCCTGCATAGATACGCGAGAGTTGACGGCGAAGGTATCGCTTGGCTTCGGAGATGGTCTTGCCTGAAAGGTTCAAGAGGCCAAGGCTCTCGATGCTAATGGTGCCGTCGGGCGAAATCTCTTCGCGGATGGTAGCAGCGTTGTCGCCCCAGATGTCGATGATCACTTCGTCGCCTGCACCCAGCACATAGTTCTTGGGAGTGGCAAGGTTCATCGATGGTTCGAAGGTGAGCTCCTCCGAATCGAAGATGTTGCGACCGAAGACGGGGAGTTCCTCATCCTCAAGCGGTAAAACCATCTCGTTTTCGCTCCAGAACGCTTCGGCAAGCTGTTCGCCGGTCTGGCTTTCGAGCTCCTCGGCTGTGGTGAGCCTGTTGCCGGTGTTGCGGCCAGAATTTACATAGCCACCTTCGTAGGTCGCGGCTCCCGTTACGTTACTGCCCGTAGTATTTGATGACGTACGGCTTGAAGACGAACGGCTACCAATGCGGTTCTGTGCACGTGAGCTTCGCGTCGTGGTCGCACGGGTCGAGGAAGATGAAGAGCTGCCTCGTCTGGAAGAAGTGCGAGTGCGGGAATTGGGATTTTCGAAGTCGAAATCGTTGCCCAAATAGGCGCTTTCGTCGGCGTAACTGACACGACGGCGTGAGGCCTGCTTCGAAGTGGCACCAGCCTCTTCGCCCATTAATGTGCCGGCTTCGGCGCTTTCCTCGTAGAGTCGCTTGACACGATAGGCCTGCTCTTCGGTCACACCGCGACGGGCCAGTTCTAGTGCGATGGTGCGCTGGTCCTTGCCAGCCTTGAGTGCGGTTACGACATAGTCGAGCACCTGTTGGTCGGTCATGGATGAGCCCTGAGCCAGGGCATCGAGGCCCCAGAGCATTAGAAGTCCACTAAAAAGGAGTGCGAATATGCGTTTGTGTTTCATATCGTTGTTGTCCATCATTTTCTCTCTCTACGGATTGAGAAAACGGTTAATTATTTCGATTGGTATGCGTATTTGCAATTGTTGAGATCCTTTTTTTGTTATAACGTACGCTTTGCGTATTTATTGTGTGCGCGCGCAAATAAATTCTGCGCTCAGTAAATAGAGTGATTTAAGAGGATGCTTTATAAACTTTTGCCAGAAGAGCGCCTGCGATGTTGTGCCATACGCTGAAGATGGCCCCTGGGACGGGAGCCAATGCCATGGCCTGGAAATGCTGACCCGCAAGACTACAGGCAAGGCCTGAGTTCTGCATGCCTACTTCCACGCTAATCGCAGTACGTTTAGGGCGCGAAAGACCCAGTATTCGACCAAGAAGATAACCTAAGGCAAAGCCGCAGAGGTTGTGCAGGATGACAACGAGGATGATGATGATTCCGCAGGTCATCAGATTGGTGGAATTGGCCGATACGACAGCAGCCACGATTGCAGTGATCGCTAACGTTGAGAACGCAGGCAAAACCTTGCTCACACGATTGGTGCCATTGGGGAAGAACTCCTTGACAATCAATCCCAAGGCAATGGGGAGAATCACCACTTGGATAATGCTCAGGAACATCGCTATCGGGTTGACATCGACGGTCGTTCCTACCAGTAACCAGGTGAGGAATGGTGTCATGATTGGAGCCAGTAGAGTAGATACGCCGGTCATGCCAACACTCAAGGCAAGATCGCCTCCAGCAAGATAAGTAATGACGTTGCTCGACGTTCCTCCCGGACAACATCCTACAAGGACCACTCCCACAGCAAGCTCTGTCGGCAACTGGAAGGTTTTGGCCAACGTCCATGCCAGGAGCGGCATGATAGTGAATTGTGCAACGCATCCGATGATGATGTCCTTGGGCCGCGAGAAGACAATCTTGAAATCCTGCAGATTGAGAGTCAATCCCATGCCAAACATCACAGCCCCCAGCAGATAACTGATCCACGAGGTCTTGATAACGCCAAATACAGCAGGCCACAAAAGTGATCCTGCTGCAACAATGAGCACGATGAGCGCCATCCAACGGCTTATGAATTCTACGATCTTCATCCTTCGACGACAGGCCAGTTGTTGACATCATGGCCAATAGGTGAACCGAGCCAGAGCGGGATGCCATAGGGTTCGACAATCATTTTGAAGTTGTCCCACATCTTAATGGGCATCAAAGGATCCTCTTCACACCCCGTGAACGAGCCGCAGACGAGACCTTTGACCTGGTCAAGGATCCCACAGAGTCTGAGCTGTTGCATCATGCGATCGATTTTGTAGGGAGTCTCGGCAATGTCTTCGATGAAGAGAATCTTGTTGCGGTAATCGAAGTCATAGGGCGTGCCATGAAGACCAGTGAGCACAGCAAGATTGCCTCCCACAAACGGAACAGGGTGTGCCATCAGTTCGTCGAGCAACTCCTCGGTCGCTTCGGGGTTGAGATCCTCGTTGCTCCATCCTTGATGGGGAGCGACGAAGAGTCGTGCTTTCTTCATGAACAGCAGATTGTGCTTGGGTGGCCAACTACGGTGAGCAGCATAATACTCCAGCAGTTCTCGAAGGGTTTGCGAGGTGCGGTGGCCGAAATCGTTGGCCAAATGCTTCATCATCGGAGCATGCAGGCTGCGAACACCCGCATGTTGCCAGAGGGCATGGAGTGCTGTGATGTCGCTATACCCGATGATCGGTTTGCCTGCACGGCTGACGAGTTCGAGAGGAATCATGTCGAGGATCTGCATACAGCCATAGCCGCCGCGCGAACACCAGAGGATATCCACCTCATCGTCTTCGAGGGCGTCGATGAGGTCTTGGGCGCGGTCTTGTGGAGTGCCGGAGAAACGACCGTAGCTGCCTTTTGCGTGGGCAGCTACTGTTACAGTATGGCCCCAAGACTTCAGTGTCTGGGCGCCGTTGTCGATGAGGCGTGGCTTGATGGAGCCTGCTGGAGAAACAATTCGAATATGCATAGTGTTGTTATAATCTTGTAGTCACAGCATGAATCATCTCGTCCTTCCACGGTTTGAAATCGCCAGCAAGGATGTGCTTGCGTGCTTCACCTACAAGCCAGAGATAGAACGCCAGGTTGTGGATTGATGCAATCTGCAGCGCAAGGTATTCCTCGGCATGGAAGAGATGACGGACGTAGGCTTTCGAATAGACACGATCAACGTAGGAGGGCCCATCTTCTTGTAGTGGGGAGAAATCGTGCGCCCACTTGGCGTTCTTTATGTTGATGATGCCATGGCTGGTGAAGAGCATGCCATTGCGACCGTTGCGCGTCGGCATGACGCAGTCGAACATATCTATGCCACGCTCGATGCCTTCAAGGATATTGGCAGGAGTGCCTACCCCCATCAGGTAACGAGGACGGTTTTGAGGCAATATCTCGTTCACCACCTCAATCATCTCATACATCTTCTCGACAGGTTCGCCGACAGCAAGACCTCCAATGGCATTGCCTTCAACGTCCATGGTGGCAATCTTCTCGGCAGCTCTGCGACGTAAGTCGGGGAAGGTACATCCCTGAACGATGGGAAACAGAGCCTGATGATAACCATAGGGGCCGTTTCCGTAGGCATCTTCGGTCTCTTTGTAACGGTGGTAACAACGGTCGAGCCATCGTTCGGTGAGGCTCAGGGACTTTTCGGCATATTGGAAGTCGGATTGTCCGGGAGGACATTCGTCGAATGCCATCATGATGTCGGCACCGATGGTGCGCTCGATATCCATCACACGTTCGGGAGTGAAAAGATGCTTCGATCCATCGATATGGCTGCGGAACATAACACCCTCTTCGGTGATCTTTCGGTTTTCGGCCAATGAATAAACCTGGAAGCCACCGGAATCGGTCAGGATAGGACGGTCCCAGCTGTTGAACTTGTGAAGCCCGCCGGCTTCTTGTAGGACGTCAAGTCCTGGGCGCAGATAAAGATGATAGGTATTGCCGAGGATAATTTGTGCCTTGACGTCCTCCTTGAGCTCGCGGAAGTGAAGACACTTCACCGAGCCCACAGTGCCTACGGGCATGAATATCGGAGTCTGGATCTTTCCGTGGTCAGTGGATAGCTCACCTGCACGGGCCCAACTGTTGCAGTCGGTGGCTTGAAGTTCGAAAGTCATAGGTCGAAGAAAATCACTGTTGTTTTCTGCGTGCGGTGGCTCGATTGGCTGCTATCACCCGATAGACGTAGTAGGCAAAGCCTATGATGAAGATGATGGCGATACCGATCTTTACGTAGTCGCTGTAATGCTGTACCTTGGCTATGAGCACTTCTTCGCTTACGGTTTGTCCGATGAAATAGCCCAGATAGGCCAGGAAGGTGTTCCATGCGCCAGCGCCAATGCATGTGCAGAGCAAGAAAACCGACATGTTCATGCGGGCAAGACCGGCTGGAATAGAGATGAGCTGACGTATGGCAGGAATGAGTCGTCCCACGAGAGTGCCAACGGCGCCATGATCGGCAAAGAACTTCTCGGCCTTTTCAACGCCCGGAAGGTCGATGAGGAGCATGTGGGCAATCCTGGTGTCGGCAAAACGATGGATGATGGGACGACCCAACCATACGGAAAGGCCATAGTTGACGAGCGCACCGATGAGTGCACCCACTGTGCCGAAAAGGATGATGAGCGGCAGCGAGAGTATGCCCTGGTGATAAGCAAGATATGCGGCAGGGATGATGATAATCTCGCTGGGGAAAGGGATAAATGAACTCTCGATAGCCATGAACAGGGTGATGACGCCATAACTCATGTTCTGAGCTATCCAGTTATATAATTCTTCCATTTTTACTTGTTAAGTTTCTTGAGAGCCTCATTGTCGCCGATGGCTTCAAAATAGGCACGCATCAATTCGCGTGACGTAGAGTCTTTGGGTTTGAGTTTGAGCAACAGGCGGTATGCCTTGTCGGCCTCTTCATAATGGCGGAGGTTGAGCGACAATTCGGCCTTTGCGAGCAGGTAGGTTTTTGATTTCGGCTCAAGCTCGATAAGTTTGTCCAGCACTTTAAGAGCTTCGTCAAACCTATGTAGTTCGGTCAGTAGGGTGACATAGAAGCTAAGAAAGGTAGTGTTGTCGGGCTCTATTTGAATCGCCTTACGGATGTAGTCGATTGCCTCCGGTGAATTACCCTTGTCCATCGACAATGAAGAAAGCTGATAATAGGCATCAGCATATTTGGGGACGCGTTGCACAAGCATCTCATAGCATTCGCGTGCCTTGTCAAATTCGTCCAAGGCCATGTATGCTGAGGCAAGCAGATCGTAGGTGATGCTCGTCTGCTGTTCGGCTTCCTGCTGGTCAACGTGTGGTGCTTCGTGTTGGAGTTTGCCTTCTGCATACTGACGTGCTATTTCGAGATGTTCGACAGCCTCGGCGTTCTCACCATCTTGGAAAAGGATGTAGCCAAGAGCGAAGTTGAACAGAGGATTCTTGGGATCGATGGCGATACCCATTTCGCACGAGTTACGGCATTCATCAAACATCTGTAGCTCGAACTGGCTTCGAGAGAGATCCTGCCAGGAATAGACGTCGTAGGCATCCATGTCGAGGGCATGTTCAAGCACGGGAATGGCGTCGTGATGGCAATTACAATCCATCAGCAATGCTCCCATACGGCCCAAAGCTTCGGCATCCTGCTCTTCGGCTTTCGAAGGTCTGCCATAAACAACCTCGGCTGCTTTGGAGAGGTATTCGGCTGTGATGTGATGGGGGAGATGATCGAAGAGCTCGTCGATGATCTCGACAAACTCAAGCCCTGTGAGTCGTCCTTTTTGCAGGTGGTTGAAAAGTGTTTCAAAGGCCTCTTTTTGATTGCCTGTCATGACATCGATACCGAAACGTATGCCGAGGCCAAAAGGAGACTGCTCGTCAGGATTACCCTTAAGCAGTTTCTTGGCTTCGTCATACCGTTTCATGTGAAGGAGTATCTTGGCCTCGACGAGTTCGAGATAGTCATCTTCAGGATGTTGGTCAAGACCTCGTTGGCATGCAGCCATAGCTTCTTCGGCTTCGCCGTCATCCAGAAGGTCATAGATGATCTGGGAGATGTCGTCGGAGCTGTAGTAGCTGACCTTGTTGTCGGTCAGGTCAAGCATGTATTGATAGTAGGCGCGGCTTTTTTTCGGTTGCACTTTTGAAAATTATCGAACGAATAATTAAATAATTACTTGGATGCCTTAAGCGAAACGGTGCGGTTGAACACAATCTTCTCAGGCGTAGTATCCTTGTCGATACAGAAGTATCCGATGCGTTGGAACTGGAACTTCTTGCCGACTTCGGGATCTTTGACAGCAAAAGGTTCAACGTAGGCGGTTACTACCACCTCGCTCTCAGGATTGCGTTCTGAATCGGT
This sequence comes from Bacteroidales bacterium, assembly GCA_017561935.1. Classification (GTDB taxonomy): domain Bacteria; phylum Bacteroidota; class Bacteroidia; order Bacteroidales; family UBA3663; genus Liminaster. The sequence continues at coordinate 61,918 of JAFZBE010000069.1, read as the reverse complement.
CGTTGCCTCCTCGTCGAGGAAGAGATTGTTGTAGAGACGGGCTTCAACCGGTACGGCGTGCTTTGCACTTACCCAATGGAGCGTGCCTTTCACCTTGCGGTCGGCGCCAGGCATGCCACTCTTCGAATCGGGATCGTAGGTGCAAAAGATATTTGTTATATTCCCTTCAGCATCCTTCTCGATGCCGGTGCACTTGATGATATATGCGCTCTTGAGACGCACTTCCTTGTCGATGGTAAGGCGGAAGAACTTCTTCTGAGCCACCTCCTGGAAGTCCTCGCGTTCGATGTAGAGTTCGCGGGAGAAAGGCATCTGGTGAGTGCCGCTGCCTTCCTGCTCGGGATTGTTCTCCATCTCGCACATCTCCTCCTGAGCCTCGGGATAGTTGGTGATGGTGAGCTTGACAGGATCGACCACACCCATCACACGGGTAGCAATCTTGTTGAGATCGTTACGTCCGGCGTTCTCAAGAAGCTTGATGTCGTTGAGGGCATCGTACTTGGTATATCCAATGGTGGTGATGAAGTCGCGAATGGCTTGAGCGGTATAACCACGACGGCGCAGGCCGCAGAGGGTTGGCATACGTGGGTCGTCCCATCCGCGTACTACACCAGTCTCAACCATGTTGCGGAGATATCGTTTCGACATCACGGTGTTGGTGAGGTTGAGACGATTGAACTCAATCTGTCGTGGCTTGTATTCGGTTCCACGGATGTCGGCCATGATCTGGGCGAAGTAATTGTAGAGAGGACGGTGTACCTCGAACTCAAGGGTGCAGATAGAGTGAGTGATACCCTCGATGAAGTCGGACTGACCATGGGCGAAGTCATACATCGGGTAAGCCTGCCACTTGGTGCCTGTGCGGTGGTGGGGGTATTTGATGATGCGATACATGATGGGATCGCGGAAATGCATGTTGGGATTGGCCATGTCGATTTTGGCGCGTAGCGTCATGGTACCCTCTTCGAATTCACCTTTGTTCATGCGGCGGAAGAGGTCGAGACTCTCTTCCCAAGGACGGTTGCGGAATGGGCTTTCAACACCAGGCTGGGTAGGTGTGCCCTTCTGCTGTGCAATGACCTCTGAGCTCTGCTCATCGACATAGGCCAGACCACGGCGAATCATTTCTTCGGCAAGGTCCCAAAGCTCCTGGAAATAGTCGGAGGCATAATAGAGGCGATCGCCCCAGTCAAAACCGAGCCAGTGGATGTCCTCCTTGATGGCATCTACATATTCTGTATCTTCGCGGCTGGGATTGGTATCATCGAAACGCAGGTTGCACTGTCCGCCGTACTTCTCGGCGGCACCAAAGTCCATGCAGACAGCCTTGGCATGACCGATGTGAAGGTATCCGTTGGGTTCTGGTGGGAAACGTGTGTGGACGATATGGGTGGGTGATGCAGCAACCTTGCCGGCTGCAATGTCCTCTTCGATGAATTCTTCGACGAAGTTCGAAGCTTTCTTTTCAACAGCTACTTCTAAACTATCCATAATTGTTGTCATTTTTAGTTGGTAGTATATATAATTTGGGCGCAAAGATAGATAAATTATTTCATAATTGCAAATTTGGACCTGAAAATGCGGCGTTTTTGACTTGTTATGTCGGACGAAATGACGAAAATGTAATATCTATTAACGAAATGGAAAACAAAAAAGAAAGGGAACGAGCGAAGGCTGAAGCCTTGTCGTCGTCCCCTTTCCATAATGAATGGTTTGAAAATTTTGTTAGAGATATGCAAGTAGAAGCTTAGCATTGGGCGACTTGCGTATCTTCAGGAGAGCACGTTCGCGAATCTGGCGGACACGCTCACGAGTAAGACCAAGTTCTTGGCTAACTTCTTCCTGTGACTTCTCGGGACAATCGATGCCGAAAGTCTCTTTGATAATGAGTGCCTCACGATCCTTGAGCATTGACTTGAGAAGATTGTCAAGTTCGATGTGAAGTGACTCGTTGTTGAGCGTAGAATCGGTGGCATCGAGTTTGGTGTCGGGAGTGATGTCGAGCAACGTTCCGTCTTCATCATCCTGAAGCGGAGAGTCGAGGCTGACACCGCGATTGTTGGCTGCCATGGTCTCGCGTACCTTTTCGGGGGCAACATCCAGTTCCTCTGCAATTTCTTCGATTGTGGCGGGGCGGTTCTGCTCCTGCTCGAAGCGGTTTTGAATGACGCGAATCTGACGGATGAGATTGTTCTGGTTGCCGGGAAGACGGACCATTCTGGCCTGTTCGGAAAGCGCCTGCATAATGGACTGACGAATCCACCATACAGCATAAGAGATGAATTTGAAACCACGGGTTTCGTCGAACTTTTCCGCAGCCTTCACAAGACCAACGTTGCCTTCCGAGATAAGGTCCGACAGTGAGAGCCCCTGGTTCTGGTAGAGTTTTGCGACAGACACCACAAAACGAAGATTGGCGCGTACGAGTTTGTCGAGTGCTTGTTGATCGCCTTTGTGAATTCTTTGGGCCAGGTCCACTTCTTCATCTGGGGTTACCATGTGCTCCTTGCTGATGGCGGTTAGGTACGACTCGATCGACTCTTCAGTGCGTCGGGTGATGTTCTGCGTAATTTTGATTTGGCGCATATCTGTTACTTGCTTCTTTTTTGAGATTGGGACATAGTTATCCCTTTCGAAAAATAGTGTGCAAAAATACGAAAAAGAATCGATAAATCAAACAAAACTCTTGGAAAAATTTTAATAATTTCAATAAAGTATATAATTTGTAAGGTGCAAGTGACAAATAACCATTGACTTGCTCTGGTTTGTTATTTTCTTGTTTCATTATGCCCTTTCTTTAAAATATAATATGTACCTTTGTACAAAAAATAGGCTCTGCTCTGCTATAACTGAATAATCTACCATCGGTATGAAACGCATTATTTCCATAAGTTTATTCTTGTTTTCGTTTACCATTCTTTCGGCACAATCAGTGATGGAACGACTGATAGAAATCCGTCGTGCATACGCTCAAGCCCACCAGATGATGCTACAGGCTATCGAAGAGCCCAACCTGGATAATTCGATGCACATTGAGATGCGTCGCATGTTTGGGGGAAGCGGCATGCAGCATTATACGATTGACTACTATTCCGGAGATTTTACTGGTGAAGAACCTGAGTTTGGTGTCTCGTTATGGTCCCCTTATTTTATTCGTGTGAAATACAATTGGGGCGCTCGTGTTACTGTATCGGAGTATCTGATAGAGCCTCGTACTAGCACGCTTATGTTCGTCTTCACGAAAAGTGATGATCATCCGCTTGACAATTCCGTGTGCGGAGAAGGTGTTTACGAGTTGCGCAAATACTACTATCCCGATGGCACCTATTGTACGGGTTCGATGAAGGTAACGTTGCCTGATGGTACCGAAAAGTCGTTGGATACAGAACTCGCCGCGCGAATCAAGCAGTTCGATTCTGATACCGGCGAAATGAATTATGTCCGTTATCTAATTACGATTCATAACCAGATGATGAATTACGAATAGTATCTTTACTTCATACTTTTCTTTAAAATGGGGCATCTTTGATTAACAAAGTGCCCTTTTTTAGTTAATTATGTTAAATCAAATGCATTTTTCTTACTTTTTCCTTGGTTAATTTAACGAATTAAGTTAATTTTGCAGCGGATTTAACAAAAGAATCAATGAGAAAACAGACAATTTGGTTGATTGGAATTGTGCTCTTGATAGCATTTGCAGGCTTGCTTGTCATGCAGTTCTCATATTTGAGTGAGATTGTCAGCACTCGTGAGGAACAGTTTGACGAAGCTGCTAAGCGTGCATTGTTTGGCACCATGCGTCAACTGGAGCGTCAAGAGACACGGAAATATCTTGACGAGTACTACGATGATACGGAGAAGCAGGCCTTGAGCCAATTGAACCAAGAGAATACCAATTCTGGTGTGACCACCAGTGGAAGCATCTCTGTGCAAGGTCCAGACGGATCTGTCAGTACGTTCAACTTTCAAAGTAACGTCACTGGAGATACGCTGACCCAGCATCATTTTGAGATGCAACCAGGACGAAGCCGACTGATACAAAGTCGTCAGAGAGCGATGCAGGACATGTTGCTTGGCCAGTACATGTATCAGCGCAATTTGTTGGACGATGTCGTTTTCCGTATCATCAGCCAGACTAACGACAAGCCCATTATGGAGCGACTCGACTTGGAGCAGCTTCGTCGGACATTGACCGAAGAGATGCAGTCGGCAGGTTACAATCTCGACTACGAGTTTTGTATTGTTGAACGTGATGGTTCGATCGCTTATCGTTCGGCAGGCTACAACCCTGAGGAAGCAGAAAAGGAGGGCAGTTATATGCAGATGCTTTTCCCTAGGTCACAGATGGCTCAAGACAATGGCAAGGTGCCTTCGCGCATCAGTTATATGGAGGTGTATTTCCCCGGACGTCACAGGTTTCTTATGAACAATGGTGTACACTTCATGATTCCTTCGTTTGTGTTTACCCTCGTGATGCTGATGCTTTTCATCTTCGTCATCTATGTGGTATTCCGTCAGAAGAAGTTGAGTGAGATTAAGAATGACTTCATCAATAATATGACTCATGAGTTCAAGACGCCAATCTCCAGCATCTCGCTTGCTTCACAGATGCTCAATGACCCTGCCGTCTCGAAGTCACCCGAAATGGTGAAACATATTACTGGAGTGATAGCCGATGAGACCAAGCGACTGCGATTCCAGGTCGAGAAGGTTTTGCAGATGTCGATGTTCGATCGTCAGAAGACCAACCTTAAGCTTCAGGACATCCCGGTGAACGCCATTGTGGAAAGTGCCTGTTCTACATTTCGACTCAAGGTGGAGAAGGCTGGCGGACAGATTGAAACACACCTTGATGCAGAAGACGACATCTGTATGGTCGATGAAATGCATTTTGGTAATGTCATCTTTAATTTGATGGACAATGCCTATAAGTATTCACGCGAGGATGTGCCTCTGCATCTGGTCATCAGCACCCGTAATGTCGGTAAAGATAAGATGGAATTACGGGTGAAGGACAATGGTATCGGCATTAAGAAAGAGGACCTGAAGCGTATTTTCGAGAAGTTCTTCCGTGTCCCCACTGGAAATGTACACAACGTGAAAGGCTTCGGTCTCGGTCTGGCCTACGTTTGGAAAATTGTGAAAGATCATGGTGGTGACATCAAGGTAGAATCCACCTATGGACAGGGTACTACCTTTATCATCACCATACCGCTTATGAGAGAAGATAATTAATGTACAACTTATAAACTTTATTATTATGACACAAACACCTGAAAAACTTCGCATCCTGCTTTGCGAAGATGATGAGAACCTCGGTATGCTCCTTCGCGAGTACGTACAGGCCAAAGGCTATCTCTGCGATCTCTATGGAGATGGCGATGCCGGATATAAGGCTTATCTGAAGGGTCGCTATGACTTCTGTATCCTCGACGTGATGATGCCCAAGAAGGATGGTTTCACCATGGCACAGGAAATACGTACACTAAATACAGACATCCCAATCATTTTCCTTACCGCAAAGAGCTTGAAGGAAGATATCCTCGAAGGTTTCAAGATTGGTGGCGATGACTATATCACAAAACCATTTTCGATGGAGGAACTCCTCTTTCGTATCGAGGCTATCCTTCGTCGCGTGAAGGGAAAGAAGGGCAAGGATGTGGTGGCTTATCACATGGGTCGCTATACTTTCGATGTTCAGAAGCAATTGCTTACTTACCGTGGTGACGAAGGCGAAAAGGCCATCAAACTGACTACCAAGGAGAGTGACCTTCTCGGACTTCTCTGTGCACATGCAAATGAAATACTTGAGCGCAACTTTGCCCTGAAGACCATTTGGATTGACGACAATTATTTCAACGCACGTTCGATGGATGTCTATATCACAAAGCTACGTAAGCATCTCAAGGATGATCCTAGCATCGAAATCATCAATATCCATGGTAAGGGTTATAAGCTCATTGCTTCTGATATTGAGGTGGAAACGAAGTAAAATTGTAAGTTTCATTTTATAAAATTACATTTATTTACAAAAAAAGAAGGCAAATTTAATAAAAATTGAGTAATACTTGCAATAGTATTTATAAAATGTGTACCTTTGCACCGCTTTTTAAGCAATGTGTTATTTATTTAAGGTAAATTTTTAATAGAATTATGAACAACGAAACAATTGGCACAAACGCCGGCCTCGTCTGGAATGCACTCAGCAATAAGAATGGCCAGACAGTAAAGGAGCTTAAGAAGACCACTAAGATTAAGACCGATAAGGTCCTCTTTTCAGCTATCGGTTGGTTGGCACGTGAAGGCAAGGTGGTTCTCGAGGATGTTGAGGACGACGTTAAGGTAACTCTCCTGTAATCAATTCAGGTTCTGATAATAAAATCCGTGGCAGTTTTTCTGTCACGGATTTTTCTGTAACATAATTTTCTTTCCTCCTTGAATTACTATTCCATGAGTCTTTTGTTCCACCCTTTGACCCATCAGATTGTAGAGGCGTTCATCTTTATTATCGGCCGCGATATCAGAGATGCTCGCAGGAACTTCTATCTCAACTTTCTTAAGCTTTATGGATAGTCTTAGGTCGTTTGTGCGATTCTGGTCGTTTTCACCAAAAGACGAGAAGTCATCAAGCAAACTATTCATGTCGTCCCATGCTTCAGGATATAATACAAATGCCACAAAGGGAATGGAATCTATTAGGGTTACGCCATCCGCTTCGTTCTCATTGCCCTCACAATGCAGGATGGTGGCTTGGCATGCAACCGAGCTCATGAATGACAAACCTTTGTTTTCCAGTTTTGCATTGATGGTTCTCTCAATTCTCTTTTTTGCCACGTCAATGATTTCAGGATGTCCGTCGATGGATTCGGTGACAAATGTATTGATATACATCCTGCTCAGATTATCGCTCAAGATTACCCATCGATGATGCATAGGGTAGGAGATCTTCGAACCAGTGGTGATGTCGAAAATTGAGTCGGTGCGATTCTCATTGTAAGCCATTGCAATATCGGTCGTGTGGAAATGTCCGGTAAAGACTGTATGGATACCTGCATCCATCAATCGAGAACGAATGTTTTCGTCATCCTTGATGATGGCATCTGACTTCATATCAATCTGCCCGTTAAAATGTTCCATAATCGGATGATGCATCATAGCGATGATCTGCTTGTCCTCTTCGTGTGCCTTCTTCGACTGTTCGCAGATCCAGTCCAAAGTCTTTTTGCTAATCTTGCGAGAATGAGAGTCGATACCGATGATGACGAGACCGTCAAAAGGTTCAGCAACATAACTTAATGAATTCTCATCCCTAGTTGAACCTTCATAACCAAACGATGCATATATCTTGGCAAATTCTGCTGCTGTGATGTTCTCGGCCTTGTATTGTTTGCTCCCGTCGAAATACTGGGCATTTTCGATATTCCCTATATCGTGATTCCCTGGAATGACATACACCTTGATACCGGCATTGGTCAGTCTTGACAATTCACGGGTTACATATTCGTGAGATAGCTTTTCTCCATCTTTCGTGATGTCGCCAGGTATCATGACGATGTCGGGCATCTGCGACAGGACAGTATCGATCATATTCTGGAATAAGCCTACACTATAATCCTCCAGTTTGTGAGAAGAACTGATGTAGTTATCCCAAGCGGAACCTTCGTTGACGATGAGGTCAGGACTCATCACGTGCAGGTCAGAAGCTACATATATAGATATATCCTTGGCTGCAACCGGGCTGCAACCAAGAATAATCAATAATGTCAGAATAGATCGTTTTAAGATAAAAAGCTTTTTCAACGACGTATTTTATTTCTGTTCTGCCGTTTCGGTAGTTGTCTTACGACGACGACCGCCGCGGCGGGTGCGCTTCTTATCGCTCGACGATGGGCCCATCAGTTCCATCATTTCGGGCGAAAGGGGTGGAAGTTCGATCACTGGAACCTCTTCTTTAGCGGGTTCAATGGGGGCAGCGTCTTTTGTGGGAGCCTCAAGGACAGCTTCCGCAGGGACCTCTACCACAAATGTTTCTTCTGCTTTCGCTGCTTGCTCAGCGGCCTGCTGCTTGCGAGCTTCCTCTTCAGCGGCCAGGCGGAGTGCCTTTTCTGCGGCAGCGCGTTCACGATCGGCACGGCGCTGTTCTTCGCGACGTTGTTCTTCGCGACGCTGTTGTTCCAGACGAGCCTGCTCCTTGCGTTCGCGGTTTTCTTGCTCTCGTCGCTCCTGCTCTTCGCGACGTGCCTGCTTCTCTGCCTCACGACGTTCCTGTTCAAGCCGGTTCTGCTCCTTGCGTTCCTGCTCGAGTCGTGCCTGCTCCTTACGTTCCTGTTCCTGGCGCTGCTTTTCGTACTCCTTCTTTTGCTGTTCAAGCCTGTCACTGCGACGCTCACGCCGATCACCTGGACGGAACCCTTCGGCCCAAAGTGCCAGAGGCTTCTCAATCTGGGCGGGCTTACGCATCTGCACGTCCTGCATCCATTGACGTCCGGCTGCGAGGGTCAGGAAATGGTACTGACGCGTGTATTGGTCCAAAAGCTTAAGGTCGTCCATGGTGAGAACCATCGGACGTTGTGGTTCATACACCTCACGCCATTCGTCATCACCGATTTCATTGGTGCGCTGCAAGTCATCGCACATACCCAGAGATCGAATGGCTACCGATGCATCGTTGGTAAGAAGGAGAACCTTCTTGCCCATGGCAAAGAGTTCCACGGTGCGACGAATAATGGCGGGATCGGCGAACGAAGCATGATGGCTTTCTGAACCAATGCCTTCGATACGAAGACGATTCTCTTTCTGCTGATAGAGCATCAGGCGTTTGGCCAGACGGGCGGCGACGTTCAGACAGAGTGCCGGATCTTTCCAGTCGGCCAACTTGTAGTCGGTGGGCTCCTGCATAGTGGCAAACCGATCGACCTCTTCGTAGGTCTCGCTCATGATGGTGAACTTGCCACCAATCTTCTTGCACATCTTGGAGATAAACTCCAGCTGACGCTCAAACATCAGACGTGCATTGACGCGTGGATCGGAATGGCTTGAAGTGTGACCAACGAGAAGCTCCAACCAGATGTTGGTGTCAGAGAGGACGATGTCATAATCGAGCACATTTGAGATAATGGCTTCGAAGATGAGGTTGCGCTCGTAAGCTTCTTCATAGGTGAGCTGCAGGATCTGCTGATCGCTGAGCAACGGGATGTAGCCTCCCGAATTGGCAAGGTCACAGAAGTCGCGGATCACCAGATTGGTCGGCATCTTGGGGATGGGCTTCGTAGCCGGTTTTTCGACAGGCTTCTCTACCTCTTTGGCAACTTCCTGCTTGCTGCTCTTCGCAGTCTTTTTTGCAGTTGTCTTGTTTTCTACTGTGGGCTCCTCATTCTTTACTTCTGGAGCAGCCTCAATTTTAGTCTCTTCTTTTGCCTCCGGGGCAACTACCTTTTTGCGGGAGCGGGTGACCTTCTTTTTCTTGGGGGCCGCATCGACCGCTGGCTGAACATTTGCAGCTTCAACGGGTGCATCAACGGAGGCGATAGTATTGTTCTGTTCTTCCATTTAAATATTATAAAATGTGCAATCAACACTTAATCGCGGTGCAAAGTTACTTATTTTTTCATTCTTGTGCAACATTACCTTTCGTTTTTTACTTTCATTTGGCTCAAAATTCTTTAGTAGAATTGACAATTGGGTGCTAAATATTGCAAAATCATTCATTTTTTAGATGAAAAACCATTATCTGTTTTCGTAATTGAAATGATTTTTGTAAATTTGCGCACAAATTTTTATTATCTACGGGAAATAAGTGATAAGATATGTTGGATAAAAGTTGTAAGATTTATGTGGCAGGACATCGTGGTCTCGTCGGTTCTGCTATTTGGAATAATCTGTTATCAAGAGGTTATACCAATCTCGTAGGACGTACCCATAGGGAACTGGATCTTACCGACCAGCTGGCCGTACGTCGCTTCTTTGATGAAGAACGGCCCGACGCTGTGGTTTTGGCTGCCGCTTTCGTAGGTGGTATCATGGCTAATTCACTTTATCGTGCCGACTTCATTATGATGAACATGAAAATCCAATGCAATGTTATCTCCGAGGCCTATTCACATGATGTGAAAAAACTATTATTCCTTGGATCGACATGTATCTATCCGAAGAATGCACCCCAGCCGATGCGGGAGGATTGCCTGCTTACTTCACCCCTGGAATATACCAATGAGGAATATGCCATTGCCAAGATTGCAGGTCTGAAGATGTGTGAATCATACAACCTCCAATACGGCACGAACTATATCGCTGTAATGCCCACCAACCTCTATGGACCCAACGACAACTTCCATCTCGAGAATTCTCATGTCATGCCAGCGATGATGCGTAAGATCTATCTTTCGAAACTCATCAACGATAACGATTGGGCATCCATCCGCCGAGACTTGGCCATTCGTCCTGTAGGTGCCACCATCCCCGAACAAGGCGGGAAGGTGCGCTATCAGATCGATGAGACGACCGACGAATCTATCATCCACAAGGTGTTGGCTTGGTATGGCATCGAGGATAATAAGGTAACTCTTTGGGGAACGGGCACGCCGCTGCGAGAGTTCCTTTGGAGTGAGGATATGGCCGATGCTTCCGTTCATGTGCTCCTCAATGTGGATTTCAGCGATATCATCGGCATCGAGAAGTATTCTTCGGTCCATTATGGAGCTACCACAGATGGTGCTGTCGATCGAAATCATTCGGCTGGACGTGGTGGTGCCATTCCTTCTCTGGGAGAGATTCGCAATTGCCACATCAATGTGGGTACAGGTAAAGAATTGACCATTCGCGAACTCTCCGAACTTGTGGTCAAGGCTGTTGGCTTTACGGGAACAGTGGAATTCGACTCTTCCAAACCCGATGGAACAATGCGCAAACTCATCGATGTCTCCAAGCTGCATTCGTTGGGTTGGACCCACAAGGTGGAAATCGAAGATGGTGTCCGTAAGTTGTTCGACTGGTACAAACAGTCAATCGAATAAGAAAAAATTAAAAAAGACGAAATATTATGTCAGAAAGAAAAGTAGCCCTCATCACGGGCGTCACTGGTCAGGATGGCTCTTACTTGTCGGAGTTCCTTATCAGCAAGGGGTATGAAGTACACGGCGTCATTCGCCGCAGTTCCGTTGACTATCGTGAGCGCATCGCTCATCTCGAAGGTCATCCGCAGTTCCATCTACATTATGGAGACATGGGCGACTCGATGAGCCTTGTGAAGGTCATCGACAAGGTGAAGCCGACCGAGATCTATAACCTCGCTGCACAGAGCCATGTGCAGGTAAGCTTCGATGCTCCTGAGTTCACTGCCGATGTCGATGCTACGGGCGTACTTCGTGTCCTTGAAGCCGTTCGTGCGAATCATCTGGAATCTTCATGCCGCATCTATCAGGCATCTACCTCCGAACTTTATGGCAAGGTGGAGGAGGTTCCCCAGAACGAGGAGACACCTTTCCATCCTTATTCTCCTTACGCAGTGGCCAAGCTCTATGGCTACTGGATCGTAAAGGAGTATCGTGAGGCTTACAATATGTTCTGCTGCTCGGGCATCCTCTTCAACCACGAGTCGGAGCGTCGTGGAGAAACCTTTGTGACCCGCAAGATCACTCTTGCCGCCGCACGTATCGCACAGGGGAAGCAGCAGCGTCTCTATCTCGGCAATCTCTCTAGTCTTCGCGACTGGGGCTATGCTCGCGACTACGTGGAGTGCATGTGGCTCATTCTCCAGCATGACAAACCCGATGATTTCGTCATCGCTACCGGTGTGCAGCATTCGGTGCGCGAGTTCTGCTACTATGCCTTCAAGGCAGCAGGCATGGAGCTTGAGTTCCATGGCGAAGGTCTCGACGAGAAGGGCGTCTGTGTGGCTGGACCCGCCGACCTCGTGGGCAAGACACTTGTCGAAGTGAGTCCCGACTTCTATCGTCCAACCGATGTAGTGAACCTTTGGGGCGATCCATCGAAAGCAAAGCGTGAATTAGGATGGGATCCTCAGAAGACGACCTTTGAACAGCTTGTCAAGATTATGGTGAAACATGATATGGAGAAGGTGGCTGCCGATCATGTGGCTTCTGTCATGCGCACTAACCTGGCCGAGTTCCTCGAAAAGGGTGTAGTTAAGTAAACATAGATATCGTTGAAAGTCCTTCACTACATCCCTTCCATGTCCCGACAAGATGGAGGCACCAGCATGTATATGCAGTCGCTTTCCGAGGCGTTGGGTAAAATGGTGGAAATGCATATCGTGGCGCACCGAGCTCAAGATGAGTTGCCGGTGCGTCATGCACTATTGCATTATCTGCCCAGGTCGTGGAAGGTATGGCGTGTGCGAACTGAATACTTGAGGCTGCTCGATGAGATTCGTCCCGACGTTGTCCATGTCAATTGTTGTTGGCAACCTTATTTCGCTTTAGCAGTCCTTTGGGCCAAGGAGGCGGGCTATCCCGTCATCCTTTCGCCTCATGGCATGCTCGAACCATGGATTGTGCGTCGTCATTATTGGACCCGTAAGTTGCCTTCGTTGCTTGCTTATCAGCGAAAAGCACTCTTCGCATCAGATGTGGTTCATGCAACTGCCGAAAGCGAGCGCCAGAATATTGTAAGAATCTCGCAGTATTGCAGGCTTTTGTCCAACTGGCATCCTAAGGTTTTCGTTATCGTGAATGGAGTCGATACGGATGGCATTGAGATTAAAACAAGTTGGCGTAGGACACGGAAGATTTTATTCCTGAGCCGTGTGCATCCCAAGAAGGGCATTGAAATGCTGCTACTGGCTTTTTCAGAATTGTTATTGGACGATGGGCTACTTTGTGACTATGTGTTGCAAATTGCAGGGGATGGCGATTCCGCTTATCTCGATAGTCTTCGTTCGCTGGCCGATAGGCTCGGATTGAATCAACATGTCCAGTGGCTCGGAGGTATCTATGACGACATGAAATGGAGTCTGTTCCGTGAGGCTGACCTTTTTGTGCTTCCCACACATTCCGAGAACTTCGGTATCGTCGTAGCCGAGGCATTGGCTTCAGGCACACCTGTTTTGACAACGAAGGGCACTCCTTGGAGCATACTCGACACCGAACGTTGTGGCTGGTGTGTCGATGTGTCGGCCGATGCAATAAAGTCTGCACTTTGCCAGTTTATAAATCTTGATGAGAACGAACTGAAGCAGATGGGTCTGAGGGGAAGAAGACTTGTCGAAGAAAATTACGATACCCGCTGTATAGCTGACGAGTTTATTAAAATGTACACGACGTTATGCAAGTAACCCAGGAGACTTTCGAGATGGCGATATTGGCAGCGCCAGTCGTTGTCCTTGTCTTGGCGGGAGTGACGCTTTTGTCGCTTCTTTTGCGCAAGTGGAAGACGACACTTATCATGGCATTCCTGACCTTGCTCGTCAATGGATGTACCGAGCAGATACCACTCCATCTTTCTGGTGAATTACCCGACGAGAAGCCTGAAGGAACAATACGAATCCTCGAGTATAACATTTGTGGAAAGGTTGAATATGCTCCCCTGCATGGTGCTCCGTTCATCGATTACGTGAAAAACCTCGATGCCGATATCTTGTTCCTGCCCGAGAATACTCCAGGCACGGCACACGAATTCGAAAAGATGCTGCGCGAGACCTATCCCTATAGTCTTCATGATTTCCTGGCATTCGAACAGTTGGTTGCCATGTATGCCGACCTCTCAATTTACAGCCGCTATCCGCTTAGCAATTTCCGCACCTATCATTTGGATATGGAGCAGATTAAGCGTGACTATCCCTATCTCGATCAGGACGCTGTGGAATTTATCGGTAACTATATGATTGTCTATGAGGCTACGGCCGATGTCGATGGGACTCCTGTTACTCTGGTTCATGTTCATCTGCGCACCAATTCCTACGACTCTGCCAAAAGCCAAAGCAAAGGAAAACGTCAGAAAGTCCATAACATCTACGAGAACCTGCAATTCGGCTATGCCTATCGTGGCATTGAGTCGCAATCTATTGCCGATTCGCTGCGCAATTGTCCCAACCCACTCATCGTCTGTGGAGATTTTAATGATATGAGCGGAGCCCGATGTATGCGTACCATTCAGAATTGTCGCAGCCGAAATGTTCACGAGAATCACCGCGATCGATTGAGTGATGCATGGTGGCGTGGGGGCACGGGTTTGGGATTTACGTTTGTCGATCAGAAACTGCATCTTCGTCTGGATCATATTCTGTATTCCCGGGAATTCGAACTGCAAGCGGTGCGTGTCGATACGGTCTCCTATTCCGATCATCGTCCCCTCATCGCTGACTTCACGTTCAATCCTTAAAATACTCCTTACTCCGTCATCAACGTGATGAACTTATCCAGTTCCGCATCTGTTGCTCCGAATTGTTTCCAACAGTTGCGGAACTTGTCTTGTAATGTTATCCCATCCATGGCAATTATTGTTTGAAGGACTCCCAGATAGGTAATGTCATTCCGATAGCGTGTGTTCCCGCAGAAAGATGTCAGTTCGTAGTCCTTGTCTAAATTGCTTTGGCTGACGCCCAAAAGTCCTTCGAGCATCATGCAAAGCAAACCCGTGCGGTCAGCACCCCAGATGCAGTGGATATACACCGGGCGTTCAGCTTCGACTTGCTCGGCAATGAATCGGAAGCAGGAGAGTAGTAGGGTACGGTTCTCGGTAGATGATATTTCGCCGTATCTGATGGTGTAATTGGCATAGACGATGTCAGGCCCGAGGGCCGAGCAGTCTTTGAGTGGATTCTCTTTTTTATCCCTCAAGTCCAGTTCAGCACGAATGCCGAGCTCATCACGCAGTATCTTTTTGTCATTGTCGGTGATGGTGTGAACCGACTGAGCATTCTCTGGCACTGGTGCGTAGAGTGTGTTCATTTCGACGCCTCGGTAGAGCCTTCCGTAACGTATGTGTTTACCGTCCGAGGTAGGCCAACCGCCCAGATCGCGCACATTGTCCACGCCTTCGGCCTTGATCATGCGCAGCTGGCCCAAGGTTTGGATAGTGATGGGTGAAAACACTCCGTCTTCACATTTTTGAAGGGTATAGGTCTTGTTGGGTATAAGATTGTAATAAGTCGTATCGCCCAAAGTTACACCATATGGCCAATCTTGTCGTGCGTCGAGATATGGCGCTCCTCGGTAATCAAAGAGCCGATGGTAGGTGTAGTCAGACGGATCGTATTCGAAGTCCCGCAGATAATCAGCAACGCCAGGGTTTTCAAGCATGTGGTACCACTTGTCGGTTTGAACGCTTCGTACAGTATCGAAGGTAATGCTATCCACCTGCTCGATGGCATAACTGTGTGTCTGTCCACTACGGGTATGGACAGATACCGAATTGAAAACCACCTGCGCCCAGACTCCAGTAGAGGTGAGGGCACAGGTGGCTATGATGAATATGGGGCGCATCCGTTCGAAGAATTTGGCGCTTTCCGGTTAGCGGATGTCAATCACCTCGACCTGATCCTTGTCGTTGTACTCAAGGTTCTCGCCGGCCATGCCCCAGATGAAGGTATAGAAATAGGTGCCAGCAGCAGCGTGAATCGACCATTCGGGACTCATGATTGCCTGTTCGTTGTGGAGCCATACGTTGCGGCTCTCCTGTGGCTCACCCATTACGTGGTCGATAGTCTGACCTTCAGGCAGGTTGAAGTAGTAGTAAGCCTCAACACGACGACCATGCAGATGCGGAGGCATGGTGTTCCATACTGCACCCGGTTCGAGCTGGGTCAAACCCATCTGCAACTGGCAAGGACCCTCTTCAAGGACGTCGTTCACGATGAGCTTATAGATGGTGCGTCCGTTGGCCTCTTCCTTCGTGCCTACAGGGCCCCATACCGAAGCCTTCAGCGACTGCACCTTGCCGTTCTTGCGCCCATCGAGGGTGATCCACTGGTTCTTGAACTTCTTATGGGCAGTAGCCGAGTTGAGATAGAACTTAGCTGGATTTGAGGGATCGTTGCTCTTGAAAGATACCTCCTTGTTCTCACGGCCCACATAGAGCGCCTCCTTGGGACCCAACGGGTACTGCACGCCATCTACAATGACAACACCTGCACCCTGGCCGCAGTTGATTACGCCGAGTTCGCGGTTGAAGAGGAAATAGTCTTGCTTCAAGAATACATCACGAATCTCCTGGGTAACCTCCAGCTTGAGCTCTTTTGTCACAGGCATGGCACCACCGAAGATAAAGCGGTCGTACATCGAATAGGTGAGGTTGATCTCGTCGGCTACCATGACCTTCTCCATCACGAAACGTTCGCGGAGGGTCTTGGTGTCGTAATGCTTCACGTCGTCAGGATGACAAGCGATCTGCTTGGTCATGTGAATCTGAGCTGTGGCGCCCATAGCAAGAATGGCCAATGCGCCAAATAGAAACAGTTTCTTCATAAAAAAACGTTTATTATTTATTGTTCATTGTTAATTCTTTTCAGCCTTACTCAGCAGCATCTTGTTCCAAACTACCATGCCCAGAGCGAGGATGGTGAGGATGGCGGCACCGATGAACTTGAGGTACTTCACACAGGCATAGATTAGCGTGGATAGTGGGCTTGACGCAAAGTCAAGAGCGCCAGCTTGGAATCCTGCCGGTACCTGTACAGTCTTGTCGTCGGGGTGAATCTCGGCTACAGTGTGAGCTGCACTGGTGAAGTCGCCGGCCATCCATGTGACGAAATAGAGTCCAACAGCCATCATGATTAGTCCGACTATGAACGAACGGAGGACGTTGCCATTGGTATAGGGCAATACCATGACAAAGACGTAGAACATGCCGGCCAAAGAAGCCAGTGGCAGAAATTCGTTGCCTGGAAGAACTACTGCGAGGACGAGGGTCACAGGGATCAGAAGCAGAGAAACAACCAACGTGGTTGGATGACCGATGACAAGTGCTGGTGACATACCGATGTAGAGCTCCTTGTCCTCGCCGAACTTAGCGGCGATGAGACTCTTGGTAGCTTCGGCAATGGGTTTCAGACCTTCGATGAAGAGGCTGGTGATACGTGGAATAAGCTCCATCACCGCACCCATCTTAATGCCGATCTGCAGCGTCTTCGGGATGTTGGCCACCACCTCGTTCCAGTCCTTGCAGGCCAGGCAACCGATGATGATGCCGATGAGTACGCCCAAAAACAGCGGTTCGCCGAAGAGACCGAACTTCTTCTTCATGCCCTCCGAATCGATCTGAACTTTATTGATGCCGGGGATGTAATCGAGCAATTTGTTGATGGCGACAGCAAACGGCATGAAGCCCTGGCAGAAAGGCTGCGGTATGGAGATTCCATCCATACCGGGATAGAACTTCTGGAAACGTTTAGCAGTGATGTCGGCCAGCACAAGCGTGATGATGTAGCAGATTACAGCGGCAAAAAAGCCCCAGGCAATCGAATCGGTCATGAAGTAGCAAACCGCTCCGATGAAGGCAAAGTGCCAGTAGTTCCACAGGTCGATGTTCACTGTTCGTGTGCAACCCAGCAGGAGAAGCACGAGGTTTACACCAAGGCAGACGGGGATGATGAACGAACCTACCAAAGTATTGTAGGCCACCGAAGCGGCTGCAGGCCATCCCATGTCGAACACGCCTAGTTCAAGATTGTAGATCTCCACCACCTTCGACAATGCCGGTGACATCGTGTCAACGAGCAGGGCAGTGATGATACTCAAGCCGACGAAACCGACGCCTACCAACAGGCCGCTCTTCAGCGCTTTCGAAAAAGGAATCTTGATGCAGACGCCAAGGATAGTGAAGATGATCGGCATCATCACCGCAGCGCCTAAACCGATAATGTAACTAAATACTGCTTCCATTGATGTGATAAGATTGATGGGTTGATTGTCTTATTAATGTGGGGCAAAGATAAACAAAAAAAATATATGTGCCAAATTTTATCCGAATAATTCTTTCGATAGGGGGTCGAAATTCACACTAAAATCGAAATTTGGGGCCTTAAAACGCAAATTTCGGCGTTTTTGTTTGGAACATTCGCGAAAATAATGTATCTTTGCACCCAAATATAATAAAAAGTACTGACTGTAAAGATACAGTCAAATAATATTAAATGGAAGAAATAAATAATCAACAACACGATCGAATTATCAGGGTGAACATCGACGAAGAGATGCGCACCAACTATATCAATTATTCGATGTCGGTCATCGTGGCACGTGCCTTACCAGACGTGCGCGATGGCTTTAAGCCTGTTCATCGCCGTGTGCTTTACGGCATGGAGCAAATTGGCAATACATACGATAAACCTACCAAGAAGTGTGCCCGTATCGTTGGCGAGGTGCTTGGTAAGTTCCACCCACATGGTGACTCTTCAGTATATGGAGCTCTCGTCCGTATGGCTCAGCCTTGGAACCTTCGTTATCTCCAGGTCGATGGTCAGGGCAACTTCGGTTCTGTCGATGGCGATAGCGCCGCGGCTATGCGTTACACCGAGGCACGTCTCTCGAAGATTTCCGAGGAGATGCTTCGCGATATCGACAAGGACACTGTCGATATGATGCCTAACTTCGACGGCACCCTCATGGAGCCTAAGGTGCTGCCGACCCGCATACCTACCCTTCTCGTCAATGGTGCCAATGGCATAGCCGTCGGTATGGCAACGAATATGCCTACTCATAACCTTTCTGAGTGTATTGATGGCATTTGTGCCTACATCGACAACCCCGACATTACCATCGATGAGCTCATGCAGTATATCAAGGCTCCTGACTTCCCGTCAGGTGGTATCATCTACGGTTATGATGGTGTCAAGCAGGCTTACGAGACGGGTCGCGGCAAGGTCGTGATTCGCAGTAAAGCCGAGATAGAGAGCGAGGGTCAGCACGACCGCATTGTGGTAACCGAGATTCCATATGGCGTCAACAAGGCCGAGCTCATCAAGCATATTGCTCAGCTCGCCGACGAGAAGAAGATCGAAGGTATAGCCAATGTTAACGACGAATCCGATCGTCAAGGCATGCGCATCGTCATCGACCTCAAGAAGGATGTCAACTCGAACGTTATCCTCAATAAGCTCAACAAGATGACTGAGTTGCAAGCCAACTTCTCGGTCAACAACATCGCACTTGTACCCATTCCAGGTCACCCAGAGGCCCTCGGTATGCCCAAACTCCTCAATCTGAAGGAGCTCATCGAATACTTTGTTGCACATCGTCACGAGGTAGTTATCCGTCGCACTAAATACGACTTGGCCGAAGCTGAGAAAAAGGCACATATCCTCGAGGGTCTGATTATCGCCTGCGACAACATCGACGAGGTGGTTCATATCATCCGTGCTAGTCGCACGCCCGCCGATGCCCAGCGCAACCTTGAAGCTCGCTTCGAAATTGATGAAATTCAGTCGAAGGCGATTGTCGATATGCGCCTTTCGCAGCTTACCGGCCTTCGCATAGAGGAGTTGAAGCAGCAGTACGAGGATATCCTTAAACTGATCGAGTACTACAAGCAGATTCTCGCCGATGAGTCACTTTGTATGAAGGTCGTTCGTGACGAGCTCATCGAGATTAAGGAGAAGTATGGCGACGAACGCCGTACTGTCATCGACTATCGTGGCGCTCAGTTTAATGCCGAAGACTTCATTCCCAATGATGATGTGGTTATCACCATCAGCCATCTCGGTTACATCAAGCGCACCAAGCTTTCCGACATCAAGGCCCAGAGCCGTGGAGGCGTGGGCTCTAAAGGTGCCGGCACGCGCGACTCCGACTTTATCGAGTACATGTATGCCGCAAAGAACCACAACTGGCTTATGTTCTTCACCGAGCAAGGTCAGGCATTCTGGATGAAGGTTTATGACATCCCTGAGGCAGCCAAGAACCAGAAGGGACGAGCAATTCAGAATATCCTCAACGTCAACGAGAATAATCGCATCACAGCCTTCCTAAAAGTGGTCACCTTCGCAGATCCCGAGTTCAACGACTCCCATTACCTCGTCTTTGCCACCAAGAACGGAACGGTCAAGAAGACCAAACTCGCAGCCTATAGCCGTCCGCGAGCCAATGGTATCAATGCAATCAATCTTGCTGAAGGCGACAAGGTGGTCAGCGTAGTTATGACCGACGGTCAGGACCATCTCATCATGGCCAACCGTAACGGCCGTGCCATCACCTTTGGCGAGGATAAGGTTCGCATGATGGGCCGTGTGGCTACCGGTGTGCGTGGTATGCGTCTCGATGGAGGCGACGATGAGTGTATCGGTATGATTGCCGTCAAGTATCCTGGCATTACCCTCGGTCAGTCGGAGGGTAACGACACTCCTGTCGAGGACGATGAGAATGCAGTTCCCGAGATTGAGGTGACTCTCGATAACCTGTTCGATCTGCCCGATGAACCTGAAGAAACCCTTGTCGAAGAAAGCGAAGAGCCATCTATTGCCCCGCAAGATGTCGAGAATCCTTTAAACTATTCCATCCTTGTCGTGTCAGAAAAGGGGTACGGAAAGCGAAGCTATGTTTACGACTACCGTATTACCAATCGTGGTGGCAAGGGCGTCAAGACCCTCACCATCACCGAGAAGACCGGCCCGCTCATCGCTATCAAGCTTGTGAATGATGAGAACGACCTTATGATTATCAACAAGTCGGGTATCGTCATCCGTATGAACTGCAAGTACGATGCCGAGAAGAGCCAGGGGATCCGCATTATGGGTCGTGCCGCTCAGGGCGTCAAACTCATCGACCTCACAAAGAAGAATGATAGCATCGCCAGCGTATGCAAGGTGCTCACTGAACGTGAGGAAGAAGAGATAGAGATCGAGGCCACCGAACAGTCTGACGACAATGGAATCGAGACTGCTTCCACCGAGAAACCAGCCAATGTTGATCCAAATCAAGAATAATCACTACACATTTTAAATTATTAATGCTATGAAGAAATTCATTCTTTCAATTCTTGCTATCGGCTTTTGCGCCGGTACAGTCGTTGCCCAGGAGCTCTCAAAAGAGGAGCAGAAGGCCATCAAGGAACAGCAGAAGGTGATCACCGCTGCTATTAAAGAAGCCGAGAAGGCTGCCAAGCTCCCCGAGGATGCTATGGGCCAGGTGGATATGGCTAAGGCCAAGGCTATCGACTTCGATGCTGCTCGTGCTCTCGTACAGCAGGCTCTCTCCAACCCACAGGCTGGCACCATGCTTGGTGATATCAAGCGTGTAGCTGCTTTGATCGAGTTCAACCAGTCGAAGGTCGTTCTTCCTGAAGCACAGAATAACGATCAGACGGCGCTCAACACCCTTTTCAGCAACTGCGGTAAGGGCTTCCAGTATTTCCAGGAGGCTTGGGATGCATTTGCCACCCCCGATGCCAAGGGTAAGGTGAACACCAAGTTCAATGACGAAATGGCTGCCAAGGCTTGGGAACTCTTCTCGATGTCCAATGGTCTGGCCAACTGCGGTTTTACGGCCTACAACCAGAAGGACTGGGCCAGCGCTGCCAAGTTCTTCGAGCTCGCCTCGAGCGGTGCCGAGTCGGCTATCCTCGATTATGCTGCCAAGAAGAACCCAATCATTCTCGCCGAGATTGATAAGTTCAGGGTTGACTCAGTGAAGTACCAGAACCTTCTCTATGCTGGTTCGTGCTATGGTGAGGTTGATAAGTTGAAAGCTATCGAGACCTTCAAGCAGCTCATTGGCAAGAACACTCCTCAGGTGCCTGTATTCTCTTCTATCGTAGGTGAGTATGCTCAGCTTCAGGATACTACCAATATGATCACTTGGCTCCAGAAGGGTATGGAGGCTCTTCCTCATGAGAACTATTTCAGCAATAACCTCTTCAGCATCTATCTCGACCGCAATGACCTCGATGGTGCCATCAACGCCATGAAGGCTAGTCTTTCCAACAATCCCGACAATGCAGGTCTCCTGACCATCATCGCACGTCTTTACACCCAGAAGGGCGATACCGAGACCGCCAAGGGTTACTTCGAGAAAGCTCTTGCTTCCGATCCTACCAACCTCGATGCCAACCTTTACTATGGCTATACTTGGCTCGTAGAGATGGAACAGGGCGAGAGCGAGATGCTCAAGAACCACGCTCGTGAGGCAGAGATTGACGCATTCTCGAACGAGAAGATGGAGAAGGCTCTCCCATTGCTCCGCAATGCCTTCAAGGCCGACACCAACCATGAGAACAACGATATCCCGAATCTCTTGATGCAGGTTCTCTATCGTAAGTTCGCTCCTACCAAGGCTGTTAACCGTCAGGCACTCATCAATGAGTACAACGAGGTTGCCGATGCTTACGGCCGTCCACGTAAGGAATAATCAATGAAACGATTTCTGAATATACTATTATTAATTATCCTCAATATGGGTCTTCTGCATGCCGAAGAGGCACAGCAGGAGACCCCTGTTCTCACTAAGGCACTCCGTGACACCATTCAGGAGCGCCTCAAGTTGGCGCGCAGATATAGTACCAATGTACGCACCACCGACATCAAGCTCGCCCGTCTCCATATTATTCGCGTGCTACAGCTTTCCGACTCGCTCAATCTGCAGAATGCCGACTATTATGCTGCTGCAGGCGATGTCGAGGACCTGGCATTCAACTATGAGCGCAACAAACCCGCCTCAGGCGGTAAGATGGACGAAGCCACGGCCCTTGCTGCCGCCAAGTCTTGCTACAAGTATTATCAGAAGGCTTACGACCTCTATTTGTCTGGAGCCAAGGACTATGGTAAGAACGGATTACGGCAGCAGAGTCGCCTCTCGCAAACCGCCATGCAGTATTTCCTGCTTACCAATGGTTTTCAGGTCAATGCAGGACAAAGTTTCAAAAAGGGAGACCTGAACACCACGCTCGACGAGTTCCGAATGACTTTCGACGGCAGTAAGAGTTCGTTTCTCAATAGTGCTTATCAGTCCGATGCCAAACGTTTCTCCGGGTTCGAGACGTTTCTGGCCGATAGCACCCAGAACCGTGCGCTCTATAATTGTGCCACAGTGTCGAGTGCACTCGGGCGGCTTGATGAATCGTTGGTTTAT
This sequence comes from Bacteroidales bacterium, assembly GCA_017561935.1. Taxonomy (GTDB): domain Bacteria; phylum Bacteroidota; class Bacteroidia; order Bacteroidales; family UBA3663; genus Liminaster. The sequence continues at coordinate 38,903 of JAFZBE010000069.1, read as the reverse complement.
TACGACAGCCTCAAGTTACGAGGCTATGAGCCCGAAAAAGTCTTTCGCAATACCATTGCCATTTATTCTTCGCGTAAGGATACCGTCATGCTTATCACCGAGCTGATAAGTGCCATCGAGACGTTACCGCGCAACACGTGGTTCCAGCGCAACCTTTTGCAGATCTACCTCGATCGACAAAACTGGAAAGAGGCCGAGCGGATAGCCGACCGATGCATCGCTGTCGATAGCACCGATGCGCAGACAATTTGCGTGCGTGGCCAGCTCTACGAGATACGAGGCGATGTTGGGCATGCCATGACTCAGTATCTTAGGTCCTATGCGCTCGATTCGACGCAAGCCAACGTCTGCTCCTATATCGGGCGCATTCACTACAATAAGGCCGTTGCTCTTAAATCCAAGCTCTACGACCAGCGACGTTTCAAGCAGATCAACCGCGAGTTGCAACCCATCTACAACGAAGCACTCCCATGGTATGAGCGTGCCTACCAATACGACACACTGCACCAGGACAAGACTATTCCTATCGCTATCCGCGAGATTCTCTATAGTCGTTTCACCCAGGATCGATGTCCCAACCGCTCTGAACTGATTGATCGTTATAATGAAGTCAGCCGTGCCTACGGCCTTGTCGAGTTCGGGCAATAGATGTTACAGCACAAGGAATGATCACGTTTAATGGTCTAACATACAAAAATATGAAACAATGAAAAGGAACATTTTATTGTTGGTATTATTGTGGTTGACCTGCGTGTTCTTGTATTCGCAAGTTTACATACTCCTTTATAAACAAAACCTCGAACAGCCCATCTCTATTCCATTGGAAGATGTTGAATACATCTTGCACGATAATGATACGGCGCAATCCATCGTTACAAAGGCTGGAACGATAGAAACACCTGTTTCTGAAATTGACAGCCTGGCTTTTATTTTCATTGTTTCATGTCCTGACGACAACCATCCTCATTTCATCGATCTTGGTCTGCCTTCTGGCACTAAGTGGGCTTGCTGTAATATCGGAGCCGATGGCCCAGATGGATATGGAAACTATTATTCTTGGGGAGAAACTGAGGGGAAAAGTCACTATGCATGGGATAATTACGCTTATCTTGACGAAAATGATGCATACATCCATTTCGGAGAAGATATAGCTGGCACAGATTTTGATGTGGCTTACGTTCTTTGGGGAGGCTCTTGGAGGATGCCCACAGTTGATCAGATAAAGGAATTGATGGTTAATTGCAAACGACGTCGGTCTTCACAACACGGGGTGAATGGCATGCTTGTTACGGGGCCGAACGGTAAGAATATCTTCCTGCCTGCCGCAGGCTTTAGAAGAGACGATAGTATAGGCGGTAAAAACTCATGCGGCAACTACTGGTCGTCAACGGTTCACTTACTCAATAACGACGCTTTTGGCCTCTATTTCGATACTCACGGCTGGTATTGGGGCTACAGCAACCGTTTCGATGGTCGTTCCGTACGACCTGTCTGTCTGTAGTCTAACGTCTTCGCCTACAGGTTGCGTCAAAACCACAATTCTTGCAGATATATTCCCGCTTGCTTACTTTGTGCCCAATGCCAATCACTCCACTGACCGATTTGATGGGAATCATCAGGCATGAGTCGGTCAAGTGGATGCCGCAGGGTTTAAGGGATGCTTCGGATTGTTGCACTTTGACATTAGGTTCGAATAAATCAAATAGGATGGGTTGCTCGTTGACTTGCCAGCCACAATAGCCTGGGCTGTATCGGTTTGTTCGGTACAGCCCTTTTGGTGTGAGTTGCTCCTGCAGGACGCATTCCATCTTGTCGGCGGCTTTCTCGGCAATGATGGTGCCAATTTCGTTGGCCAGATAGATGCGCACTATATCTCCCTCTTGTGTCAACTGGCGTTGGAATGCCTCGAACTCTTGTCCCGCTGTGGCTACAAACCAGCAAAGTGCTTCGCTTCCCTTCAATTGACTCATGATGATTGGTCCAGGCTTGAAACGGTCGATGGTGTCAACCCCTGTGGTGACGAAGGCGAAACTTGCTTGTAGGAAGCCTCGTATCTCGTCAATCAACGTCCATACCTCCCGAAGTGAATCTGCATCGGAAGGCATTGACGTGAGAATCTCCTCGGTCGTGAGACCAAGCTCATCGTATGTGAGTGTTCTTTCGATCATTGAATTTCTGAAGCGCCTCAAAGAAGGCATCAATGTTGGCCAACGGAGTGTTTGGAGGAGTGTCACACCCACTCGACAAGACGAAGTTCGGGTATCGCTCGCAGTGCTTCAGCAGTTCGGTGGTGGCTCGCTTCATTTCGTCCACAGTGCCTTGCTTGAAGATTCCGACGGGATCCAGATTGCCCATGGCCAGTTTATCTTCCGGTATGTCTCGTAGCACTTCTGCCATATCACACTTGTTCCCAAAATGATAGGCATTGGCCCCTGTGGCGACCATTGCTCGGGTGCAATGCCCTGTATTGCCGCAGTTGTGGAGAATGACCATGAAGTGTTCGTCTTGTACTGCATCCACGATCTTCTTGACATATCTCGAGCTGAATTCCATGCAACCCTCGTTCGATAGCAATCCTGCTGCAGGTTCTGCCATCAACACTCCATTGGCACCTGTCTCCTTAAGTGCTCGACAATAGCGGAGGATGAACTCCGTACACTTATGGAGCAGTTCATGTGTCAGTTTTGGTTCGCTATAGGCAAGAATCATGATTTCTGACATGTCATAGAGTCTGCCTGCCAGTGAGAATGGACCGATACACCCTGCAAAGACCGGTCGATCGGTCACTTCTTGAGAGGCAATGACATTGGCCTTCAGAAATTCGCGGATACGCCCACTGTCAAGCGAAGGGACTTTCAGGTTGTGTATGTCATCAGCATTGTGGAGCAGACGTCCGCTGACGGTGGCTATCTCGTTGTCGGGGAATAGGATGGGAGCACCGAAGGAGTCGGCTTCGACAGTGAGATCCATGGCAGTGCAACTTGCTCCCGTGGGATAATGGTCGGCCAGATATCGGATGGCTTGGGCATGGATGGCTCCTGTGGTGATACATTCACGCACAGTGTGGCCTGTGGCAACGATGCCTGGGTGCGTCATGACGGGTACTGCGATGACTTCGCAGCTTTCAATCACACGCTTACGCCATTGATGCATGTTTATTCTCATCAACTCTTACTGATTTCAAGTCCTTTTTGCGAGAGGGTCATTTCAACGAATCGCGCTTTGTCGTTGGGTGGTGAAGAGAGGAGGATCTTTCTGATGCGCGCAGCTGCCTCGTCATCCTTGGCAACCATATAAAGATAACCTCCCCCGCCTGCACCAGGCAACTTGTAGCCGAGGCAGAGGTCATCGATCAACTGAGTGATAGCCTGCACAGCGGGAGGATTGGTGCCGCTGTCGATACGCTGGTTCTGGCTCCAGGTCTTTCGAATGAGGCGTCCCATAGGAACGAAGGCACCGCGTTGGATGACGTCGTAGAGGTCGAGTGCATGCTGCTTCATCTCAGCCAGAATGTCCAGGCGTTCGGTCTCGTTGAGGAACATGCCACGAACGATCTCGGCAAGGATGCCCTTGGCTGTGCGGGTGATACCGGTATAATAAAGTAGGTGGCACTTCGAATATTCTGACGCTGTGAAGAGCGTGTCGGGCAGCCACCTCACCAGTGGTTGCTGCTGCCAACCGGGTTGCGTCTGCAGGAGCTTCACGCCATGTAGTACGCCACCATATTGGTCTTGCCAACCGCCACCGGTGGTGAGCAACTGTTCGAGAACAAGCGTTCGATTGGAGATCTCGTATTTGTCCCACCCTAGTCCGCAGAAGTCATTCACGGCACCAAGCACAGTGGCTGCCAGCATCGAGCTCGTGCCAAGTCCAGAGCCTGCAGGGATAGCCGATAAGGTCGTCATCTCGATGCCGCTTCCAAACGCATCGAGTTGTTCCTTCAGTGAACCGAACTTGTGGGCGCTGAACCTGGGCGAGAAGCCGGCCAACACCAATGCGGCTTTTGGAATGGAGAACGGTGAACCGACCTTATTGAACTGCTGAAGATCGTCATACGTCACTACCACCTCACTTGCACCGAGGTCGATGCTTCGAAGGATAATACGCTTTTCTCTGCAAGGTTTCATATAAACCTGCAGGGGAGGTTGCCCATTCAGTTCGATAGCAATGTTGACCACATTGCCTCCTTGCATCAAGGAGTAGGGCGGTGTGTCGGTCCATCCGCCAGCAAGGTCGATGCGCACAGGACTACGGCTCCAGACGATTTGGTCGGCATAAACGCAGAGCTGGGGCATCTGTTGCTGCAACAGTGTTTCGGTCAAACCCTCGCGCATCAGCCCGAAGGCACGCTCTTCGTAGGCTGCGCCTTCATTGCCGGCGAGTTGTGCACGGAACATCGCATCGCTGATTTTGGTCATCCTCGATGCCGTGTCGGGCAATGCGGCAGGGGCAGGTATGCAGAAGCGCTTGAACTCTTCTGCAGCATCCTTCAGGTTGAGCTGATAGAAGATCGACTTCTCCCAGTTGCGTGCCAGTTCTGGCCAGTTGGATTTGCGGAACTCCTCGCGTTGGGTGGTGAGACGACGCAGGTTGGCGTATGCCGAGATCTCTTCAGCAGTCAGCTTCCGACTCTTGTTCCAAATGGTTTCCCCACCAGCCTTGTTGTCGGCATGAATCATCCATAAAAGCACGGCTTCCATTTGCTCGACATCATCGACGACAGGGTAGACACGCGCTTCCTGCTGAGGATTGTCGCAGTCTTTGCAACCCAAGCGCTCCAGTAGCCATGCGGGATGCGGCTCAGAGAATTCATAGGGGCGCAAAACCCAACCGTTGTCACCGATGGGGACGATGTCGATGCAGATACCCATGGGAAGGACGAGTTTCCAATCATTCCTGGGTATACCTGTGACGATGTTGCTGCCATGCAACTGCCAATGCGGGCCGATGTAGGAGTTCTCAATCCACGTATTGGCGTTGCCTTCGGTGAGCTTGACGTGGCATTCGGCATTCTGGATGAAGATGCTGGGATGGGGCTTGAGACCCTTGCGCAAAATTTCGTGCTGGTTGATGACGGAGTTCTGGACGGCGAGTGTCGAGGAAATCATTTCGGGCGACGTGCCGTAGTGATGGAACTCGCCGCCTGGCAAGGGAAGTATCATCACCTTCAGCTCGTTCAGTTCCGGGTCCACGATGCGTGGATGGGAACCGAGGGCCATGCCAAACTCTGAATACATGTCGTAGAACCCGACATCCTCAGCCTTTAGCGCAGTATCGGAGGTCGTCGCTTTCAGCGAACGTTTCATCAGTAGGTTAATAGCTTTGTCGGAAAAGAGCCAGATGCCGATGTCCATCAGGAAGAAGCTGTCGCGCATGAGGTGGCTCAGTGTCTCGACCGAAGGTTTTTGGAGCATATATTCGAGAACGTCAGGTGTGGCACGTTTGGAGACGAAGACGCCATGATTGCGTGCCAATGACGAACTCGCCCAAAGTCCGTAGCAGACTACATCTGCCTCAGGGATGGCCTGCAAAGGCCCCGTAGCACGGATATATACGTCACCACTTACGATCATCGTGGTCAACGACTTGGGAGCGCGCTGCATGATGTTCTCGAAAAGCGGTAACTGCAGGTCGAGCAGCGTCTGCGAAAGACGCTGACCGCGTTTCCAGCGGAACACGGGTATGGGAGTAAGGATTTTGCCCGATGGGGCATAGGCGGGCAGGCGTCGTGACTGTCCGCCCGCATGGAGCAGGATGGCACGCTCTCCGGGACGCAACCATTGTGCCTCGCGTGCTTTGCTGATGGCCCATGCAGTACCGCCACCGCTTCCGAGCTTGGCTCCTATGGGATCGTTGGTACAGAACCACTCGTCGCGGCTCTTGCCTGTGATATCGTGGAAACATCCCACCAGATTAGGGGGCAATGATAGCAACTTTTTCATGAGGTTTTGAGGCATTAATTTCGCACAAAGATATCATAAAATCATGAAACGGCAAAGCATTTGACGTATAATTTGCAAAAAAATCCTTGTTTTCTTGGAAAACTCGGTTTTTTATCCTATTTTTGCACCCATAATACATGAATAATAATGAAAAAGAATTCATTTAAATGCGCTGCCTTCGTGGCTACGCTTTCAGTTTTGACTTTTGAAGTCTCTTCCCAAACTGCCATCACACCCGAGGTGCTCCAACAGTTGCAACAGACCGTTCAGCCACAAGATAAGGTGGTACGCAATGCGTTGGCTGGCACCAGCATTTCTGTGCTCGCTACCGATGCCTCGACACTCAGTGCCACCGACGATCACTTCACTTATCGTGTGCCCAACAAAGGCATCACCGATCAGGCTTCTTCGGGCCGCTGTTGGCTTTTCACTTCGATGAATGTACTGCGCAGTAAGGCCATCAACAAGCACAACCTGAAGGGATTGGAGTTGTCTTGCACCTATCTTTTCTTCTATGATCAGCTTGAGAAGTCGAACCTCTTCCTCCAGGGTATCATCGATACGCGTCAGAAGGCCGACGATGATCGCATGGTGGATTGGCTCTTCCAGAACCCGCTCTCTGATGGCGGAACATTCTGTGGCGGAGCCGACCTCGTGCAGAAGTATGGCGTAGTACCCTACGACGTGATGCCCGACAACTATCAGGCCAACAATACGCGCGACATTAACATGTTGCTCAAGTGGAAGCTCCGCGAAATGGGTCTCGAACTTCGTGCAATGGCCAATCCCACCGAAAGGGGAAAGAAGGCAGCTCCAGTTTCCCAACTCGAGAAGCGCAAGGTCGAGATGTTGGGCACCATCTACCATATCCTCACACTTGCCTACGGAGTACCCCCCACATCATTCACATTTACCGAACGATCGGCGAATGATGAGGTTGTCAGCAATGAGACTTATACTCCTCAATCCTTCTATGCCAAGTACTGGGACGATGATGCGCTGTACGACAACTACATCATGGTGATGAATGACCCGCTCCGCGAATACTACAAGACCTATCAGATCGATTACGATCGTCACACTTACGATGGCCACGACTGGGTATATTTGAATCTGCCTGCCGACGAGATCAAGCCGATGGCAGTTGCTTCCTTGCGTGACTCCACGGCTATGTATTTCTCGTGCGACGTGGCAAAGTACCTCAACCGCAAGAACGGCACCCTCGACCTCAATAACTTCGACTACGAGTCTCTTCTGGGAACCGATTTCAAGATGGACAAGCGTCAGCGCGTCTATACGCATGCATCGGGTTCGAGCCATGCCATGACGATGGTCGCAGTGGATATCGATACTGTCCAGAGTCCTTTGAACACCGTTTCACCAGAGATGGACCCAGCTAAGCTCCGCATCAAGAAGTGGATGGTGGAGAACAGTTGGGGCGCATCCAGTGGACATAAGGGACACCTGATCATGACCGACGAATGGTTCGACAATTACATGTTCCGACTCGTCATCCGCAAAGAATATGTGGCCAAGAAGTACATCGACATGCTTGACCAGAAACCTACCTTGCTACCGGCATGGGATCCTATGTTTTTGGGAGAAGAGTAATCGACCTTGACTCTAAGAAATTATGTTTACGATGAGACCATTATTTGTTTGGACTTTGCTTTCCCTTGGCCTGGCACTGACAGCGTGTGTGGGCCGAATGTCCGATTCGGAGGTGAAGGTGGATACTTGGTATTCGCCACAGGGTACGGTGCAATTGGATTACCTGCTTGGTCATGATGTGGGATGCAAGGCGGTAACGGCTTGGCTCGACAGCATCAAGATAGCATATCGCGAAGAAGACCCTCAGGCCTTGTGCAAAGTGCATCTGATCTATCAGGATCAGGATTATCTTACCTATTGTATTAATGTGCAAAATCTTCCGACTGAGTATTATGAGGGTGATACCAGTTATCGCGTGTTGACCTTCGTCAGAAAGGATGGCCATGTGCTGAGCGTTGCCGAACTGATCGACGACATGGATGCATTTGGCCAAAAGATTCTTTCCCATGCACGACTCGAAAATGCCTGGGTGATCGAAGCCTTGGGTGGCGAAGAGGAATTCTTGGCTCTAACCGAGAATTTCTCGATCGGTGTCACCGCCCGTGGCCTCACGGTTTGCTACTCCGTGTTGGAAGAAATGTGGCAGTTGGTATGCACGATACCTTCGTCAGAATTGAAGATGAAGTGATATAAATAGCGACTGAAGATAGCATTTTATTGATTTAATAATAAAAAAAGGTGACAATATAAGGCAAAAACGAGGGTATTTTGACCACTTAACAATTATTTTTCGTATCTTTGCCACGATTATGAGTACATTTTTGCGCTTTTGTCGCATTACCGCGTTGCTGCTATCGTTGGCTTCTGTTTCCGTTTGTCGGGCACAGACGTCGGACCGTACTTATCTGGGTCCCGGTAATTGGTTCGTTGGTATCGATGTAGGCATGGGGTTTTCGATGGCTGAGAATACCAGGAATGGCAACTTCTTCAAGACAGAGCTTCCCAGTGGAACGATTCAGATAGGTCGAACACTCACTCCGAAGTGGAGTCTCAGGTTGATGGGCGGTATTTCTTCCCAGTTAGGGCGTCCACCGGCAGCCGCCATGAAATACCTTCGCGATATGTATTCTCCTTATCAGTTTGTATTAGGCGTTGGGACATTCGACGTGATGCTAAATCTCGCGAATTGTTTTCGCAAATACAATTCACGCAACTGGTACGACGGTTATCTGGTCCTTGGTGGTGGAGAACTTTATAGATTCTATGTCGACGACAAGGTCGACGATTGGTACGAGGATATCTACGTGGTCGATCGTTCGAAGGCATGGTACTGGACAGCGAAATTAGGCTACGAAGCTGCCTTCCACATCATGAGAGCTTGCGACCTGACGTTCGAAGTCGATTTCCATGCCACCGACAATGCATACAATGGCGTGACGGGCGGTTCACAGTCTCTGGACTTCTTTGTGATGGCAAAGCTGGGTATTGTTTACTATATTCCTAACAGTCAACATCGTCAGCGCTTTGCTAATCCTAGAAAATATCATCGTTACTGGACGGAATTGAATTGATCATGCCCCTTTCCCTGGTTATTTTGATTAATTAACTTTTGGGATTGTAATAATTCGCTAATTATTGCGTTATAAAAATATAACTAAAAATCATATGAGGAAAATGAAATCCATCATCATTCGATTTGCTGCCATCGCTTTGTTGTTGGCATCGAGTGACTTCATTGCCAATGCCCAAGAGAGCAGAACAAGCATCTGGGGGAATCGTGGTGGCCAATATGCTGTCGATGAAGGGATGAGATCGGAAGAGGAAGCACTCCTCCAGTCACTCCCGACCGATGAGGAGGTCGAGCAGATTGCCAACTTGTTCAAGACTGAGGAATATGAATTCCCGATGGACATCCGCCACAACTGGCATCTGGGCCTTCAGTTGGGTGCTATGCACTCGTGGGGAAGCTATGACAGCGAGGCAGGCTGGCTGAAGCGCACAAATTTCGCAGCTGGCCTGACTTTCGGCAAGTACCTTACACCAGTCAACGACCTGCGATTCCAGCTTTTCTATGGGCGTGGAACGGGTGTGCGTGGTGCTGACAACAAGTACGATGCTAGTTTTTATCCCTACAACCTTGCACATGAGAAGGCGTTGGCCGACTTCCACACCTACAATTGGCACACCGCGGGTATCTCTATCCAGTGGTTGCCCAACTTCACCAATCTAATCTTGGGATATAATCCCGAGCGCCGACTCACCATCAGCGGATTGTTAGGCATTGGCTTGGAGCACACTTGGTCGTATAATGAAAAGGAGTTGTCGATTGTGAGTGTGTGGGCTGAGAAACGCAAGTCAGCCTCGCCCCGCAACCTCGTTGACTTGGAGTTCGGTGCCGTAGCCGACTTCAAGCTCAGCAACAGGTGGTTCCTCAACCTCGAGGTTACCGACAGGTTCCTCGACGACACTTTCGATGGCCTGGTATCCGACCAGAAGTGGGATGGACACCTCGACATCCTGCTTGGCATGACCTATTTCGTTCCTGGAAAGCCGAAAAAGGAGCCTGAGGGAGAATTCTACATGCATGGTCCCTTCATCGATATTATTGATCAGTACGACACAACTTATGTTGATGTGGACAAGAATGTGCTCTATACGCTTATCTCGTTTGATGAGGGCATTACGGAAGTGCCACGTCTGCAGCAGAACAATGTCTATCAGACCGCACTTGCCTACAAGAATAACCCTAAGAGCAATATCTTCATCACCAACAGCAACAAACTGGATGACAAGACGTTCCACCAGCGCGCTTGGGCGATCAGCAAACTGCTGCATCAGCGCTGGCAGATTCCTTATGAGAACATTTGGGTAGATGCCGACGAGGATCATATTCAGCGACTACAGTTGCCAAAAGTGAAGACGTATATCATATTTATCATTAACGAAGAATAAATGCCCGACAAAGATATGAAAAAGATTATCCTTACTTTCAGTTTCGCCGTTGTGGGCATGATGACAGGTGCATACGCCCAGGATGGCTTGCAGACCGATACGATTTATTGGAAACAGAAGACAGACAGTATCGTCTATCTGACCGAGAATGTCTCCAACTGGTTCATCGGCGCTTCTATAGGAGGCTCGTACTCTATGAGCGAGAATACACGTTTCGGTAATTTCTTCGATATGACACGCCCCAGTTTCCAGATTCAGGTTGGCAGGAGCTTCTTCCCCCAGTTTGGCGTGCGTATGACGTTTAATTACTTGGCCCAGGAAGGCCGTGGCGAATGGTCCACCTCCGAATTCCTCGAGAAATGGGCTGAGCATGACGGCAACTATGATTACTCGATGGCTGCTGGTTTCGTCGATGGTGTGTTCGATTTCCACAATATTTTTTGGGGCTATAAGGAAGACCGCCGGTTCAGTCTGAAGGGTTATGTAGGCCTTGGCGCTTTCTACACTTTTGGTTTCGATAAAGACAAAACCGACTGGCTGGCCCATCCCACTTGGCGCGATTGTAACTATAATGGTGTCCATCACAATGCGGGCGATCCTCTTGCCAGTGGCTATGGTTATAATGTGAAGACTAAGAACAGGTGGTACTATGCCGGTCACGTGGGACTCATTGGCGAACTCCACCTTTCTCCAGCGTGGAGTGTCAATCTCGATGTGTCATTCAATGGCACCGATGATGCCTACAACGGCATGCGTTTCCGCCGCGTCTATGACTCTTACGTCGATGTGATGCTGGGTGCCCTCTATTATCTGAAGGATGCTTCCGGCTATCGTCATCAGAGGCCAAGATATATCTACATCGATGGAGTTGACGAAGATATCGTGCCACATAATACCCCTTTCGAGGTAGTGCACTACAAAGAGAGGTTGGAAACCACTGTGTCGTTCTATATCGACAAGACTTTCGTGACCGATGCACAGCGTCGTAATGTGCGTTCGGTGGCCAAGTTTATGGAAAATCATCCCGAAGTGGGCTTGGTTATCACAGGCTACGCCGATGCCCAGACCGCCTATCCCAAGTACAATATGATGTTGTCGCAGAAGCGTGCCCAGGCTGTCTATACGATGCTTGTCGACGAATTTGGCGTCGATCCCAGCCGTTTGAGTATGGACTTCAGGGGCGACGAGGAGCAGCCGTTTAAGATCGTCAACGAATGGAACCGTGCCGTAGTGTTCTATATCTTGCCGCTTGATCAACTCAAGCCTGTTCCGCAGCATGACCCCGTCAAGCCTAACTCGCACGAGTCGAGGCGTCTCAAGGAGACCGACAGCACGGATACACGTTCTGCATACTGATTCCTACATGAGTTCAGATGACCTAAAAATGAAAACAAGCATTATGAAAAATATTTCATCTATACTAGTTGCCGTCCTCTGTATGGTGTTCTCAACGAGTCAGGCTTGGGCACAGATAACGTTCGCTAAGGACGGTCTGCGCTACCAAGTGCTCGACGGACAGAATGTAAGTGTCCGCTATGACGACGAGGATTCGCTCTTCCTCTCGGGACGTGTAGTTATCCCTGAGCAGATTGTCAATCCTGCCGACGACATGGTCTATAAGGTCGTTGCTGTGGCCGATACTGCGTTCAAGGGCTGCGACCTCATCGATGTGCTCGTTCTTCCAGCTAGCCTCCAGCGCTATGGTGCTCACGCCATCGATCATTGCTTCAACATGGTGCGCTACGAGGTAGCTTCAGGATCGCAGTACTTCAAGACTGTCGATGGTGTGCTCTTCTCTGCCGATGGCAAGACACTCGTCAGCTGTCCTACGGGCAAGAGCGGTGAATATATTGTTCCCGATGGTGTGAAAGCATTGGCACCCGCAGCTTTCTCGACTTGCAAGAACTTTAGTAAGGTGACGCTACCTGAAGGACTTAAAGAAGTGCCCGGTTATGCCTTCTACGAGTGCTGGGGTTTGGCCGATGTCAAGTTCCCCGCTTCGCTCGAGTCTGTTGGACCTTACGCCTTCGATGGCACCATCCTTCAGTTCCTCGACTTCGGCAAGAACTTGAAGAGCATTGGCAGCCATGCCTTCGAACGCAGTTCTATGGTCGAGTGCATCTGTCGTGGCAGCAAGCCAGCTGAAATGGGCGATGATGTATTCGGTAACGATATGAACTACACCCGTCTCTATGTCCCGGTGGATGCTGTCAACAAATATAAGAAGTCCGCATGGAGCATCTTCCCGACCATTTATCCGGGTACGAGGACACGTCGCTGGATGGGCTCCTATCGTTGATTAGATACTTCGTCAATCCTTAATGTGGCATTGAAGAGCTGTTTCAAGTTCTTCAATGCCCTTTTTTCTTGTTTTTTGTGACGAAAACTCAAAATTTTGTGCAAAGTTGACCGTTGTTTCGAAAAAAACATTATCTTTGCACCTAAATTATACATTATATAATAGATTGTAATGATACTTCACGCTACCGAGAAACCTGTCCTTATCCATGAAGCTGAGCATTGCGCATTGGCGATGTTGCCTGTAGTGTGTTCTTCCGATAATGTTCATGCCTTGCGTCAACGTCTAGGCGACCTCGACGCGCGCTGGGTCATCCTGCAGCTCGTACCAGGAACACTGGAGTTGACCATGCAGGAGCTGCTGCGTATGTTGTCTGTCTTAAAAGATACTGGACGGCGTATGTTATATACCGACTATCGCCAAGCCGATGAACGATGTGAGTGCATCGACTATCAGGAGGGCTCTTTGCGCGATGACTTCGATTTTGGGCCAGTCGTCTTGCTCAAGGTGGAGGCTCTCGATAGTGTCGATGATTTTGCACAATACCGTTTTGCCGCCTTCTATGCCCTGCGACTCAAGAGTTGTGGATGTGTTCCTTACCTGCCGTTCCATCTGAATGAATACCTCTACACGTTCACTCCAGCAGAGAACGCTGGAGGTTCGCAGTTCGATTACGTCAATCCTCGTAACCGTGAGGTTCAGCTTGAATATGAGGTGGCTCTGACCCATTGGCTTCAGGCAAATGGAGGTCTGATCGACTCCTGCCGACTCAAGTCAGCCGAGCCCCTGCGTAAAGAAGACGATCGCCCCTTGGCAAGTGTAGTCATCCCCGTCTTCAACCGTGTGCACACCATACGCGATGCGGTGCGTTCTGCACTTCAGCAGGCCACCGATTTCGACTTCAATGTCATTGTGGTCGACAACCACAGTACCGACGGAACGACTGACGTTCTTTCCGCCTTGGCCGAACACGATCGCCGTGTCGTGCATCTCATTCCCGAAGAGACAACGCTCCTCATCGGAGGTTGCTGGAACAAGGCCGTCAACTCGCCCCAATGCGGACAGTTTGTCGTGCAACTCGATAGCGACGACATGTATTCTGCCCCAACGACTTTGCAGCGGATGGTCGATGCCTTTGGCGAGCAGAATTGCATGGCAGTGGTGGGCAGTTATCGCCTCACCGATTTCGATTTGAACGAACTTCCTCCAGGCATCATCGATCACCGCGAATGGACTCCCGAAAACGGAATGAACAACGCCCTCCGCATCAACGGGCTGGGCGCTCCTCGTGCATTCCGTCGTGATCTGTTGCTCCAGTATCCATTGCCCAATACAAGTTATGGCGAGGACTATGCCGCAATGCTCCGCATCACGCGTGAATATCGCTTGGGTCGTATCTACGAGTCGCTCTACGACTGCCGTCGTTGGAGTGGCAATAGCGATGCTGCGTTGAGCCGCGAGAAGGTGAACCGCAACAATCTTTACAAGGATCGTATCCGTACCATCGAACTCATGGCACGTCGTTGCCTACAATGAATAACCAACGACCTATCATGCTTGATCTGAATCGACTTTTTGAACAACAGCTGGCCCAGTGGCCTGATTGCCGCGAGCGGTATGAGCAGCTGTCGGGTGCAGGGCGTCGCAGTCTTGTCCTCGATGGCCGGGAATATGTACTGTCATTCAATCCAGGACGTTCAAAAAGTGCAAAGGCACTCATCGTCAACGGAAAGCTCGTGTCAATGAGTGTCGAGCAGAAGGATGATGTGCGCCCTTGTTTCCTTTGCGAAGATGCTTTGCCCGTGCAGCAGATTCGTACCACTGTCGATACCCTGCCCATGCATCACCAGTACCTGGTAGCCGTCAACCCGTTCCCGATTGTCGATCATCATTTCACGATCATCTGCAAGGAACATGTGCGTCAGGATTTCACGGGTAGGATGTGGGATATGGCATTCTTCGCCGACCTTTTCCCCGATTACCTCATCTTCTTCAATGGCGCCTGCTCTGGAGCCAGTGCCCCCGACCACATGCATTTCCAGGCAGTGCCAAAAAGTTGCGTGCCTTTGATTGGCTGGAGCGAGGACGTTCGCACACAACTGGGCGTCACTCAGCATGTGCCTCATGTCGAAGAGTCCGACCACAAGAACATCGTCACATGGACTGAAGGCAGTGTAGCCTATTGGCTGGTCATCGACCGCAAGGCACATCGCCCCTCACAGTATTTCCTGCCCGACTCCGATCCCAACAAGGTTATTTGCAGTCCGGCAAGCCTGGAGTACTGCGGATTGATACCTCTTTGTCGCGAAGAGGATTTTGTCAAGCTTACGCCCGAGATCTTACGCGACATGTTGGACCAGTGTTATAAGGTCGAGCCCATGCTCCACGTGGGTGTGACTGAGGGCAAGGAGTTGCGTTTTTCGGCCGACGAACGTGTTCATGCCATGCATTACGTGGGCGAAGATCGTATGAAAGACGTGATGGACTATAGCTCCAATCGTGCTGAGATGCAGGAGATGAATGAGTATTGGACCCATGTTGAGCCGTTCACCCTCGAAGGTGTAACCATTGGCAAGCAGTTCCATTGGCAGCAACGCGAGGACCAGGTGTTCCGGGGCTCCCTGCATATCATCGCACGCGAAGGCCAGCTCCATGCCATTAATGTCGTTCCTGTCGAACAATATCTGGCCAGTGTCATCTCGTCCGAGATGGCCGCCACCAATAGCCTGGAGCTTCTCAAGGCCCATGCCATCATCAGTCGCAGCTGGGTGCTGAGGCAAATACGCAACGCGAAGCGCCCGCGTCAGAAAGAGTCGTTCTCTCTTTTCAGTGGGAGAGGGGATGGGGGTGAAGCATCCCGCATTGTCAAGATCTGGGACCACACCGACCACCATCTCTACGATGTCTGTGCCGACGATCATTGTCAGCGATACCAAGGCATCACACGTCAGGTGTCTCCACTCGTCGAAGAGGCTATCCGTGCCACCCGTGGTATCGTCCTGACCGATGCCGATGGCGAAATCTGCGATGCCCGCTTCAGCAAATGCTGCGGAGGTCGTACCGAACTGTTCAGTTCCTGCTGGCAGGATGTCGATTTCGACTACCTCCGTGCCATCGACGATCCGTATTGCTCCCCTGCCTTCATCGAAACGCTTCCAGGCGGCATGCAGGCGGTCTTGAAACAGGTGTTGAACAACTACGATCAGCAGACCATCGACTTCCACGATTGGCAGGTCGATTATTCGCAAGACGAGTTATCCGAGCTCGTGGAAACGAAGTTATCCCTGGGTGTGGGCACCATCGAGCATCTATTGCCCATCGAACGTGGTGCCTCGGGGCGAATAAAGCTGCTGAAGATCATCGGTAGCAGGAAGACGGTCGAAATAGGGAAGGAGTTGCTCATACGCAAGGCATTGTCCAAGAGCCATCTCTATAGCTCGTGGTTCGACGTGGTGGAGACCCAACCCATGGTTGGTGGAACGCGACACTTTCTCCTCAAGGGACACGGCTGGGGACACGGTGTGGGTCTTTGCCAAATAGGCGCAGCAGCCATGGCCCTTAAGGGTTTCTCTGCCGAAGAGATTCTCGCCCATTATTACCCCGGTGCCCACCTCACCACCCGCTACTGATTGTTTCTTCTAACTATTAATTCTTAATTGATATATCCATGCAACTTTCCGACAAATGGTTCACTGCAATCTCGCAGAACGACGACAACACGATCACCTACATTTCGGGCCGTTCCGACATCGATGCTTGGATTCAGCAAGGCAAGATGAAGGAGCGTATCGAAGTGAGCTGGCATTACGAGAAAGACGAACAAGGCCTCCCTGCCAACGACAAGGAAGCCCAGATTATGGAGGCGGTACAGGACCGTCTGCAGGCGGCCATGGAGAAGGACAAGCTCGCTATCCTCACGGGTGTCTATACCGGGCAGGGAAAGCGCGACATGATCTTCATCTGTCGCAATAACAAGGCTTTTGGCGAACGCCTCAACGAGGCCTTGGCAGGTCTTCCCGAACTGCCCATCACCATCTACGCCGAACTCGATCCCGACAACGAGGAGTACAAGTCATTGCTCGAAATAAAGGGCGAGGAAGATTGATTAATTAATTAATATGAAGCTAACTATCCTAGGAAGTGGCACAAGCATCGGTGTCCCCATGCCGACCTGCAAGTGTGAAGTATGTACGAGCAAGGATCCGAAGGACAACCGCTGGCGTTGCAGTGCATTGGTTCATACCGACGACGACAAGGACATCCTCATCGACTGTGGTCCCGACTTCCGCCTGCAGGCCTTGCGTGCCGACATCACCAAGCTCGACGCGCTATTGCTCACGCACAATCATTTCGACCATTGCTATGGTCTCGATGATCTGCGCCCTTGGGCCTATTGGACACCCTTGCCGACCTATGCCGACAAGGGGATGAGCCACTCGCTGCTCACGCGCTGGGATTATATCTTCGTGCATCAATACCCTGGCGTACCCAAACTTATCCTCCATACCGTGCATCCCAGTCAAGGCGATGTCTTTCAGGTTGGGGAGACCACGATTGTGCCCATTCGTTGTTATCACGGACAGCTTCCTATCCTGGGTTATCGTGTCGGTGCCTTAGGCTATATCACCGATTGTACCAGGATTCACGAACGCGACTTGCCGAAACTTGAAGGGATTGACACGCTGATCATCGATGCCCTGCGCTGGACCGAGCATCCTACCCACTACAGCGTGGCACAAGCCATGGTGATTGTCGAGCATCTCAAGCCGCGTCAGACGTTCTTCACCCACATGAGCCACGATATGGGTCTCCATGCCGACTTCGAACGTCGGCTGAGCCATGAACTATCCAACCTTTTCCCACAGGAGCTCCTCGATACCGTTCATCTCGCCTACGATCAACAGGAAATCATTCTTAATTGTTAATTGTTAATTGTAATATGTCCATGATTACGATAGTTGGACCCACCGCCAGCGGCAAGACCCGATTGGCCGTCGATGTAGCTTTGGCCTACGATACCGAAGTCATCTCGGCCGACTCGCGTCAGGTCTATCGCGACATGACATTGGGCACAGGGAAGGACCTCGAGGACTATCTCGTGCGCGATGATGATGGCAACGTAATCAAGGAGGTGAAATGCCATCTCATCGACATCCGTGAGCCGGGCTACAAATACTCCATCTACGAGTTTCAACGCGACTTCCATCGTGTTTACGCCGGCATGCTCCATCGCGGCCTGCTACCGGTAATGTGTGGCGGTTCGGGGCTCTATGTCGAGTCGATACTGCGAGGCTACGAGATGCATGAGGTGCCCGAAAATCCCGAACTGCGCCAACGCCTCGAAGATAAATCCTTGGAAGAACTCACTGAAATACTCAAGACCTACAAGACCCTCCACAACCAGACCGATACCGACACCCGCAAACGTGCTATCCGCGAGATTGAGATACGCGACTATTATCGCACCCATGCCGAGCAGCTCACAGGCTATCCCGCCGTCAAGAGTCTCGTCGTGGGTACCGAAGTCGATCGTGATGTACGTCGTGAGCGCATCTCCCGCCGTCTGCGCGAGCGTCTCGATGCAGGGATGGTCGATGAGGTACGCCGGCTATTGGACGAGCGTCACATTCCACCACAGGACCTGATTTACTACGGCCTCGAGTACAAATACCTCACTCTCTACCTCACAGGCGAACTCACCTACGACGAGATGGAGCGCCAGCTCGAGATTGCCATCCATCAGTTTGCCAAGCGCCAGATGACCTGGTTCCGTGGCATGGAGCGCCGCGGCATCCCCATCCACTGGATTCCCGCCGAACTCTCCCGCGAAGAGAAGGTCGCCCGTGTTCAGGAACTATATGAGGACTTTACTCTCCATTCATCTTCATCAGCTCCTCCAGATACGTGCGCGAATTGCTCAGACGTGGTATCTTGAGCTGTCCGCCCAGCTTGCCTTTCTTTTGCGCGAGCCAGTCGGTGAAGAGGCCCGTTCGTGCCACGATGAGTTCCAGGCGGTCGAGGAAGATGCCCTTGTAACGCTTGGCTTCGTAGTCGGAGTTCACCTCCTGAAGGTGTTTGTCAAGGCGCTCTGCGAAGTCCTCAAGGTCGGCAGGAGCCTTTGCGAACTCGATCATCCATGTGTGCCGTGCCTTTGAGCCGTGGGCAGCGTCTTCCTTGTCTAGCACGGCGAAGGTGGGGGCAGCAGTATAGTCCAGGATGCGTGCGCCCGTCTCCGAGCAGGTCGTTGCCAGCGCCTCGTCGGCGTTGCTCACCATCAGCTCTTCTCCAAAGGCATTGATGAAGGCTTTCGTTCGTCCGGTGATGAAGAACTTGTAGGGGTCGCGTTGCGTGAAGCGTATGGTGTCGCCGATGATATAGCGCCAAAGGCCGGGTGTGGTGATCACCATGGCGTAGTTCTTGCCAAGCTCCACCTCGGTCAACGGCACGGCATGCATCGTGGTGCTCCCTTCTTCAAACTCGTCCATCGGGATGAACTCGTAGAAGATCTTGTTGTCGATCACGAGCTGCAGGTCCTTGCTGTCCCACGACGATTGTACGCCGAAGAACCCTTCCGAAGCGTTGTAGGTCTCAAGGTAGTGCATCTTGTCTGAAGGGATCAGCTGCTCATACTGCTCGCGATAGGGAGTGAAGGCAATGCCTCCGTGGAAGAAGCACTCCAGGTTGGGCCACACTTCGGTGATGTTCTTCTTGCCGGTTTCTGCGAGGATGTTCTTCAACACACCCATCATCCACGACGGCACTCCCGAGATGTTCGTCACGTTCACATGCTTCGTCGTGGCGCACAGCGCCTTCAGCTTTGCTTCCCATTCGCCCATCAGGGCTACCTCCTTGCTGGGCGTGCGGATGAAGTTGACGGCTGGTGTGACGTTCTGGATCAAAGTGGCCGAAAGGTCGCCTGCATGGATGCCTTTGGGCAATGGCTCGTTCGAGAACGACCCGCCCAGGATGAGTCCCTTGCCGCTGAATATCCTCGACTCGGGATTGAGGGCCAGGTAGATGACCATCGAGTCGGTGGCTCCACGATAGTGGCAGAGCTTCAGTCCATCGTCGGTGACGGGGATGTATTTCGACTTGTCCGACGTGGTGCCCGACGACTTGGCAAACCACTTGCAGAGTCCCGGCCACAGCACGTTCTCTTCGCCTTGCACCATGCGTTCGATCCAGGGTTTCTGCTGGTCGTAGTTCGAAAGAGGTACGCGTTTGGCAAAGACGCGATAGTCGGCCTTCAAGCCATGTCCTTCCTCCTTGAGCATGGTCGAAAAGCCATGTTGTTGGCCGAAGTCGGTGTCCTTGGCACGATCCACCACCCAAGCCAGTTGTTCCTGTTGCAGTTCGTGGGTATGTGTAGCATAACGTTCGAGCTGCTTGTATCGCCGCTCGAACGCCAGTTTGTAGATGAGTCTTGTAGGATTAGCCATTCATTCCTGTCTTATCCATTCGAACTTTTCCTGCCCCTTCTGACTTTCTTCTCACCGCCTTCTGTGTCGGCGGCAGCCTCAGCTTCCTGTATGATGGCCAAGCAATCCTCGTAGGAGAGTTTGTCGGTATTCTTGCTGCGTGGCAGTTTGTAGTTCTTGCCGCCTTTCGAAAGGTACGGCCCATAGCGTCCGTTCAGGAGCTGCAGTTCAGGATCTTCGGCAAAGGTATGAAGCACGCGCTTTCGATCCTCGTCACGTTTCTCTTCGACGAGGCTTATAGCCTCTTCGAGCGAGATGGCCAATGGGTCGGTACCCTTGGGGATGGAGATGAACTTGTTGTCATGGCGAACGTAAGGACCGAACTTGCCAATGCCGACGCTGATGGTCTTGCCTTCAAATTCACCCAGGTCCTTCGGAAGGTCGAAGAGCTTAAGCGCTTCTTCGAGGGTGATGGTGGCAATGCTCATGCCTTTCTGCAGGGCTGCAAACTGCGGCTTGCTCACTTCGTCGGCGGCACCGATCTGTACGACGGGGCCATACCGGCTGATCTTTACCGAGACGGTATGTCCGCTCTTAGGATCAACGCCAAGCACGCGCTCACCGGCCTTGTGGTCCGAACGTTCTTCGAGCGTCGTGGTGATGAGTGGATGGAAGAGCTTGTAGAACGAGTCGATGCAGTTGGCCCACTGCTCCTTGCCTTCGGCAATCTCGTCAAACTCACCCTCGACCGTAGCTGTGAAGTTGTAGCTCATGATCTCGGGGAAGTGCTGGGTAAGGAAGTCGTTTACCACCACACCGATATCGGTGGGGATGAGCTTGCCCTTGTCATTGCAGTAGGTCTCCTCGCTGGTCTTGCAGTTGATCTTCCGGGTTTTCGCATCGAGGTGCAGACGTGTGATGTTGCGTTTCTCGGCAGGATGGTCGCTCTTGACCACATAATCGCGGGCCTGGATGGTCGAGATGGTGGGAGCGTAGGTTGAAGGACGTCCGATGCCGAGTTCCTCCATCTTCTTCACGAGCGAAGCCTCGGTGTAGCGCTGGGGATGCAAGGGATAACGCTCCACAGCATCAGCGGCATCAAGGTCGAGTGCCTGGCCGTTCACGAGCACTGGCAGGCGGCTTTCTCCTTCATTCTCGTTGTCCAGCTCTTCGTCATCGCTTTCAATATACACCTTCAGGAAGCCGTCGAACTTGATCACCTCGCCCGTGGCAATAAACTTCATCTCGTCTTCTCCCGAGATGCTTATCTCGGCTTGCGTCTTCTCGATGATGGCATCAGCCATCTGGCTGGCGATGGTGCGCTTCCAGATGAGTTCATACAAGCGCTGTTCGGGTGTCGAGCCTTCGATGGTCTGTTGGTCCATATACGTCGGACGGATAGCCTCGTGAGCCTCTTGCGCACCTTTGGTGTGGGTCACATAGTTGCGAGTCTCCAGATATTCCTTGCCCATCGTCTTGAGGATCTGTTCCTTCGAAGCACCCAGGCAGAGCGACGAGAGGTTGACCGAGTCGGTACGCATGTAGGTGATTTGTCCGGCCTCATAGAGACGTTGGGCGATGCTCATGGTCTGGCTGACGGTGTAACGAAGCTTGCGTGCTGCCTCCTGTTGCAGTGTTGAGGTGGTGAACGGTGGGGCAGGCTGTCGCTTGATGGGCTTTTGCTGGATGTCGCTCACCGTATAGGTGGCCGTGGCTGCCTTCTGGAGGAAGGCTTGGGCTTCTTCCTTGGTCTTGAAGCGGTGCGACAGTTCGGCATTGAAGAGCACCGTCTGATGGGTTTGTGGGTCAAGGGTGGCAAAGGTGCCGGCTACGCGATAGAAAGGCTCTGCCTTGAAGTTCTCGATCTCTCGCTCACGCTCCACGATGAGACGTACGGCCACTGACTGCACTCGTCCAGCCGAAAGGGCAGGCTTCACCTTGCGCCAGAGGATAGGGGAGAGCTCAAAGCCTACAATGCGGTCCAGCACGCGCCGTGCCTGTTGGGCATTCACCAGATCCATGTCGATCTTGCGGGGCGACTCGATAGCTGCCAGAATGGCAGGCTTGGTGATCTCGTGGAAGACGATACGTCGGGTCCGCTCAGGTTCGAGCCCCAGCACCTCGAACAGGTGCCACGAGATGGCCTCTCCCTCGCGGTCTTCATCCGATGCCAGCCACACCATGTCGGCCTTGCGGGCTTCTTTCTGAAGGTTGGCGACGAGCTCCTTCTTGTCGTCGGGAATTTCGTATATGGGTTGGTATTGATGATCTAGATCAATACTGAAGTCACGCTTCTTCAGGTCCCTGATATGACCGTAGCTCGAGGTGACTTTATAGTCGTTGCCAAGGAATTTCTGGATGGTCTTTGCCTTGGCAGGCGACTCAACGATTACTAGGTTCATAGTTTATAAAAACAGTTCTTTGGTTTCGGGTTATTGAATGTACGGGGCACGCCAGTTGCGCCACTTCTCAATGGCCTGGGCACGCTCCATCTCTTCCTTCGACTTCTGCTGATCCACCTTTCGGATCGATTCAGTGATGGCTACTATCTCGCCGATGTTGGCATCGATAGGCAACATATTGAGCGGCTGCTTGTAGCTCGTCGTGGTGCGAGCCTCCAGGGCCTTGCATTCCTTCAGTCGTTTTTCGGCATCCTTGTAGGAGTCGAGATACTGGTTGGGCTGACTGTCAAGGTAACGCTCGAAGTTGATGCGCGAGTGACGCCATTTCTTCTCATGCATGCGTGCATAGCCCATTGTGTAGTAGGCCAGGGCGAAATATTGGATCTCCGTATTCTCGTTCTTCAAGTCGTTGAACGCAATCAGATCCTCGCAGCAGGTAGCATAATTGCCCAGCTGGTATTCGCATTGTCCAAGCCAGAAGAAGGCTTCGATCAGCACCTGCTCGCGCGGTCCGTCATCTAGTTCGATGGCCTCGCCGAAGAGCTTCTTGGCGTTAGCGTAATCGCCGTTCCTGTAGGCCTGGATACCGTGAATGAAAGCGGCACTCTGGTCATCGATGTCGATGAGCTCCGACTCTGCCAGCGGAATCTCATGAGCTGGTGCCGGATGACCTGCCAACAGCTCACACTGGGTGCGAAGGCTATCTACCCAACCCAGTTGTTGTGGGGTCAGATGCCCGCCTGGAATGTGGGTGAGCCCCTCAAGGGCCTCAGAGTATTTGCCACGTTCGGCACAGCCTACCGAGTAATTATAGGCGGTGACGGCCAACTCATGCTCTAGTTGTGCACGATCCTGTGCTTCGGCGGTCAAAATGAAGCCAACCGACAGGATATACAATATGGATATTGCAGAAGTTTTCATCATTCTTTCTCTATTTTGGGGTGCAAATATACATATTTAAAAAGAATTGACCAAATTTTAGCAAAGATTTGAGGATTTTTTTTGTTTTTTTTGAAGAAAAGCATTACCTTTGCACCACATTTATTACCTCACTTTGCAAATACTATGATACAAATACGTTGCAAGAACAACAACAAGACCTATTCATTTCAAGAGGGTAGTACATTGCTTGAAATCTACCAGAGCCTTCAGCCCGAGCTCCAGATTCCTTACCAGGTCGTTTCGGCGAAGGTCAACAATGCGTCGCAGGGACTGCGCTTCCGCGTGTATCAGAGTCGTGACGTCGGTTTTGTCGGACTAAACGATACCTCGGGTATGCGCATATATGTGCGTTCATTATGTTTTGTGTTGTACAAGGCCTGCTCCGAGATTTTCCCCGAGGGCCGTCTCTACATCGAGCACAGCATCTCGAACGGCTTCTACTGCAACTTCTACACCCGCGCGGCCGACCATGCAACTGCCGACGACGTCGAGCGGATACGTCAGCGCATGCAGGAGATCATCGACAGCGACATGGCGTTCCATCATCGTGAGGCTCCCACCGAGGATGCTGTACGCATCTTCCGCGAACACGGCAACATCGACAAGGTGAAGCTGCTCGAGACCAGCGACCGCGTCTATAGCGACTACTATCTGCTAGACGACACCGTCGATTACTACTACGGTGCTTTGCTGCCCTCCACCGGCTACATCAAGGTGTGGGGGCTCGAGAAGTACCAGGACGGTCTCTTGTTGCGTGTGCCCGACATGAGGAACCCCACGCAGCTGGCTCCCAAGGTCGATCAGCCTCGCACCTTCGAGACGTTTGCCGAATATGTGCGATGGAGCGTCATCATGGGCTTGTCGAACGTGGGCGATGTCAACCTGGCCATCAAGGCAGGTCACGCCAGCGAACTTATCCAGGTCAGCGAGGCATTGCAGGAGAAGAAGATTGTGCAGATTGCCGAAGAGATCAACCGCCGTTACCAGGATCCCGACCGGCCCTGCCGCGTAGTCCTCATCACCGGTCCTTCTTCAAGCGGTAAGACCACGTTCTGCAAACGTCTGTCCATCCAGCTCAAGGCCTGCGGTCTCAAGCCGATGAGCATCTCTACCGACGATTACTTCGTCAATCGTGTCGATACACCCAAGTTCCCCGATGGCAGGTATGACTTCGACAACATCTCGGCTGTCGATAGCACGACGATGGTGCGCGACCTGAATGCCCTGCTGCGCGGTGAACGTGTCGAGGTGCCCGAGTTCAACTTCAAGACCGGTCTGCGCGAATACAACGGCAAGAAACTCAAGATGGGACGCAACTCCCTGCTCCTCATCGAGGGCATCCATGCGCTCAACCCGGCGCTCACCTCGCAGATCGAGGAGTCGCTCAAGTTCCGTATCTATATCTCCTGTCTCACCAGCATCTCGCTCGACGACCACAACTGGATACCCACCAGCGACTGCCGTCTGCTGCGTCGCATCATCCGCGACTACAACGTCGGTGCATTCACGGCCCAGCAGACCATCGCCCAATGGCCTTCGGTATGTGAGGGTGAGATGAAGTGGATCTTCCCCTATCAGGAGACGGCCGATGTGATGTTCAATTCGGCACTCCATATCGAATTTGCGGTGCTCCGCAATCATGCCGAACCCATCTTGGCATCCGTGCCTAAGAATAGCCCCGAATACTGCGAGGCACATCGCCTGCTCAAGTTCATCCACTACTTCGTCGCAGTGAGCGACAAGGAGATTCCTCCTACTTCCATCATGCGCGAGTTCGTCGGTGGATCCTCTTTCAAGTACTGAAAAAAAGCATCGGGCAGCGAAGGTCACCCTCCACTGCCCGTCTTTATTTTTGTGGTGATGCTCACCACTTCTCCACATGCACCTTCTCCCACTGTAGCTTGGCAGTGTCGTAAGGCTTGCGTTCTTCGCCTATATGGCCGATGGCAATGATGTTGAGCACCTCATATTCTTCAGGGATGCCCAGGATTTGCCGTACCGTATAAGGTGCAGGTACACCGTCGGCATTCTCTCGATTACGCATCTGGCACCACACGCTGCCCAAGCCCAGGTCGGTGCATTGCAGCTGCATCTGGATGCTGGCTATCGAGAGGTCTTCCACCCAGGTGTCCGACTCCGCAGGATTGGCGCAAAGCACAATGGCCATCGCACAGTGTGCAATCTGTGCTGTACCCATCGCGCGAGCCTCGCTGAGAGCCTTCAGTTTCTCTGGGTCGTCCACCACAACGAAATGCCACGGATTGCGCCGCTTTCCCGCCGGCGCCATCAGCCCAGCTTCCAGGATGAGCCTCACCTGATCGGGGTCAATGAGCTCCCCCGTATATTTCCTGATGCTCCGCCGATGTATCACTAAATCATGAAAACTGTCCATCTCTCACTTTTTTTATTCATTTCTAGTTGCCATTCGTGTTCCCGTCCGCCGCACCTTTCGAACCTCTCGAACCTCTCGAACCCCTCGAACCTCTCGAACCTCTCGAACCCTTCGAACAAGTCCTCCCCCTAAGCAGGGGGACCGAGGGGGTCTTGGTCCTTTACTTCCCCAGCTGCTTGATCATCTTGGCCACCGCGTCGGCGTTCTTCTGGAACTCGGGGTTCTTGGTGTTGTTAGCCAGCGTTGACCACAGCTTCTGCGCCACGTCAAGGTTGCGCAGGGCATCCTTGTACCTGCGGATGTTGTTGTCGGCCTGGCACTGTCCGCACTTGGTGTGGATCATCGCCATATCGACGCAAAGCTGCTGGTCGAGACGCAGGTTGTTGAGCACGACAAATTGGCTGATCACCCTGGTATAGGTGTCCACCTCGGCCTTGATGCCCTTGCTCTTGTGCTGGAGATCTCCCAGCTCAAGGGCAGCATTGATCACAAAGTGGATCACCCTGCCGTCACGTGGATAGGCCTTGAAGCAATCCAGGGCAAGATCCATGTTCGAACGCAGCAGCACCGACAGGTCTCGCTGCGACTTGCCCTCCTTCCGATAGTACATGCCCAGGTTGTGGTTGGTGACGCTCAAGGTAAGGCGAGCAATGAGTGCGCGTGGCGACATCTGTATGCCAGCTTCCTCGTCCTCCTTCTTGAGGGCAGCGAGGTAGCGCATCTGGCGTATCTGTGCCTCGGTGTAGGCGTCGTAGCTCTCCTCGGTCTTGCCAAGGTGGTCGTAGAGCTCGCCCAGCGTCTGGTAGTAGTTGCAGAGGCGCAACTCTTCATCGTGGCCTTTGTACTTGTCTTCCTCTTCGTTGTTCAAACCTTCGAGGTAAGTTTGGATCAGCGAGATGCAGCCCTCCGAATAGTTGGTGAACTGCTCCTGCAGGGGTTGCGGCATCTGGTAGAACAGCTTCGACATGTCGATATGCTGGTCGATGATGCTTATTTTGAGCTGGTCGGCATGCTCGTTGTCGAGGGCGGCGATCTGTGCCTGCTCCACCTTCACGATGGCCTCGAAGAGGAGGCTGATGGCCTTGGGTTGTGCCATCTCCTGGCAGATCTTCAGGCAGAGCCAGTACTGGCGCACCTGTTCGTCGCTGATGGTGGTGGGATCGGCCTGCTGCAGGGGTGGCATGAGGTAGTTGAGGGCACCGATGAAGGTCTGCTGAGCCTGTTGCTCCAACTGCTTGGCCTCATCCTCCTTCTGCTGCTGATGCGCAATCTGAGCACGCGTGCGTGCACTTTGGGCGATACGCAGCTTGGCAATGCCCAGCAGCACGGTGATGCCGCTGTTGCCTTGCTGGATCATCGAGCCGATGAGGTTGTGGAGCTTCTCAGCCACCGTCTTCTGACGCTCTGGATTGCCCACGATGGCGATGCAGTCGTTCAGCTGCAGCATGAGGATCTTCTTCTGGTCCGCCTTCTCGCTCTGTACCAGCGGCATGTCATAGACACATTGCTGCACATAGTCCGGACCGTCCTTCAGCGCATTGCCCATCGTCATCGTGGCCAGGCGCAAAGCTTCGCCCTCAGCCTGACTGATGTATTCGGCAGCAGCAGCTGCCTCGTCACCATCGAGCAGGAGGTGCAGGGTCTGGATGTCGCGCACAGGGTCACCTGCCTGGCAATGCTCCATCAGGTGATAGCCCAGATCGCTCGCACAGGCACGATAGGCTCCATCGCCCATCAGCTTCTGCATGTTCACACGCATGGGCGGGAACCTGAAGTCGGTCACCTTGCAGTCGGAGGTCAGGTTGCGCTCCACAAACAGGTCGAAACCCAGTCCTGTGCGCAGTTCTGTCCACAGTCCGGCGTCAAAGCCTTCGCCGATCACGGCCTGCAGGTCCTCGGTGCGCACACCATTGGTCGAGCTGCTCAGATATCGGAACGGCTCGCCCACCTGGTCATCCCCCAGGGCGGGAACAGCCACGTCGATGATGAAGTCATAGAGCACCTTGGCATCGGCCTCGGTCACATCCTTATCTTTTTCACAAACGTCCTTCACCTTGTCCAGAAGGCTGGCGTCCAGTGAGGATTTGAATTCTTCTAATGTCATGTTTTTATCGAATGGGTTTTTGGTTTTCTAATTGTAAAACAATTCAGAAAAATGCAAAAACTATGCCACGGGGTCGTTCGTGGCATAATCAGAAGGGAATTCTACAGTTTATCGCACTCATTCAGCCAAATTGTCGCACAGGCGTCGCTCGGCATCCTCAGGTCTCCGCGTGGTGAGATGCTCACGGTACCCACCTTTGGGCCATCGGGCAGACACGAACGCTTGAACTGCTGTTGGAAGAACCGGCGGAAGAAGCTCCTCATCCATTTCTTGATGGTCTCGTCGTCGTAGGTCCCTTCGCGAACATCTTTATATTTGTCCTTCTGGAAGGCTTCCTTGGCGAGCATGAAGATCTTCTTCGGACTGGCGCCGAAACGGAACGAATGATAGAGGAAGAAGTCATTCAGCTCGTACGGCCCGATGAAGTCCTCGGTCTTCTGCTCGATCTCTCCTTCGCTGTTGGTGGGGGTCAGTTCGGGCGAGATGGGTGTGTCGATGATGTCCAGCAGGTAGGGCCGTGCTTCCTCGTCGCCCTTCATGGCCACGTATCTCACCAGGTACTTGACGAGCGTCTTGGGTATCGAGGTGTTGACGGCATACATCGACATGTGGTCACCGTTGTAGGTACACCATCCCAGCACTAGCTCCGACAGGTCGCCCGTGCCGATCACGAGTCCACCGGTCTGGTTGGCAGCATCCATCAGGATCTGTGTCCGCTCGCGTGCCTGGCAGTTCTCGTAGGTCACATCCTTGTTGTTAGGGTCGATGCCGAGGTCCTTGAAGTGCTGCAGCACGGCCTCCTTGATCGAGATCTCGCGCTGTGTGATGCCCAGGGCAGTCATCAGTCCCAGCGCATTGCGGTAGGTGCGTCCCGAAGTGCCGAAGCCGGGCATTGTGATGCCCAGGATACGCTGGCGGTCCCAGCCCAGTTTGTCGAAGGCACGCACCACGACGAGCAGCGCCAACGTCGAATCCAGACCGCCCGAGATGCCGATGACGGCGGTCTTCGCATTGATGTGGTTCAAACGCGTCACGAGGCCTTGCACCTGTATGTTGAAGATCTCCGAGCAACGTTCTTCCATGTCGTCGTCGTTCGAGGGCACGAAGGGACGTGGGGCGATGTATCGGTACAGCTTCGATGCAAAGTCGGGCGATGGCAGCGTGGTGAGTTCCACGGTGTAGTAGCCGTTCTGTGTGGGTTCGCAGGTGTGGTGCCTGTCGCCATACACCAACTTCTCGGGCTGCTGCCCCATGTCGGGCTGCAGTTGTGTGAACGACGTCTGTGTGCGACGCAGCACCTTCAGTTTCTCGATATCTACATCACGCACCAGCAGACTCGACTCCATCTTGAAGCGTTCGCTCTCGCCCAGCATGGCGCCATTCTCGGCAATCATTCCCTTGCCCGCAAAGACGAGGTCGGTGGTCGATTCGCCGAACCCCGACGAGGCATAGACGTAGGCGCAGATAAGTCGTCCGCTGTGCGACTGTATCATCTGGCGCAGGTAAGCATGCTTGCAGGTCACTTCGTCCGAGCAGGAGAGGTTCACGATGACGTGGGCACCTGCCAATGCCATGCGGCTCGATGGCGGAATGGGAACCCATAGGTCCTCGCAGATCTCGATGCCCAGGGTGAATCCTTCGAAGCCGAACAGCAGGTTCTGGCCGAAGATGATGCTGTCGAAGCGCTTGTCGGCCAGTGCACCCAGGTCGATACGTGCTCCAGGGGGCACTTCAGCTCCGCTGGCAAACCAGCGCGCCTCGTAGAACTCGCTGTAGTTGGGCAGATAGACCTTCGGCACAATGCCCACGATGTTGCCGTCACCCAGCAGCACTGCACAGTTGTACAGACGGTTGCGGTAGGGGAGGGGTGCCCCCACAATCACGGCCATATCGATGCCGCGTGTGGCTTCGGCCAGGTGCTTCAGCCCCTCGCGTGCTGCATTCAGCAGCGGCTCATGATGAAAAAGGTCCGCACAGGTGTAGCCCGTGAGCGACAGCTCAGGGAATGCCAGCAACTGCACACCCTCTTCGTGTGCCTCACGGATCAGCTGGATATGCTGCTTCAGGTTATACTCCACATCGGCCACCTTCACTGTCGGAATAGCCGTAGCTACGCGCAGCAGCCCATAATCCTCAAATATCTTCGTTGTCTTCGTCTTCTTCGCCATATCATTAAAAAGTTAACCTTTCGAACCCCTCGAACCTCTCGAACCTTTCAAACCCTTCAAACCCCTCAAACCCTTCGAACCCCTCTTCTCCTTCGCCTTCGGATTCACGCCTTCCACGCGACGGGTCTTCACGTTCATCAGTCCCTGCTTGTCGTTGGCAAAGACATCGCTGAACGACTTCGCCTTCCTGTTCTCCTTCTTCACAGCCTGCTTCAGCTGGGCTTCGTCCATGTCCATCGCTTCGGCATTGTTTCTCAGCACACGTCGCTCGCCGGCTGTGCCGCTCTTTGCTTTTTTGCGCAGGAGCTTGCTCTTGGGGTTCTGCTTCTTAGCCTCCTCCCGCTGGCGCTTTTGTTCGTTATGCTGGGCCCACCAGGGGTTGCGCTTGCGTTCCAGCTCGTCCAACGCCTCCTGCGAGATGGCATTCTTGTAGGGGTTCGAAGGGTCCACCTTCTGGCCATCCACGGTCACCACGTCATGCTCGGTGTCAATCTGCATGCCGATACGGGCGGGCTGTCCGTTCACTTCCACACGTCCGTCGGCAATCAGTCCATCGACCTCTCTGCGACTGCACACACCCGCTTCACTCAAGTATTTGTTGATACGTTCGATTTTTTCCATAGTTTATAATTTTATCGGTGCAAAGATACGCAATTAAATTGAGAATATAGCATCCTTGCGCCCAAAAACTACGAAAATTTACAAATTTTCACACAAAAAATTTGGAACTTACGAAATAAACCCCTATCTTTGCACCCGCAAAATCGAAAGATGGAGCAGTTCGGGATGTAGCTCAGTCGGTAGAGTACACGTCTGGGGGGCGCGAGGTCGCCCGTTCGAATCGGGTCATCCCGACCAGGTTGTAAGGTCAATCCTTGCAACCTTTTTTTTGTTTGTAGCCGTCTTTTTTGCAAAAAATAATAAATATTTGCGTGTTTTGTCAACTCTCTCCCCCGAAAATTTGGAACGAATCGGAATAATTGCTATCTTTGCCGCGCAAAATAATAAACAAGATACCCGACAATAATCATTATTCAAATGAAATATTTATCAGCGTTTCTTCTCTCTCTTGCCATTCTCACGGTTTCTTGCAAGAAGCAGACTGTAGTATGGCAAGGCATCTCCTACGAGTCTGTCCTTGCCGACGACGCGCCGTTTCACATGACCGAAGTGTTGGCTCCTATTTT
Source organism: Bacteroidales bacterium (assembly GCA_017561935.1). Taxonomy (GTDB): domain Bacteria; phylum Bacteroidota; class Bacteroidia; order Bacteroidales; family UBA3663; genus Liminaster. The sequence continues at coordinate 7,546 of JAFZBE010000069.1, read as the reverse complement.
CCCCGACCGTTATTTCCCGATCACCGACTACGGAGCACGTCCTATGCCTGCAGGCGGCTATGCCTCGGCTGCCGATTCGTCGCGCATCATTCGCACCAATAGCCAGGCCATCGAGAGTGCCATGAATGCCTGTTCGGCTTCCGGTGGTGGCCATGTGGTGGTGCCCAAGGGAGAGTGGCTGACAGGTATCGTCGTTTTCAGCAGCAACTGCGACCTCTATCTCTCCGAAGGCGCCGAGCTCGTCTTTAGTGCCAATCCCGACGATTATTTGCCCGAACACATGACCACCTACGAGGGTATCGAGTGCTACAACTATCGTCCGCTCATCTATGCTTGGCGTCAGACCAACCTGGGCATCTCCGGCACGGGTACCATCCGCCCCTTGATGACGGTATGGGAGAAGTGGTTCGAACCTACGCCTGAGCATGAGAGGGGTCTTCAGATCCTCGACCGTTGGGGAACCTTCAACTATACCTTCTTCCAGCGTAGTATCTCCAGCCGCACCTTCAAGCTGAGCCCTCCGCTCATCCAGTTCTATCAGTGCACCCACATCCTTCTGCAGGACTTCAAGGTGCGCCAGTCCCCCCATTGGACCATCCATTGCTTCGGATGCGAAGAGGGTGTGATCCGTCGTCTCGATCTCTCGGCCAATGGTAGAAAGAACGACGGCATCGATCTCGAGATGACGCGCCACTTCATCGTCGAGGATTGTGTCTTCGATCAGGGAGGCGATGTCATCTCCATCAAGTCTGGTCGCGTCCACGAGACGTGGAATAACCCCGATGCATCCCGCTTTATCCTCATCCGCCGCTGCGAAGCCAAGCACGGCAAGGCATTCCTCAGCATTGGCGAGGAGATGTCGCACGGTGCACATTTCATCAGCATGCACGACTGCAAGGCAACAGGCGACCTCGAGGACTTCCTCTTTGTCAAGACCAACAAGCGCCAGGAGGCCGAAGTCGATAGCATTTTCGTCGAACGTTGCGAAGTCGCTGGCGTCAACCGTGTCTTCGCCCTCGAGGACAATGTTTGGGGCGATTGGGGCAACGTCTCTTCCTCAGGCAAGGACACTGTCGCCACCATCGGTGGCATCGTCATGCGCGACGTGAAGTGCCGTCGTGCCGTCGGTCTGGTCGAGATCAATGGTCCCGCTGTCCGCCACGCCAAGGACATCACCATTCAGAATGTCTCCGCCGATAGCCTCGTCTCCTTCGTCTCCCGCGTCGCCAACGCCGACAATGTCCAAACCAGCAACCTCACCTACCGCTGGTTCGGCAACCGCCCTCGTCCTTAGTGACCATTATGAAAACAACCCTCACCCTCATCCTCGCCCTCCTCATCCTCCCCGCTGCCTCCGCCCAGCACCTCGTCAAGGACGACTTCTGGACCCTCGAGCAGATTGGTGAGGGCTACTACGACGTCGAGATATCGATGATCTACGAGGACAACTTCGGCATCACCGGCCGAAATGAGGTCAAGGGCAGCATCATCTCGGGCATCTGGTTCCGCGACGCAAGTCTCACCCCTCCCGACGAGGTGGCCGGCCTACAGGTCTCATTCTTCGAAAAGACCGACTTCGGCTACTACGCTGTCTTCGACGAGCCGGACTGCAACATCATCGAGCCACGCACCGTCCTCGTCCTCTATAACCACGAAAAGACACCCACCCGCCAGTTCCTCCTCAGCGATGTCTTCACCGATGGTCGTGTGGTTGACTTCCGCTATTCCGATGGCCGGTTCTACCTCGCCATGGGCAGTGAGAACCGCCTCACCGAGTTTGGCTATTTCTCCTACCAGCTCTATTGCTTCGACATCCAGGCCGACCGCATCGTCTGGCGCACCAACTACGAGGTGTGCAATAGCCAGTTCGACGTCCTCGACAAATACGTTGTCTCGGGTTTCGGAGGAGCAGGCATCGACGACTACGTCTATCTCATCGATCGTCGCACAGGCGTAGCCCTCGACTATGTGCCCACGCCTTCTGTACCGCAGTATATCGAGGCTACACGCACGCAGGATACGGTATATGTGGTCGATTACAATAATATCATCTACCGCTACCTCATCCTCGACCGCTGTGTGCATGTCACAGGTCGTGGTGTGCGTCTGCGCCGAGGTCCCTCCACCGACCACGCAATCTTCTCCGATGCCAAGGGCCGTCCCATCTATCCGCTGGCAGGCGACAACCTGGCCTACCTCGGCCAGTCGGGCGACTTCTACAAGGTGCGCTTCAAGCAGCAGGTGCTCTACATCTCGAAGCGATACACCGAACTGCGCAATCCGATGCTCGAGAAACAGAAGCTCCTCACGCGTTTCCAGGAGGCCCTCAACAGCCGTGGCGACTATGTGGCTGCCCCTGTGAGCATCTTGTTTGTCGATGTTGACGACGATGGCATCGACGAACGCATCTGCAAGGACCTCAACGACCGACTCGCCGTCTTCACGGCCCGCAACCAGCAGCATGAGCTCCTCTTCATCGACAACTTGGATAACACCCACGTCTATCCCTCTTCAGGTGCCTTCCGCACTTACATGAGCTTCCCCAACGGCTACGAATCCGAGGCCATCTACCTCATCAAGAACAGCCGCCTCCAGGCCACCTACCTCCGCGAAAACGACACCTACTCGAAGATTGTCGCTCCCGCGTCGTCCTCTTCCAATATCAAAGCCAAGGAATACGAAGCCCAGCGCTCCCGCCTCCAATCCGCCCCCGAGCTCACCCTCGACTCCTGCTTCGACCTGTAGTAAGAACCCCTCTTAACCCCTCTTAACCCCTCTTAACCCTTCAACCCATGAAACCCCTCCACTTCCTTCCCCTCGCGCTGCTCATGCTCGCCTCTTGCGCCCAGCAGCCCACCCAGTCTCCCGACCCCGCCGATGAGCAGCAGCTCTATATCGGCGACAACATCGCCGTAGCAAAGACGCAGTACGGCTACGTCAAGGGTTACATCCTCCACGGCACCTACACCTACCTCGGCATCCCTTACGGAAAGACCACCGAAGGTGAGGGTCGCTTCCTCCCCGCCCAGGCTCCCGAAGCCTGGACCGACACCCTGCCCACCGTGTTCTACGGCGCTTGCGCACCGCAGTTCACCGAAGGCAAGTATGGTAACAACTACTACACCTTCTCCGACCACTGGAACTACTACGACGTAGGCGAGGACTGCCTCAAGCTCAACGTCTGGACCCAGGGCATTGCCGATGGCAAGAAGCGTCCCGTGCTCTTCTGGATCCACGGCGGCGGCTTCACCAATGGCAATGGCATCGAACAGGACGGCTACCACGGCGAGAACCTCAGCCGTTATGGCGATGTCGTCTTCGTGTCGGTCAATCACCGTCTCGGCCCCATCGGCTTCTCCGACTTCTCGGCCGTCGATCCACGTTATGCCGACTCCGGTAACGTCGGCATCCTCGACCTCGTCGAGGCTCTCAAGTGGGTCAAGAACAACATCGAAGCCTTCGGAGGCGACCCCGACAATGTCACCATCATGGGTCAGTCGGGTGGTGGAGCTAAGGTCTGCACCCTCGTGGCCATGGACGCTTGCAAAGGCTTGATCAGCAAGGCCGTGGCTCTCAGCGGCAATATCTATGGTGCCATCGATCAGAACTACAGCTCCGCCCTCGGCAAATACATCTATCAGAAAGCCGGTCGTAACATGAAGAAGCTCACCTCGATGCCCTGGATCGAATACCTCAAGCTCGCCAACGAGGCAGCCGCCGAGTACAACCAGAAGACCAAGGGCAACGGCATGATGCGTGGTGCCTTCGGCCCCGTAGCCGACGGCCGCAACATCCCCAAGGGCACGTTCTTCCAGGATCCCAACGGTGCATCTGCCAACGTCCCGATGATCTTCTGCACCACTACCTGCGAGAATTCCGTCAGCCGCACCAATGCCGCCCTCGAGACGCTCACCGACGAGCAGCTCATCCCCTTCGTCGAGCGCACCAAGCCCGGTCGTGACGCCAAGGCCATCATCGAAGCCTATCGCAAGGCACTGCCCGACGTATCAGGCATCCAACTCCTCGGCTACATCATGAGCTCACGCGACCGCGTCATCGGCTCCATCAATGCCAAGGCCGTACAGCCTGCACCGCTCTACCTCGCCTGGTTCGGTTGGGAGCCACCGCTCTTCGACGGTCGTATGCGTGCGTTCCATTGCCTCGACATCTGCTTCTGGTTCCACAACACCGACCTCATGGTCACCCACACCGGTGGCGGCGCACGTCCACGTGCCCTCTCCAACAAGATGGCCGACGCCCTCCTCGCCTTCATGCGCACTGGCGATCCTAACTGCGCCTCCCTCCCCGAGTGGCCCCGCTACACCCCCGAAACCGGCCAAAGCATGCTCCTCAACGACGAATGCAAAGTCGTTGACGACATCGACCGCGAAGCCCGCAAGCTCCTCCAGTAAGCAACTCAGTCCCGATAATTATGAAGATGGCAGGAGACAGCGGGCTCAATATCAGTGTCCGGATGGATTTTATGCGATAGCAATTTTATGCAGATATTGAATCTGCAATTTTCCGGATTGTGAGACGGGCTATTGAAGCCCACGTCTCAAATCCATTTTCACCAAAATTATCAACTGCAATAATTCAGATTAACATTTTGGCAAAAATGGCAACGGCTTTGGCATCAATAGCCAAGCCTGGTTGCCCCAAAATTGCTGCCTCCAATAGGCAGCATAAAATTGCTGACGCATAAAATACTGCTGGTCGATGGGCTATTGAAGCCCACGTCTCAAATCCATTTTCACCTTACTTTACATTGTTCTTTTTCGACCCGTTTAAAAAGTCCCCCTAAGCAGGGGGATTAGAGGGGGTCCACTGCTTCATTTGCCCACTCTACACGTCAAATTGCCCATTTCAGTCCCTTTTCGTCCACAATTCTTCTTTCATTGAGCCCGTATTTCAAATAAATCCCCTATCTTTGCATTCTATAGTGCGAAACGTTAACGAAAAAATGAAGAAATACATTCCATTCATAGCATGTGCGGCCCTTTGCTCCGCAGCCTTTGCCCAGAGCAAACCCGACAACTACGATGATGGCATCAATAAGAAGTGGGAACTGAAGATCAACGTCACCGGCAATGTTGCCGGTCGCGGTGACATAAACGTGGGCGACGGCCTCACCGACTACGACGAGTCGATGGGTGGCGAGCTCGGCATCGGCTACAACTTCACCAGCAACTGGTACGCCGGCATGGCTTCAGGCTTCTGGTATCACTGGGGCGGCGAGTCCAACAACATGATCCCCGTCCTTGGTGATGTCGTCTGGCGTTGGAACTTCGGTTCCGAGCGTCTCTCCCTCTTCCTCGAAGGACGCACAGGCTACCTCTTCGGTCTCAAAAGCGACCGCGAACGCTTCCACGAGTTGCGCGACTATCGCTTCTCCGACCACCTCTATGCCGACATCCAGCCCGGCATCTATGTCCGTACGCGCCGTAACATCGACTTCCGCGTCTCCCTCGGCTACGCCTACACGCGTCCCGTCCACAACTACGAGCAGAAGTACCTCGACGCCATGAGCGAAGAGCAACGCGAGGAATACGGCAAGGATTACTTCTATGCCCAGCCCGAGCACATCGTTACCCTCAAGCTTGGCTTCAACTTCCGTGGCAAACCCGCCACACCGGCCCGCTATCTCAACCTCGACGACGAGATCCGTCACCGCGAGATCACCGTTCGCGAGGAACAGCGTCTGGCCGAACGTGCCGAGCAGAAGGCCGAACGTGCAGCCGATCGTCTCGCACGCCATGATGCCGAGTTCGACAAACAGATCGAGAAGACGAAGGCCAAGGAGTCCGACATGGTGCTCTACTATGTTATCACCGATGCCTACAACATGCCCGACTACGAAGCCGACCTCGCTACCCTCGCCGAATGGGCCCAGTCGCACAAGAAAGGTCAGATCATCCTCAAGACCTACCTTCCCAACAACAAGTCCGCCTTGTCCTACGCTTCCGAAGCTCGCAAGCGCATCAAGCACGTCAAGCAGGTGCTCGTCACCCAGTACGGCATCAAGTCCAGCCGCATCAAGTCCGACATCTACGTCGTCAACGACAAGACCGCCAACTCCACCGACATCTCCCGCCGCGTAGATATCTACAAGCGCCTTAGGAAATAGGTGGCAGACTGGACCCCCTCTAATCCCCCTGCTTAGGTATTCTGCCCCCGCTGTTGTTCCCTTCGGTCACGTCCGAGAGAAGCGGGGGATAGAGGGGGTGCGGCAAGATGAACTCAGTCCCGACAAGCTGTATATTTTATGCACGAAGTGCAATTTTATGCAGATATTGAATCTGCAATTTTCCGGATTCTGAGACGGGCTATTGAAGCCCACGTCTCAAATCCATTTTCACCAAAATAATCATGTGCAATAATTCAGATTATCATTTTGGTAAAATTGCTGACGCATAAAATACTGCTGGTCGACGGGCTATTGAAGCCCACGTCTCAAATCCATTTTCACTTTACTTTACATTGTTCTGTTCCGACCCTATATAAAAGTCCCCCTAAGCAGGGGGATTTAGAGGGTCTCCTCTTAACCCCTCTTAACCCCTCTTAACCCCTTCCCATGAACCCCCGCTCCCTCCTCCGCTCCCTCCTCCTCACCGCGCTCACCGCGCTAGTGATGACCTCCTGCGGCACCGCATCCAAGGTGCCCATCACCGGTCGAACCCACCGTCTGTCCGTCTCCGACGAACAGGTCCTCAGTCTCAGCAACTCCCAGTACCAGGAGTACATGGCCAGTGCCAAGAAGTCCACCGATGCCAACGCCACCGCCATGGTCAAGCGCGTCGGCCAGCGTCTGGCCACCGCCGTCGAGACCTACCTCCGCGAGAATGGCTTCGCCAACGAACTCCAGTATTTCAACTGGGAATTCAATCTCGTCAAGGACAATGCCGTCAACGCCTTCTGCATGCCTGGCGGTAAGATCGTCGTCTATGAAGGACTCCTGCCCGTCACGCAGGACGAGGCCTCCCTCGCCATCGTCCTCGGCCACGAGATAGCACATGCCGTGGCCAAGCACAGCGCCGAGCAGATGTCGAAGAAATACAACCAGAGCCAACTCACCCAGCTTGGCGGAGCTGTGCTATCCTCGGCCGTAGGCAGTGGTGCAGCGCAAGTGGCCACCGCGATGGCTTCCATCGGCCTGCAGTTCGCCAACGCCCACTACAGCCGTGAGAACGAGAGCGAAGCCGACCACATGGGCCTCGTCTTCGCAGCCATGGCAGGCTACGATCCCGCTGTAGCCGTCTCGTTCTGGCAGCGTATGAGTGCCGCCTCAGGCGGAGGCTCCACCAGCTACCTCAGCAGCCACCCCAGCGATGCCAAGCGCATCACCGACATCCAGAAGTGGCTCCCCGAGGCCCAGCAGTATTACCAGGCCTCCAAGGCCGCAGGACAAGCCACCTCGAAGACTTCCACCACCAAGAAAGCCACTTCCACCAAGTCCACCACCAAGAAGACCACCAACACCACCAAGTCCACCACCGCCAAGAAATTCACCTTCTAGCGCCTACCTATAGAGGCGGCCCCACAGGCC
>JAFZBE010000068.1 GCA_017561935.1 Bacteroidales bacterium | reverse complement strand
TGAAAATGGCAGCGGCACAGGCATCAATAGCCGTGCCATGCTGCCGGAAAATTGTGACCTCCAATAGGTCACATAAAATTGCTGACGCATAAAATATTGCGGGTCCACTTATTCGGGACGAACTTTATTTTATGCACGAAGGGCAATTTTATGCAGGTATTGGACCTGCAATTTTCCGGATTGTGAGACGGGCTATTGAAGCCCACGTCTCAAATCCATTTTCACCTCCTTTTCTTGTTTTAACTCGTCTTTGTTTTCGAATGGTTGTAATGTGTGCTGCAAAGATATAAGTTTTTTTTTACACCTCCAAATTATTTCATTTGTTTTTTGTTTTTGGAGTTAAAATATTTCAGTCATACAATATATATCCTCACAGGAAAAACGGTTTCACAACTCTTTTCCCATGGTTTAACATGAAAATAAGTTAAAAATCAAGAGGTTTTGATTGAAGAATCAAAATTCTCTTTATCTTTGCAGCAGCTTATCTGTATAATCTATGAAGACATTTGTTGTTATATAGAAACGCGATTACCTTATTACATTATTAATTAAATAAATGATTATTATGAAGAAAAGATTACTAACCCTGATCACCATCCTTCTACCTTTTGCGGCAAGTGCCTATGATGCGAAGATAGATGGCATCTATTACTACCTGAAGTCTGACTCCAAGGAAGCCGAAGTAACAGATGGTCCTATTAAATATTCGGGAAGTGTGGATATTCCAGCCACGGTAATTTATGATGATGTCGAATACAAAGTGACAACTATTAAGGAATATACATTTTGGGAATGTAGTAAATTGACCTCCGTCTCCATTCCAAATAGTGTGAATACAATAAAACCATTTGCTTTTGGCAATTGCAGCCTCACCTCCATCACTATCCCCAATAGCGTAAAAGCTATCGAATATCGTGCTTTCTACTATTGTGAAAGTTTGGTTTCCATCACTTTACCCGAAAGCATGACCTCAATTGGCGATGGCGTTTTCGTAGGCTGTTCCAGCCTCACCTCCATCACCATCCCCAATGGTATCACATCGATAGGTGATGATACTTTCTGGGCTTGTTTCAGCCTTTCCTCCGTCACCATTCCCAATAGCGTGACAACAATTGGAGAGTATTCTTTCGTCGATTGCAGAAGCTTGACTTTCATATCTATCCCGAATAGTGTAACATCGATTGGAAGAAGTGCTTTTTCTTTCTGTAAGAGCCTGACCACCATTATCATCGGGAACTCTGTCAATAAAATAGATAATGATGCCTTCGAATATTGCTCAGCGCTTACCGATGTCTATTGCCTTGCGGAAAGTGTGCCTTCGACTAATGGTAATGCTTTCAATGGCTCTTCTGTCGAAAATGCTACCCTTCACGTGCCCGCCAATTCAGTAGAGGCATACAAGGCAGCGGAGCCTTGGAAGAACTTCAAGGACATTGTCGCCTGGGATGGTCAATCCATTGAAACGCTTGAGTACACATCCCCGTCCAACCGCATCGACGTCTATTCCATTGATGGCAAGCTTATCGGCTCGAATACTGATCAAAACGGTGTAGCATCCATCGTAAACAACCTGTCTTCTGGGACAACCGTCATCGTCAGGATGGGAGAGAAGAGTGTGAAGCTTGTTGTGGGGAGGTGATGGTTGTTTATATGTTGAACGTACGATAATTGAATGACTATGAAAAAGCTATTAATTCTTCTAATATTATTACAGTTTGTTTTCAATTCATATCCGCGTGATTGGAACACTCAATCATATATTGAGTCAAATCTAAAAATTTTAGAAGAGAGAAAGAACCAATTGGATCCACGTGGCATTTATATTGGAGACATCATTGATTTTTTATATCCAATTACCATCTTGTCTTCAAGTAGCATAGATTATAATCCTCACACCCAGAGGCTCAGTTATTCTGAATACGCCAACTTGATGACATGGATGAATAATAATCTTGAGAGTATCTCTGAGACCTTATTCTTTGAGGCGTATTATGCAAACATGTTTTCTAAAAGAGGTGTATTGTTAAAAGATATGCCTATCAATAAAGATTATGAGGTAATACCAAGTGAGATCCTATATGAAGACATAGAGCGTAGGAAAACTGGAGATATTACCGAGTATTCATTGGTAGATAGTACGAAAATTGTTGATTATCTTATTTGTGATAATTCAATAAACATTAACAAACACATTTCAGAATACATTTATCAAGCCATAATGAATGATTCTTCGGTGATTGAAACGTTGTGTAACAAGATATCAAATTATGGTGAAGAAGACAGGGAATTGATAACAAGAAAACTTTTTGTATATTATTTCTTTACGTATTTCAAGAATCAACCACTTGATAAGGAATTCGATATAGAATTATTAGAGGAATGTTGGGAAAAATTTATTTATTATCCGTGGAAAAAATGGATATTACACAAAAATAGGGAATATTTTATTAGTTCAGATAAACATATACTAATTCCCTATGAATTATAAAAATACTTTATCCCAGTCACCTCGAATCCCTTTTGTATTTGCCAATTAATAAGGCATAGAAGAATCAGTCCTTTCTCACTATTTCCTTTAATATATTAGAAGGCGTAGCACACACGATGCTGCGCCTTTCATTTTGTGATAAAACACGCTATTGGTCGTGTGAAAGCTTGCCCAGATTAGAGCATGACCATTTTTGGCCGAGAAAGGGTATGCTCTGACAGGATAGAGCACTCTGACGCGCGACAGAGTGCTTTCTTCGATCGGACTATGACCAATCCTGGCCAAGAAAGGGTATGCTCTGACAGGATAGAGCACTCTGACGCGCGACAGAGTGCTTTCTTCGATTGGACTATGACCAATCCTGGCCAAGAAAGGGTATGCTCTGACAGGATAGAGCACTCTGACGCGCGACAGAGTGCTTTCTTCGATTGGACTATAACCATTTTTGGCCAAGAAAGGGTATGCTTCGACGAGATAGAGCACTCTGTCGGCCGAGATGATGCTTGCTCCAATCGAGGCATGACCATTTTTGGCCAAGAATGGTTATTCTTTGATCGTAGGATGCCCTTTTTTGGCTAAGATTGGTTATTCTGCGTTTTGAGAAAGAAGAGACATTTTGGCATATATATTGGACAATTTTGCAGTGGAATGTTTGATTTTGGCACGGATTTGGTTTTGGCACATCGGTTGCAAATGTATGGGTGTCGGCGACTTTGCCGCACAAATAAGATGTTTAACTCTAAAAAATTATAAAGCTATGTTACGTACAAACGATCTTTTCCCAATGTTGTTCAACAATGTGTTTAACAATATCAACGATGCATGGAATCAGAACTTCCCGCGCGATCCTCAGATCAACATCTCAGAGTCGAAGCTGAACTTCAAGATTGAGTTCTGTGTTCCGGGTCTGTCGAAGGAAGACCTCAATCTGACCATCGACACCGACAACAATCTGGTCATCTCTATGGAGCACAAGCAGCCTGAGACCAAGCCTGCCGAGACCCCTGAGGGCGTAAAGGTTGAGAAGCCTAAGGATGAGTATCACTTCCTGCGTCACGACTTCCACATCCCTCACTTCAAGGAGGCCATTGCGCTGCCTGACAACATCCACAAGGACAAGATTACCGCTAAGGTTGAGAACGGCATCCTTCGCATTCTCCTCCCGAAGGTTACTCCTGAGGAGCAGGCCAAGTTGGCTCAGACAATCACCATCGAATAACCTTTCGAACCCTTCTTAACCCCTCTTAACCTTTTCAAACAAAAATTTGTGTGTGTGTTTTATTGGGCAAGGGAGTTGCAGCGAGAGCTGTGGCTCCCTTTTTTTCGTGTCATTTTGAAAAAAGTCTGATAATATTTCGTCATGTCGAAAATAATGTGTATATTTGCACCGCCCATTGCTTGAGCATTAATTGTTAACTGTTAATTGAATTATGGCAGACTATATCGTTTCGGCGCGAAAATACCGTCCTTCCACCTTCAAGACTGTGGTGGGGCAGAAAGCCCTGGTGCAAACCTTGAAGAATGCAATTGCCAGTGGCAAGCTGGCTCATGCCTACCTCTTCTGTGGTCCGCGTGGCGTGGGCAAGACGACGTGTGCGCGTATCTTTGCCAAAACCATCAACTGCGAACATCGTACGCCCGATGGAGAGGCTTGCAACGAATGCGAGAGCTGCCAGTCATTCCACGAGCAACGCAGTTACAATGTCTATGAGCTCGATGCGGCATCGAACAACTCGGTCGATAACATCCGCGAACTGATCGACCAGGTGCAGATACCTCCACAGATCGGCAAATATAAGGTCTTTATCATCGATGAGGTCCACATGCTTTCGACATCGGCCTTCAATGCGTTCCTCAAAACCCTTGAGGAGCCGCCGAAGCATGCCATCTTTGTGATGTGTACCACCGAGAAACAGAAGATTCTGCCGACCATCCTGAGCCGCTGCCAGACCTACGACTTCCAGCGTATTTCCACACAGGACATCGTGGAGCAGCTTACTTATATTGCCAATCAGGAGAGTATCCGCGTGGAACCACGAGCCTTGCAGGTCATTGCACGAAAGGCCGATGGCGGTATGCGCGATGCGCTTTCGGTCTTCGACCAGATAACCTCGTTCACAAGCGGCAACGTGACCTACGAAGCCACGATCAATAACCTCAACCTGCTCGATTCGGATACGTTCTTCCGCATCACTGATGATGCCTTGCAGGGCAATTTGCCTGCAGCGTTGATGATGTTGGACGACTCGATTCGTCGAGGCTTCGACCCCCAGTACTTCATCGGCGGATGGGCTGGTCACCTACGTGACCTGATGGTGGCACAGGATCCTTCGACATTGAAACTCATCGAGGCTGGGCCAGAGGAGGCTCGACGTTATGAGACACAGGCCAGTCGTTGCCAGCCCTATTTCCTCTTCAATGCGGTGATGATTGCCAACGACTGTGACTTCAATTACCGTAATTCGCGCAACAAGCGTCTTTCGGTTGAACTTGCTATCGTAAGGATCTGTCAGCTGCTTCATCCTATTGCACGACCCCAGCAGCCTCAGCGAGCTCCCTTGCAGAATGTGCAAGGTGTTCCCCCACAGACTCCTCAAACCCTTCAAACTCCTCGAACCCCTCAAACCCTTCAAACCCCTCAAACCCCTCCTCAAACTCCTCAACCCCCTAAAGCAGCCCCTCAAACCCCTCAAACTCCTCGAACCTCTCAAACCCCTCAAACTCCTCCGTCCCGCACGACAGTCATGACGCGTGGCGGATCTTTGGCAGGACGAGGAGGCAGCATGATGCCTTCGCTTCAACGAGGTGCACCTACTATGTCTTCTTCCTCCGCGACTTCTTCTGCCTCTCAGCAGCCCGAGATGAACGAGCCTGTAGATGAACCGGCGCTTCGGCGCACTTGGAAGCAATATATTCAAACCATTCCAGAAGAGAAGCTCCTGCAGACCGCCGTGCAGAACAGCGACGTGAAGCTTCGTGAGGGTACGCACATCGACGTCACGGTGGGAAGCGACGAGCAGATGCAGCGCATCAACGAGAGTAAGGCAGGCTTGCTCAACTTCCTTCGCCAGCAGCTGCGCAATACAGGGCTTGACCTGTCAATCACGGTCAACCAGGCAGCGGCTCCCAAGATTCCCTTGACACCACGTGAGCGTCTGACCGAGATACGCGAAGAGCATCCCGAGTTAATCGACGAGATAATCAACAATTTTGGGCTCGAACTCTCGTGATATAGTTTTTTATCAAGAATTATCAATTTTCATGTTTGCAATGAAGAAATACATTCTTTTGGCCATAGCCACCCTGCTTTTTGCCTGTGGCATTGTGACGGCCAATGCTCAGATACCCGCCGAGGTCAGCGCATTGCTCAAGAAGAGCAGTGTAGCGATGTCCGACCCCGCAGGAGTGGAGTATGAGATGGATATCAAGGTGAAGATGCTGGTGGTAAACATCTTGAGTGGCAAAATGACCATGGCCTCTTTAGGCGAAAAGAACAGATATACCATGACCGCGAAGGCCATGGGTCAGGAGATGATTACCGAAGGCGGTTTCGACGGTGAGTATGAATGGGAGCACACCAAGGGGCTCGGAGCCGACACCCTTTACATCACCAGGACCAACAAGAAGTCAGAGGGCGAATACGAAATCGACTTCGACCTGGATAAGGAATACCGAAAGGCGAACATGAAGAAGGAAGGCGACTACTACGTGATCGATTTCTCCGACCCCAAGGATTCGGAAGCTCCCGGCAAGGTGACGATGAAGATCAACGCGAAGAACTATTTCTTCCATGAGATGAAGACCAGCAAGAGCGGTGCCACGATATCCTTGACACTCACGAAGGTCAGGACGGGTGTGAAGGATGGCATCTTCTCGTGCGATCCGAAAAAATACCCGCAGGCTGTTGTCGTCAGAAAGTGATGGTCAAGCTGTCCTTGGCTGTCAAAATTAATTCGGTCAAAAAAGAAAACACCCGGCAGAAACGGATCTGTCGGGTGTTATAAGTTTCGAATCGAAACAATCGCCGAGATTAGCGACGGAGACCAAGCTCCTTGATGATGGCACGATAGCGGTTGATGTCCTTCTTTGCGAGATAGTCGAGCATACGACGACGCTTGCCGACGAGCATCTTCATTGAGCGGCTGGTGGCGAAATCCTTGTGATTGGCACGGAGGTGCTCAGTGAGGTGGGCGATGCGGAAAGAGAAGAGGGCGATCTGTGCCTCTGGTGAACCGGTATCGGTTGCACCCTTGCCATACTTGGCGAAAAGTTCCTGCTTTTTAGCTGAATCGAGATACATGTTTTGAATAGGATAAAATAGTTAATAATGTTGGTCGAGCTTGCACTCTCCCAGATTAAGTCGATGACTTCGGGCCGTGGCTCTGGTCATTCTAGCTCCGAAAAGCGCGGCAAAGATAGCACTTTTGAGTGAATGCACCAAATTTATCGGGTTGAAATCTTTATTTTCAGCGATTATTTTTTGTCTTTTGCCCAAAATATGCTATCTTTGCAGCACATTTTTCAATTAACAATTATCAAATATCAATAATTAATTGGAATAAACTGATGCAAGACGAACAGCTTACATACACCAGCGCAATCAAAGAGTTGGAAGAGATTGTCCAGAAGTTGCAACGCACCGATTGCGAGATCGACCAGCTGTGCCAGCTCACCGAGCGCAGTATCAAACTGCTCACTTTCTGCAAAGATAAACTCACCAAGACCGACGAGCAACTCGTCAAGTTGCTTGAGGGATTGGATAGCTAACCTCTCATAAGAGCTCGCTTCGCTCGCGGTTAAGAAAAGTTCGAAAGGTTAAGAAAGGTTCGAAAGGCAACATTGCCCCTCTTAACCCCTCAAACCCCTCAAGCCCCTCTTAACCCCTCATACCCCTCTTAACCCCTCTTAACCCCTCTTAACCCCTCATACCCCTTTCCCTATGTCCCGTCCAGTAGTAGTGCGCTTTGCGCCATCCCCCACCGGCCCGCTTCACATCGGCGGTGTCCGCACCTGTCTCTATAATTATCTTTTTGCCCGTCAGCATGGCGGCAAGCTCCTGTTCCGTATCGAGGATACCGACAGCCAGCGCTTCGTCCCTGGTGCCGAGGAATACATCCTTGAGTCGTTCCGATGGCTTGGCATACAGTTTGATGAAGGCGTCAGCTTCGGAGGCGAACATGGCCCTTATCGCCAGTCGGAGCGTCGCGAGATCTACAAGAAATACGTAAAGGTATTGCTCGATGCCGGCAAGGCCTATTATGCTTTCGACAACAAGGATGAGCTTGAGGCAGCACGCCAGGCTACTCCCAACTTCCAGTACGATGCCTCGACACGTGGACAGATGCGCAACTCGCTGAGTCTGGGTCTCGACAAGGCTCAGGAACTCATCGCAGCCGGTGAGCCCTACGTCGTGCGCTTCCTCATCGAGCCAGGCGAGGACGTTATTGTGAACGACCTCATCCGTGGTGAGGTGAAGATCAATTCGACTATCCTCGACGACAAGGTCCTTTACAAGAGCGCCGACGAGCTGCCGACCTATCACCTCGCCAACATCGTCGATGACCACCTGATGGAGGTCACCCACGTCATCCGTGGTGAGGAATGGCTGCCTTCCTCGCCCCTTCATGTGCTGCTCTATCGTGCCTTCGGTTGGGAGGCTCCGCAGTTCGCTCACCTTCCCTTGCTCCTTGCCCCTGAAGGCAATGGCAAGCTTTCGAAACGCGATGGCGACAAGTACGGCTTCCCCGTGTTCCCGCTCGAATGGATCATCCGCGACAAGAAGACAGGCGAGCCTATGGGAACCTATAGCGGCTATCGTGAGGAAGGTTATCTACCCGAAGCCGTCATCAACTTCCTGGCTCTCTTGGGCTGGAATCCGGGCAACGACCAGGACATCATGACCATGGACGAGATGATCCGGCTCTTCGACCTTTCGCATTGCTCGAAGAACGGTGCACACTTCGACATCAAGCGCCTCCTGTGGTTCAATCATCATTATCTGCAGGAGTGCGACGAGCAGCTGTTGTGCGATGCCCTCAAGCATCAGGTCTTCGAGCATGGCGCCGATCCCAAGAGTGACGAATATGTCCATACGGTAGTCAAGCTGATGAAGGAGCGCATCAACCTGCCCAAGGAGCTTTGGGATCAGTGCAATTTCTTCTTCGCCGCTCCCTCCGAATATGCCGAGAAGTCGATGAAGAAGTGGTGGAAGGCCGAGGCTCCACAGTATGTCACCGAGCTCTGCGACTTCCTGGAGGCACAGGACGACTGGAACGGCGAGACCCTCGAGCCCAAGGTCATGGAGTGGATTGCCGGCAAGGGCTACAAGACCGGCGCCGTGATGAATGCCTTCCGCTGCACGTTGGTAGGTGAGGCACGCGGTCCCCAGATCTTTGCCATCACCGACCTGCTCGGCAAGGAGGAGTCACTGCGTCGTGCCCGCCTCGCCGTCGAGCGACTGGCGTAAGTAGCCCCTCTTAACCCTTCTTAACCCCTCTTAACCCTCTTAATGAACATTCTCTATAACATCGGTACTCGCGCCTACTTCCTCGGCATCAAGCTGGCCTCGGCCTTTAGTCATCGCAAGGCGAAGCTGATGGAGGAAGGACGCAAGGACTGGGCTCCGAAGCTTCAGGCCAAGGTGAATGAGCTCAATGCGCAGGATCCGAGCCGACGCTTCATCTGGTTCCACGCCGCTTCGCTCGGCGAGTTCGAACAAGGCCGTCCCCTCATCGAAGCATTGCGCGAAAAGTACCCGCAGTATCGCATCCTGCAAACCTTCTTCAGTCCTTCGGGCTATGAGGTGCGCAAGAACTACAAAGGTGCCGACATCGTCTGCTACCTGCCTTACGACAAGCCATCGGAATGCCGTCGTTTCCTCGACATCACGCAGCCGGCGCTCGTCTTCTTCGTGAAGTATGAGTTCTGGGGCAACATCCTCGAGGAGCTCGATCGTCGTCAGATACCCACCTATCTCATCTCGGGCATCTTCCGCGAGCATCAGGCTTTCTTCAAGTCCTACGGCAGCGTGTTGCGTCCCGTGCTCAACCATTTCCGTCACATCTTTGTGCAAGACGACGAGTCGAAGCGTCTCCTTGCCTCGATTGGCTACGACCGCAATGTGACCATCTGTGGCGACACACGTTTCGATCGTGTCATCGCCATCCAGCAGCAAGCCAAGCAATACACTTGGGCCGAAGAGTTCTCGCGTGGGCAGTTTACGCTCGTGGCAGGCTCGTCGTGGCCGAAGGACGAGGACATCCTGCTCGACCACTTCAACCATCATCCCGAGATGAAGCTCATCATTGCGCCTCACGAGATTCATGAGGAACATATCCAGGGCATCATCGCCAAGCTGAAGCGTCCCTATATGCGCTACACCCAGCTCGACGAAAGCAAGGTGCGCAGCATCGATTGTCTCATCATCGATGCCATCGGCTTCCTCTCGTCCATCTATCGCTATGGCAACGTGGCGTACATCGGCGGAGGTTTTGGCGTGGGCATCCACAACACGCTCGAAGCTGCTGTCTATGGCATGCCTGTCATCTTTGGTCCGAACCACACGGCT
Source organism: Bacteroidales bacterium (assembly GCA_017561935.1). Taxonomy (GTDB): domain Bacteria; phylum Bacteroidota; class Bacteroidia; order Bacteroidales; family UBA3663; genus Liminaster. The sequence continues at coordinate 16,071 of JAFZBE010000068.1, read as the reverse complement.
TTCCGCGAGGCTTTGGGTTTGCTCGATGCCAAGGGCGGCTTCACCATCAGCAATGCTGCTGAATATGCCGCCATCATGCAGACCTTCATGACTGACGCGAAAGCACTTGCCGAGGCTGGTCATCGTGCCGGTGAATATGTGCAGGCCGAGAGCGGTGCCACCGAGACCATTTTCAAGGCGGTGTTGGGGGAAGGGTAAGAAGAGTTAAGAGAGGTTAAGAAGGGTTCGAAGGGTTAAGAGAGGTTAAGAAGGGTTTGAAAGGTTCGAGGGGTTTGAAAGGTTCAAAAGGTACGAATGGATAATAATATAAGATCGAAAGACTTGGGATGGGTCCTCAGCGCGAATTTCGCTGAGGGCTTGCCTTATGCAGTCATTACGACGTTGAGCGTGGTGATGATGGCCGATATGGGTTTGTCGAACACCGAAGTGGCCGCATGGACGTCGCTTCTGGCGATGCCGTGGTCGTTCAAGGCGCTATGGAGCCCGTGGATTGGTAACACACGTCGCTGGATGTGGCTCATGCAGGTAGCCTTGGCAATCTGCATTGCCGGAGTGGCACTCTCGCTGCTCAGCAGCAACTGGCTCACGTGGTGTCTCATCGCCCTGACGGTGGGAGCCTTCTCGTCGGCAACCTACGACATCGCGTGCGACGGCTTCTACATGAAAGCGCTCGACAAGGATGCGCAGTCGTTCTTCGTCGGCATCCGTTCCACGGCCTATCGTCTGTCGATGATTTTTGCTTCGGGCGTGCTTACTACGCTGGTGGGTCTTTTGGCGCGAAGCAATGGCGGCGACCTCACGCGTGCCTGGTTCCTGGTGATGCTGGGCGTGGCTGGTCTGATGCTCGTCTTCGCTTTTGCTCATCGTATGTGGCTTCCCCGTTTGAATGCCGTGGCCACCGATGGCGCACAGCGTGACGAGACCGATTGGGTGGGTGCATTCTGGGCATTCATTCTCAAACCCGACCTCTGGTTCATCCTCCTGTTCCTGCTCTTCTATCGCCTCGGCGAAGCCTTGCTGTCGAAGCTGACAATCCTCTTCCTCAAGGCTCCGGTCGAAACTGGCGGTCTTGGGCTTGACAATGCCGAGTATGGGTTGATCTATGGAACGGTAGGCGTGGGCATGCTCACCATCGGAGGCATCCTTGGTGGTATGTTGGTGTCGAAGTATGGTTTGAGGAAGTGTGTAATTCCCTTGGCATTGATGCTCAATGTGCCAGATCTGCTCTATGTCTGGATGTCGATGGTCCAGCCGCAGAGCCGTCTGCTGATAGGCTCGCTGGTAGGAGTGGAGCAATTTGGTTATGGCTTGGGTTTCACGGCCTATATGGTCTTTATGCTTCAGTCGTCGCAAGGCAAGTTCTCCACGTCGCACTATGCCATTCTCACTGCACTGATGGCATTGGGCATGAACATCCCCTCGATGATGAGCGGTTGGCTGCAGGAGTCGTTGGGCTACACGCAGTTCTTCTGGGCAGCCGTAGCCTGCACCGTGCCTGGCATGCTTCTCTCTATCATTTTGTCTCGGAAGAAGACGCCTGTCTCTGAAGCCGACGTTGCTCAATCTTGAGTTCACGACGACTCTTGCTGATGCTCACCAGATAAACACCTGTAAAGACGAGGACGATGGCTACGGCCTGACTCCATCCGAATACGCCCAGTCCCGTGATGGCGCTGACGAGGCATGCCACCGTGGGCTGGACGTAATTGTATATGCTCACCACGGTGGGACGCAGTGTCTTCTGTGCCTTGATCATCAGGATGTAGGCAAGAAATGTGCCGAAGAAGACCACGAAGCCCGTCTCCAACCAGGTCTTCGTGCCGATTTCGGCAAAGGGGATGGCGCTGAGATGACGGAACGAGAATGGCAGGATGACGAGACAGGCGTAGGTGAAGGTCCACTTCATGACTGTGACGACATGATAGCGCTGCACGATGTGCTTGAAGAAAGTCAGGTAGATGGCGAAACTGCATTGTGCGCCCACCACCAGTAGGTCGCCCACGATGTTGCCTTCGGCGGCCGAGCCTTTCGACGATGTGCTGCTCAGGATCAGTATCAGCGCTCCCGACACACCTGCTGCGATGCCCAAGACCTTCTTCGAGGTGATGGGTTCCTTGAGCACGAGGGCTGCCAGTATCATGGTGATGATGGGCATCGTCGTGGTCATGATGCTGGCATTGGTGGGAGCTGTGATGCTCAGTCCGATGGTGTAGCAGCATTGGTTGCAGATGACGCTGAACATCGCGACGAAGAAGAATTTCAGCAGGTCGCGCGTGGGCACCTTTTCCTGCTTCTGTCCAGTAGCCGTCATCAGCAGCGAGGCCAGCCAGAAGCAGATACAAGCACCCATCACACGGAAACTCACCATGTCGATGCCCCCGATGCCATGCAGCATCGCATCCTTCCCGACGGGCGACATGAGTCCCCAGAAGACGCAGGCACCACCGATGCAGAGATGCGCGAGTATATTATCTCTTTTCATTTTTTTTATTTTACACGAATTATCTTTAATTTACCATGAATTATCGGTGCCAGCTAATTTATTACCACCCAATTGAAAATTCATGTCAATTCGCGGTAATTTGTGTCAAGAAAGACATATCATTTGAAAAATTCATGTCAATTCGTGGTAATTCGTTGTTAAAAAAGAAAAACTAGAGCCACTGAATAGGAGTCATCCCATGTTGCTGCAGGTAGTTGTTGCACAAGGCGAAATGCCTGCACCCGAAGAATCCGTTATAAGCCGAAAGCGGCGACGGGTGAGCACATTCGAGCACGCAGTGCTTGCGTGTGTCGATGAGTATCTTCTTGTTGCGAGCATTGCGTCCCCAAAGCAGGAAGACGACGTTCGAACGATGGTCCGAGATGGCTTTGATGGCAGCATCGGTGAATGTCTCCCATCCTTTGCCCGAATGACTGTTGGCCAGGCCGCGTTGCACGGTAAGGGAGGTGTTGAGCAGCAGCACGCCCTGGTCGGCCCATGCGCTGAGGTCGCCGCTATTCGGCAAGGCCGTGGCACGTCCCACCGACCGTGGATCGCTTCCGGGCAACACTGCGGGAGGCTGTCCGAACTCGCTCACCAGCTCCTTGTAGATGTTGAGCAACGACGGAGGAAGGCTGATGCCGGGCAGCACCGAGAAGCACAGCCCGTGCGCCTGCCCGGGTTCGTGGTAAGGGTCCTGTCCGAGGATGACAACCTTCACCTTGTCGAAAGGCGTGCGGTTGAAGGCCTCGAAGATGAAGCGTCCAGGAGGATAGCATGTCGTGGTCTGGTAGGCCTTGCGCACAAAGTTAGTGAGTATCTCGAAATACGCGCTGTCGAACTGTGGCTGCAACTGCTGGCGCCACGATTCCTCAATCTTTACTTGCATAATCTGTTCTGTTGAAAAACTGCGCCGCAAAGATAGGCACAATTTTTGAGAAAAGCAAAAACTCGTGCGAAAATGTGAAGTCTTGCCTGGTATATCACACGCCGGGAGGCAACTTGTCGGCCATCAGGTGCCTGCAGTCGAAAGTTTCTCCATCAGCCTTGAAGGTGCCGTCGCCGATGGCATGGATCATGCGCTTGTCTTTGCAATCGTCATCGATCCACACATGACAAGCACGGAGGATGAAGATGCCATACTCCTCGATATACTTCTCCACCTCACATTCGATGCAGCCTATACAACCGTCGATGAGTGGCGCCTTCGTGCTACGTGCCGGCAATGCCTTCAGACCGAATCTCTCAAACTTATCTACCTCTTCACCACTCACATCGCCGATGCTGACCACCGTCTCCACCAGGCTTGCCGACGGGATGCATACCACGCATTCCTTCAGGTTCATCAGCGCCTGATACGAGTAGTTCCATGGCCCGGTCGTGAGGGCGATGCCTCCATCCCAGTCGATGGCCATCGTCCACGAGATTGTCATCACATTGGGGCGGTCATTCACGGTGTCGTAGGTTGCGACGAGCACCAACGGCCCCGGCTCAATGAGTTTCAGCGATTTCGCTATCGGTACTTCCTTATATGCCATAATCGTATAGTATTTTTGAGTATTCGTAATAAAACTGGATAGATTTTCCGGATTTTGAGACGGGCTATTGAAGCCCACGTCTCAAATCCATTTTCACCTCCTTTTATCAATTATAAATAGTTTTGTTTTCAATCAAACCAAATGGACGCTGCAAATATAATCCTTTTCCTCATTTCTTCCAAATTTACGCGCTATAAAAATGAAGGACACACGCCGAAACATGAGATTTAGTGTTATGCCTACGTGTCAAAATGTGCAATAGCTCATTGTGCAATCGAACAATATTGTCTATGAATTGCATAAAAATTTGGAAATGTGGAAGAAAAAAATAATATTTGCACTATAAACATCTATAAAATTATTTACCAAAACACAAACACGCAACTATTCTTCCATGAAAATCGGATTATTCGTTCCCTGTTATGTAGATGCCCTCTACCCCGAGGTAGGTGTGGCAACCTACAAGCTTCTCCGGAGTCTCGGCCTCGACGTTGAGTATCCCGAGAAGCAGACCTGTTGCGGTCAGCCCATGGGCAATGCCGGATTCCAGAACAAGGCAGAGAAACTCGTCGAGAACTACGACGAGCTGTTCCGTGGCTATGACTATGTTGTAGCCCCCTCGGCCAGTTGTGCGTCCTACGTGAGGTTCTTCCATGAAGGTATCGTGAACCACGAGTGTGAAGCCGCCAAGCGCACCATGGACCTTGTCGAATTCCTTCATGACGTCATCAAGCCAACATCTTTGAAAGCCAAGTTCCCTCACAAGGTGTCGCTCCACAACAGCTGTCACGGTGTTCGCGAGCTCGGCCTGTCGTCCCCCTCTGAGCGCAACGTGCCCCGATTCAACAAGATCAAGGACCTCCTCCAACTCGTCGAAGGCATCACAGTCATGGAGCCCGAGCGCCCCGACGAGTGCTGCGGCTTCGGCGGCATGTTCTCGGTCGAAGAACCAGCTGTTTCCACCCGTATGGGCAAGGACAAGCTACGTCGCCACATGGCGACGGGTGCCGAGTATATCACCGGTCCCGACTCCTCATGCCTCATGCACCTGCAGGGCATTGCCAAGAAGAATGGCGAACCTATCAAATTCATTCATGTCGCACAAATTTTAGCAGCTGGTCTTTGACAGAATAATATTATGAGTACCAAACACAGTATAGCTGCCGAGAAGTTCAATCAGGATTCTGGCAGAGTAACTCGCCACGACCAGACATTCTGGAGTGTGCGTTCCAAGCGTGACGGCCTCGCTTACCAGCTTGAAGAGTGGGAGCAGCTGCGCGAATCGGCCAACCTCATCAAGCGGCACACCATCACCCATCTGGCCGACTATCTGGAGCAGTTCGAGGCCAATGCCAAGAAGAATGGCGTGCATGTGCATTGGGCAAAAGATGCCGATGAATACAACGACATCGTCATGCAGATCATGCGTGAGCACAACGTCAAGAAGGTGGTCAAGAGCAAGTCGATGCTCACTGAAGAATGCCATCTGAACGACAACCTCATCAAGCACGGCATCGACGTGGTCGAGACCGACCTTGGCGAGCGCATCCTCCAGCTCATGGAGATACCGCCCAGCCATATCGTGATGCCCGCCATCCACGTCACCCGCGAAGAGGTGGCCGCCTGCTTCCGCGAGAAGGGCATCATCGAGCAACATGGTGCACGTGCAGCCGAAGGCCTCCTGAAGGAAGGCGACGACTGGCACACCAGTTCCGACCCCACCTATCTCACCCGTGCAGCCCGCTATCACCTGCGTGACAACTTCATGCATGCCGACTGCGGCATGACTGGCGGCAACTTCGGCATCGCCGAGACGGGCGACATCGTGGTCTGCACCAACGAGGGCAACGCCGACATGAGCACTTCCATCCCCAAGCTCCATATTGTCTCCATCGGCCTCGAGAAGATCATCCCCAACTACAAGGCCATGGGTGTATTCCAGCGCCTGCTTGCACGTCATGGCACAGGCCAGGCCACCACGGTCTATACCTCCCACTTCCGCAAGGCACGTCCGGGAGCCGAGATGCACATCATCCTCGTCGATAACGGACGCAGCAGCATCCTCGGTAATGTCGAGCACTGGCAGACCCTCAAGTGCATGCGTTGCGGCGCCTGCATGAACACCTGTCCCGTCTATCGCCGTTCCGGAGGATATTCCTACACCTACTTCATCCCAGGCCCCATCGGCATCAATCTCGGTATGCTCAAGGACCGCGATGCCAACTATCACAACTGCTCGGCATGCTCGCTCTGTATGTCGTGCGACAATGTTTGTCCCGTCAAGGTCGATCTCTCGACCCAGATCTACAAGTGGCGTCAGGAGCTCGACAAGTTGGGCCATGCCGATGCTATGAAGAAGATGACGTCGGCAGGTATGCAGACCCTCTTCGAGCATCCGTCACTCTACACCACAGCGTTGAAGTTCGCACCCCTTGCCAACCACGTGCCCGCCTTCATGACCAACATCAAGGCAAACGCCTGGTGCTACGGACACACAATGCCTGAGTTCGCTAAACAATCGTTCCACACATTATGGAAGAAAGGAAAAGTAAAATGAGCAGCAGAGAAGAAATACTGAGCAGGCTTCGTGGCAATGTCCGCGAGACCTACGAATTTCCCGACCTCGGTTTCAAGAAACTCCAGTTCGACGACCCCGTAGCGCAGTATATCGAGACCACCACCACTACAGCAGGTGCACGCGTTTTCGAAATCAAGCCGACCGACGACATCAATGCCAAGATACTCGAAGCATATCCCGATGCCAAGATCATCGCCAGCAACGTCCCCGGCATCAAGGCCACCAAGAACCCCGACACCGTCGAGCGTGCCCAGGACCTTGAGGATGTCGATGTGGGTGTCATCAAGGGCGAAGTGGCCTGTGCCGAAAACGGCTGTGTATGGATTCCTCAGACCATGAAGGAGAAAGCCGTTTGCTTCGCTTCCGAGAACCTCGTCATCCTTGTGAGCAAGAAGAACATCGTAAGCAACATGCACGAGGCATACGAACGCATCAGGTTCAATGACTACGGCTTCGGCACCTTCATCTCCGGTCCTTCCAAAACTGCCGATATCGAGCAGTCGCTGGTCTATGGCGCTCAGGCCGCACGCACAGCCACCATCTTCCTCACCGAGTAGGCACTCATTGCCAATTGTTATTTGCCAATTGTTAATTTTTTATTGTTAATTATACATCGTCCATGGCTGCATTAATTTCCGTTATTCCCATTCTCCTGCTATTCGTCCTCATGATGGGCTTCAAGGTGGCAGGCTGGAAGAGTGCATTGACCACTCTTATCGTTACGATCATTCTGGCTGTATTCGTTGCACCCTCGTTGGGCATCATTCCGGCCAAGTATGTCGATGCCTCCATCTGGGGTGTCACCCTTTGGTCGGTGATCGAAGGTTGCTTGAAGGCCTGCTTCCCAATCATCTTGATTATCATCTGTGCCATCTTCAGCTATAACATCCTTTGCGAAACCAAGGAAATCGAGACCATCAAGACACAGTTCATCCAGCTCACCTCCGACAAGGGTCTGCTCGTCCTGCTCCTCACCTGGGGCTTTGGTGGCGTGCTCGAAGGCATGGCAGGTTTTGGCACCGCAGTGGCCATTCCCGCAGCAATCCTCATCGGCCTGGGCTTCAAGCCGATGTTCTCGGCCGTCATCTGTCTGGTGGCCAATACCGTGGCTGTAGGCTTTGGTGCTGTAGGTCTTCCCGCGACGACACTTGCCAACGAGGTATTCAATGGCTCGGCACCTCATGAGATGCTCTGCGAAGTCTCGACCTTCATCATCATCCAGCTCGCTGTGATGTTCTTCATCACCCCGTTCTTCATCCTTATGATGACCGACAAGACCAAGATCATGAAGAATATCTCCCTCGCACTCTTTGTAGGCTGCTTCTCCATCATCACGCAGTTCTGCTGTGCTCACTTCCTTGGCCCCGAGACTCCCGCCATCCTGGGTAGCTGCGCTTCGATTGTCGCCATGTTGATCTATAACAAGCTCTTCATCAAGGACGAAAGTCCTGCCGATGAGGTAAAGGTCAAGAAGGTGAACTTCGGTGCCGCCAAGACCTTCAAGGCATGGAGTGTCTATGGCTTCATCATCTTCTTCATCCTCATCTCCAGCAAGATTGTTCCTCCCATCAACGCTGCCCTCAAATCCACGGCCGTCAGCTCGTTCATCTATCCCGTCCTGGGCAATAAGTTCTCGTTCGGCTGGCTCTCCAATGCAGGTCTGATGATCTTCCTGGGCGCCATGATCGGTGGATTGATCCAGGGCATGACCTTCAAGCGTCTCTTCCTGCTTCTCTGCAAGACCGCTGTGAACCTCCAGAAGACAGCCATCACCATCTGCTGCCTCGTGGCTCTCGCCTCGTTGATGAACAACACCGGCATGACGCTTGCCATCGCCACCGGCCTCGTAACCCTCACGGGCAAGGCATTCCCATTTATCGCTCCGCTCATCGGTTCTATCGGCACCTTCGTGACTGGCAGTGCCACTTCGGCCAACATCCTCTTCGGCAAGCTTCAGGCCGATGCCGCTTCACAGCTCGGACTCATCAACGACTCCACCTTCTTTGGTGTCAGTGGTAACGAGACCAACTGGCTCGCAGCAGCCAACTGCGCAGGCTCCGAAGGCGGCAAGCTGCTCTCACCGCAGAGTATCGCCATTGCTACCGCAGCCTGCAACATGGAAGGTCAGGACGGTGAGATCATGCGCAAGACCATGCCATTCGCCATCTTCTGGGTAATCATGAACGGCCTCGTGGTTTATCTTGGCCTGACGGTGTTCTAACCTGATTTCGTTTCCTATACAAAGACTGCAGGTTACCCAATCTGCAGTCTTTATCATGCGTATGCTAAAAAAGAGTTCATGAAGATAAGCTATTTTTTCGTAAGCCTTCTGCTCGCATCGTTCACCCAGTCAATAGTGGCGGCAGTTCACGTTGCCACAACAGGTTCGGACGATAACCCTGGCACGCCCGAAGCGCCCCTCCTCACCATCCACAAGGCAGTGGAGATTCTTCAACCCGGCGATACCATTTGGGTACATGCAGGAACCTATTCCATCACCGAGCGCATCAAGATCCCTGAGAAGAAGACCACGCCCCAGCAGCGTTGCTATCTTTGGGCAGTGCCCGGCGAAGGCGAGGTGATTATCGATGCCGCGGCAATGAAGCACACCAATCAGAATGACTTCAAGATGGGACGATGCATCTATGTGAATCATCTCGTCAACTACTGGTACTTCAAGGGCCTCACAATGTGCAATGCCGAGGACAACGGCATGAAGGTGGAAGGTTCGTACAACATTATCGAGCAATGTGTCTTCCACGACAACAACGACACTGGTTTGCAAATCGGCATGTATAAGGACTTCAGCATTGAGGAGACCAAAGAGCTGCCCACAGGCACGCCCCAGTTCAATCCCGATTATCGCTATTGTCGAGGCAATGTGGTGATCAACTGCGATTCCTACAACAACTACGACAGCCGCACCTACAACGGCAGCGACGACGGTGGTGATGCCGATGGTTTTGCATGCAAGTTATTCCCTGGACCTGGCACTGAGTTTCACGGATGTCGCGCGTGGAACAATTCCGACGACAACTGGGACCTCTATATGGTTTATCATCCGGTGCTTATCGAAAGCTGTTGGGCCTACCATGCCGGCTACAAGCCTGGTACAGATACCCCAGTGGGCAATGGCAACGGATTCAAGCTCGGAGGTGGTGGAAGCTCAGGAGGCGCAGCCTTCGACCAATCTACTGGTGCACATGTGGTGCGCAACTGTATCTCGTTCGGCAACCTGAAGAAGGGATTCGACCAGAACAATGCCTACGAAGGTATGTATATCCTCAATTGCCTCGCCTGGGACAACGACTACAACTATCGCTTCCCCACCGTCTTCAAATATGGAGGCATGTATATCCGTAACTGCATCGGTTTCAATGCCGTTACATGCAACCACGAATTTCTTTCCGAGGACAAGGAAGGATCACAACTCCCCGATACCGACTACAATTCATGGACCACGCTCGATGGCTGCAATCCTTACAAGGAAGGCCAGAAAGTGGGCAAGGAGAAACCTCGGACAAAGGATTATTCTTCCGAATTCCTATCGCTCGCTCTCGATGACTTTCTCGCAGCGCGTTTGTCCGATGGCTCGCTGCCCGACAACAGCTTTGGGAAACTGCGGGAGGGGAGTGTCATGATCGACTTGGGGCAACCTATTGTCAACTTCATCCCGTCGCGTTTCATGACCGAAGACGAGGCCGCTGCTGCAGGATTGACACTCGACGAAATAGATATCTTCACCATCCCCTATAATGATGCAGCACCCGATTTCGGAGCTTTTGAAAGCGATGGCGTGTCGGCCACCGACACCATCCCCCTCGTAGTGAAAGCCACCCTTACCTGTCTGACGGGTAATGCAGCACAGCAGATTGTCAAGGGCGATACCATCGAAACCATCGTCTTCGAGTATGGTGGCTCGGCCACAGCCTTCAACGTCCTTGGCCTGCCCGATGGTTTGACTTGCATCGTCGAAGACAATCTGCTCACTATCGACGGACGAATCGACGAGGTTGGCACCTATACTTTTACGGTGCAGGCCTTGGGAGGCCCTAAGGAAGTAGCTTGTCAATGCAACCTTACTGTGTTTGCTCCATCGCATGTGTTGACAGGCGACTGGTATCATCTGCAGGATTCCATCAATCAGCTGCCAGCCGACTATCGCGAAGTCCTGTCACTCGTCCAGGGCACAAACGACAGCTATGTCACCATGCTCGACCCCGACAAGACCGAGAACGGCACTGTGCCCAGTGGCTGTACGAAGGGAGCCATCTGCATGGCACGTTATAATGGCGGTGCTCAGTGGTATTTCCTCCATGGCGTGATGTCATTGCTCGTCAATCTGCACTTCACCGGAGGTCGCGCCTTCCTGATCGAATGGGAGCTGCCCGATGGTACCACAGGGTCCACGACGACCGAAAAGTTCTCGAAAGGCACCTATTGCGGATGGAATGTGCTTCAGCAGGCAGGACTTGGAGAACAGCTCTCCGGGCCGTTCACCATTCGTCTGCGCAACACCGCCACCTCGGGCGAAGTGCGTCTCTACGACATGTATGCCCGTGTGCCCGACGACGCAGCATCCCAAACGATACGTTCCGTAGAACCCGATCATCCCTCGGCTCCTCGCTATTATGAACTGTGGGGGCGTCAGGTAAGCAAACCGCAAGCGGGGAAACTTTATATCAAGCGATGATTCCATAACCCTCTTCGGGGTGCAATACCACGCAATTCTTGGGGCAAAATACATTTTTTGTCCCAAGAATTTGTTTTTCTCAAAACTTTGCCGTATCTTTGCACCCGCAAAATCGCACAGATTGGTCCCATAGTTCAATGGATAGAATAAAGGATTCCGGTTCCTTCGATTACGGTTCGACTCCGTATGGGATCACAATATTTGTTGGAAACGAAAAGTCAAGGAGAGGTTCCAAAATGGAGCCTCCCCTTTTTTCTTATTCTTCTCCACGAATTATCATGAATGCCCATGAATTGTGCCGGATACTTTAAATAATACAAGCCATAGTTTACCTTTTATGTCGTTTTGACATATAATGTTGAAAGCCCCGATGGGGAAGTATTAAAACTATTAAAAACTTATGGAGAATATTAACAACCTACAAAGATTCGTCGTTGCCCAGGAAGGTGGCTGTCGGTGGAGTGATGCCACTTATGAGGATGCTTTATCTGAAGTTCGAAATGGCAGAAAAATAAGCCATTGGATCTGGTACATATTTCCGCAAATGAAAGGTCTTGGTTTTTCAGACGCTTCAAATTACTATGGTATTATTAATCGAGATGAAGCCAAGTCCTATATCGAGCATCCCATCTTGGGACAGCGCCTTATAGAGATTTCCCAAGCATATCTTAATACAGGCAAGGAGGCTTATCGGGTATTTGGAGATGATGCCATAAAGGTTCGTAGCTGTATGTTGCTGTTCGCCTCCGTTTCGGACAATCCTGTTTTCAAGGAAGTTTGCAAGAGAAATCATTGGATAATCTAAATGATTCATTAGGGATTAATTCCATTTTCTTTATCATAAAGGACAACATGGTTATGAAGAAAGCAGCTATCTTTTTCCTATTGGTAATATCAGTTATCTTTGTTTGGTGTTTTTACTCTACAAAACACTATAATGGTGTTGATATTTCGCACCACAACCATGTGAACTGGGAGGCTATGTCGAATGACCCCAATATCGAGTTTTGCTATATCAAAGCGACAGAAGGGAATTACTTCAGGGACCCGAATTGTCTGGTAAACGTAAAGAGGGCGAACAACTGCAATCTGCACGTCGGCATCTACCATTATTTCAGAACTAATACCTCAGTGAATGCCCAGTTCAAGAATTTCATGTTTGTTTACAAGCGTGTAAATACAGACCTGATCCCTATGATTGATGTGGAAAAAAACAATAACGCATTTGATAATTCAACCAATGATTCATTGGCTTTGCTGATTGATCTCTTCTATAGGGAGTTCCATCAATATCCTCTGGTTTACTTAGGGAATCTGGAAGCATATAGAACATATCTGGTAATTCACAAATGTCCCCTTTGGCATAGAACCTTGTCGTTTTCCGGATTGCTCCCATTCCTTCCCATGAAGCAAATCGGCATAAAACAGATTGGTGATGATCCAACGGATATTGACTATTGTTCGGACATAAATATGCTTATTCGCAGATAACATAAGGGACTTCCATCCATCGAGGAGATCGGGAAGAAGCGAACTTTTTCCCAGTAATTTTTGTGCATCTCAAAATAATTCCTTATCTTTGCACCGCTATTGATCCATGAACCACTGACATCTAATCGATCTGCATTATGAGAAACCTTCCCAGCATTCCTGGCATCTGTAACCTGCCTGAGCGACTTTACAAGTTCTATAGATTCGATCCGCAATTCAACGAGAGCAGACTCAAGGGAGAGATTTACCTCCCCAATGCCTTGCAGTTCAACGACCCGTTGGATTGTAGGATCGATGTGCAAAACAACACGCAAGATAAGGTGGATAAGTTCGGCCTTGAGTGGTTGGACCATAAGCTTAGGGAGTTGAACTTCCGTGGCAAATACTATCGGGAGGATGTTGGAACAAAACTACTGAAGGATGATAGAGAGATGGTGCAGCTTGTTTGGCAAAAACAGTTGGAGCGAATGGGCATCCTGTGCCTTACTCCCGAGATTGACAACATCTTGATGTGGGGATACTATACCGACAACAAGGGCTTCTGCATCGAATATGACACCGAGAACCTTATCCACGACCTTGTCATCAGTTATGTGAATGCACTGGACTACGACATTACCCAGCACCTCTACGAGAAGAGGGAATACAAGATTGACCCGTATTTAATAAAGTCCTACGATTTGCTCGAAAATCAGTTGGAAATTGCGGCTCACTATGCCAATCTTTTTTCCGACAAGGATATCGAGCTGATCACCAATGACTGGCTGCGTAATCAGGAACATGAGAACATAGAGAAAAAGAAGAACTTCCTGAAGAATATCCTTTGCCAACGAATGGGGGCGGATTCCATCCGTTATGATGCTGAGAGACATACGAACCCTCCCAAACTCTTCCTCGACAAAAGCAAGGAGAGCATCATCAGCAAATATTACCGCAAGAACAGCATCTGGCGTCACGAGAAGGAGTTTCGCATCACTTGCTCCTTGGGCGGGATGAAGCTACTCAAACTCAATAAGAACATCATCAAGAGCATTCATCTGGGCTGTTACATGGACCGGTTCAGCATGCTTCAGATTGCTTATCTCCTCTACGAGCAGCGGCTCACTGACATCCCGGTGTTCAGGATGTATAAGAACAACAAGCAGGGATTGAGCAAGGTCGCTGTTGATCTCACTAAACTCAAAAGGCCGTTCGATAAGATCGATAAGGAAATGGATGCTGTTTTTGCGTCACATCCGTGATGGATGAGGGATGAGGCTGATGCTTAGTGGTGCGTTAAATATGATTAAAAACACTCAACCATTATTGCTCTGCAAAAATAATAGTCTCATCTTTGCACCGTGTTATTAACTTTTTTACAATTAGGTTAACTGAATCGTTTATGCTACCTGGAAATTCTCAAATTCTAACTTGCCCTTTCTGTGGAAAGGAGAAAGAAATCATGTCTTTGCTTTCTGGCAATACATTTGGCTCGATACTATGGTCGGATAACAAGCAAATAGCACCTATGCTACCCGAAATATCATTTGTGCAGAAGTGTCCGCATTGCAAAAAATATTACATCCGAACAAGACAAAGAGGAAGATATGCGACCGATAGCTATTCTTTCGATACAGGACGTCTTTCTTTCTCGGAGATGAAAGAGGCATTCGTCCAACTATCAAGTGATGGTTTTCAAAGTAGGGACGAAGAAGCATCTGTAAGAATGATGCTCCATCATGCTTATAATGACAACTATTACCGTACTGATGAATCCCATGAAGTTGAGCCCGGAGATTCAGAACTCTTCCACGAAAATGGGCTCTGGCTTATTGAAAACGCGATTACAGATAATTTGATGAAGGCCGAGTATTATCGTGAGATTGGCGAGATGGAATCTGCCCGTTCGGTCCTTGACTCAACGTCGGTGAGCGATGAGTTTCAAAAGAGTATTGCTTCGGCTATTTACAAAAAGTTGGACAAGAACGATTGTAAAGTGTTTGAGATTACAAGGTCGTAGGACGGTTTCTAAAAAATCTGATTATCAAGCATTCGATTTGGAAATGTGTTTTTATATGTTTCTTTGCACTGATAAAAAACTGAAGAAATGAGGCAAGTACAAATAAATCTTGACGAAACTGGGGGAAGAATCCTCTATATGATTGCAGGATGTAATGGCGCGGGTAAGACCACAGCATTCCGTAACCGATTGTCGTCACAGTTCAGGGTCCCGATCTTTCTCAATGCTGATGATATTGCCCGGGAACTCTGTCCAGATGACGTGGAGCGTGTTGCTGTCGAGGCAGGGCGTATTATGCTTCAAAAAATTGACGAACAACTTGAAAAGGATGAGAGCTTCTGCATAGAAACCACTCTTTCGACCCGTCATTTCGGGAGGTTGGTTAAACGAGCCCAAGAGAAAGGCTTCAAGGTGGCTCTCTTCTTCTATTGGCTTGAGTCACCGGAGCTGGCGGTGTGTAGGGTGGCACAACGAGTGAGATCTGGTGGGCACAATATCCCGACAGATGTCATTCGTCGTCGCTATGAACGAGGAATAGCGAATCTGTTCTCCATCTATCTTCCTATTGTCGATTACTGGCACATCGACAACAATAGTGGCTTTCTGCCCGCCCCGATAGCTGAGGGCGGCAAGGAGATTTATGACATGAATACTTTCTTAACGTTACAAAGCAATGGCAAATAATATCAGAATACAGGATCTCGGCTTTCTTTATGCACAAGGCCTGAAGCAATTCATCGAGGGCTTCTTGAAGGAAAAGGCTGAATCGGGAGAGAGTCTTGTTTACTCAATCTATGGACGAATCATCGAGCTGGATGCTTCGGACGTACTATGGTTATATACTAAGCTGTCGGAAGGTCCGGAGCCGTGGGAAATCGATTTGCTTCAAGGTTTGGCGAAGGAAGGGAAAGATATCGTTTACAATTTCTCGAACGAGCAGACGCTGAAGGTTCCTGCTGCCGCCGTGTTGGATTTCCTTGACAACATTAAAAAATTAAAGGCTGATGAAAGAGAATAATATCTTATAGTAGTAATAACTGAAGTTTCCCACACCCCCAGAAGCAGCTGTGGCAGGGATATAACTTCAAAATTTAGCATGTTAAACCAAAACCTATAGGCATTTATTCTTTTTCTGCTTAAAAAGAGTATACCTAGGCACGCTCTTTGAAATCTTGATTATATCTGAGGATGCATTCGAGATCCATTCTGGTCTCCGGATCAGCAATTGCCCTCTCGAGAAGGTCGTCCAAAGTGGAGTCGAAGAGCCTTGCGATTCTTTCCAACAGCCCT
>JAFZBE010000067.1 GCA_017561935.1 Bacteroidales bacterium | reverse complement strand
TTAAGACTTCTCTTTCATTGTAGTAATTGTTAGAATTTAACAGTGTACGAGACCATATTCCATTAAAACAAGGATTAAGACGCACGGCCTGGTGCTCCACACCATTCTCGTCTTGGTACGAGACCATATTCCATTAAAACAAGGATTAAGACAAGGAGCTGTGGAATGTTGGCTTTTACACCAACATGTACGAGACCATATTCCATTAAAACAAGGATTAAGACATTCTTCACAACGTGGGATAGAGCCACCAAGTTTGAGTGTACGAGACCATATTCCATTAAAACAAGGATTAAGACTCCAGACCGCGGGTACACTCCGCAGCCCAGTTGAAGAGTACGAGACCATATTCCATTAAAACAAGGATTAAGACATGAACCGCTACCACAAGGCCATGGAGGCACTCGTCCGAGACCATCTTCCATTAAAACAAGGATTAAGACGCTGAATTGCTCTTTCGTAAGATTCTCTTGACATAGTGTCCGAGACCATCTTCCATTAAAACAAGGATTAAGACGTCTTACCATTGTTCTTTGCATACTTGATGGTAATCTCCGAGACTATCTTCCACAAAAACAAGGTTCTATGGTCATTAAAACAATCGTGGCTATTTCCATGTGGGAAATAGCCACGATTGTATGTTAGCTTCCGTCATGAGTGATGGCAGCGGAAACAAATGTGCCACCTTCAGAGGCCACCTCAAGGACGTTGAGCATTTGATAACCTCCATATATTGGTTCATGGTTGTTCCACTTCGCTCCACGCGAGCAAAGCTCGGAGCATGGTTAATGGTTATTTCAGAGTAAGTGACGAATATAGATCCAAAAAAAGAGTGGCTACCACGAGGGTAAGTCACTCTTTTTATTATAAAAGTCAATAACTTATTTTAAATTTCTTCGCCAGAAAATGGAAGACTTGCGACAAGTTTACTTTTCCTGACAAACGACACATTAGATTGGAACAATAAAGTCTTATTATGAAGAAGGTAATTCGAAATGTGGCGATTGGGGTGGTGGTGATGATTGCTGACGTGATGCTCATACCGATATCGTTTGTGAAGACAAGTGTAAGAAGGGGAACTCACGATTATTACACTGAGGAATTGAATGGACATTAGATTATATTATTCCAGGTCTAGTAAACTATTACCTGCATAGTCGAGTCCTATGAGTTGTAAGCGAAAGAAATCCACATAATCAACATTTGCCTCGAGATAAAGAAAGGGGGGAAAATTGCCGTATATGGATAATCAGAACTGTGTTCATCTGGTTATAGTTAATGAAATAAAGAAAAGCAATGAAATTCCAAATATTTGTCAAGTATATGTATCAAATTATAAAAATTAATACTAAATTTTATAATATAGGAGGATTTATTGAAAATTTCGAATGTAAATGTGAAAAAGATATTATCTTTGTAAATTGAAAGTGAAAAAGAAATATTTATCAATTCTACATTGATGTAATTAATTAGGGGATATGAATAGACAACGCCTATTTAACTACATAGAAGAGCATCTGTTTGTTTTAGCTCATAGGGTTGAAACAAGAGGAAAGCTCAATATACTAGATTTACATCTTCATTCTGAGAATTTCTATCGAGATTTTCTGAACTTGCTTTATGGTTGGAAATTGGAAAACCTGAATAGAGTTAATCAAAATGTTGAGGCGATTGACTTGATAGATAAAACCAATAAAATTATTATCCAAGTTTCATCAACCAATACGAAACAAAAGGTTGAAAGTGCTTTGCAAAAGGAAAGTATGGCTAATTATATTGGATGGTCGTTTAAATTTATTTCTATTGCTCGCCCAGCAACTAACTTACGTCAAAATACTTTTTCAAATCCACATGGTCTAAATTTCTTACCTGTTAATGATATCTTTGATATTGATTCATTAGTGCGAGAAGTCTTTGGATTGACAATCGATAAACTTCAGGAAATCGAGACCTTTATTCGAAAAGAATTGGGAAATGATGCTACGTCAATGGTTATAGAGTCTGATTTGACTCGTATTATAACCATGTTAGCTCAAGTCGATTTTTCAGCTTTTGACCAGATCAAATTAGATAACGATTTTCAGATAGATACTAAGATTGACTACAATGACCTAATTAAGTCAAAAGCGGTTATCAAAGAATACAAAATTTGGCAGAACTCGGTTAGTCATATTTATTCTGCTTTTGATGCAGAAGGTCTCAACAAGTCACTATTTGTTTTACAGAAAATCCGTAATTTCTATCTGGAACATTGTTGCGAACTGAAGGGCGATGAATTGTTAGATGCAGTTCGTAATGACGTGAAGACAGAAATTAGGAAACATGCTCAAAGTGGTGAACTGACAGAAGAATCAATAGATATCTGTTCTGATGTAATCGTCGTTGATGCTTTCATACGTTGTAAAATATTTGAAAATCCAGCGGGATATAGCTATGTTACTGCCTGATTCTATACATCCAAAGCACAGCGTATATTATACTGGTGCTATTGTTCTGCAAACACTTCAAAGATGCGGAACCATGTCGTTTGTCGACCTCTTTGTGGAAATAAAGAAGTCGAATGACATGTCTTTCCGACTTTTGATATTAACCCTTGACTGGCTGTATCTTATCAATGCTGCCTTCATTAACGAGAAAGGAGATATTTCACTGTGTTCTTAAAATCACTTATTATATCTACCCCTACCAAGGTAATACGTGAGTTATCATTTCATAAGGGTCTGAATCTTATTGTAGATGAAACTCCTTCTGGTGAAACTCTTACTGGCAACAATGTCGGTAAGACTACAGTGTTGCGTCTAATTGATTTCTGCCTTGGACGTGATGGAAGCGTGGTATTCAAAGATCCCGAAAGCAAACGAGAGGTTTATCAGTTAGTAAAGGACTATCTGATAGACAACAAAATCATCATTACCTTGTCACTTGTAGATGACATTGACAATCCACAATATGTGGTAGAGGTGAATCGCAACTTCCTTGCCCGCAAGGAGGCCATCTGCCGAATTAATGGTGTGGACATCAACAAAACTGATTTTGAGAAACGTCTCGGTGAAGTGATCTTCCCATCTATTATAGTTGAGAAGCCGACTTTCCGACAGATTATTGCCCACAATGTGCGATATGAGGATATCCGTCTGAATAACACGTTGGACATTCTGAATTCTTTTACTAAGCTGGAGGAGTACGAGACTTTATATCTCTTCTTATTTGGTTGTGATTACGATGAGGGAAGCAGACGTGAGGAACTCATCGCTAATATCAAGAGTGAGTCCAACTATAAGAAACGGTTGGAGAAGAATGGTACCAAAAATTCTTACAAGGTTGCTTTGCAGGATATAGATCGAGAGATTGCCAAACTAGAACAGAAGAAGTCTTCTTTCAATATCAATCCACATTTGGATCAGGATTTGGATGAACTAGCTGCAGTAAAAGAAGATTTGCATAGAGTTAATTCTTCTATTACTTCTTTGCGGATACGTCGTGATGTAATTCAGGAGTCAATTAATGACTACTATCAGCAGCGTTTTGATGTAGATATGGCACAATTACAGCTTGTTTATAAACAGGCAGCTGCGCTGATGCCTACGATACAACATACTTTTGAAGAGATGGTAAGCTACCATAATAAGATGTTAGCCAACAGAGCTCGATTTATTGAAGAAGAGATTCCTGAATTGGATGAGAAGATAGCTCAATTACAAGCCTCATTTATATCTCTGCGCGAAAAGGAACGGTATTTTACCGAAAAAATCACGGCTTCCGATACGTTTGAGGAACTTGAGAAAGTTATCAACGCGTTAAATGAGCAATATACAAGAAAAGGTGAGTATGGAGCAATACTTTCACAAATTGAATCCGTAGAAGAGGCTATGAGCAAATTCTATGAAGATCTTAAAAATATAGACGATGGTTTGTTCTCAACAGATTTCAAAACTAAGGTCGATGATCAACTTTCAAAATTTAATGATATCTTCTCCGAAATTTCAGATGAATTGTATGATGAACGTTATTCTGTTAAAGAGGATGTGGTTAGAAACTCCAAAGGACAGTCGGTATATAAGTTCTCTGTCATTGGAACGAATTTGAGTTCAGGCAAGAAGCAAGGAGAAATCTCATGCTTCGATATTGCATATACGCTCTTTGCTGATCAGGAGTCAATTCCTTGCCTGCATTTTATCTTGAATGATAAGAAGGAGTTGATGCATGACAACCAGTTGGTTAAACTTGCAGAAATTGCTAATCGAGAGAATATCCAGTTTGTAGCTTCTATTCTTGAAGACAAGTTGCCTGTTGAACTTCGTAATAAAGATTATTACGTTGTTAAGCTATCGCAAAATGACAAGCTCCTACGTATAGAAAATCAATCATAGCTTATGTGCTTTACCCTGAAAAAGCAGATTGATTGTAAGCATTCGGTAACCCCTATCTTGCAAATGTCATGAGGTATTCTTCGAAAAAGTTGGAGTTTTTCGGAGAAACTTGTACAAGTTTGTAGATATTTTCGGAGATTCTTCGGAGGCTTTCGGAGACGGTTCAGATCAGACCTTTCGTTTTAAGTGACGAATATAGATCCTAAAAATGAGTGGCTATCAGGAGTAAGTCACTCATTTTATTTTTTTAAGTCAATCACTAGTGTCCTAAATGGCTACAATGAGAATGCTGTAAGAATCCAGATTCTATCACTTCACATGAATGTACAGCGGATAAACATCCGCAAACAGGAAATAAAAGATCGGCTTAAGCAGAAACCTCTTCGGGAAAGACGAATCAAAACGATCGGAGTATAGCGCCCCATTCTTGTCAATGTTCGTGCGCTTGTAATGTGCGTAAGTGTTGCTGACACATCCATACGAGATGATGTCAATCGTCACGGTATTAGCGCCACATGCCTTCTGTTCGAGCAGAGCCACAAATGAATCATCCATCACCAGTGCCTTGTCGCGACTCGGATCACTCCAATCCGGATGCTTGGTGTGGTCATCCAACGGATTCGAAAAGTCCTGAACCACGTTGTACTTCGTGTTCTTGCCCTCTTCATTCTTGTAGGTGTGAGTCTCGCGGAACAACTTGGTCTGTCGCTCCACCCATTCAGGACACTCCAGATACCACAGGTTATTCTCCTTGAAAAAAGTCATGGTCCTAAGCTGCGTGATTGTCGATGTTTTTTTCTGTGTTGCCATAAGATTTTTATTGAGGTTAATAATTCATGCAGTACTATGTGCAAAAATCCCCAAAAGGTAAACTCCCCTGTGCTCGCTCTACGCCACCCAGCAACACTCCCTGGTCGTAAGCATTCGGTAAACATCATATTGCTACATTTTTTGTCGGGAAGAAGTGAACTTTTTCCCGACTTTTTGTGTATCATCTAACCAATCTTCCATTATGAGCAAACTTCCTGGCATCTGTGACTTACCCAATCTTATTTGATTAGTGTTTACATTTCTCGATTATTGACACTTATTATTGAACGAAGTGTCACAGAACATTAATCAAAAAAGTCAAAAATTATGGATAAAGAGTACATGGGAATCAATTTCGAGGTGATGATGGATACAGCAAACTGCTGCAGGGAGATGCCGGAACTGATGAGCGCCATCGAACACTCGGTGGCTAAGCAGTATATGGTGGCTGAGGAGGAAAAGATTGACCTTCCTATTTGTGAAGCTTCAGCGACGAAATACTGCGTGTCTGGAAAGCGCAGCTTCGAAGCTGCGAAGATGTTTAAGAACAAGAAGGTCGCTGTTTTGAACTTTGCAAACAATCATTCGATAGGAGGTGCGCCCTATTTTTCAGGTGCTCAAGAGGAGTCTTTATGCAGATGTTCCACGTTGCTCCCATGCCTGCAGGCGATGAAGGAGCCCTTCTACCAAAAGCATGTCGATATGTACCACAATCATCAGATGGATTTCATGGGTAATGATGACCTTATCTACACGCCAGATGTGGTTGTGTTCAAGTCTGATTTGCGATCAGTTCCTATTTATCCTCAAATGATGGTCCCCAATAGCTGGTATCAGGTGAATGTCATCACTTGTGCTGCTCCGGAGCTGTTCGACCAAGTAACAAGACCGGACGATTACGAGGACGTTATCCGGTCAAGGATGAAGAAGATTCTTGACGTGGCTGCAAAGGAGGACAACGAGGTCGTTATCCTTGGTGCATGGGGTTGTGGGGCTTTCAAGAATCCCATTGGGATTGTTGCAAGGCTTTTTGCTGAGATGTTGAAGAACTATAATTTCGAGATTGTGGTTTTTGCCTTGGCCACGCAGAAGGATGTGCATGGCTCTGTCTTTGCTAAGGCGCTTCAGGAGGAGGGACTGAATGTCGAGATTGATAATCAATGAGATTTTTGTAAGAAGGTGAAAAATGTCCTTCGGCAGAAAAATAAAAAAAAACTTGGTTTGACCACTTAATGGTTTTGAAAGATGATAAATATGTAGGAGATATATAAGAGAAAAATATGAAAAAGTTACTGAAGAAAGTTTTCATTCTGTTCCCGCTGATGGCGGTGGCTGTAATTGTCCTTTTTGGCCTGCACTGGGGATGGAAATACTATTTCCTTTCGGATTTCCCCAGTCGCAGTGCGTATGAGACTATGGAACGCAGAGTGGATGATGCTCTTGCTTTCGCTCATCAGCATAAGATGAACGAACACTATGCTTTGTTCGTGGATTACAGCATTCCATCGGGCAAGCCACGCATGTATGTTTGGGATTTCGAGAAAAAGAAGATTGTGTATTGTGCATACGTGATGCATGGGCCAGGTGGTGGATCGACCGATAAAGTGGCTTGAACTGCACCCGACCGTTAATGGCTATTGCACCAATTGGATCACTTTTTATAGATAGAAGGGACTAATCCCCGAAAACCAATGTGTTCTCGGGGATTGCTTCATGACAATGGATGTCAAGATACGAATTGCTATTTGCTTACCTGCCGATGAGCTTATGCGGTGAAGCTGTAGTGGCCCATGTGGAAGTGTGTAATTTCCACATGCCAGCAAGTTTTTTCCCGACTTTTTGATTGGGATATAGCGACAGGGTCGCGAATGTGCGACAAGTTGGGAGAGGCCTAGTTTTTTCTGTCGCTTTGTCTTGATATTTTGAACACGAATTTGA
The DNA here is from genome assembly GCA_017561935.1 of Bacteroidales bacterium. GTDB lineage: Bacteria > Bacteroidota > Bacteroidia > Bacteroidales > UBA3663 > Liminaster. The sequence goes on along the minus strand of JAFZBE010000067.1, from coordinate 148,149 downwards.
GAATTGATGCGTAGCTTGAAAGTGTCCAAAGCAGGATTCAGTACAGGAAGCCGAATGCCCATAGGGGAATCTTTCTCAACGCTGCTGACTCGATATCGTTGGCAGCTACAAAAGAATTTGATTGGCGATAAATGTTTCTCACGGTGCCGAAAATGCTCTATCCAGAAGTCAAAATTCAAGTAATTTAGTCAAAAGTAGAAGATTTAATACAACTGATAGTTGTTATTTTGTTTTTTTATCTTATCTTTGTAGCGAATTAATAACGCATCCAATATGAAATTTGACAAGATTCTTGAAAATAATACACTTTGGGCAGTACGTTACGATGGAGCTAAAGACAATGCTCTGCAAACACTCTTTGAACAATGGAATGATCTTGAATGGCTGGTTGATTTCTTCCTTGCTAATATGTCTGATCTTACTTCCTACTTTAAGATTACTGACATCAACCAGGCAATCTATGACACAATTGAAGACAGCCATCGGATGCAATGTTTAATATTGGACATATCGCCAGATGCAGATCTTGACCTCTTGTTCCGTCCTTTAGAAAACAATCGTACTAGAGAAATGCTCTTGGGTAAAGAGAAAGCAAGAATCAAGAATCGCCCTCAACATTCATCTTGGTTGCGCATCTATGCCATCAAGTTGGAGCCAGGATGCTATATTATCACTGGAGGTGCTATCAAATTAACACATACTATGCAAGAACGTGCTCATACTTTGGCAGAGCTCAACAAAATGGAAGAGGTTCGAAATTATCTGCTTAGCGAAGGGGCAATTGATGCAGATGGATTTGTGGAATTCTTATCTGAGATACAATAAATGAAAGGAGATATAGGACATGAAACGGAAAACACTTGAATTCCTCGAAGCTCATCGGAGCGAAACGCCATCAGCATGGCGTGAGGAAGCGGAATGGAGACGCGATAACTGGTCGTGGTTGCGTCATTCACAAAGGATTGCTGTAAAAGTTCTTTTACAGATGAAGCAGATGGGGCTGACGCAGAAGGCCCTTGCTGAACGCATGAATTGTTCTCAGCAGTATGTCTCGAAGATATTGAAGGGCAAGGAGAATATGTCGCTCGATACGCTTTCCAAACTGGAAGAAGCACTTGACATCAACATTATTGATGATGAACTGATCGGACATGCCAGTATCGTGGCTGATGATTCGTAAGCATTCGGTAAACAACATATTGCTACATTTTTTGTCGGGAAGAAGTGAACTTTTTCCCGACTTTTTTGTGTATCATCTAACCAATCTTCATTATGAGCAAACTTCTTGGCATCCGTGACTATGCTTCCCATCCAGGCTCGCAAGGAGGCAGATAGAAGGGATTAAGGGATGTCTGGATCTTTCATTCTTAAAAAACCATGGATAGAGTATAGCGGGATGTTCTCCATCCATCCTTGATCCATGTATGGCTGCATAGAGCATCGGAGTCCCTTCAGATTCTTGTCTGCTTGATCGATGGTGATTACATTTTTCTTGGGGAATATTCGCCGCAAAGATACACTTTTCTTGGGGAATATCCAAGCATTTTGTACATTTTTTGTGGGGAATGACTGATTTTTCGCCCTTTTTCATGTAGATGCTTGTAGATATCGATGTCAAACTGCCTTGAGTGAAAAAGCTTGGTAGAAGGGAATTCGCAGTGCTTGTCTATGGAATAAAGTCCAGGCTTCTTCCTTATGGCTGATTTCCGTTAGTTCTCGCGACGAGCAATTCTTGAATGTATTGCAGACGTAGCTGATTACTTTGAGTTCCTGTTCTGTAAAGACATTGGTATCTGCCTTTTGTTCGGTTAGAAGAACACTGCCGTCGTAATCGCCGATGGAACGTGGTTCTTGTCGGATAGAATCAAATTGGCTATATACACGATCCCATTTTTCTGGAACTGGACCATAGTCGATGGCGCGATAAGTGAGCCCAGAAATTGCCATACCATGTTCACGATACGAGACAAAATCGATATAGAATAGCAACTTATTCATCTTGGTGTACCAGACCTCACCGCAATTATTTAGAATGAGCAGCAAAAGATTATTTAGACGATTAAGTGAAAGAGAAGCGAACCCATTGTCCTCATTTCGAGCCGAAGGGAAAATGCGAGATGTTTCATATTGTTGGATTCGGAATTGTTCACTTTCGGCAATAAGAGTATTCAGGTGTTCGGTTATTTTTTGGAGTTCCCGTTCTGATAACTGGTTTTTATAACTTTCAACCAAGTCAAGCATCACTTTGGGATTGGAGATTGATCGTAACATTCTGCCATTTGAAAGATTGGGAACCTCGCCATTTTCATAGAGGCGATACTGATTGTCTCCCATACCTAATATCTGGGACATCTTGATGGCTGAAAGGCCATATCTTTCACGCATCGCTTGAATCTCATCGGGGAAGGGAATCCCATATTTTGAACGATACTGGTTATAAACTTGAGCTAAGCTTGCTCCATCCTGTTCCGTGGTCGAAAATTCTTCATGAGTATCATCGCACACCCAAAACTGAGCCATATATTTATATGTCTCCTTGCGATAGGTCACTTCTCGCAGCTCATGTTTAAGTGTGCATGAACCTCCAGTAAATGGACTTTTCATAGTTCTCTTTCTTAATTGTTCTTAAAAGGGTATGACATAGGGTGCTCTGCAATGTGAAAAGATATGCAAATAGTTCTGTTGTTGGGCAAACCCATCGATATCTTTATATATACCTCCTGCCCCTTAACATCTTTGCCAAAGACCCAAAGGTCTGTGCCATGATTGAGCGTGTCAACAATTGGCCCTTCACTGAAATCTGTCACTTCAATAGTCTTGACGATATGAAGTCTCTCCAGCTCTGTGATGTTAAGATCTACGAGGGTCTGAATGTTCTTTCCTCTATCATTTCTGAAAATGATTCCAAATATATCTAGTTTTACTTTGAACTGATTGAGGAATTGCTCTACTTCTTGTTGTGTGGTCATTGTTTTATATGTTTTATATATGCAAAAGTATGAAATATCATTAAAATCAACAAACAATTCAACGATAAAGTTGTATTTTTAAGTAATTATTTTTTAATGACAAGAAGATTGGCATTTAAATATAGCAAATAATTATACAATGTTCCACCCAAAACAGTTTCAAATGTGCCACTATTATTGGCATCCTCAAGGTCGTTTAGCATTAGATAACCTAATCGACATGAGGGAAGATGGAAGATGTATGGCGTGAAAAAGAAGTTCTGTTTGGAGATGGCTTCAAGTTAATTATTGTTAAGAACAACTGCGTTCTCGTCCTATCTCTTGCATAGTATTGAGATTTTCCTCATCTTTGCTGCGTTCATTTAGACAAATCCAAAACAGAAACCGATAATAACAAGAAAAGGAGGTGAAAATGGATTTGAGACGTGAGCTTCAATAGCCCGTCTCACAATCCGGAAAATTGTCGCCTCAATGGCGACATAAAATTGCTATCGCATAAAATCCATCCGGCCCCTGTACGCTGAATTTCTAGCAATCTGGACGAGCTTTATTTTATGCACGCAGTGCAATTTTATGTGACCTATTGGAGGTCACAATTTTCCGGCTGAGTCTCGGCTATTGAAGCCAGAGACGAGGCCATTTTCACCAAAATATCAATGAAAGCATTTGTTGTTATATAGAAGCGAAAGAGAACATGAGATAACATAAATCCATCCTAAAAACATTTTGCATTATGGAACAACCGAAACAAGATTGTGAGGAAATGCGTATTTCCTCTGAACAGATTAAATGGAGCAAGGAAGACCCATCGAAACTGGATCTGAAGTATCATGGTCGCTTAGGCATTTTGCGCAAAGTGGTGCTTGTAGGTGCTGTGCTGACTCTTGTGATTTCGTTGTCTAGTATGGCGGCACATATTATCACACTTCATGGCGATATATTGTTTCTGACGTACTTGCCTTTCCTGTTTAACGGAATCATTGGAGTTATGGGCGGTCTGGGCATCGCTAAACGTAAGCCTAATGCCATTTACCTGTGCAAGGTGTTTGCGTGGACATGCACTGTGTATTACTTCTTCAATCTGGTGTTTTCAATAGCGACGGGCTCTTTTCCGAGTCTCTTCGGCATTTTGTGGCTCTTCTATGGCTTGTATCTCCTTTATTACCTATACACCTCCAAAGATGTGAAGTTGATATTCCCAAAGGAATACAGAAGAGTCAGACCTTTCGATATCATTTTGACTGTCGTCAACATCTGCCTTTTTGTCTTCACGACACTTTATTTCATCTATGGTCTGATTGTGATGGCATCAGAGGCATAAGACTTACTTGTTTGCTAACCTCTCTTTTTGAAGGCTAAAGCTGAATGGAGTTGATGCGATATCGTTGAATGCCGGCGGGGACGCGGACTTCAACGATGTCGCCTACTTTTTTGCCCATGAGGGCTTGGGCGATGGGGGATTTGATGGATATCTTGTTTTCCTGGATGTTGGCCTCATGCGGGCTGACGATGGTGAAGGTCTTGATGGCATCGGTGTCGAGATTGGTCATCTCGACGGTGTTGAGGATGCCTACGGTGTCGGAGCCCAGACGTTCTGTTTCGATGACCTGGGTGAACCTGAGGATCTTCTGCAGGTAACGGATGCGGCCGATTAGGCGAGACTGTGCACGCTTGGCGGCGTGGTATTCGAAGTTCTCACTCAAGTCGCCTTTGTCGCGGGCTTCGATGAGGGCTTCCTTGACTTTGGGGTATTCTATGTTGATGAGCTGTTGCAGTTCGGCTTGAATCTTGTCATAGCCTTCTTTTGACATGTATTCCATTTTTACTTGAATTATTGTTTTTTGCTGGCAAAAATTGCGAATAAATTTGATTTTTCAATGGCTTTCAATGAAAAAGAGCTCTAGATGGATGATTTTTTTCAAATAAACTGCAAAAAAGCATGTTGAAGTAGCAAGAAAAGGCGTGAATGCTTGGATATATGAAAAATTATTACGTACTTTGCAGCATCCATTTCGACCGATCGAAAACAAAGACGAATAATAACAAGTAAAGCAAGGTGAAAATGGCAGACAACCTCGGCCCAATGGCCTGGTTGTTTCTGCCGGAAAATGAGCAGGTCCAATACCTGCAAAAAATTGCGCTTTGCGCAAAAAATCCATCCGGGTACAAGTCTTTTTTTATCACGAATTAGAGAATTTGAGAATTACGACATGGCGAATTTTATGCCCGAAGGGCAATTTTATGTCGCCATTGAGGCGACAATTTTCCGGATTGTGAGACGGGCTATTGAAGCCCACGTCTCAAATCCATTTTCACAAGATATAAGGAAATAAAACACTTAGAAAGGTAACTTAACCTGTATTATTGTAGAACAAGGAAGCATGAAAAGCAAAATGATAATCTGCATTGCGCTGTTCCTAGTGGCAAACATCCTGGTGGCCCAGGTGCCTGAGCGCAATGAGGCGAACGTCAAGAAATATACGAAGATCTGTCGCGAGCACATCTACCGCGACATGAAAGGTATGTATCGTGAGGCGGGCGATGCCTTGCTTTATCCATTTCTGGCACCGGGAAGTGCGCAGTATAACGATGTGCTGTGGGACTGGGATTCGTGGCTCAGCAACGTTGCGCTGAGACAAATCTTGTTGGAGCATGGTACGAAGAAGGACAGCGAGGAGGCCGTGAAGTACGAACAGGGCTGCATCCTTAATGCGCTTGCCTACGGAGGTATGGACGGATGGATACCTATTTGGATCGAGCGTTTTTCGCCCAGTCGCAGCGATTGGCTGAAGACCATCAACCCGTGGAAGAGCAACATGCACAAGCCCATCATCGCACAGCATGCCGCGTTCATCGTTCGTCAGAATGGGGGAGATGCCGAGTGGTTGCGCGAAGATTTCCACAAGCTACAGGCTTTCGAGGCGAAGTACATGAACTGGCATCGCCATGCGGCTACGGGACTGCTCTTCTGGGAGGATGATTTCGCCATCGGCGTGGATAACGACCCTTCGACATTCTATCGGCCGAAGGAGTCGAGCAGCTCCATCTTCCTCAATGCGCTGATGTATCGCGAACTCTTGGCGATGCAGTACCTCAGCGAGTGTCTGCATCTCGATGAACTGGGACGCCAGTATGCCGAGCAGGCAGCGACGCTGAAGCGAAACGTGCAGGAGCATTGCTGGGACCCGAGAGACGGTTTCTACTACAGTGTTGATCTGAACCTTTTGCCCAAGGAGAAGCCCGAGGTGGAGCATGTGCAGCCCACCGACCTGTTCCTTCATGTGGGTCAACCGCGCCGATACGACTGCCTGATACAGCGCTTCTCGGTATGGAGCGGCTTCATGGCCCTGTGGGCGGGTATTGCTACCGAAGAGCAGGCCCGTGTGATAGTGGAGCGACAGTATCACGATACCATCAACTTCAACTGTGCAGCCGGCATCCGCACGCTTTCTCCACTCGAAAAGATGTACAACGTGGAGGCTTCGGGCAATCCGAGCAGCTGGCAGGGGCCCGTGTGGATTGTGGCCAACTACCTGACTTTCCGTGGTCTGGTGCGCTATGGATTCGACAGCGAAGCACGCGAATTGGCCGAGAAGACCATCCTCCTGCTGGGTCGTGACTACGAGCGCTTTGGCGCCCTACATGAATACTATCTGCCCGACAACGGCGAACCCGTTCTCAACAAGGGTTTCCAGAACTGGAACCTGCTGGTGCTCAATATGGCGGCTTGGCTGGAGGGGAAGAGTTTTGTCGAGGAGTGGTGAGAATGGTTAAGGGTTATGGTTCATGGTTAATGGTTCATGGTTAATGGTTCATGGTTAATGGTTTATGGTTAAGGGTCGCTGCGCTCAAAATTATATAAAAATCTATTTCAAAAATTATCAAAAGAAGCATGTCTTATATTTTTTGATTCAATTTTTCTATAATTTTGAGGCCATAGGCCGACCAATATTTTAGTTAAGGATAGATAATGAAATGAAAATATTGAGAAAAGCAATGAAACACAGGATTTACGTTATGATGGCTGCACTTGCGACATCGGTGATGTCGGCGGCGGCAGCAACGGAGCCCGATGCTACGGGCATGAACATGGATGCACAAACGTGGTGCAAGAGTGTGAAAGCCGGTTGGAACCTCGGCAATTCGCTGGAGAGCGCCGGTGGTACATGGGACAACACCAACTGGACGTGGACCAACGTATGGCAGGAGGACCGCAACAAGTGGGAGACCTGTTGGGGCAACCCCGTGACCACCGAGGCCATGATCAAGGCCGTGAAGGAGGCTGGCTTCAACGCCGTCCGCATCCCCGCCCGCTGGGAGGGACACATCGTCGATTATGACCAGATGACCATCGACCCCAAGTGGATGGCACGTGTGAAGGAGGTGGTCGATTATGCCTACAACCAGGACATGCTCGTCGTCCTCAATACTCATCACGAGGCATGGTTGGAGAACAATCCGCTCTACAGTTACCAGTCGAAAATCCTGCCTCGCCTTGCCAAAATCTGGACGCAAATCGCCAACACGTTTGCCGACTATGACGACCGTCTGGCCTTTGCGGGCACCAATGAGGTGCAGATCAACTGGGCACAGCCTACAACTGAGAACCAGGCCGTGCAGAACAGCTACAACCAGACCTTTGTCGATGCTGTGCGCGCCACAGGAGGCAAGAACCACTATCGTAACCTCGTGGTACAGACCTACAGCTGCAACCCCTACTATGGCTTGAACGGGTTGGTGGTTCCGAACGACGTGGTGGAAGGACATCTCATCGTGGAGTTCCACTCGTACGATCCTTACGAGTATTGCGGTTCCTGTCAATACTATTATTGGGGAAAGGAATATGCAAGCTATGGAGCTACGCCTTCGAGCAACGAGAACACGATGAAGGGCCTCATGAATCAGGCACAGCAGACCTGGTGGCAGAAGGGTTTGGGTGTACTGATTGGCGAATATGGTGTGGCCAATCATTATGACGCTTCGGCTTCGGAGGAGGTGCAGAAGATACAGCTTGAGAACCAGGAATACTGGTACAAGACCTTTGTAAGCTTGGCACGTGAGAACGGTTTTGCCGCTTTTGTATGGGACAACAATGCCTTCGGCAATGGCTCGGAGAAGTTCGGCATCTTCAACCGTACGGCCAATATGCGTGTCGATAATACCTACGCTCTGCGTGGCATCATCGAAGGCTCGGGACAGGAATATGTGGAGCCTGAACCAGGTGGCGGCGAAGATCCAGGTGAGGATTGGTACTCAAAGGTCGGCAAGACCCTTTGGTCGGGCAGTGGCTACATGGCTTGGGGCGACGGTCTGCAGCTTTCACTACCGGCTTCCAACTTTACGGGAACTGAAGCGGGCGACCTGCTGGTGCTTTATTATGACATCGATGGAGCAGCAGGCTACAGCATGGTGCAGTTCTTCGATGGCACTTGGAGCAAGAATCCACAATTTACCTACGAGGGAACGACGAGCCATGAGTTCAACTTCCGCGACATCACCGGACAGTTCTCGGGTCCGCAGGTCACTCCTTTGGTGTTTACGGCTTCGGGCTTGGCTATCGTTAAGCAGTCGGGTCTGATCATCCAGGGCTATGGTGCTACGCTGACGAAGGTCGTCCTGGTGGATGTCAGCGAGGCTGGCCTCCGCGAGGTGGCACGCGACAGCCACGAGGGTATCAACTATAACATCATGGGTCAGCCCGTGGATCAAGTTACCGGAAACGGTGTATTCATCGTGAACGGACGCACTATCTATCGGAAGTGATAAGGTTTTAACACAAAGAAAACTATGAAAACCAAACAATACCGCTCATTGACAGTGCTCATAGCCCTGTTTGTATGTTGGCTTGCCCCGGGAAGAAGCATGGCAGCAGTTCAGATTGATGGCATCTATTATGAGTTGAACACTACGACAATGACAGCGGAGGTGGTTCCGCACCCCAACGAATATGAGGGAGAAATCGACATTCCCGAAACTGTTCCATTTGAAGGGAACAATTATAGCGTAACCTCTATTGGCGAGTCAGCATTCGCATTATGTTCGTTTCTTTTTTCGGTGTCGATTCCAAGTAGTGTTGTCACAATCAAGTACAATGCTTTCTCAAATAGCGATCGCTTATGTAATTTGAAATTTAGTTACGGATTGATCACAATCGGCGATAATGCATTTATGGGTAGTGGTAAATTGCTCAATGTTGAACTCCCTTCAAGTGTTAAAACTATTGGTTCTGAAGCTTTCTATTATTGCTTTGGTCTGGAATCTATAACGATTCCGAGCAGTGTGAGCTCTATCGGTGATCGTGCTTTCTCAGCGTGCATGAATCTTACCTCTATCACTGTAGATGCTGACAATACTACATACGATTCGAGAGAAGGCTGCAATGCTATTATAGAAACATCGACTAATAAGCTGATTACAGGATGCAGGAACACGGTAATTCCAAGTAGTGTGACCGGCATAGGAGACGATGCCTTCGATGGTTGCCTAGGCATGACCTCGATAACTATTCCAAACAGTGTGACCAGCATTGACAAAGGTCCTTTCTCTAACTGTAATGACCTGAAATCTATCATAGTTGAAAATGTGACTCCTGTGGAAATCAATGATTTAAGTTTCTACGGTGTCGATAAGTCTGCTTGCACGCTGTTTGTGCCGGTTGGCAGCAAGTCGGCCTACGAAAGTGCGGATTATTGGAACGAATTCAAGTATATCGGTGAATTGGACTTTGACAAATACATAGATGGCATCTTGTACAGATTTAACGATAATTTTACCGCTCAAGTAGTGGGTGATGGAATGGAAGAACATAGTATTTATACGGGTGATATAGAAATTCCTTTCCATGTCCCATATCATGGTGTTGAATACTTTGTATCCGGCATTGACGCATATGCCTTCTCAGGCTGCATTCACGTTACTTCCGTGATTTTGCCATATACTTTGACCAGCATAGGTATGTATGCTTTCTTTGGTTGCAAAGGCATAACCTCTCTGGTCATACCGAACAATGTTGCCAGCATAGGGTTTAAAGCATTCTATCATTGTACTGGCCTAACGTCCTTGAAGACTTCAGCCAATTTGACCGACATAGGGAGATATGCTTTCGCCGACTGCCCGGGCTTGACCGCCGTGACGATCCCGGCAAGCGTGACCAGCATAGGGGACAATGCCTTCGATGGCTGCACGGGCTTGACCACTATCTATGTTAATCACAAGACTCCATTGCCAATTAATCAAAGCACGTTCAACAATGTCAACAAGTCAACCTGCACCCTTACTGTGGTTTCAGGCAGTAAGTCGGCTTATAAGAAAGCAGAGGGGTGGAAGGATTTCACCAACATTGCGCAACGTCAAATTAAAAAGAAGCCATAAATTTTGCCACAATCGCGTCGATAAAGCCTTGTGTTATACCTGAGTCCACATTTAAACAATCATTTAAACGAATAATAGTTTTATCAAATGAAGAGAATTGTGAATCTGCTGATAAGCAGTGTGCTCGCCGGTGTGTGCATCGGACTGGGTGGTTACGTGAATCTGGTAGTCGGAGGCGTGACGGGAGCTGTGATGTTCAGCTTCGGATTGCTCAGCGTGGTGCATTATGGGCTGGCACTCTATACGGGCAAGTCGGGCTTCTTCACCAATACGACCGAGTTGGTTGACCTGCTGTATATCATTGCCGGTAACTTTGTGGGCTGCTGGCTGGTGAGCCTGATTTTTGACTATGCTTCGCCACAGTACATCGAGAGTGCACAGAAGGTGGTGAATGTTATTGCAGGAAAGAGCCTGATGGCTGTGTTCGTCCTTGCCATCCCTTGCGGATTCATCATGAGCACGGCGGTGAAGTTCGCCCGTGAGGGACGCTATCTGCCTCTACTCTTTGGTGTGCCGTTGTTCATCGTGTGCGGCTTCAGGCACAGCATTGCCGACATCTTCTATTATTGGGCAGCCAGTGATTTCCTGTTCCTTCCCTGGCTGATGGCAATATTCGGCAACTTCGTCGGATGCAATGTGCATCGGGCGTTGGAAATTGCTCGTGAGAAGTAGTTACTTGATTATCTGCTTACGGCCATAATGGAGGTAGATGCCCGGAGATGTGGGCTGGGCATCGAGACGTCGGCCGTCGAGCGAGTACCAGGGGTTCGAGGAGTTCGAGGGTTTTGAGGGGTAATCGATCACGGGAATGGCCGTATCGTGAGGGACACGACGGATGAGCACCTCGTCGAGGAAGAAGCGGAGGTCGGGGGTGAAGGTGATGGTAGAGGATCCTGTGCCCCAGATCTGTGTGACGAAGTGGGTCCACTGTCCTTGCTGCATGAGGAAGAGGGTGTCGGCCAGATGGATGTCGGGATTGCTGGCGGAGACGTAGAGCTCGGGTTCGTCCTTGTTCCAGGGGGCAGCGTAGAAACTAAATTCGAGTGTGTCGCCCGTGAGTTCGAACGAAGGGGTGATGGTGATGCCCTGGTGCATGGCATTACCGAACTTGGCACAGCGTGCGCCACCACCTGCAATGAGCGACTGCCAGCCACCAAGGTCGGGCAGGAAGTCGGCAGAAGCCACTGTGGAATTACCCTTGAAGATACCATCGTTACCACCTGTGCCGAGACACTCGTTGAACGATTCATAGAAGATGGCACCTGTGGTGTCGGGACGATTGGCTGAGAGGCTGTCCATATAGATGATGCGCTCACTGAGGGCGGCATAACGGAAGCTCATCGTGCTATCGGTGTTGATGGTGATATCGTGAATGCCACGGTTCATGAAACGGTGACGATCGACATTGCCGTTGTGGAGCACGGCGGCAGGGGAGGAGTTGTCGGTGAGGCTGTCGTTCTGGAGATAGGGATATGCATCGGTCGATTCGGTCTGACGGCTATACGAGGAGGTGGAGGGACTCCAGTAGGTGCGGTCGTCATCGTTGTCGGCATGGATGATGGTGAGGCGCTGGTGGTCGTTGTAGATATGGTCGGAGCCTGGTATGTTGCGGTTATCGACGATGGTGTTGACGTAGTTGGTTCGCCAGATGTCCGCATCGTAATCTACATGGAGTACGAGCAGACCACGACCTGGCAGGGAGGCATCCCAGCCTGTGGGCTGGCGATTTTCGAGCAAATAGTATTCGTTGAGTTCGGCCTGGTTGTAGATTATGTAGGCATCGCCACCCTCGCTGAGCGGAAGCATGTTGTCGATTTGAGCGTCTTCGTCGCTAAGTTCGATGGGGGTGAGCCATCCGCAGACCATCTTCTCGTAGCTGGTGTAGCCGGCGGGCTGGAAACCATCGTCGTTCCAACCGGCGTGGGAAAGAAGGTCCCAATGGCCGAGGCCGAAGTTGCCGGCATAGTAAGTGTCGTAGAGGTCGGGCAGACCCATGCAGTGTGAGAACTCGTGGCAGATGGTGCCAATGCCTTCAATCTGCCAGCTGTAGTTCACTTCGTTGGAGCAGGCGTAGGTGTTGATATCGACACCATCCAGATGAAGGGGTGCGCCACCCCATTCGACGAGTGTGTATTCATGGGGCCAGATGGTGTTCGGGCCTCCACCATTGCTCTCGCCTTGTCCGGCATAGAGGATGAACACCTGATCGACCTCTCCGTCGCCATCCCAGTCGTAGTCGGCAAAGTTGACTTCAGTGTCGGCTCTCCGACATGCCTCAATGACCATCTTGTCGGCATGTTCATCCACCTTTTGGCCACGTTCTCCATAATAAGTATAGGAGTTGTCCATGCGAATGGGCCCCACCACATCGAAGTCGAGCTCAAAACGCCCTCCGCTTTGGGCGAGGAAGTAATCCTTCACGCTGCCTTTGAAACGTCCTTCGTTATAACCTATCTCGTTGAGGATGCGCTCGTAGAGCACCTTGTCGTGCCCCTCCTGAAAGTCCTGGTCAGGGAAATCGACGAGGATAACGAGGCCCTTCTTCTGTCCGATGAACTCGTTGGTGGCATAGTGTTCGCGGTCGGAGGTGCGACGAGAACGGGCACGCATCATGCCTTTCTGACCTACGGAGGCTTGTGCCTGCAGAGCTTCGATGTCGGCGGGGCCGTAACAACGTGTCGCAGGATCGAAGGCATAGCATGTGCCATCGGACGAGCGGAAATAGTTGAAGTGCTCGTCACCACAGAGCAGGGCTGTGACCTGCTGTCCGTCGGGGAGGGTGATGGTGCGCCATGTGCCGGGTTGGGCGGGCATGGACAAGGCAACCTGTAAGGTGAGAAGTGAAAGCAATAATGCCAAAAGTCGTTTTTTCATCGTGTTCAATAATTTTGGTGCAAAGATACAAATTCTGGGTCAACATGCCAAGAAATTGGTGCAAAAATAGGACAAATTATTGGAAATATTAGATAATAATTTACAAATAGGACTATTTGATAAGTCTTTTTTTGGATAATACGATTATTTTGATTATCTTTGCCACGCTAAATTGATATTTTTCCTAACACATTATACTAATTAAGTAACGCATGAATAAATCTACTTTTATTGTTGCTTGTCTCGGCTTGTTAGCAGCCTCGGCAAGTGCTCAAAGTTTTCAGGTAACGTCGAAGGGTCCTGTGCAGGCAGAGACTCAAATCAGGCGTGCCCAGTTGAATGAGGCAACAGCTCCGACCGAGCTTTTCAGCTCCAGCCAGCGCAAGGCCCGCAAGCATCCCATCTGGGACACTCCCGACGGTACGGCCTACGACTACGCCTTGACCACAACCTATTACAATCCGAATATGGATGAGTTTGTCACCCGCAGCGCCATCAAGAGCGATGTGGTTATTGATGGCAACGACATCTATCTGAAGAACTTCGTGACGGCTTATCAATTCAACACTTGGATCAAGGGAACTATCAACGAGTACCGTAATGCCGTGGTTTTCGACAACCCCCAGGTGTATTGGGAGGACAATAATGGCAACCTTTTCTACGTGTCGCTGGCCTATGCCGATGCCGAGGGCTATATCCACGGTGATACCGAGTCGGACGAGTTTGAGATGGATTATGACGATGCTACGGGTTCGTTCAAGAGCGATGACCTCGAAATCTGTATCGTCAATGAGGACGGTGGCGTTTTCTCGTACAACTACGGCTATTCCTACGAGCGTTTCACTGATACGCTTGTAGTGGCTCCCGAAGGTCTTGAACTCAAACCTTATTCCCTGAGATATGAGAATGCCTACAAGTATTATGTGCCCGAAATGATCTATATCGGACGTGACGGCAACGACTTCTACTTCAAGGGCATGTCCACCAAGACCCCCGACTCACTTGTGAAGGGCGAACTGGTGGGCGACTCCGTCTATATCGCAGGCGGACAGTATGTGGGCCTGTACGATGGACAGTATTACCTCTATACGAAGGGTGCCACTTATACCGGACTGGATGAGCAGGGCTATCCCATCTATCGCAGCAAGGACTACTGCGTGATGTACTATGACGAGGCCAACGACTCGTTCTATGGCCCCGATGGTTTCCTGATCTGTTTGGGCAAGGCACGCAATGCCAGCTATAGCCAGAGCTTCCCCACACAGACCATTATTCGCTTCTACGAGGTGGCTGCAACACCTGCAACGCCCGACATCCGTGGTTGGGACATCGATATGACCTACGGCATCTCGACCTCGATGACCTACGTCATCCCTGTAGAGGATGTGGCTGGCAACTACATCAACCCCGATTCGCTGTTCTATCGCGTGCTGATTAATGGCGAACAGTTTGAGTTCGACCCAGACTGGTATCCTGCCTTCGTTGATCCCGTGCTCGTCAATTCGAAGTTCTCGGACCGTGGCATGACCTCACGTCAGCGCACCGACTGCAGCGGCAGTTATCATGTGCTGGCCTTCGATCACGACCTGTCGCTCACCGTCGATAGCATCGCGCTTCAGAGCCTCTACTTCATGGCAGGCGAGATACGTTATTCCGACTATTGCGTCTTTGTGACTGCCGATGGCAGCAAACATACCCTGCCTTCCGGGCAGACAGGCATTGCGGGAGTCATCAATGACAACCAGAACGTCGTGGAAGTGCGGTATCTCGACCTGAGCGGCCGACAGCTGGCTGAGCCAGGCAAGGGCATATGCATCAAGCAGACCCGCCTAAGCAATGGCAGCATCCGAAATGAGGCCATGTTCAGATGAATCACTAACAAACTATAAAATATAAACAAACACTAACGACATGAAAAAACTACTCTTTTCCGTAGTTCTTGGTGCCATGGCTATTTCGGCTAGCGCCCAAGATGCCACCAATGAGATGTGGTGGGGCAATTATTCTGATCAGGCCCAGAACATCACGGGCAACTACAAGCTCGGCACATACGAGGCTGCTACCTTCGTGGATGGTTCGGGAGACCTGAAGGGTGTCAACCTGACGGGTGTGCGCTTCCGTTCGCGCATCTATTCGGCCAATGTAGTGGATGCCAAGGTTTGGGTACGCTCCAGCCTTGATGGCGAGAACCTCGCTGAAGCAGCCTTGACGACGTTGGGCAGTTCGGCCACCACATGGTCGGAGGGCGCATTTGATGCCTTGGCATTGCCCGAAGAAGGCTGCTATGTAGGCTACAGCTTCACGTTGAGCAGCTGGTACAGCGACTATGACTATACACCTGTGGTTTATGTGAAGAAGGATGTGGCCAAGAGCTTCTATCTGAAGCAGCCCGAAGAGACCGCTTTCACCGACAAGAGTTCGACAGGCTGTCTTGCTCTGCAGGTGAAGATCAGTGGCGACAACATCAAGACCAACGCTGCCAGCATCAACGATGACCTGGATGACGTGCTCGCACTGGTAGGCAATGAGGTGGTTGTCACTCCAACCATCAAGAACCTCGGCACAGCAGGCGTGAGCAGCATCGACTTTACCTGCGACCTCAATGGCGAGACCAAGGAAGGCCATGCCGACCTCGAAACACCAATCGAGAACATGTACCAGAATGCTGGCACCGTTACGCTCAACCTCGGCACCCTTGCCAAGGCTGGCGAACAGGAGGTGACCATCAAGGTGACCAAGGTGAATGGCGTCGAGAATGAGAACACCAGCAAGGTGAAGGCCACCGTCTATGTCATTGGCCTCGAAGAGAGCGCTACCCGCAAGAGCCTCGTAGAGGTTTATGTAGGTATGTCCAAATATTATTCCGCACGCGGATATGTGGGCGTAGAGCGCATGATTGAGACTCTTGGCGAACAGGTTATCCCGATCACCATCCACATGGGCGACTCGCTGGCTATCGATGCTTATTCGGCTCGTACCACGGACAGCAAGTACTACAATGCTCCGTTGGCCGAGGTTGATCGTGTCTTCCTCACCGATCCCTATTATGGCGACAACAACACCGCTCCTTATTCGTTCCAGGCTGATCAGGTAGTGACCAGAAACCTGACCAAGGTTTCGGAGGCTGACGTAGAGGCCACTGCCGAGTGGACCAGCGAGGCACAGGATAACCTCAACATCACGGCTACCACGACCTTCAAGATGACCAGCAATGAGGCTTACTATCGTCTCGTCTTTGCCGTCATCAAAGACTCCATCACTTTGACGCAGAACAACTACATCACCTACTACAAGAGCAACTATCCCGAGGATGACATGGCCTACTGGCGTGACCAGCCTTGGACAGGCACATCAATCAACATGAATCTTGTCGTGGCTGCTACCGACTGCAATGGTGTGGAGAACAGCGTGCCTCGCAAGGTGACTGCTAATGAGGCTTTGACCTTCGAGACAAGTCTTGCCGTGCCCGTTGTAGAGGATAAGGTAGGCGTCAATCCACGTCTCGTTGTCTTCCTGGTGAACACCAACACACGTGAGGTCGTCAATGCCAACGTCTTTACAATCCCCGACTATGGCACCATGACAGCTATCAAGGGTATCGAGAAGAACCAGACTACCGGTGTTGAGGTTTACAACATCAAGGGCCAGAAGGTGGGCGAGAACGCCAGCCAGCTGACGCCAGGCCTCTACATCATCCGTGAGGCAGGAGTAGCTAAGAAGGTGATCGTTAAGTAATCCCTTTACTTTAGATCAAACATAGGGGGCTTATCTGGCGGGATTACAGCCGATAAGTCCCCTTTTCTTGTTTTGATTATTGTTTATGAAGAGAATACTATTTGTATGCCACGGCAACATCTGTCGGAGTCCGATGGCAGAGTTTGTGATGAAATGGCTCGTCCAGAAAGCGGGTAGGGAAGAGGAGTTTGAGATAGCCTCGGCTGCTACGAGCACCGAGGAGATCGGCAACCCCGTCTATCCTCCTGCCCGACGCAAGCTGGCCGAGCATGGCATCTCGTCGGCAGGGAAGTATGCGCGCCAGATTACGAGAAGCGACTACAGACATTATGATCTCATTGTGGGTATGGACCAGTGGAACCTGCGCAACATGCACAGGATGCTGGGTGGTGATCCTGACGGCAAGATACATCTGCTGATGGATTTCACCGACCGCCCGGGCGATGTGGCCGACCCGTGGTACACCGATGATTTTGAGGCCACCTGGCGCGATGTGCTGGAGGGGTGCCAGGGAATGCTTGCGAGGATAAGTTAAGAGGCGGCCAAGCTTGGCCGCAATGTGAACACACGGGATAAAGAAGTGGTTACGGCAATAAAAAAGAGGGCCAACGCCCTCTTTTTTATTGTTCGTTCTCGATCTTTTCAAGCGTATCCTTCAAGATCTCCTTCCTTAAGTCGGTGAGCCAGGTGGAGAAGGCAACTGTGTCGAAGGCGTAGATTTTGTTGAGGTCGTATTCGTTGGGCGACCAGGTGTCGATGGGCGACTCGTTATGCTGGATTAATGCCTCGAGTTTGTCGAGCGACTTGTAGATTTTTGCCTCGATGGTCTTTTGTTCGTCCATCTCGGTATAGAGCGCCACCATCCTATCGGAAACCTCCTTCGGCAGGGATTTGACCCACCGGTAGAGCAGGGAATCCTCGGTCTCTCGGTCCTCGCTGGTCTTCTGGAATGTGGGGATGTCGCCAGTGAAGCATTCGCCCAGATCGTGGATCAGGCACATGCTAACCACCTTGTCGATGTCGGCTTCAGGGAACTCGTCCTTGAGAAGGAATGCCATCAGGGAGATTCTCCAACTGTGTTCGGCTACACTTTCCACACGACGTTTTGACGTAGTGCAATGCCTCGGTGTATCCTTGAGCCGTTCGGCTATGTGCAAGATCTCCAGATACTCTTTTGCGTTCATTCGATTAATCGTTCAGTGCGAGTTTGTAAATCTTCATCGTCGTCTCGGCATCGAGCGGGAAGTAACCTGGCATGACGGCTCCCTTGTTCTGGTGGAGACGCTCGTTGAGCAACTCGAGGTTGGGCTGCGGGATGCCCAGTTGGGCGAAACTTACTGGCATGTGAAGCACATCGTGGAACCAACTCTTGAGCTTCAAAGCTCCCGCCATGGCGACGCGTTGCTGTTCGGCAATGGGCCAGGTATTGGTGTTGTTGATATCGGCATCTGTAGGAAGGTTAGGTTGTATGCCTAGCACACGCATGGCAAGCTGAGCCACCTTGTGGGGGTGCACAAAGGCCATATACTGCAGGAAGGCGGGGAAGATGACGGCGAGGCCGGCGCCATGTGTCACATCGTATTCGGCCGAGATCTCATGCTCCATGGCGTGACTGTTCCAATCTTCCTGACGTCCCAAGGAGCAGGTATCGTTGTGGGCAATGGTGCCGCACCACATGATGTTGGCGCGTGCCTCATAGTCGCGAGGATTGGCGATGACCTTGGGGGCCTCTTCCATGATGGCAAGCAACATACCCTCGGCCATGCGGTCGCCGATCTGCACATCGGGCGTGTTGGTGAGATAGCGCTCCATGATATGTGCCATCATATCGGAGATGCCGCTGGCGGTTTGCCATTCGGGCAACGTCATGGTGAGTTCGGGATTCATCACGGCGAATTTTGGACGTAGGAGCATGGGCTGACGGATGCCCAGCTTCTGCAAGGTCTTTTCGTTGGTGATGACTGCATTGCCTGAGCCCTCGCTGCCAGCTGCAGGAATGGTGAGCACCACACCGACGGGCAGGCAAGTGCCGACTTTGGCCTTGCCAATGAAGAAGTCCCAGAAGTCACCTTCATAATAAGATCCGGCTGCGATGGTTTTGGCGGTGTCGATTACAGAACCACCACCTACGGCTAGCATGAAATCGGGTTTGAAAGTGCGGGCCAGGTCGAGTCCCTCATAAACCTTGGGGACGGTGGGGTTGGGCCTTACGCCTCCCAGTTCGCAATAGGGGAGAGATGCGGCATCGAGCGCTGCCTTGACGCGTTCGAGCAGACCACTGCGAACCACAGAGCCGCCGCCATAGACAATCATTACGCGATGGGCACCATATTTGACACAAAGCTGGCCAACCTCCTGCTCGCGTCCGCGTCCGAAACAAAACTCAGTAGGGGAATAGAATGTGAAATTATTCATGATTTATGGATTGAAGTTTGGTGGCGCAAAGATAGCAAATGTTATAGAATACGCAAAAAAAATACTTTAAAATAACTAAAAAACTGCCGAAAAACATGTTTTACAACATAAAAATTGAAAAAAAGGGCCATTGATAGGTGCAACATATGGAAATTTCAATTATATTTGCACGCGGTTTTTTCGAATTTTGGCTCGAAAAATGCCTTTACCCCGTCAAAAAAAGCAAAAAACTAATACAATAAATATCTTACTTATTTACACAATCTATGAAAGTTTACTCTTCAAAAGAGATTAAGAACATTGCCTTGCTTGGCAATGACGGAGCAGGTAAGACCTCCCTTACCGAGTCTTTACTTTACGTGAGCGGTCAGATCAATCGCAAGGGTCGCATTTCGCAGCAGAACACCGTGAGCGACTACTTCCCGGTAGAAAAGAATTACGGTTATTCGGTATTCAGCACCGTGTTCCATGTTGAGTGGAATGGCAAGAAGCTGAATATGATCGACTGCCCAGGTATGGACGACTTTGTAGGTCAGGCCATCACTGCCATTTCGGTTACCGACACCACCATCCTCCTTCTCAACGGCGGTACAGGTATTGAGGTTGGTACCCAGAACCACTTCCGCAATACCGAGAAGATGCAGAAGCCTGTCATCTTCCTCGTCAATCGTCTTGACGACACAGAGTGCGACTTCGAGACGCTCGTTGAGGATCTCAAGATGACATACGGCAACAAGTGCGTGCCCGTACAGTATCCTGTTCAGACCGGTGAAAACTTCCATCAGATCATCGACGTGATCCTGATGAAGCAGCTCACCTACAAGGACAATAACCCTACTCCTGTGGTTGAAGACATTCCTGCCAGCGAGATTGATAAGGCCACCGAGATGAACAAGGCCCTCATTGAGGCTGCTGCCGAGAATGATGACGCGCTGATGGAGAAGTTCTTCGAGACCGAAGAACTCACCGAGGACGAGATGCGTGAAGGCATCCGCAAGGGCATGGTAACCCGTTCAATCTTCCCCGTGTTCTGCGTTTGTGCAACCCGTAACTATGGCGTTGGTCGCTTGATGGAGTTCCTCGGCAATGTCGTTCCTTTCGTTGACGAGATGCCTGCCGAGCACAACAGCCGTGGCGAGGAGGTGAAGTGTGATCCAACAGGTCCAACCAGCCTGTATTTCTTCAAGACGGGTGTCGAGCCACACATCGGTGAAGTGCAGTACTTCAAGGTGATGAGTGGCACCATTCATGAGGGTGATGACCTCCAGAATGCTGACCGTGGTTCGAACGAGCATATCTCGACGCTCTTCGTTTGCTCGGGTGCCAACCGTGAGAAAGTCAGTGAGCTCCAGGCCGGTGATATCGGTTGCACCACCAAGTTGAAGGATTGCCGCACTGGCAATACCTTGAACCAGAGCGGTATCGATTGGAAGTTCAATTTCGTGAAGTTCCCACAGTCGAAATATACCCGTGCCATCAGCGCTATCAACAAGCAGGAGACCGAGAAGATGATGTCTGCATTGACCCGTATGCGTCTGGAGGATCCCACTTGGGTTGTTGAGCAGTCGAAGGAGCTTCGTCAGATCCTCGTTCATGGCCAGGGTGAATTCCACCTTCGTACCTTGAAGTGGCGTCTCGAGAATCTCGACAAGATCCATATCGAGTATGCACCACAGCGCATTCCTTATCGTGAGACCATCACGAAGATTGCACGTGCCGACTATCGTCACAAGAAGCAGTCGGGTGGTGCCGGTCAGTTCGGTGAGGTTCACCTGATTGTCGAGCCATACGTGGATGGCATGCCCGATCCCGAGGTTTACAATATCGCCGGCAAGGAGTACCGTGTCACCATGAAAGGCAAGGAAGAGATTGATCTCGCTTGGGGTGGCAAGCTCGTCTTCATCAATTCGGTTGTCGGTGGTGCCATCGATACCCGTTTCATGCCAGCTATCCTCAAGGGTATCCAGCAGTGCTTGGAGCAGGGTCCTTTGACAGGTTCTTACGCTCGTGACGTACGCGTCGTTGTTTATGATGGCAAGATGCACCCGGTTGACTCGAACGAACTTTCGTTCATGCTCGCTGCCCGCAATGCTTTCAGCATGGCCTTCCGTCAGGCAGGACCAAAGGTGCTCGAGCCTATTTATGACGTTGAGGTATTTGTTCCCGGCGACAAGATGGGTGATGTGATGAGCGACCTGCAGAACCATCGTGGCATGGTGGTAGGCATGCATGCCGAAGCCTCTTATCAGAAACTCCAGGCCAAGGTTCCGTTGGCTGAGATGGCTGACTATGCTACGACCCTTTCAAGCCTTACCCAGGGTGCTGCCAGCTTCATCATGAAGTTCGCAAGTTACGAGCTCGTTCCGGCCGACATCCAGAGCAAGCTTATCGCTGCCCACGAGGCTGAAGAGGCTGCTGAAAAGTAATGCAAAAGCATTCAGTTTGGTAACATATTTCTTAATAAATAAAAAAAATGCCCGAAATAATCGATTTTTCGGGCATTTTTTGTCTATTGTATTCAAAAAATGCGTATCTTTGCGCGCGATTTATACCCTAAGATTATCTGATTATTATTCGATATTCCTCAATTATGCGAAAATTATATTGTGTTCTTGCCCTTTCAATGGGCCTTGGCTTTGTGGCTTCGATGTCAGCACAGACAACGAATGCTGTTTCTGATACCTGTCTTGTAGCTCTCCGTATCGATGATGCAGAAAAACCGTATGTTGTCGAGTCTGCTTCTAACGGTCTATTGAAACAAGATGGCAAAAACTTTGTGCTTTATACAACGAGTCCGTTTATTAAGATTATCAATCGTTCTTCTGATAATGCTAAGGCTCCGGATGGGAAATATAGTGTCATCAAGTTTGAAAGGGGCGCATCGACCGTTTACGACTACTCTTCGAAGGGAGGAGGTGGCCGGTCATTCCGCCCAGTGAAGGTGAACAACCTGACAAATTACATGTATTTCCGCGTGGATAGCGCCAAGAACACAACTCTCTCTTTCCGTTTACCCAGCAACAAAGACTATAGCAAAGCAGGTCCCCTGCAGGTTCGCATTGCCGATGGTACAGCTCCAGCAGATGTCCTTGCCAAGTTTGGTATTGAGGCAGCTCCTGGTGTGTCTTCTGATGTGAATGAAGGCGGGACGACTGGTGAAAACGGCCAAGTTAGTGAGGAACCTTCAGGGAAGCCCCGCAAGAACGCTATGGACAAGAGGAGTACATGGATTGATACTTTGCAGTCTGTGTTGACGGCCCTCATCGCTTTTGCTATTGCCGGCATCATCTGTTATTACTTGTACAACGAATACAAGAAGAAGACTCGCAATAAGCCGAAGGAACCTCAAGATGGTGCTAGCAATGAAAAGCCTGCAGTCACCGCTCAGTCCAAGAAAGTGGAGAAGACCGTTGAGAAGAAGGCTGTACAGCCCCAGAAGGACCACTTCGTAAAGGCCGAGCCTACCAAGAAACCTGAAGCTGAGAAACCAGCTGTCAAGGCGGATACAAATGTCGTACCCGTTGCTCCACAGATCAAGATTGTCGAGAAGATCGTTAAGGTCCCTGTCGAGAAGATCGTCGAGAAGCGCGTCGAGGTGCCCGTTGAGAAGATTGTCGAGAAGCGCATCGAAGTGCCTGTTGAGAAGATTGTCGAAAAGCGCGTCGAAGTACCCGTTGAGAAGATTGTCGAGAAGCGCGTCGAAGTGCCTGTCGAGAAGATCGTCGAGAAGATTGTCAAAGTGGAGGTTCCCGTCGAGAAGATCGTCGAGAAGGTTGTAGAGAAGCCTGTCCCGATGCCTACTCTGTCGGATAAGGAAGCTAATGCTGAGATCCAGCGACAGGTTGAATCGCTTCGCACTATCCTTAATCAGAAGCAGCAAGAGCTTGCCACCAAACAGCAGGAAGTGAGCAATGCCAAGCAGATTGCCAATGCTGCCATTGCCGAGGCTCAGAAGAACGCAGCCAAGCAACTTGAAGCAGCTACTGCCGAGTTGCAGAAGAAGGCTGCCGCTGAGATCGTTGCAGCCAAACAGGAGACTGAGGCTTTGCGTCTGAAGTTGACTGTCGAGAATGATAACCTCAAGAAGAAGGCTGCCGAAGGTCTGGCTGCTGCCAGGACGGAGAACGAATCTCTTCGTAAGAAGGCTGCCGATGATCTTGCTGCGTTCAAGTCGGAAAAGGAATCTCTGCTCCAGAAGGCTGCAGCCGAGCTAGCTGCCGCTGTACAGAAAGCAGCACGCGAATTGGCCAATGCCAAGCAGCAGGCCAGCGACGAACTCAATGCCGTACGACTCAAGGCCAATTCCGATGTGAATGCCGCCCAGCAGAAGGCTGCCAACGAAATTGCTGCCACCAATCAGAATGCCCAGCAAGCTGTAGCTGCTGCCCAACGCAAGTCGGACGTCGCCATTGCTGCCGCCCAGCAGAAGGCCAACGAAGAGGTCGCCTCGGTGCAGCGTAAGGCTGACGAGGAGATAGCAGCTATCCGTCAGAAAGCCAATGCCGATGTGGCAGCATTGCGCCAGCAGTTGGCTGACTTGCAGAATGAATTGGAGCAGAAGTCGGTTGAGGTGGAGAATGCAGTGGCCCTCAAGACTGCAGAACTTGAGATTGAGGCCGAGCAGAAGATTGCCACTGCAGTTGCCGAAGCCGACCTGAAAGCCCAGCAGAGCATGGATGATGCTGCAGCCAAGGTGGCAGCAGCCCAGGAAGAGGTTGAGCATCTTTCTTCTCAGCTGCAACTTCCTTTGCAGATTCAGCGTGATGGTTTACAGTCTTCGTTGGCGCTCATCGAGGAGCACATCTTGCTGATGAAGGAGGGTGTTGAGGCATTTAATGCCGACAACAACTACCATAACACGACCATGCATATCGCACAGAAGTTCGACAGTTTCATGAACTGGTTCAAACGTAACATTGTGAAGTGTGAGGCTGAAGAATCGCGTAATGTGGATGGTCTTTACAACTTGATGCAAAATACGTTCCGTCGCGATCTCGAGAATACCTATTCATGGGTTTCCGAGTTGTTGCGTATCTCGTCCTATAGCGCCATCTCTCCATTGTTCCTCAATGAGTTCAAGCGTTCGGGCATTCCGGTGGACAGCCTGAAGATCGCTGCCTCGGAGACCATCGCCTTGTTGGGTCGCTATGGCATCGCACTCATCATGCCTCATCTCTTTGTCGATGATTTTGAGCGTGACAATTTCAAGCTCAATAATGCTCCGCTCATCAACTCTTTCTATCCGAAGGACTTCAAGGAGCAGGAGGAGGCAAAGCGTGGTGTGATCTACGACATGATTCGTCCTGGCTATGCTATCGGCGGACAGGTTCAGAAAGTGCCCGAGGTAAGCGCAATGCGGGCGATTAACGACTAAAGTCTTTACGTCCCCTTTCCCCTCGATTGTAGGGGAGGGGGATTTTGAAGCCAGCAAGAGAGGGCTGGCAAGTAAGATATAATTAGCTGTGATTTCAGGTCAGTTAATGCAATTGAAAACAATCGTCTATCATTCCTCTCTTTTGTCTTTACATTTTTATTAAGGTATTCTGTTATGATTAATTATCCCGTTATGACTGCCGACGAGGCAGCGAGGCTTATTAAAAACGACTACGTCCTGGGCATCGGGGGCTTCTCTTCGGTGGGTGTTCCGAAGGCTGTTCCTGCGGCATTGGCAAGGTATGCTATCGAAGAGCATGAGGCTGGACGTCCCTTCCAGATTGGACTGATTACCGGAGGTGCCACTGGACCTGCCGTGGATACTGATTTGCCTTTGGCCAAAGCTGTCAAGTTCCGTACTCCATTCCAGTCGAATCCGAACATGCGCAAAGCCATCAACGCTGGCGAAGTTGAGTATTTCGACTGTCATCTTTCGATGATTGGTCAGGATGTCTATTATGGCTTCCTTGGCAAAATGGATGTAGCCATCATCGAGGCTTCGGAGATTACTCCCGATGGTCATCTTATCCTTACCACTTCGGTAGGTATTGCTCCATCTATTGCAGCTCATGCTGAGCATATCATTGTCGAACTCAACGAGGTTCATACGGGCAAGCTCACAGGTATGCACGACATCTATCTGCCTGAGATGCCACCCTATCGTAAGCCTTTTGAGATCATGAAGGTGAATGACCGTATAGGTACCATTGATCTTAAGATTGATCCGAAGAAGGTCATTGCCGTGGTTCATACCAATGCATATGACAACCAGCCGGGATTCAAACCCCTTGACAAGGATACCGAGGCTATTGGTGCCCATGTCTCCAACTTCCTCGTCAGCGAGTTGAAGCGGGGTGGTATCCCCAAGGAGTTCCTGCCCTTGCAGTCGGGTGTGGGCAACGTCGCCAATGCGGTGCTTGGTGCATTGGGTGACAATCCGGAAGTGCCACCTTTCACTATGTTTACCGAGGTGATTCAGAATTCGGCGATCGATCTGATCCTGAAGGGCCGTTGTCGTGGAGCAACAGGCTCATCGTTGAGTCTGACCGACGACTATGTTGACAAGATGTATGCCAATATGGACATCTTCCGTGAGCGCATCCTTTTGCGTCCTCAGGAGATCACCAATCATCCTGAATGTATCCGTCGTCTTGGCGTTATAGCGCTCAATACTGCTCTTGAGGCAGACATCTTTGGTAACATCAATTCGACCCATGTCTTGGGCACCAAGATGATGAATGGCATTGGTGGTTCGGGCGACTTCACTCGCAATGCGTTCCTCTCGATCTTCACTACACAATCGTTGGCCAAGGGTGGAGCAATCTCGTCGATCGTGCCAATGGTTACGCACGTCGATTCGAATGAGCACAGCGTGCGTGTACTCGTTACCGAGCAGGGTGTGGCTGACCTTCGTGGCAAGTCTCCATCGCAGCGTGCACGCCTTATCATCGAGAATTGTGTGCATCCCGAATACAAGCAGTTGCTTTGGGATTACCTCAAGCTCACCGAGGGCAAGAGTCTGCACACACCGCATTCACTTCGTCATGCTTTCGCCATGCACATTGCATACGAGGAGACGGGCGACATGCGAAATGCAAAATTCTAAACTAAAATTTTGGACTGTTTCAAGGTAACTATTCTGGGCTGCGGAAGCGCGAAGCCGACGCTTCGTCATTCTCCGACGGCCCAGATTGTCAATTTCAGGGGCAATCTCTTCATGGTGGATTGCGGCGAGGGTGTGCAAATCGGTCTCGCGCGTAATCGTGTGCCCTTTGGCCGTATAGGACACATCTTGTTGAGTCATTTGCATGGTGACCACTGTCTGGGTCTTGTAGGATTCATCTCTACGCTCGGACTGGGGCAGCGCACGGGAGAGATTGTGATCCATGCGCAGGAGGATGCCGAGCGGATATTCCAACCTCTGTTCGACTATTTCTGTCCCAATCTCTCAATGAAGGTTACCTTCCAGTCCTTCGACCCACAGCAATCCGAAGTGATTTACGAGGATGATTCGCTTCTCATCAAGACCATCCCGCTTCATCATCGGGTTCCCACAGCAGGATTCCTATTCCAGGAGAAGCCACGTGACCGACATCTACTCATCGAGAAGTGTGAGGAACTCGGCATACCCTTTGCCTATTTCCGGGGCATCAAGAAAGGCAATGACTGGACCCATCCGCAGACGGGAGAAGTCTTTGCCAACGAGGTATTGACATCGGAAGCCACGCCAAGTAAATCGTATGCGTTCTGTTCCGATACGATGTATGCCGAGAGTATTGTCCCCATCATCAAGGGTTGCGATCTGCTCTATCACGAAGCGACCTACGGCGATGCAGACAAGGTCAAGGCGTATCAGCGGGGGCATAGCACCTCGGTCGAAGCTGCCACTATTGCCCGAAAGGCGGAAGTGGGGCGACTCGTAATCGGACACTACTCTTCACAGATTATGATGTCCGAACAGGAGGAGAGCCTGTTGAGCGAAGCACAAGCCGTCTTCCCAAACACTATGTTGGGGAAAGAGCAGATGGTCATCGATGTCTGACCGGAATCATGGTGTGAGAATCCTGAGCACCAGGCTGTCGCGCGAGAGGTCGGCGGGGTTGGTGCCGGGGGCACCTTCGGGCACTTGGATTCCGCGCTCGGCATAGAGTCGTTTCCAATAGGGTGCGATATCGCCAGAACTGTCGGTGAATGACATCGGACGTGTCTTGAAGATGGGAGTGCCATCGGGTCGCTGATAACTTAGCTGGACGAGTTCGCTGCAATAGATCTGCTTGGCGTCGGGGATGTACAGTGTGTCGTAGGGTAACCCGAGATATTGCATGGCCCTTTGGACCGAAGCGCCCAGTCCCAGCGTGTCGCGCAGACGTCCTACGAGGATGCAGGGATTGCCTTCGTCGTCATACTCTGCCTCTTCGAAGAACTTGTCAAGTGGCGTGAGCCATACGCCATGACTCGGCGTTGCTTCGAGCACCATCATCCTGCCATACTGTTCGCAGGCGATGCCTACATGAACGACTTGCGAGCCATCGACCCCTTCGGTCACATTGGCAATGGCATCGCTCAGTCCGTCACCCGAAGGCTCCTCGATGCTGAAGAGCAGGTCACCATGAAAGATTTCAAGCCCGTTGATGACTGATGCAGATGGTGATGGCACGTCGCACGATACCACCAGTGCCATGAGGCCAAAAAGAAACGGAAGAGAGGAGAATCGTATCATCTATTATATATATTTAAAAGGTGTCGTCGGGAGTTCGAAAAATGTCGTTCTCCTGAGGTTTTGCTGCGAATTATTCATATGAAGCTTTTGTGGTGGCAAAGATAAGGAAAATCTTCAACGTATCCAAGAAAACACTCCATAAAAAGAAAACTATCACCCCATTTTCGTCTGAAAAGATGACAAATTTATGTATTTGAACATGCTATAATGCAGTTTTTAGACCAAATATTTGGAATTAATCGAAAAAAGTATTAATTTTGCGCCCTAAAAATAGTACTATATTATGAAATTTGCAGAATATAATCAATTCAATCTGTCGGAAATCAATAAAGAGGTTCTGAAGAATTGGGACGCCAACGACGTCTTTGTCAAATCGATGACCACACGTGAGGGGCATCCTTCCTTCGTGTTCTACGAGGGTCCCCCTTCGGCCAATGGTATGCCTGGCATTCACCACGTGATGGCTCGTGCGATCAAGGATATATTCTGCCGTTTCAAGACGATGCAGGGCTTCCAGGTGAAGCGCAAGGCCGGTTGGGATACTCACGGACTTCCTGTAGAATTGGGCGTCGAGAAGATGCTTGGAATCACCAAGGAGGACATCGGCAAGAAGATCTCGGTCGATGATTACAATGCTGCCTGCCGCAAGGAGGTGATGAAATATACCAAGGAATGGACCGACCTGACTCGTAAGATGGGCTATTGGGTAGATCTCGATGACCCATATATCACCTACGACAACCGATACATCGAGACCTTGTGGTGGCTCCTCAAGCAGCTCTATAACAAAGGCCTGCTCTATAAAGGCTACACCATCCAACCTTATTCGCCAGCAGCAGGAACGGGACTTTCGAGCCATGAGCTCAATCAGCCTGGTTGCTATCGCGATGTGAAGGATACTACCGTAACTGCCATCTTCAAGGCTCTTGACCCAAGGCCGGAGATGACCGAGTGGGGACAGCCGGTTTTCGTCGCATGGACCACCACGCCTTGGACCCTGCCTTCGAACACCGCACTCTGCGTAGGCCCGAATATCGACTACGTTGCTGCCCAGACATTCAATCCCTACAATGGCGACAAACTCACCGTCGTGATGGCTGAGGCTCGAGTTAAGGCATATCTGGCAGGCGAGGAGCTCCATACTCTCGAAGAGATGGAGGCACTTGACATCAACAAGGTCGATGGACGCAAGCTTCCCTATCGCATCGTAGGTCGCTACAAGGGTAGCGAACTCCTAGGTATGAAGTACGAGCAGCTCTACCAGTGGGTGAAGCCCTGTGAGCAATTGAGCGACCTTGCAGCACCCTATATCAAGGAGTATGCTGAGCTGCATCCCGAGAAGGTCTTCAGCTACGGTCAGGATCAGTTTGTCGAGATTGCCGAGAAGGCTTTCCGCGTCATCCCTGGTGACTATGTGACCACTGAGGATGGTACGGGTATTGTCCACATCGCACCCACCTTTGGTGCAGATGATGCCAAGGTGGCCAAGGCTGCCGAGGTGCCGGCACTCTATATGATCAACAAGTTGGGCGAACCTCGTCCAATGGTAGATCTGACAGGAAAATACTACAAGCGTGAGGAACTGGCTGCGCCTTTCGTTGAGAAGTGCGTGAATCTCGATGCCTACAGTGTGCATGAAGGCTGTTTTGTGAAGAATGCCTACGCCCCAGAGTTCAACAAGAATGGCAAATACGATGCCGTTGCTGCCGAGAAGGCCGATGACCTCAATGTCATCATGAGCCTTGGTCTCAAGAAGACACGCCAAGCCTTCAAGATTGAGAAGCATGTGCACAACTATCCTCATTGCTGGCGTACTGACAAGCCTGTGCTCTATTATCCCCTCGACTCATGGTTCATCCGTTCCACCGCATGTCGCGACAGGATGATCGAGCTCAACAAGACCATCAACTGGAAACCCAAATCGACAGGTATAGGACGTTTCGGCGCATGGCTCGAGAACCTCAACGACTGGAACCTCAGCCGTTCACGCTATTGGGGCACACCTCTGCCTATCTGGCGCAACCGCGACACCCGCGAAGAGATTTGCATCGGTTCAGTCGAGGAACTCTACAACGAGATCGAGAAGGCTGTTGCAGCTGGTGTGATGGCAACGAATCCTCTCAAGGAGAAGGGCTTCGTGCCAGGTTTGATGGAGAAGGGCAATTACGAGAAGATTGACCTCCATCGTCCTTACGTTGACTACATCAAGCTCGTCAGCGAGACAGGTCACGTCCTCACTCGTGAAATGGACCTTATCGACGTCTGGTTCGATTCCGGTGCAATGCCATACGCACAGATTCACTATCCTTTCGAGAACAAGGAGGCCTTCGACAATGGCAGCGTATATCCTGCCGACTTCATTGCCGAGGGTGTTGACCAGACACGTGGATGGTTCTTTACCCTCCATGCCATCGCCACTATGGTGTTTGACTCGGTGTCGTATAAGGCTGTTGTGTCGAATGGTCTTGTTCTTGCCAAGGATGGACAGAAGATGTCGAAGCGTTTGGGCAATGCCATCGACCCATTTGGCGCAATCGAGCAATTTGGCTCTGATCCGCTCCGTTGGTATATGATTACCAATGCCTCGCCTTGGGATAACCTCAAGTTCGATCCCGAAGGAGTGGTAGAAGTAAGCCGTAAGTTCTTTGGCACGCTCTTCAATACCTATAAGCTCTTTGCACTCTATGCCAACATCGATGGCTTCACAGGTCAGGAGCCCGAGGTGGCTCTGGAACAGCGTCCCGAGATCGACCGCTGGATACTCTCCTCGCTCAATACCCTCATCAAGGGTGTCGAAAGCAATCTCGAGAACTACGAACCGACTGTGGCCGGACGTCTCATCGAGACCTTTGTCTGTGATAACCTCTCCAATTGGTACGTTCGTTTGAATCGCAAGCGTTTCTGGGGCGGTGAGATGGATGATGACAAGCTGGCTGCCTACCAGACGCTCTATACCTGTCTGGAGACTGTTGCCAAGCTCATGTCGCCCATTGCTCCGTTCTATAGCGACAAGCTGTTCCTCGACCTCAACACCGTTTCCGGTCGCGACAAGAGCGAGTCAGTCCACCTGTCCACCTTCCCGGTACCAGGTGCCACCGATGCAGCCCTTGAGCGTAAGATGCAGCTTGCCCAGACTGTCACTTCCCTTGTCCTCAGCATCCGCAAGACGTCGAAGATCAACGTGCGCCAGCCACTTCAGACGATCCTCTTCCCCGCCATCGACGCTGAGCAGGCTGCCGACATCGAGGCTGTGAAGGACCTTATTCTCAACGAGACCAACATCAAGGAGCTCAAGATCGCTGGCAGCGATAGTCATGTGCTGGTTAAGAAAGTGAAACCAAACTTCCGCGAATTGGGCAAACGTTATGGTAAGCTCATGAAGTCACTGGCAGCAGCTCTTGGTAGCCTTGAGCAGAGCAAGATTGCCGAACTCGAGAACGAAGGAAAACTGGCGCTCGTCATCGACGGCACTCCTGTCGAGATTTCTACTGCCGATGTCGAGATCATCAGCGAGGATATGCCAGGCTGGAATGTAGCCAGCGAAGGACGTGTGACTGTGGCTCTTGATATCACCGTGACCGAAGAACTTCGCAAGGAGGGTGTGGCCCGAGAGCTCATCAAGCGTATCCAGAATTACCGCAAGACTGCAGGTTTTGAGGTCACCGATCGTATCAATATCGTTTTCGAACCGAACAAGAATACCGACATAGTAGTCGAACAATATAAGGATTATATCGCAAGCCAGGTTCTTGCCACCAGCATCACTATCGGCGAAGTGGGCGAGGATCCTGCCGCTCTCGATATGGACGACTACATCATCAAAACGTCTATCACCAAATAAAAAACACTATTTATAAGTTATGGCAAACGAAGACAACATCAAAGTTCGTTACTCCGATGAGGAGCTAGCTGAATTCAAGGTTATCGTTGAGGATAAACTCAAGGGTGCTTTGGCTGAGTACAATGAGATCCGTGAGCGCATGCGTCATGGCGACAATGATGACCGCGACACTGCTCCTATGTTCAAGAACATGGAGGATGGTGCAGAAACCCTTTCCCGTGAGGAACTGGGCCTCAAGGCTTCGCGTCTCGAGAAGTTCATCAAGGGTTTGCAGGGCGCATTGGTTCGTATCGAGAACAAGACCTACGGCATCTGCCGTGTCACTCATCAGCTCATTCCCAAAGAGCGTCTGCGTGCAGTACCTCATGCTACGCTCAGCGTTGAGGCCAAAGAGAAGCGCACCGGTAAATAAGTTTTTATAGTGAGTATCCGCAAGAAGCAAAGCCTGTTGTCCGTGGGGCTCTTTCTGGCCCTCATCTTCATCGATCAGGTTATCAAGATTTATATCAAGACGCACTTCTACCTTCGTGAGTCGGTAGAAGTGACGTCGTGGTTCTATCTGTCCTTCATCGAGAACAACGGCATGGCCTATGGTATGGAGTTTGTCGATAAGTTCGTCCTTACCGGCTTCCGGATCCTCATGACGTTACTCTTCGGCTGGGTGCTCTTCAAGGCCATCGGAAAGCGTCTTGTCTCCACCGCGTTTGTCGTTGTTGTTTCAATGATCCTGGCTGGCGCTGTGGGCAACATCATCGACTGTATCTTTTACGGACGCTGGTTCACCGACAGTTATGGCCATGTGGCCCAATGGGCCGACCCGAGTGCGGGATTGATGCCTCAGGGCGAATGGTTCAAGGGCAGGGTGGTCGATATGTTCTATTTCCCCCTGATCAATTTCGACTGGCCGGATACATTCCCTGTCACCGGGCAGGTGATTCATTTCCTTGGCTTCTCGTTCCGATACCCTTCCTGGCTGCCCACCAGCGACGAACCGTTCATGTTCTTCAAACCGGTTTTCAATTTTGCGGATTCCTGCATTACGGTAGGTGTAGTCCTTCTCATCCTTTTCTTCCGAAAGGATTTTGCTCGTCTGGATGAAGCCTATAAAGCCTATAAGGAGGCAAAAAAGTAATAACCTCGCATGCGAAAGCTCCTGTATCTCGTTTTAGCATTGCTTACCCTTTCGGTCGTTGCGTCGTGTATCGACCGTCCGGATATCGTGCTCGATGAGGACCAGATGATCGATCTATTGGTCGATGTTCATCGCGCCGAAGGTTTGTTCGAGATGCAGCAGCAACAAGGTGTTGGTTTTGGTACCGACCTTGACACTTATCAGAAGGAGGTTATCGCAGCTGTGCTGCAGAAGCATGGTGTCTCTCGTTCGCGCTACGACACGTCGCTGATGTGGTACGCCCAGCATCTGAAACTACTCACCCGTGTCTATGGCCACGTTGATGAGCGCCTCAAGGAGGAGCATGAGATGTGGAGCCTGCAGGTCACCGAGACACGCGACTTCGTCACCAGCTTGGCGGGCGATTCTGTCGAGTTGTGGACCTTGCGTGAACATCTGATGCTCGATCGTCGTCGTTATTCCGACATCCAATTCTGGGAAATCTCCTCCGACAGCAATTTCGTCGATGGCGACACCCTACATTGGAGCTTCCAAGTGCGTCAGCTCTTGCCTGGTCAGAAGGTTCTTGCATCCATTTCACTCACCAAGAAAGAACTCAGCGAGGAGGAATTGCAACGTCAGGGGAAGCGGAAGCAAAACGAGCCTTTGGGTGCCCCGGTTGGCTTTGATGCCAAGACGATTACCGAGAATGGCGCCTATCTGCTGACAGCCCATGCCGACTCCATTCAACCCTTCCGTTCGGCTATCCTGGGCCTTGTCCTCCTGGCAGATTCCGGTAGGGTTTCCCCTGTCTTCGTCGATAGTATATCCCTGTTGCGAACTCATGTTAAAAATGAATAGGATATTATTGTTCTTCCTTTGTGCATTGCTTCAGTTCACATTTTGTGGGGTGGGCAATGCACAAATGCGTTCGCTTCCACCCTCATTCAAGGAGTGGATTCGTTCCGATGGCATGAAGCATTCCACCGTGACCCTCGAGATTGTACGTCTTCCGCGCACAGCCCCTCAGCAGACCCCCGACTCACTTAATCCTGCCATCAATCGTGGCCGCGTGCTCTACAGCTATGACCCTGAGCGTCTGATGACTCCTGCTTCGGTCTTGAAATTGGTCACTGCTGCCACGGGTTTCCGCCTCCTTGGTCCCAATTACGTTTGGCCCGACAGTGTGCCTATGATCGATACGGTTGCCGTTCGTTTGCCAGGCCTTGAGCGATTCAATCCCGATTTGCTCGTCGAGGATATCGAAGAGTATATGCCGGGCCTCGACAACCTTTTGCCCGACAGTGGTCAGATGCTGATGGATGTGATGGACCGCACGTTGGCCGAAAGTCTCAATCTTCAGGCCGAGACGATGCTGCACCTGCTCACGCCGTCCTGCCGCCTCGATAGCGGATTGCTCACTGTTCAGAACTATTGGAGGAAGAGGGGGCTTGATATGGAGTCGCTTGTGATGTATGATGGTTGCGGTATCTCGCCCAGCAATCGTGTCACAGCCCATTTCATCAATTCCCTGTTGGCCGATATGCAGTTCGATAGTGCTTTCCGCAAGGCGATGGCCGACATTGCGCAAGAGGGAACGGTGCGTGAATTCCTCAAAGGAACGCGATTGGCAGGCAAGGGCCAGTTGAAGACGGGCACCCTCAAGAATGTGGTGGCCTACGCGGGATACATCAAGGGTTCGGACGCCAGAACCTACGCGGTTACCATCTTCGTAGCCAACAATACCTGCAAACATGCCGAGGTGCGCAAGGAAATCGAAAAGTTGCTGCTTTCGCTTATTCCATAATGCAATTCTTCGGTTTTCGATGTCCTTTTCTTCTTTTTTTCGCCAAAGGCAACCGTTTTTTCAGGAAAAAGAGTTAACTTTGCTGCCCACACGTGCATATAATATAAAACTATGGCAAAGCTGTTTGTTGTCCCAACGCCCGTCGGCAATCTGGAGGATATGACCTTCCGAGCCATCAATGTGCTCAAGTCTGCCGACCTCATTCTGGCTGAGGACACACGCACGTCGAGCGTCCTGATGCAGCATTATGACATCCACGTGCCGATGCAGAGCCACCATAAGTTCAACGAGCATGAAACGTCGGCTCAGATGGCCGAAAGGATTGCAGCCGGACTGAATGTGGCCCTTGTGAGCGATGCAGGAACTCCCGGTATCAGCGACCCTGGTTTCATGTTAGTGCGCGAATGTGTCAGACTGGGTGTCGAAGTGGAGTGTCTGCCGGGTGCCACTGCCTTCGTGCCGGCACTTGTCCAAAGCGGCTTGCCCAACGAGAAGTTCTGCTTCGAAGGTTTCCTCCCGCAAAAGAAGGGACGCGAGACACGACTCCGCGAGATTGCCGGCGAGACGCGCACCCAGATTATCTACGAGAGTCCCTATCGTCTCGTGAAGACGTTGCAACAACTGGCCCAGGTGATGGGAGAGGACCGACCTGCAGCTGTTTGCCGTGAGATCAGCAAGCGTTTTGCCGAAACACGGCGCGGTACCCTTGCCGAACTCATAGCCCATTTCACCGAAGTGGAACCCAAGGGCGAGATTGTCCTTGTCGTAGGTGGCGCTTCAGAGGGGCCAAAGGAAAAGAAGATTCATAAGAACAAATACAAGAACGTTAATCAAAACGATGATCAAAATGAAGAAGATTAGTGTAATGCTTGCAGTCGTAATGGCTGTAGTGCTCACTGGTTGCAATCAAGTGAGCAAGGAACAGTATCAGCAGGCTACCAGTACCAATGACAGCCTCATGTATGTTGCCCTCCAGCAGGGTAATGAGATTTATGAACTTTCGAATACGCTCAATGCTGTCAGCGAACAGCTCGATCAGATCAATGGACAGATAGCCCTTTCCAACGGCGAGGACCAGAACCTTGTGGACAAGCGTGAACGTCTGCTCCAGCAGATTGCTATGGTCAAG
The DNA here is from genome assembly GCA_017561935.1 of Bacteroidales bacterium. Taxonomy (GTDB): domain Bacteria; phylum Bacteroidota; class Bacteroidia; order Bacteroidales; family UBA3663; genus Liminaster. The sequence goes on along the minus strand of JAFZBE010000067.1, from coordinate 112,244 downwards.
CAGACCATCGAAGAGAAGCAGCAGGCCCTCGACGAGCTGCAGAAGAAATATAGTACTCAGCTGAGCCAGAACAAGGTGCTCAAGCAGACCATCGAGCGTCTCCAGAGCGAGGTGGCAGGCTATGAAGCCAAGATTGCCGACTTCAAGGTCGTGGTTGCCGACCATGAGCAGAGGATCGAAGGTCTCACCAATACTTTGGAAGAGACACAGGCTACCCTCGCCAATACTATCGAACAGAACGAGCAGAAGCAGGAGGTGATCAACACCCAGGACGAAATGCTCAACACCGGCTATTACCTCGTGGCTGACAAGAACCGCCTCAAGGATCTTGGTCTTCTCGAAGGCAACCTGCTCACCAAGAAGCGCCTCACTCGTCAGGGCTTTTCTTCCGAGGGATTCACCAAGGTTGATATCCGTGAGCTCGAAGAACTGCCATTGGGTGCAAAGAAGGTCGATATCCTCTCGTCGCATCCATCCGATTCATACGACCTTCGCGAGCAGGCCGACGGCACCCGCAAACTTGTCATCCTGGATCCGTCCAAGTTCTGGAGCAATACCCGTTATCTCGTAGTTAAGACCAAGTAAGAATGCCTTTAATACTTCCAAAGAACCTCCCCGCCATCAACGCGCTCAAGCAGGAGAATATCTTCGTGATGGACTACGATAGGGCAGATATGCAGCAGATTCGTCCGCTGCGTATCTGTGTGCTTAATCTGATGCCCATCAAGGAGCAGACCGAAAACGACCTCATCCGTCTGTTGTCGAACACCCCTCTGCAGATCGAGATCATCTTCATGATGCTCTCCTCGCATGTGTCGAAGAATACCTCTACCGAACACATGGAGCGCTTCTACACCCCTTTCAGCGAGCTTCGAAGCAGGAAGTTCGATGGCATGATCATCACCGGTGCCCCTGTCGAGCAACTTGATTACGAGCAGGTCAACTATTGGAAGGAGCTTACCGAGATTTTCGATTGGACGCGCACCAACGTGCAATCGACGATGTTCATCTGCTGGGCAGCCCAGGCAGGCCTTTACCATTTCCATAGGATTCCCAAGTACCCGCTCGACCATAAGATGTTCGGCATCTTCAAGCATGGCAAGGCCGACCCCAAGTGCCCCATCTTCCGTGGTTTCGACGACGAGTTCTATGTGCCCCATAGCCGTCATTCCGAAGTGCGCCGCGAAGACATCCTCAAGCATCCCGAGCTCGAGATCATGGCCGAAAGTCGCGAGAGTGGTGTCTATATGGTCATGGAGCGCGAAGGTCGCGAGATCTATGTCACCGGCCACTCCGAATATGCGCCCGATACGCTCGACAAGGAGTACAAACGCGACCTTGCAAAGGGTCTTCCCATCGACATGCCGGTCAACTATTATCGCGATGGAAATCCCAACAACGGACCTCTCGTCCGATGGCGTTCAGTGGCCAATCTTTTGTTCACCAATTGGCTCAATTACTACGTTTATCAGGCCACGCCGTTCGATATCAACGAAATTCAGTAGTTAAAAATTAACAAAAAAGCGCCGATTTAACTGAAATTAAATCGGCGTTTAACATTTTTAAAATTCCACCTCTTGCATAATTCGCTGAAATAAGCTATCTTTGCACCCGATTTAATGGCTTTTTCCCCCTAAAAGGGGGAAGAAATGCACGTTTTCAGCCGTGTTCTTCAAAGGATGAAAATAATTCAAAAGTAACAAAGATAAACAAAAATGGAAAGAGTTGACATTCGTGAGCTTAACGAGCTCATTGAGAGCAAAAGCGCCTTTGTGGGCGTCCTGACCCAGGGTATGGATCAGGTCATTGTAGGACAGAAGCATCTTGTCGAATCGTTGCTGATCGGATTGTTGGCCGATGGCCATATCCTTCTCGAGGGCGTGCCGGGCTTGGCCAAGACCCTTGCCATCAAGACCCTTGCCCAGCTTATTGAAGCCAAGTACAGCCGCATCCAGTTCACTCCCGACCTGCTGCCAGCCGACGTCATCGGTACGATGGTCTATTCGCAGAAGAACGAGCAGTTCGCCGTGAAGAAGGGCCCGATCTTCGCCAACTTCGTCCTCGCCGACGAAATCAACCGTGCTCCCGCCAAGGTGCAGTCAGCACTCCTTGAAGCCATGCAGGAGCACCAGGTGACCATCGGTTCGGAAACCTTCAAGCTCGACCGTCCCTTCCTCGTGATGGCTACCCAGAACCCCATCGAGCAGGAGGGCACCTATCCGCTTCCCGAGGCACAGTGCGACCGTTTTATGCTCAAGGTCAAAATCGACTATCCCAAGAAGGAGGAGGAGATGAAGATTGTAGCCAACCACCTCATCGGCATGAAGACCGACATCGCTCCCGTGATGAGCAGCGCTGAGATTCTCGAGGCCCGCAAGGTTGTCAAGCAGGTATATATTGACGAGAAAATCCAGAAGTACATCATCGACATCGTCTTCGCCACCCGTTATCCCGAGACCTACGGCATGGAGTCGCTCAAGGACATGATTGCCTACGGAGCTTCGCCACGTGCATCCATCAACCTCGCCCTTGCAGCTCGTGCTTACGCATTCCTCAAGCATCGCGGCTACGTCATCCCCGAGGATGTGCGCGCCATGTGCCCCGATGTCATGCGCCATCGCATCGGCCTGTCCTACGAGGCCGAAGCCAACAACCTCACCACCGAGGAAGTTATTGCCGAAATCCTCAACAAGGTCGAAGTGCCCTAATCCTTTATGGAAACAACCGAGTTAATCAAGAAAGTTCGACAAATCGAGATCAAGTCGCGAGGCTTGAGCGCCAACATCTTTGCAGGTTCTTACAAGACGGCGTTCAAGGGTCACGGCATGTCGTTTGCCGAGGTGCGCGAGTACCAGTATGGCGACGATGTCCGCGACATCGACTGGAACGTCACCGCACGCCAGAACAAGCCCCACATCAAGATCTACGAGGAGGAACGCGAACTGACCATCATGCTGATGATCGACGTGAGCGGAAGCCGCGAGTTCGGTACCGCCACGCAGACCAAGCAGGAACAGATCACGCAGATTGCCGCCACCTTGGCCATGTCGGGCATTCAGAACAACGATAAGATCGGCGTTATCTTCTTCTCCGACCGTATCGAGAAATACATCCCTCCGCAGAAGGGCAAGAAGCACGTGCTCGCCATCATCTCCGAGATGCTCAAGTTCGAGCCCGTACAGCGCGGCACCGACATCAATCGTGCCATCCAGTATGTCTCGAATGCCCAGAAGAAACGCTGCACCACCATCATCATCAGCGACTTCTTCGACCCCAGGTCCTACAAGCAGTCGTTCCAGATTGCCAGCTCGAAGCACGATGTCATCGCCATCCAGGTCTATGACCCTCGCGAGACCGAGCTTCCCGATGTGGGTCTGATGAAGGTGCGCGATGCCGAGACGGGTGCCGAGCGTTGGGTCGATACCAGCTCGCGCCGTGTGCGTCAGGCCTATGCCGAATGGTGGGCAAAGACGCAGGAGCAGATGCAGGATGCCTTCCTGCATTCCCGTGTCGATAGTGTGTCGATCCGTACCGACGAGGATTTCGTTCCCGCACTCCTTTCCCTCTTCAAGCGTCGCAGCTAATATATTTTTAGTATAATGAATCGGATATTCAAAACAGCCGCCCTTGTTTTCTGCCTCCTCGGCAATGCCGCAGCCGGTCACTCGCAGCAGCCCAAGGTAAGTGTCGAGATGGACTCGACCTACGTCACCTTCGGTTGCCCGATGACGTTTCATCTGCAGGCCATCGTGCCCGAGGGACAGCAGATCATTTTCCCGCAGGATGTGCTCAGTCGTGGCGGCATTGTGGCCTACGATGATTCGGCGCAGTATCTGCTTGAGCTCGATACGTTCAAGCCCATCTCCATCGATACCTTGCAGCATGAGAGCGGCTACGTGACCCTTCGTGAGGATCTCACCGTGTTCGTCTTCGATTCGGCCACATTCTATATTCCTCCTTTCGAATTCGTGGCTCAGTCGGGCGACACGCTTCGCACCAATGTCCTTGCTCTCAAGGTCTTTGTCCCCTTCGAAAGCGTCGAGGTCGATCCGCAGAAGTTTGTGGGCATCAAGGATGTCGAGGCTCCCGAGTTCGTCTTCATGGACTACATCTGGTATTTCCTCATCCCGCACATCGTCCTGGCATTGCTTGTAGCAGCGTGGTTCGGATGGCAGTATTACAAGAGGCACAAGAAGAACGCTCCCGTTGTGGTTCCCAAGGTCAAGCCGCGCCCACCGCATGTCATTGCCATGGAGGCGCTCGACAACCTAGCTGGGAAGAAGCTTTGGCAGAATGGTCGCGACAAGGAGTTCCACACCGAGCTCACCGAGATTCTTCGCCAGTATATTGAGGCCCGTTTCGGCGTGCCTGCCATGGAGAAGACCTCCGACGAGATCCTCGACGAGCTTTATGAACTTGCCGAGAGCCAGAAGGCATCGCTTGCCAACCTCAAGCAGATACTTTCCATCGCCGACCTTGTGAAGTTCGCCAAGTATCATCCCTTCGCCGACGAGAACCAGCTTTCGTTCGTCAACTCCCGGATGTTTGTCGAACAGACCAAGAAGGAAGAGATCGAAAGCCCCGAAAAGGAAGCAGCCGAAGGCTCCGAGGCCGAAGCCGGAACAGTGTATAAGGAACAGTAATCCCTTCAATACCCTTTAAAAAAAGATGCAGTTTGCAAATCCAGGATATTTATTCCTATTGATATTGCTGATACCCGCCATCGCGTGGTACATTTGGAAGCAGTCCGAGGCCCAGGCATCCCTGCAGGTCTCCTCGACTAGTGCGTTCCAGAAGCTACCCCGTTCGTGGAAGGAGTATCTGCGTCATGTCAACTTCGCGTTGCTCTGTGGTGCTGCCGCCCTGACCATCGTGGCATTGGCGCGTCCGCAGAGTTCCGATAGCTGGAGCCAGTCCAATACCGAGGGCATCGACATCGTCCTTTCGCTCGACGTGTCCAACTCGATGCACTTCGAGGACTTCCGTCCCGACCGACTGGAGGCATCCAAGGAGGTGGCTTCGCGCTTCGTGGCAGGTCGTCCCAACGACAACATCGGCCTGGTGCTCTTCGGCAGCGAATCCTACACCATGTGCCCGATGACCAGCGACCATGCCGTGGTGGCCAACATGATCAACTCGGTGACGTTCGACCTCATCGATGGCGGTTCCACGGCCATTGGCGATGGTCTTGTCACGGCGGTCAACCGCATTCGTTCGGGTCAGGCCAAGTCGAAGGTCATCATCCTCCTCACCGATGGCTCCAACAACTCGGGCGATGTGTCGCCGAAGGATGCCGCACAGGTGGCTCATGCCATGGGCGTACGTCTCTATACCATCGGCGTGGGTTCGAAGGGCGAGTTCGAGACCACGGTAGGCTACGATCCCTTCGGTCGTCCTGTTCGCCAGAAGGTCAAGGCCGACATCGACGAGGAGACGCTCAAGACGATGGCACAGTTCACGGGTGGCCGCTATTTCCGTGCCACCAACAAGAATTCGTTGGCCGAGATTTTCGACGAGATCGACAAGATGGAGAAGACCAAGATGTCGGTGCGTGAGTTTTCGCGCAAGGAGGAGGAGTTCCTTCCCTTCGCATTGGCCGCCATCGCGCTGCTGCTCCTGCATGTCATACTTCGCAATACTGTACTTCGCAATATACCGTAAGCAATGGATAACTTTCGTTTTGCCAATCCCAATATCCTCTGGCTGCTGATCGTGGTCGTTGCTCTCGTGGTGCTCTTCCTCGTGAGCCGCATGGGCAGTCACAAGGCCTTGCGTCGGTTTGGCGACCTGCGCCTGCTGCGCCCCTTGATGAAGGGCGTCAGCGAAGGCAAGCTGCGCGTCAAGTTCGCCATCGAGATGTTGGCGCTTGTCTGCCTGATCATCGCAGCCGCCCGTCCGCAGTTCGGCTCCAAGCTCGAGACCGTCAAGAAGGAGGGCATCGAGGTGATGGTTTGCCTCGATATCTCCAACTCCATGTTGGCCGAGGATATCCAACCCAATCGCCTCGAAAGGGCCAAGCGCCTGCTGTCGCGCCTCGTCGATAATCTCGACAACGACCAGGTGGGTCTTATCGTCTTTGCAGGCGAGGCATATACCCAGCTCCCCATCACCAACGACTTCGTGTCGGCCAAGATGTTCCTCCAGAGCATCGACCCGCGCATGGTGTCGCTCCAGGGTACGGCCATCGGTGCCGCCATCAACTTAGCAGTGCGCAGCTTCACGCCCAACGAGGCTTCTGAGAAAGCTATTGTGCTCATCACCGATGGTGAAAACCATGAGGACGACGCACAGGGTGCAGCCGCCAATGCGTTGGCCAAGGGCATTCACACCAATGTCATCGGCATCGGTTCGACGCAAGGTGCCCTCGTCCCTGACGATTCCGGTCGCCCTGGTTCCTATCGCAAGGATGCTTCGGGCAACCCCGTCACCACGCGTCTCGACGAGCAGATGGCACAGGCCATCGCAGCCGCAGGTCAGGGCATCTATGCCCATGCCGACAATACCAATTCGGCTGTGCAGACGCTCACCGAGAGCCTCGGCCAGCTCAAGACCACCGAGCTCGAGAGCCATGTCTATGCCGATTACGACGACAAGTTCATGCCCTTCCTCGTCATTGCACTCATCCTTCTTCTCATCGATATGTTCCTCCTCGACAAAGCCAATGCCCTAATTCAGAAGATCCGCATCTTCGCACTCGTCGGTCTTTGCATGATGATGTTCGACCCCGCTTCCGCACAGTCGGCACGCAAGGCACGTTCGGCTACACGCGAGGGCAACACCTTCTATCACGACAGCCTCTGGCACGATGCCGAGATGCAGTATCGTCGTGCACAGGAGCAGATGCCCACCGACTCCGTTTCGCAGTACAACCTGGCCAATGCCCTCCTCCAGCAACAGGAGCCCGAGAAGATACAGGATGCCATGTCGTTCTACGGCAAGGTCATCCAGAGCGCCGAACGCGGAGACAACCATCGCTTGGCATCGTTGGCCGCATTCAACGCTGGCGACATCTGCATGCTTGGTCAGCAGTACGAACAGGCCATCAGCTTCTTCAAGCGTGCATTGCGCAACAATCCGCTCGACGATGAAGCCCGCTACAACCTCCTTTTGGCCAAGAAGCTTCTGCAGCAACAGCAGAACGAAGACCAGGATCAGGAGCAGCAGCAACAGCAGCAACAACAGGAGCAGCAGCAACAGCAGCAGAATCCACAGCAGGAACAGCCCCAGCAGCAGGACCAGCAACAACAGGATCAGCAGCAACCTCCACAGAATCAGATGAGCCAGGATCAGGCCGAGGCCATCCTCAACGCCAACAACCGCGACGAGCAGGATACCCAGGAGAAGGTCAAGCAGCATCAGATGCAGCAGATGAAGCGCCGCAAGACCAATAAAGATTGGTAAAAAACAATAATTCCCACTATAATGAGACGCAAATTCCTATTCACTCTCATTCTCACCTTTCTGACCACGGCGATGGCGTGGGCCGAAACGACGTTTCGCGCCAAGGCACCCGGCAGCGTCGCTGTCGGTCAGCAGTTCCGTCTGGAATATACCGTAACTGCGCGGGCATCGGGCATCTCCGTCGATCTCAGCGACAGCGGCTTCGACGTGCTCTATGGTCCCACCACGAGCTCTTCGTCGAGCACCAGCATCGTCAACGGTCAGATGAGCTCCGAGGTGCGGACCACGTTCTCCTACGTCCTTTCGGCCACCAAGGAGGGCACGTTCACCCTGCCGGCCGCCACCATCAAGGTCGATGGCGAGACCTACACCTCCAACAGCGTGCAGGTCAAGGTTCTTCCCGCCGACGAGCAGACCTCCGGCTCGGGCAGTAGTGCCAGCGCACGCAGCCAGCAGGGTGGGGCACAGGCCAAGTTCAACAAGGACGATGTGCATCTCGTGCTCGACCTCAGCAAGACATCGGCCTACGAGGGTGAGGCCATCGTGGCCACCTTGAAGCTCTATTGGCGCAACACCCAGATGGGCAATCCTTCCGATGTCAAGCTGCCCGACTTCGAGGGCTTCACCGTGCAGGATATGGACAACGACAACGCGCAGGCCAGCCTCGAGCATTTCAATGGTGCCAACTATCAGATGTATCCGCTCGTCAAGTGGTTGCTCTTCCCCTCGCGTTCGGGCGAACTCACCATCCCTGCTGCCACATTGACAGCCAATGTGGCCATCGTCACCACCCGTCGCACGGGCGGCTTCTTCGATTGGCCGATGGAATACACCGAGAATGTCGCTGTGCCTCTCCGTTCGTCGCCCCGCAAGGTCAATGTCAAGTCCCTGCCGGCCGGCAAGCCAGCCTCCTATATGAATGCGGTGGGCAACTTCAACATCAAGAGCGAACTCACGGCCAGCCAGGTGCGCACCAACGATGCCGTCATCTATCGCATCACCATCGACGGAGTGGGCAACCTTAAGTACGTCAAGGAGCCCCAGCCCGAGTTCCCCACCGATTTCGAGGTGTTCGACCCGAAGGTCGATCTCAGCACACGTGCCACCTCATCGGGCGTGTCGGGCAAGAAGACCATCGAATACACTGTCATCCCGCGTCATGCCGGCAAGTTCGAGATCCCCGCGCTCGAATTCGGTTACTTCGATATCAAGAGCGGACAGTACAAGACCTTGCGCACCGATTCCTATACGCTCGAAGTCGAGAAGGGTCCCGACGATGGTGGTTCGAATGGCGGTGGAGCCGTTGACTTCACCGGCACCAACCAGGAGCGCATCCGCGTGCTCGGCAACGACATCCGTTACCTCCACAACATCGATGCCGACCGTCTCGATCTCGGTCGCATCAATGCCGAGACCGGCAAGCCCGAACCTCTCAAGCCGTTCTTCGGTTCTCTCGCCTATTGGATGTTCTTCCTCATCCCGTTCCTCGCCTTTGTCATCCTTGCGTTCATTTATCGTCGCCGCATCCGTCGCATGGCCGACATCGCCGGTATGCGTACACGTCGCGCAGGCAAGGTGGCCGAACGTCGCCTCAAGGCAGCCAAGCGTGCGCTCACAGCCAAGGACGAGAACACGTTTTACGAAGCCATCCACAAGGCCATCCTCGGTTATGTGTGCGACAAGCTGCGCATCCCGCTCAGCGACCTCACGCAGGACACCGTTTCTGAGATGCTCGAGCGTCACAGCGTGCGTCCCGAGACCATCCACGAGGTGAAGGAGGTGCTCGACACCTGCCAGTTTGCGCGTTATGCACCCTCCACCGACTCACAGGCCATGGATGTGCTCTACAAGAAGACCTCGAAGGTCATCGATCGTCTCGAATCTGAAATCAAGAAATGATTGTGATTATCATGAACAAATATATCTTAGCCCTGATAAGCCTTGTACTCGTTTCTTTTGCGAGTGAGCGCACCTATGCCCAGCAGGATCTGCTCAGCACGGCGGCAGCAGCCTATGATTCGGCACAGTATCAGCGAAGCATCGAAGCCTACGAGCAGATAGCCACGCAGTATGGCGTCAATCCCGAGCTGTTCTACAACCTCGGCAATGCCTACTACAAGCAGAAGAACTATCCCAAGTCCATTCTCAACTACGAGCGCTGCCTGCTCTACGACCCGTCGAATGTCGATGCCCGCGAGAATATCGAACTGGCACGTCTGCAATGTGTCGATAAGATCGAGGCCATCGAGCCCATGTTCTTCGTGACGTGGAGCAACAGCATACGCGACAGCTTCTCGTGCGACACGTGGGGAACCCTCGCCATCATCTTCTTCCTGCTCTTCATCGCAGGTTGCGGCACCTATTTCTTCTCCCACCGCACCAGTCGCCGCAAGCTCGGCTTCTACGGAGCCCTGCTTGCCATCATCATCAGCCTCGTCTGCATCCATTATGCAGGGGCACAGCGCGACCACATCCAGCAGCGCGACTATGCCATCGTCATGACACCCTCGGTCATCGTCCGCGCTTCGCCCGCCGAGAGCGGCACGCAGCTCTTCACCATCCACGAAGGTCTCAAGGTGCGCATCCGCAGCACCCTCTCCGGCTGGTCCGAAATCGAACTAACTGACGGACAGGTCGGCTGGATGCCAAGCGATGGACTGGAAGTGATTTAACTTCCAGCCCATCGCATCCCTTTTGTTACCATTGCCATCTTGCCTTGATCTTTTGCCTTTTATCCAAAGCCCATTTATTCACCTTAATACTTAATATTATGCGTACAAAACCATTATTCCCTTCATTCCTGGCGCGCGCAGTCATGACGCTGCTCCTCGCCCTGTTTGTCTCCGCCTCCGCGTGGGCACAATTTGTCATGATCTACGATCCCAGTGATAACATCCCTGTTTACCTTGGGAGAGACCCTGATGCGTTGACCACTAACACGATTATGGATGCCGTAGCAGGCGAAACCATCTACTTTACGTTTAATCCAGGAACAGATTATCAGTTTGAACAGTTCAATTTCGTCGATTGTGATGAAATTCCGATTACAGAAAACGACGGACTGTATTCCTTCACCGTGCCCGACTATGGCGATGGCTTTTTGTTCATTCAGATTCAGGTCGTTTTCGAATACATCGCAGAACCCCCGGTAGTCGAGGGTGTCGATATCACTCCCGACAACTTCCCCGACGAGAATTTCCGCAACTGGCTCCTTTCCCAGACGTACGGCACTGATGCAGTCATCACCGACGAGGAAATGGCTGGTATCACCAAGATTGTTGCACGAGGACTTCAAATCGAAAACCTCACGGGTATCGAGTTTTTCACCCAATTGACCGAGCTCGACATCAGCAACAATCCCGAAACTATGCCTTTGGAATCGTGGAATAGGATTGAATCGCTCGACTTGTCGAGCAATACCAACCTCCGCAAACTTTATTGTGACTACAACCAGCTCTATTCGCTCAACCTCTTCGCAAACACCGAACTCCGAGAATTGAGTTGCAGCAATAACCTTCTGTCCGAACTCCCAATGAGCCCTTCCGAAAATCTTCAGAAGCTTACCTGCTCCAACAATCAGCTTATTTCTCTCGATGTCACAGGTTTTCCTAACTTGGCCGGACTTTGGTGCGATGGCAACCAGCTTTCCGATCTTGATATCACCAACAACCTGATTCTCGAGCTGTTCCAATGCGAGAACAATCAGCTGGAAGAGATTAGCGGATTGCAAGACCACTCCATTCTGCGCCTGTTCAATTGCAACGACAACCTGCTCACCTCACTCGATGTGTCCGGCTGCCCCGAGCTGTATCAGCTCTATTGCTGGAATAACCAGATTAAGGGCGACGACATGACGGCCCTGATGAACTCATTGCCTGAACGCAGCGGCTATTGCGTAGTGCTCGACCTGCGGGATGGTGCCCCCGAGCAGAACGAGATCACCAACGAACAGATAGCCATCGCCAAAGCCAAGGGCTGGTCGGTGGAAGGCAAGACGGGCGATGACGAAAACGACGTTGTCCAGCTTGGCAACACCAGCGACCACGAATATGTCGATCTCGACTTGCCGAGCGGTACGCTGTGGGCCACCTGCAATGTGGGTGCAACCAATCCTCAGGACATTGGCCTCTTCTTTGCATGGGGTGACACCGAGGGCCACGGTGCCGATACGAGCGACGATTATTCGTTCGATTGGAACAACTACAAGTGGGCAGAAGTTTTGGGTGAAGATTCCTATTTCACCAAATACTGTATCGATAGCAGTCGCGGCCTCGATGGCTTCTCCGACTTCAAATACGTGCTTGACAACGAGGACGATGCCGCTTACGTCAACTGGGGCGAAGAGTGGCGCACACCATCCTTGGCACAGTTCAAGGAATTGCAGGATTATTGCACTTGGGAACTGGATGAAGTTCATGGCGTCCCGGGCTACAGAGTGACAGGCCCCAACGGCAATTCCATCTTCCTGCCCGAAACGGGTTGGCGTCTCGATGAGGATTACAACCCTGGTGGCGCCTATTGGGCACGCGATGACAAAGCTGGTGACGATGGTGGTGCTTATCAGCTCGCTTGGGAAGATTCGCAATGGTACGAAACTGGCGGACGCTGCAACGGCCAGTGCGTGCGCCCCGTAGTCAACAAGCCCGTCGAGCCGACTTACTACCTCCTTGGTGAATTCAACGGCTGGGACGAAGAGGATATGATTCCGTTTGGCGACAACGACTGCACCTCCCTCACAGCAACCCTCAGCGGCAAATTCCTTGTAAAGGACTCTGACGGCAACTGGTTGGGTGGAGAAACCACCGATGAAAAATATACGCTCACTGGCAGTTCACCCAGCGTCACGCTTTCTTCAGGCGACAATAAGAAGGACCTGAATCTCGAATTCCCCTCCACCTATATGTTAAGCATCCAGGACGGGAAGCTCTCCGTTTTTGGCTTCCCCACCGGCTATTACATCGCAGGCACCTTCAATAATTGGGTGCCCGAACAGCTGACCGACAACGGCGATGGCACATACACCATTCAGAAGGAACTTTCTCCTGACACCGAATTCAAGTTCCGCGACCCCAATGGAAACTGGTACGGTGGTGACACCAATGGCCAAGGCAGCATCTACACCATCCACAGTAGCTGGTGTACCGATATCCCGTTGACCAAGGGCGATGCAGGCTCCAACTTCAAGATTGAATCAGGCAGCGACAACCTCTACACCATCATCCTCACCGACGATAACGGCAATCTGAAGTTCGATGTGCAAGGCTTTGGGTTCATAGCACTCACCGACAACTCCGACAATTCCGATGCCATCGAGTATGGTGTCTCCACCGGTAACCCAACCGATGTGAAGCTCCTCGGCCGCACCCTCTACAAGGACGGTGGCTGGAACACCCTCTGCCTGCCCTTCGACGTGACTATCAGCGAAAGTCCACTCGTTGGCGATGGTGTCGAGGCTCGAACACTCCGCGATGTCAGCTTCGAGGATGGCACGCTCACCCTCACCTTCAGCGATCCAGTTGACGTGCTCAGTGCAGGTGTGCCCTATATCATCAGGTGGAACTCTATTGGCGCTAACCTCGAGGAACCCGTGTTCTCTTCTGTGACCTTCTCGAGCACGATGATGCCATGTGAGGTTGAAGGTGTTGTTACCTTCACAGGCACTTACAGCCCCGTGGAGATCTCCAGCCAAGGCGACAACACCAAGCTCTATGTCGGAGCCGACAATACCCTCTATTATCCCAGTGGAGCAATGACCATCGGTTGCCAGCGCGCCTACTTCCAGTTGGCCGACGGCATTACCGCAGGCGACCCTGCCGACCCATCAACACCCATCAAGGCCTTCAAGCTCAACTTCGGCGAAGAGAACGGCATTGAAACGGTTCATGGTTCAGGGTTCATGGTTAATGGTTCTGGTTGGTACGACCTCAATGGCCTTCGCCATAGCACCATGCCCACCCAGCGCGGCATCTACATCCGCAATGGCAGGAAGTTCATCGTGAAGTAATCTTTCCAATCCCCCATATCAATTATCCCGAATTAGCGTACTCCACTAATTCGGGATAATTATATTAAAAAGACGAAGAACCTATAATATGATTGTAGCATACAGATTTCATCTGCCAAAACTGTATGCTGCGATTGGAGTATACATATTTCGAATTCCAAAACTGTATGCTACAATCGAAGCATACATATTTCGTACACCAAAACTGTATTCCACGATCGGAGCATACATATTTCGTACACCAAAACTGTATGCCACGATCGGAGCATACATATTTCGTTTACCAAAACTGTATGCCGCAACCGGAGCATACATATTTCGTTTACCAAAACTGTATGCCGCAACCGGAGCATACATATTTCGTTTACCAAAACTGTATGCCGCAACCGGAACATACATATTTCGTTTACCAAAACTGTATGCTGCGATCGGAGCATACATATTTCGTTTACCAAAACTGTATGCTGCAACCAGAGCATAAAGATTCCATACACCAAATCTGTATGGACCTATAGAAGAATGAAAATCCCTTATACCAATTACGGATTATCCCCTATTGACCCACTGCCTGTTGGTATTCGAGGATCTTGTTTCGGTAGTCGGCGCAGGCATCGGTGTGGCGGTCGTGGGCCTGCTGATAGAGCAGCTGGGCTTCGAGGAGGTCGGACATCTTGATGGTGCCGGCGCGGTAATAGTCGCGATTGAGGCGGAGATTCTCTTCGGCCTGTTCGATGCTGCGCTGTGCGATGTCGAGCTGCTGACGAGCCTCGACGACGTTGTTCCAGGCATTCTGCATCCGTATCTGGAGCAGTTCGGACTTGTCCTGCTGTTCGTCGAGCGCCTTCTGGTATTCAATCCTTTTGCGACGGATGGCATGTGAGCTGCCCCACCAGTCGGTGATGGGGACGCTGAGGGTGGCATAGACCATGGCGAAGGTGCGGTCGTTGTCCATGAGGTTGTGGTAGTTGTAGCCTGCACCGACGGCGAGGGAGGGGAGGTTCTCACCAATGGTCATCTTCTGCTGGAGTCGTGCGGCCTGCACCTGCTTGTCGAGCAGCTGGTATTCGGCGGTGGCCTGCAATGCCTGAGCGTGGTCCTGCATGGTGGGGAGCGGGAGCGGGTCGAGGTCGGGCATGAGGGTGAAGGCGGTGTCGCTCAGCCCGCAATACTGGGCGAGGAGGAGCTTGACGAGCGACAGTCCGTTCTGCACCTTGAGCCGCTGGCTTTCGACCTCGTTCTGGCGCAACTGCACCTGCAGCAGGTCGTTGTGGAGGGCGAGGCCTGCACGCACGGCCACATCGACATCCTTGTGGAGGTCGGAGAGCAGGGCTTCGACGGAGGCGATGGTCTGCAGCTTCTCCTGCAGGGCGATGATTTGCCAGTAGTATTGCTGTGTGGTGAGCTCAACCTGGTCCTCGGTGAGCTGGAGCTGGAGGGCGGCAACATCCTCACCGACCTTGGCGAGACGGTTGCCGTTGACTATCTGCCCGCCTGCAAACAGGGGCTGCGTGGCATTGATGCCGGCGATGGTGCCGTTCTTCATCATCGAGAGGCTGACGGGGCTTGCCAGGGCGGCGAGCGCTTCGGGCGGGAACATGGCAGAGAGGGAGGCTGCCAGTTCGGGGGTGATCATCTCGCCCGGGTTGAAGTCCATCTTGGCCATGCCCTTGTCGGCATTGAACCATGCGCCCGTGCCGCTGATGGAAGGAAAGAACTTGGTGAAGGCCTCCTTGCGCTGCTGTCGTGCGGCGTTGACACCTGCCTGTGCATTGTGCAGGGTGATGTTGTTCTGACGGGCGGAGTCGAGCAGCTGCGGGAGGGTATAGGCGGTCTGGGCTGCGCAAAGTGCGAAGCTCGACAAGCCGACCAGGAGCAATGTTATCTTCTTCATATTCTTTGGGGACGAATGGTCTATTTGGTCGAAACTTTCCAATAAACGACGGGTAGAACGGTGACCACGAGGATGAGCGAACCGATGCCGCCTGCAAAGATGGTGACGCCGACGGGCATCCAGAACGACGACTGCGCGATGATCATGGGCACGACACCGACGGCGGTGGTGGCAGTGGTGAGGAAGATGGGCACCATACGGCGACGACCGGCACGATAGGCCGCCTCGCGCACGGCTTCGTTGTACTCGCGACGCCAGTCGTCATGTCCGGGGGCTGCGCGGTCGGGCTCGGGATGCAGGGCGAGGTGGTCCTTGAGGAGGTCGATGGCGTGTTCGAAGATGAGTATCTCGTTGCGCATGATGATGCCCATGAGGGTGATGAGTCCGAAGATGGAGGTGAGGCCGAGGGCACGGTTCATGAGTCCGAGGCCGATGAGGGCACCCGGGATCATGAGGGCGAGGGCTGCCATGCAGAAGATGGTGATGCCGTACTTCTTGAAGTTGAAGAGCAGGAAGAAGAACACGATAACGAGGGCGATGGCGATGCCGCCGAAGATCTGCGGTAGGGCTTCGGTGTCGTACTCCGTCTCGCCGCCCACTTCGGTACGCACACCCTGCGGGATGTCGATACCGGACTGCATGAGCTTGAGCAGGCGTTTCTCGACGGGTGCGGTATAGACACCCTGGGCAAACTGCGCCATGACGGTGATGCAGCGTTCGCCTCCGCGATGGACGATGCGGCTTTCGCTCCACTTGGGGCTTACACGGGCTATCTGACGGAGGGGCACGGTGTAGGAGCGGTTGCCGACACTGGCCGAGAGTATCGTGGTGGGCGAGGAGATGCCGAGCGATTCGATGTCGGCGAAGGTCATGTCGTGGTCGTCACGGACGACGATGGGCAGCTCGTAGTTGCCTTCCCACATCTGACCTACGCGGAGGTCGCTCGACGTGGCGCTGAGGGCAAGCTGTGCGGTGCTGCGCGTGATGCCGAGCTGTGCCGATGCCACGGGGTCGAGTTCGACATTGATGATGGGGTAAGGCTGCAGGTAGTCGGTGTGTACCCATTCGAGTTCGGGCATCTGACGCATACGTTCCATCATGCGTTCGGCTACGGTGTGGAGCGAATCGAGGTCGCTGCCGTAGAAGCGGTATTCGAGCTCGTTGACTTCGAGATAGTCGAGGCGCTTGAACTTCACGTAGGCGGAGGGGAAGGCTTCGCTGAGCTTGGGCTGATAGTCGGCAAGCAGGTCGAGCGTGGCCTTCGGGCTCTTGGTGTTGACGATGAACTGCGCATAGTTGGCTCCTGCCATCTGGGGCGCGTAGGCATCCATGAAGCGGGGCGAGGCACAGCCGATGAAGCCGGTGATATCGGTGATGCGCGGGTCTTGCGCCAGTTCGCGATAGACGATGCCGGCAATGGTGTCGGTTTCGGCCATGCCCTTGCCTTCGGGCAGGAAGATCTCGACAGCGAACTGGTCGCGGTCGGCGTATGGGAAGAGGCGCAGCTTGAGCGTCGGGAAGATGAGCGTGGAGAGCAGGATGAGGAGGACGCCGCAGCCGATGGTGGCCCAAGGGTGACGGAACGTGACCTGCAGCACGCGCTCGTAGGTCTGCTGCACCCAACGGGTGATGGCGTTGCCGCTGTGCCCCTGGTCGTCGCGCGGACGGATGAGCTGCACTTCGAGGAAGGGAATGACGGCGACGGCCAGGAACAGGGACACCATGAGGTTGATGGTGATGGTGATGGGGAAGTCCTCCAGACAGTCGTGGAACACACCCTTCATCGTGAAGAGGAAGGGGTAGAAGATGGCGCAGATGCAGATGGTGGCGAGCATCATCGGCATGAAGTACTGCTGGACGGAACGGATGGCGGCATCGTGGGGCTCGCAACCCTTGCCGAGATATTCGAGGTAGCCGTCGATGACCACGATGCTGTTATCGACAATCATGCCGAGCACGACGATGAGAGCCGCCAGCGTGACGATGTTGAGCTCGATGCCCATCAGATACATGATGGCCAGCGAGACGAAGGTGCTGAGCGGGATGGTGATGGCTGCCACGATGGCCGAGCGCAGGGGGAAGAGCACCATCATGACGAGGATGATGACGAGCATGGAGATGAAGAGGTCGCGCAGGAACGAGGTGATGTTCTCGTACACCACCTTGGGCTTGTCGGCGATGCGCGTGACCGTCACGTCGTCGGGCAGCACGTCCTGACGGAAGGTGTCGAGCACGCGATCGACTGCATTGCCATACTGTATCACGTTGTAGCCGGGCGACATCTCCATCGACAGGAGCACGCAGGGATGGCCGTTCTGCTCGATGCGGCTCGACAAGGGTGCATATTCGCGCACCACACGGGCAATGTCGCGCACACGCACCACCTTGCCATTGACGGGGTCGCTGAAGATGATCTGATCGGCGATTTCGGCCTCGCTGTTCTCGGTGGCTTCGATATGGATGGGTATCTGCTGGTCCTTGTCGCTGATGCTTCCGCTCATGGTGGTGACACCCTGGGCCTGCAGGAGCGAGAAGAGCACCTGCTGACCGATGCCGTAGGCCTGGAGCCGCTGACGATCGACGTAGAGGCTGATCTGCTCCTTCTGTTCGCCGAAGAGCTTCACGTTGGCCACCGAAGGGATGCGGCGCAGACGGTCGCCCAGGTCGTCGCTGTACTGCTTCAGCTCGCGGTAGTTGCGCTGGCTGCTCTCGATGGCGATGAGCAGGGCGGAGGTGTTGCCGAAGTCGTCGTTGGTGACGACAGCGAGCACACCCGAGGGCAGTTGGGACTTGAAGGCGTTGAGTCCGTGCTTGATCTTCGACCACACCTCGTCCTTGTTGTTCACATCGTCGTTGAGGCGCACCATGACGATGCACATGCCGTTCTGCGAAGTGGTGGTGGTCTTCACGCGGTTGACTTCGCCGAAGGTGAACAGGTAACGTTCGAGGGGACGTGCCACCTGCTCCTCGACCTCCTCGGTGGAGGCGCCGGGATAGACGGCGACGACCACGCCCTGGCGGATGACGGCGTGCGGGAACTCGTCCTTAGGCATCTGCACCAGGCCGTAGATGCCCAACAGGAACAGCAGGGCCACCAGCAGCAGGGTGATGGAATAGTGGCGCAGGGGCCAGCCCATCCATGAAAGACTTCTCTTCATTTCAGTAGATGACTTTGGTTCCTTCACTCAGTTTCTGATATCCCTCGGAGACGATGCGCTGACCGGCGCTGATGCCTGAGGTGACGGCTATGCGGTTGCCCCGCATCGCACCGGTGACGATGGTCTGACGATGGGCGGTGCTGTCGTTGCCGATGGTCCATACGAACAACTCGCCATCGGACTTCCTGAGGATGCTGGTGACGGGCAGCAGGGGATGGGCCTGCACTTCGCCGTCGGTGGCAAAACGGACGTTGGCCACCATGCCTGGCAGCAGCCTGCGGTCGGGGTTGGGCACGTGGATGCGGATGTCGTAGGTATGCGTCATGGCATCAGCCTGCACACCCTTCTCGATGCGACCTCCCGTAACCTCTTTGGCGGCTGCGGCCACCTCGATGGTGGAGGGCGTGTTTGGCTCGATGGCGTTGATCTCGGCTTCGGGTATGGCCACCTTCACCTTCACGCTGCTCACGTCGAGCAGGGTAACCACGGCCTGCGAGGGCAATGCGGTCTCGCCGGCCTTGACCGAACGGGTGCCGACAACACCACTGACGGGTGCCGTGAGCCTGCAGTCGGCCAGGTTCTTGCGGGCTGCTTCGAGCTGGGCACGGGCTTGAGCGACCTTGCTCTGCACCTCGACCCATTGCTGTTCGGGCAGGGAGCCGGCATCATGCAACATGGTCATGCGCCGGAGGGCATCGTCGGCCTGCATCGCTGCGGCCTCGGCTGCGGCCAGGGTGTTGCGAGCCTGCGTGTCGTCCATCTCGGCGAGGAGCTGTCCGCGACCCACGGCCTGACCTTCGCTGACCAGCACGCGGCGCACCACGCCCATGCCCGTGAAGCTAACGGCTGTGGCCTCGCGTTCCTCCACAATGCCTACATAGGTCTGTCCTATCTCGTCGCCGGCTGCGCCGATCACTTCGGTGGTCACACGCGTCGGTGCCTTTACCTTTGTCTCATGTCGGGTGCCGCATCCCACCAAAAGTGTCGTGGCAGCGAGCAGCAATGCAAGTGTTGTTCCTTTCATCGTTT
This sequence comes from Bacteroidales bacterium, assembly GCA_017561935.1. Lineage (GTDB taxonomy): Bacteria > Bacteroidota > Bacteroidia > Bacteroidales > UBA3663 > Liminaster. The sequence continues at coordinate 92,761 of JAFZBE010000067.1, read as the reverse complement.
GTATTATATAAATGCATTTCATAAATTCGGTTGCAAAGGACGTGAAAATTCTTGGCATTTGCAAGAATTTCGATGGAAATGTTGCAAATACCATTGAAATATGCCCAAATAGGACATTTTATTCTCCTTTTATTACATGCCTTTCACGGCTTTTGGGGTCCAGCAGTTGAAGAAACGGAGCACTTTCTCCTGATTATAGCCGTTGCCTTCTTCGAGGAAACTGGAGTCCTGAGTATGGATTACCTTGCCGGATTCATCGAGCACGACGAAGACGGGGAAGCCGAAACGAACGGGGTTGTTCAGGCGCTGCAGCATGGCTTTGGTGAGCTGTGCCCTTGCGGCATCCTCGTCCTTGCGAGGATTGTAGTTCACATGGATATAGACATAGTTCTGGTCGATGACCTGGCTGATGGTGGAGTCGTTGGTGATAAAGTCGGCGAACCTGAGGCACCAGGGGCACCAGTTGCCACCGACCTGGCAAACGACATATTTGCCTTCGGCTTTCGCCTGGGCCAATGCCTGGTCGATTTGTTCAACGGGGTTGATGTCTTCGTTATACACCTTCTTCAATGCCATTTGTGCAATGGAGGGCAGGGTCAGCAGGACGAACAGGACGAGAATCAGAATTCTTTTCATAGGAATGTCAGAGGTTGATGATGGCATAGATGGCGAAAGCGAGTAGCGAGAGCCAGAACATGAGGGTGATGGGGAAGGGGTTGACCGACGTGTCCTGAGGGATGTCGAAACGACGGCAGAAACGGGTGTAGCAAAGGTAGCCGAGCCATCCGCAGAGGATGCCGAGGATGGTGCCGCAGATGATGTCGCCCGGATAATGCACACCGAGGTAGATGCGGGAGTAGCAGTTGAGCACGGCATACAACATCATTGCCCAAACCAGTGAGCGCCGCTTGAAGAGACAGCTTACCCAAACGGCGAGGCCGAAACAGTTGGCAGCATGGGACGACACGAAACCATAGGCGCCTCCATGATAATCATTGACGTAATGCAGCTGGTCCATGATGGAAACCTCATGCGAGGGACGGGGACGCTGTACCCAGGGTTTGATGATGCCCGCGCTGATCTGATCGGTGAAGGCGAAGATGAGGGCCGTGAAGAGGAGCAGCAGGATGAACTTCATCCACTTCTTCTGCTGTTTCGCGCTATCGCGGTACATGACGAAGATGATGACGATGTAGAGCGGGATCCAGGTGACAATTTTGCTCAAGGTGTACCAGAAGGCGTCCTGAAAGGCACCTCCGTCGTAGTTGAGCCAGAGCATCAGCTCGTGATCGAGGGAATTGAGGGTTTCGAGCATTACAATTTATTTGTCCACCACCCAGGCGGTGTCGTAGATTTCGAAGGGTTGATCGGCGTTGTAGTAGAGGTCTTCGGCCACGGGGATGGCGACCTTGTAGGACGAGGGGCTGCCCTTGCGGAAGGTGAGCTTGTCGGCACGCAACCACGGGTTGAACTCCTTGAGCTGGAAGTAGTTGATGCCCTGCTTTTGAGCAAAGGCAGCGAGGTCGGCGATGGAGGACTTGACGGTGATGGTGGTGGTGCGGATGGGGCGATAGAGCTGGTCGCTATAGAGCACGAAGCCGTAGCGATAGGGGTCGCGGAGCAGCTCCTTATAGGCCATGATACGGAACATGTAGCGCGAGGTCTCTTCGACGAGGAGCAGGTCCATCGGATCGCTGACTTTCTGGGTGTTGAGCTTGTTCCGGATGCCGGCCATACCGCCGTTGTAGGAGGCAGCTACGGTCATCCAGTCGCCGAACTTGGCATAGGCATCCTTGAGATAACGGCAGGCAGCTCGTGTGGCCTTCTCGGTGTTGTAGCGTTCATCCACCTCGTCGTTGACGATAAGGCCATACTGACGGGCGGTTTCGGGCATGAACTGCCACAGTCCGCAGGCTCCTGCAGGACTCTTTGCCCGCGTGTAGAGGTTCGATTCGATGCAACAGAGATAGATGAAATCGGCAGGAATGCCCTCTTCCTCGAGGATGGGCACGAGAATAGGGAAGTAGCGGTTGGCGCGCTTGATGGTGAGGATGGATGAGTTGTGAGTATAGCAGACGTTGGTTAGCTCACGCTCAAATCGCTCATGCATATCATAGCGGCTCAGGTCGTAGGTCTTCCCGAAGATGGTCTGCTGGTTGTCGAAGCGGGGCGTGGACGAGAACTGCTGCATGATGGGCAGCTCGGGCCTGTCCTTGCGGCCCCTTGTGGCAGAGAGGAAGAACAGGGTTGCAGTGAGCAAGATGAGCGTGGAGAAGACAAAAAGAATGCTTGGCTTGTGCATAAAATCAGTGGTTAGAGGAGTTCTTGGTTTTCAACACGTTGATGGCGCCTTTCTTGGAGTATTTCTGGTCGTCGGTGCCGATCGCCTTGATGACATAGTAGTAGGCACCTGTGGGAACGGTGGAGCCGTTATGCTTGCCGTCCCAGCCTTCCGAGGGATCGGTGGTGTGGAAGAGTTCCTGTCCCCAGCGATTATATACCCACATCTCGAAGGAACGCAGCGACTGGTATTTCACCTTGAAGACTTGGTTGCTGCCTGATGGCGAATCGGGCGTGATGAGGTTGGGCACTTCGAGCAAAGAGGTCGAGATGGTTATCTCGTACGGCTCCTCGGTGTCGTAGGTGGTCGTGTCGCCGACCGACTCGTAGAAGTCGGCTGTGAAACGAACATAGAAGGAGCCTTGTTCGGAGAATTCGTAGTCGAGACGCGAAGTGAGGCTGTCGTATTCCAACGTGCGAAACCTGTCGATGAGTATCTGGAATTTGCTGTCCTCGGCAATCTCCCAGGCGAAATAGTCAGGCTTGCGCGACATTTCGGCTTCGAAGTGCACGGTGAAAGGGCCAGGGCCTTTGAACGTATGTCCACTGACGACCACGGAGTCAGCCTGGTTATCGATATGCTGCATCTCATCGACGTAGGCTGTATCGAGGAGAATATAGTCGTTGGCCGCCTGATAACGGGTGAGGTGGCGGGTACTTGCCGATGCAGTGTCGAAGCAAAAAGCCACGAAGATGAGCAATGAAGCTGACGCAACTATGTTTTTGAAGGGAATTCGCATAGAAACTTGTCTTTGGGTATATCAGAAATGATCGGTGACACGTGCGAAAGCGGGGGCATCGAACGGGCAGAAGTCCTTGTCCTGGAACTTGTATTGACCTACGATGGCAATCATCGCGGCGTTGTCGGTGGTGAACTTGAAGGGAGGGAGGAAGACCTTCCAATGATACTTCTGGCCAAGAGCCGTGAGCCCTTCGCGCACACCACTGTTGGCTGAAACGCCTCCGCTCAGCGCCACTTGACGTATGCCGGTCTCTTTGACAGCCTTCTTCAGCTTGTCCATCAGGATATCGACGATGGTCTTCTGCAAGGAGGCGCAAAGGTCGTTCTTGTTCTCTTCGATGAAGTTGGGGTTCTCCTTGATGGCATCGCGCAGGGTATAGAGGAAGGAAGTCTTGAGACCGGAGAAGGAGTAGTTGAGTCCTTCGATATGCGGCTTGGCAAACTTGAAACGGTCGGGATTGCCTTCATTGGCCAATTGGTTGATGATGGGGCCACCTGGATAACCCAGTCCCATCACCTTGGCACACTTGTCGAAGGCTTCGCCTGCAGCATCGTCGATGGTCTGTCCGATGACCTCCATGTCCTTGTAGCTGTTGACCTTGATTATCTGGCTATTGCCTCCACTGACGAGAAGACAGAGGAACGGAAAGGTGGGAACTTCCTTCGGGACGTCGGGTTCGGTCACAAAATGTGCCATGACGTGTCCCTGCAGATGGTTGACATCAATCATCGGGATATGGAGGGCCGAGGCCAACCCTTTGGCAAAGGAGAGGCCGACGAGCAGAGAGCCTAAGAGACCCGGGCCCCGGGTGAAGGCGATAGCTGTGAGATCTTCGGCCTTGATACCCGCACGACGGATGGCTTCGCTCACCACGGGAACAATGTTCTGCTGATGTGCACGGCTGGCGAGTTCGGGAACTACGCCACCAAAGGCCTCGTGCACGGCTTGACTGGCAATGACGTTGCTGAGCATGACGCCGTCGCGAAGGACGGCGGCCGACGTGTCATCGCAGGAGGATTCGATACCTAATATTATTGTGGACATGATTTTTCAATTTTTAGCGTTGCAAAGATACACCTTTTTTAGCAATTAGCCAAGCAAAAAGTGAAAAAAACATAGTGCAGAGCAACTTTTGACCGAATTGTTTGGAAATATCGCAAAGAAGTCGTACCTTTGCGTCGAATTTTGCGCATACGCGCACCCGCATACATGTTTGCGAGTCATATAATACAAGCAATATATTGAATAAGCATGAAAATATTACGCAAGTTCGGCTTGACGATTTTGTTGACCTTTGGACTGTGCTGTGTTCAGAGCGTCAATGCTGAAGTTCGCTACCACACCGTGCAGCCTGGTCAGACGCTGTACAGCATCTCTCGTGCATACGGAGTCACCGTAGATGCCATCAAGGCTGCTAATCCTCAGATTGAAGGTACAAGCATCCCGACTGGTGTGAAACTCATCATTCCTGAAGCTACCACGGCACCCATTGACATGCCCCTTGTACCGGAAGTCGTCAATGGACAGATCACTGAAGAGCCGAAGAGAGACACTACAGCTAACTCTACATTCCGACAGACGCAGGACAATGGCAATGTGCGGTCGCTGTGGGACCTCTCGGACGTGGACCATTGGACAGATGGTACATTGAACATGGCTGTCATCCTGCCATTCAACCTCGGTGCAGGCACTGCTGCCGAAAATAAGACGCAGATGCGTAGTGTGGAGTTCTACGAGGGCGTTTTGATGGCTGTGGATGAGATGCAGGCAAGAGGACGAAGGGTGACGATTCAGGCTTACGACACGGGTTCGGAGTCGCTCTACAACATTCTTGCCAATCCTCAGCTGATGATGGCCGATGTGGTGATTGCTCCCATGGAAGAGAATGAACTGCGGCAGGTGGCCGATTGGGGCGAACGATCGGGAACTCCGGTTATCAGCCCATTCAGCGTCTCGAACGGCTTCATCGATGCTTACGAGCACGTCTTCCAGGTAAATGTGTCGAAAGCCATGCTTTATCCCCGCTTGACAGGCGAGATACTGCAGCGTTTCGAGGATTATACCTTCGTTTTCATCGCCGACAGTGTGGGCAATCGCAAGGTAGATCCATATCCGGCACAGTTGAAGGAGGCGCTTATTGAACATAATATTCCTTTCCGCGAGTTGTCGTACCTTCATCCATCCCGACTGATGGCTTGTGACTCGATCCTTGGTCTGAAAGATGAACCATTGGTTTTCGTGCCTGTTACACCTCAGGCCGAAGCCATGCGCCGTATGTTCAGTGGACTCCAGCATGTCAAGATTCTTCGTGATGCACGTTATCAGGAGGCTTTGAAGAAAGGCATTTTCAATCCTGCAGGTCCCCCGAAGCTGGCTATGCTGGGCTATCCCGAATGGATTCTCAACACGAGCGACTTCATCGATTACTACTATGACCTGAACGTGTATATGTTCTCGAAGGTCTATGCGAATCCTTTCGACCAGGAGTTGAAGAACTTCTATGCAAACTTTAAGAAATGGTACGGCAAAGAGCCCATGGCGCTCGTTCCAAAATATGGAATTCTGGGTTATGATGTCGCTAAATTCTTCCTGGAGGCCTTGTCGCGTTATGGCGAGCATATCGAGGAACGGTTGAATGGACAGTTGACCGACGGGCTTCAGAATGCCTTCTGCTTTGATCGAAGCATGGGTCGAGGATTCTATAACCGAGGCTTCTACCTGGTACATTTTACACCGGAGTCAACCGTAGAGAAGATTGTGGTTCAATGATTTTTCGAAACCTGCGCCAAGAAGTGAACAATTATCACGGATGAAGTCAATTGCACTACATACATCCTACCGATTGACAATAATCTGCTGTCTGATGACACTCTTGGGTCTTCAGCAGCAGATTACTGCACAAACACGTATCCCCCGTGAGGTACATTTCGGTGTCATCGGTGGTGCAAACCTGAGCCAGTACTCTTTCCTTCCCACCGTCACACAGAAGATGGCACAAGGTTATACGGGCGGTGTGGCCGTCCGATATATCGAAGAGACATTGTTCGGACTACAGGCAGAATTCCTGTTGACTCGGCGAGGATTCAAGGATTATTACGAGGAATATCCCGAACTCCAATTCTCACGTTCGTTGCTCTACATTGAGGTGCCTATCATGGCGCATGTCTATTTCAAGATGGGCAAGCATAACGAGATTGCCTTTGATGCAGGTCCCAAGATAGGATGGTATATGAGCGACAAGATTGACAGCAATCTGCCCGACAACTTTGGTGAGGAGGGTTCGGAATATACAGTCAAGGTCACAGCCCACCACTGGATGGAGGTAAGCCGTAAATTCGACTATGGCATCCAGGCTGGACTCGGCTACGAGTTCAAGTTCGGACCTAAGGTAAGTCTTCAGTTGCAGGGACGATATTACTATGGTCTTGCCAACATCTGGCCCGATACCAAGGCTGACGAGTTCGAGCAGTCGTCCAATCAGTCAATCCAAATTGTGGCCGCCCTCTGGTGGCACCACACCATTCGAGGCAAGAAGGTTAAACGAGAGCAAATAAACGAGAACGAATAATGAACATCATCGAAACGACAATACCCGGTATATTGATTATCGAACCACGAGTCTTCAAGGATTCGCGAGGCTACTTCTTCGAAAGCTATTCCCAGCGGGAATTCGACGAGAAGATAACAGCCATCCTTGGTCATCCCATCCGCTTTGTGCAGGACAATGAGTCGATGTCGAGTTATGGTGTGATGCGTGGCCTTCATTACCAAAGGATGCCTTACACCCAGTCCAAGCTGGTGCGTTGTGTTAAAGGATCGGTATTGGATGTCGCTGTGGATATCCGTAAGGGATCTCCCACCTTCGGTCAGCATGTCGCCGTGGAACTCAACGAAGAGAATCATTTGCAGTTCTTCGTCCCACGTGGCTTCGCCCATGGTTTTTCGGTGCTTTCCGAGACGGCCGTCTTTCAGTACAAGTGTGATCAGTTCTATCATCCCGAGGTTGATGCAGGCATCAATATCATGGATAAGATGTTTGGCATCGATTGGCGTATTCCTGCCGACAAGGCCATTCTTTCGGAGAAGGATCTTTGTCATGCCAATCTGATGGACGGCGAACTGGATTTTGACTTCAACGATAACCTTTATCCGGAGTTTTCGAAGTAAAAAACACGAAAATGAATATTCTAGTAACAGGAGCAAATGGTCAGCTAGGCAATCAGATGAGGCTCTTGGGTGCGTCGTCACAGGATCGGTATATCTATACCGATGTGGTGGCTCCTGAAGGTTTAGAAACCACGATACTCGGTATTACAAATATTTATAATGTACGCGCGTTGTGCGAAGCCGAACAGGTGGATGTCATTGTCAACTGTGCGGCTTATACGAATGTCGATAAGGCAGAGTCTGACCAGGAGTTCTGCGAGACGTTGAACGCCACAGCTCCGAAATATCTGGCACAAGTGATGAAGGAGAGGGATGGCCTGCTCGTCCATGTCTCCACCGATTACGTCTTTGGTGCCGATCCCTATAATGTGCCCTGTAAGGAAGACCAGCAGGGGACACCTTCAGGTGTGTACGGACTGACTAAGTTGCATGGCGAACAGAATATCATCGCGTCGGGTTGCAAGTACATCATCATCCGCACGGCTTGGCTCTATTCGGCTTTCGGCAGGAACTTTGTGAAGACTATGCTTCATCTGACAGCTACCAAACCTGCATTGAAGGTCGTCTTTGATCAGGTAGGAACACCTACGTATGCCGGTGACCTTGCCGACGTCATTTTCGATATCGTCGAGAACCGCAAATGGGAAGGCAAGACGGGTATCTATCATTATTCGAACGAAGGTGTATGCTCGTGGTACGATTTTACGATGAAGATCGCGTCATTGGCAGGCAATACGGCTTGCGATATCCAGCCTTGTCATTCCGACGAATTCCCTTCGCCGGTCAAGCGTCCTGCCTATTCCGTGCTTGATAAGACCAAGATCAAGGAGACCTTCGGCATCAAGATTCCCTATTGGACCCACTCGCTTGAAAAGTGTTTGAAGGAGCTGGGGCAGTTGTCAAAATAGTTACGATTCAAATGGGCGTAGTCATCCGTCAGTCGCTGAAAGGGACCTTTGTCAATTACATTGGTGTGGTACTGGGCATCTTTGTCCAGTTCTACATTGTTGCCAAGTACCTTGACCCCGAGGTCATCGGACTTAGCAAAGTGGTCTATGAGGTAGCATTCCTGCTCAGCACGCTGGCTCTCTTCGGTTCAGGCAGCACCGGCATGAGGTTTTTCCCTTATTTCAAGGACGAAAAGACCGGCAATCATGGTTTCCTTTATTACTATCTGCTCTTCCCGGTTTTCGGAGTCATTACGATAACGCTGCTATATCTGGCTTTCCGAGGTCCTATAGAGTCGTATTTCGGAACCAAGAGTCCGCTCTTTAACCAGCACTTCTACTACGTCTTGCCGATGATGGTAGTGCTTGCCTTCTGGGTTTGGGCCGAAAATTATGCCAATATCAACATGCGCATAGCCGCTCCGAAGGCGGTTCGTGAGATTGGGATGCGACTGATGATGCTATTCATCTATCTTGCCTACGGTTTCGGATATATTGGTGTGACTGGGTTGATCGTTGGATTCATCGTATGTTATGGCATTTGCATGGTCTTTGCTGTGGTCTATTCTATGAGCATCGGCAGTCGCACACTGAAGCACGATTGGAGTTTCGTAACACCTGAGTTGCGCAGCAAGGTGCTCAAATATGCGGGCTTCCTGATGGTGGCCACCATCAGCGGTAATATCATCCAGCAGATGGATACGTTTATGCTGGCGGGTGTCAAGGGACTCTATAGTGCGGGCATTTACACTATCGTGATCTATATGGCAGAGATTGTGAACATGCCCTCGCGCAACATTACGCCCATCAGTACCCCATTGGCTTCGCAGGCGATGAAGGATGGCAACATTGCTCGTGCTCAGCAACTCTATCGTCAAGTTAGCATCCATCAGATGCTCGCTTCGTCAGTATTGCTTCTGATCGTATGGATCAATCTGGATAATATCTACGCCATCATCCCTAATGGTGAGAAGTTCGCCGAAGGACGATGGGCAGTGCTCTTCCTTGGCCTTTCGAAGGTGGCATACGGCACACTCAACTTCGGCAATACGTTGATATCCTTCTCCAAGTATTATTATTGGACGCTCTTCATTGCCCTCATCCTGGCAGCCATCTCCATCGTCACCAATCTCCACTTTATTCCTATCTGGGGATTGAGCGGAGCTGCGTTTGCCTCGTTGATCACTGTGCTGGTGAGCTATGCCTATCAGCAGTATATCGTGCAGACCAAGATTAAGACCAATCCTTTCTGCAAGGCTCATCTAAGGATTATTCTGTTCCTGGTCATTTTGTTTGCAGTCAATGTGTTCATTCCCACACTGTCTGATATTTCACCTTTGCTCGATGTCCTCGTCCGCACGTCAATCATCGCAGTCATTGCCATGTTTCTGGTATATGCTTTGAGGATTTCGCCTCAAATCAGCTGGTTCATCCACACCAAGATCTTGCGCAAAGATTCTAAAACTTTGAAGAAATGAAGCCATTATTCATAGCAGGTCCATGTGTAATCGAGTCGCAGGAATGTCTTGAGACTGTAGCCAGGGAGTTGGTGCGCCTCAATGAGAAGTATGGCCTTGATATCATCTTCAAGGCATCGTTCGACAAGGCCAACCGTACCTCAATTACGTCATATCGCGGACCAGGGATGGAGAAGGGGTTGCAGATGCTATCCGACATCAAAGCCAAGTATGGACTAAGGTTATTGACCGATATCCACGAAGCTTATCAGGCTGCACCAGTAGCCGAGGTGGTAGATGTGCTCCAGATTCCTGCTTTCCTCTGTCGTCAGACCGACCTTCTTGTCGCTGCTGCCAGAACGGGGAAGAGTGTCAACATCAAGAAGGCACAGTTCCTGTCGGGCGCTGATATGCAGTATCCTGTGCAAAAGGTTCTTGAGTCGGGTGGTAAGGATGTATGGCTCACCGAGCGCGGTAATAGCTTCGGATATAACAATCTGGTGGTTGACTTCCGCAACATCCCCGATATGCTCAGGATTGTGCCACGTGTCATCATGGACTGCACACATTCGGTGCAGCGTCCTGGAGCAGCTGGAGGCAAGACTGGAGGCAATCGTGAGTTCGTACCTGCCATGGCTTTGGCTGCAAAGGCTTTCGGGGCCACGGGTTATTTCTTCGAAACGCATCCCGATCCGGAACGTGCATTGAGTGATGGACCGAACATGCTCTTTTTGAAGGATCTTGAGCAAGTTGTTGTTTCATTGCTGTAAACCTTCTGAGGAGCATCGATAATCATTTTTTCTTCCATAGTCAATGAGTGAGATAATAGATACAGGCATACGTTGTTTGACAGATGAGGCACAGGCGATTCTTGATCTGATTCCACGGATGGGAGCAGAGTTCGAGAAGTCTATCGACTTGTTGCTGAACTGCCGTGGCAAGGTCATTGTGACTGGTGTGGGCAAGTCGGGTCATATCGGTTCAAAGATTGCTGCAACCCTGGCCTCTACGGGTACGCCCTCTTTTTATCTGAATCCGCTCGATGCCTATCATGGAGATCTCGGTATGATAGCACCAGGCGACGTCGTGATGGCTATTTCCTATTCGGGCAATACCGACGAACTGCTCCGTTTCATCCCTTTGATTCTGGAGCGTAAGATTCCCATTATCGGTATCTCGGGCAATCCCGATTCCCTGTTGGCTCGTTACAGCACGGTGCATCTGAATATCGCTGTCAGTCACGAAGCCGACCCGCTTAATCTGGCACCGACATCCTCTACCACAGCAACTTTGGCCATGGGCGATGCCTTGGCATGTGCCCTGGTCAAGGTTCGTCATTTCGAAGATGCCGACTTCGCCCGTTTCCATCCTGGTGGTAGCCTTGGCAAGCGTCTGTTGTCGAAGGTGCGTGACTTCATGGCTACCGATGCGCTCGACATCTGGACCGTTAGCCCTGAAGATATGCTTTCGGACGTTATCACCAAAATAAGCCAGGGACGCAAGGGCCTCGTCGTGGCTTTGAATGCGGACAAGGATGTTGTGGGTATCATCACTGACGGAGATGTGCGTCGTGCCATGCAGCGCCATCGGGAGGCATTCTTCAGCCTAAAGGTCGAGGATGTGATGACACGCAACCCCAAGCGGATTCATCTGGATGCCAAGTTGTCGCAAGCTGCCGACCTGATGCTCAGCAATTCGATCCATGCTCTTATCGTACTCGATAAGGACGATCGATTCTGTGGCATCATCGACTATTTCGCTTGTGTTTGATTTTCATAAAAATTGTTTTGTTATGAATCAAGGAACACCCGTTAAGAAATTCAATCAGCCTACCAAGCGCTACGTTCAGATTCTCGATATCTCCAACGATCCTGAACTTATACGCAAGTATTGTCATTGTCATTCGCAGGAGGTCTTCTGGCCTGAAATACAGGAGGGACAGAAGCAGGTTGGCATCCTCGAAATGGAGATCTACCGTAAGGATAATCACCTTGTCATGATTGTCGAAACTGTTGCAGATTTCCAATGGGACGAAGCCATGGCGAAGCTTGCCACGTTGCCCCGTCAGGCAGAATGGGAGGCTTTCGTGGCTGCCTTTCAGGGTTGCGATCCCAATGCCAAGAGCGATGAGAAGTGGCAGATGACCGAACTGATGTTCCATCATTATTAAGATTTACCAAAGAGATTGATCAACAGCTTAATCTAGATTGTAAAGATATGAAGCAAGTACTGATCGTAGGCGGGGCTTCTGGCATAGGCCTGTCCCTTTCTCTTTTCCTGACACAGCAGGAAGAGGTCGAGCGTGTATATGTGCTCGATAAGAAGCCTTTTGATGAACAATACAAGCATGATAAGATTGTTGCCGACATTTTTGATGTGACCAGCGAGGACTATGGTGTATTGGACAAGTATGATGCTGTCGATGCGCTCTATATCACTGCAGGTTATGGTCACCTTGGCATGGTAGAGGATTTTGACGACAAGTATATCCGTTCCATCTTTGCCGTCAATGCTGAAGGGCCAATCCGTATCCTGCGTCATTTCTATCCTCGGATGCTGGAGGCAAAGCCGTTCCATTGTGCCGTGATGGTAAGCATCGCCGCCCATCTTTCGTCTCCACTTTTCGCCTATTACAGTGCCACAAAGGCTGCTGTGCGTATGTTCATCGAAGCTGCTAACGTCGAACTCGAGGTACAGGGTTCCGAGAATCGCATCATGGAGGTTTCGCCAGGTTCACTTAAGGGCACATCGTTCAATGGGGGGCAGTCTGACCCGGCACAGACCACCGCATTGGCATGTGAGATCGTGGAGCGTTCCATAGCACGTCAGCAGCTTTTCATCCCTCAGTACGACGAGGTGTTCAAGGGCGTGCTGCAACGTTATCAGGACAATCCACATAAGTACGGCATCGACTCCTATTGGTACAAGAAGAACGGACGACAGCACGTCAAGAGATAGCCAATGGGTATAGTGCGTGAAGCGATAGAGGGAATTAAGCAGTTGCCGCAATGGTATGCTCAGAGGGCTGAGGCAAGGGATAAGCGTCTTTGGACCTTCGGGGCCTGGGATGGATTGCGCTACAGCGACAATTCGCGTGCCCTGTTTGAATACACACTCGCGAACTGTCCCGATATCCGTGCGGTGTGGATGACCAAGAGCCAAAAGGTTTATGAGCAGTTGAAGGCCAAAGGCTTGCCTGTTGAATTGTGCACGACCGAAGAAGGGAAGGCTGTGCAGCTCAAAGCTGGCTATTTCTTTCTGACCAAAGGCCCTGATGACAGTGACCCGCGGCTGATGCATGGCTGTCATTTGGTATGGCTATGGCACGGGATGCCACTCAAGAAGATAGGTCGCGATTCGATGGCTTTCATGCGCCGTAACACCTTATGGAAGCGGTTCAAGACATCATTTCGTAAAGTGATCCTCCCCTGGGAGTTCCTTTCCGGGGAAACTCTATCGGCCTCACCGTTTTTTACCCCGTTTCTGCAGTCGGCTTTCGGCTTGTCCGAAAACGAGGTATGGGAAGTGGGCTATCCCCGCAATGATCATCTCTTCATGACGGATGTCACGGAGGATATTATCCCCGAACTGCACAGAAGGTTTGACCGTAGAACAGCTGCAGGAGGAACAGATCGTGCGAAACTTCTTCTCTACATGCCCACCCATCGCGACAAGACGACACATGAGGGCCATGTATTCGATCCTTTCCAGCAGGTAGGGTTCGATCTTGCAGTGATGGAAGAGGTTCTCGAAGCCAAGAATATCGTACTGTTGTACAAGGGACACTTCTTCGACAGCAGCAACAAGGGACTAAAGAACGCAAGTCGCATCATCACGGTCACCGACGATGACTACGATGACATCTATACTTTCATCAAGGATGTCGATATTCTGATGACTGACTATTCGAGCGTCTATTTCGACTTCCTGCTTTGTCGGAAACCTGTCATCCTGTTTCCGTTCGATATGGAGGAATACGTTGCCTTTAGTCGTCCGTTCTATTTCGACTACAAGCTGATGGACGGCAAGCGAGTCTTTTCATGGCGAGAATTCGCCGAGGCGCTCAAGAATGACGATTATTTTGTGCCGAGCGAGCAGACCATCCGGCTTATGAACACCCATGTCGATAACAACGCTTGTCAGCGTGTCGTTGAGAAGGTACGCCAACAGATTTTAAATACATAATAGTTGCCGAATAAACTCCCATGCCCAAGGCATTGATAATAGGTCCCAATTTCCATTATTTCAACCAAAGCGTTGAAAGGGCTTTTCGTGCTAAAGGGTATGAGACACGTGTGCTGGCCTACGACATCCCAATACATCCCTACAATACAGCCAACAAACTGAAGTACAAGTTCGGCGGTGACAAGCTGCGGCTGAAGGAGCAAGCTCGTGCCTTGTTTCATCTGGAAGCAGAATTGGCTTTCGAAGAGTTTTTGCCTGATTTCGTATTTGTCATGAATGGGGACATGCTGTTGCCCGATGCCCTCCTTCATTGGCGTGGGAAACTGGAAGATGATCCGCAACCTATCGATAAGCCTGCCCGTGTGACACTTTGGCTTTTCGATAGCTTCAACCACATTCCTTTCACCGAAGAGAATATCTCTGCCGTTGATGCCGTTTTTTGCTACGAGCAGACGGATATACCAGTGATTTCCGCTCGATATGGCGTCAAGGCGTATTTCCTTCCGCAAGCTGTCGATCCTGTCATCTACCACAAGGTTGATGTAACGAAAACCTGTGATCTGGTTTTCGCTGGAGACATCTTCCATTCAGCAAAGCGTCATGATATCATACAAGCTGTCGTTTCACACTATCCGAATCTCAAGTTGAAGGTTTGGGGGGAATACAAGCCGTGGTATAAGAATCCACTGAAGTGTCTCGTCCGTGAACGCAAGGATATATATATGAATCGGAATGCCAGTGGAGACCAGCTCAATGCCGATTACAACCAGGCGCGTATCGTGCTCAATATCCACATCGAGCAGCAGAAGGATGGTGCCAATCCGAAGGTCTATGAGATTGCGGCAACTGGTGCCTATCAGATTTGCGACGCTAATCCGTACGTCGAGCAGCTCTTCCCGGATGGTGAGGTAGGGCTTTATCATTACAATGAGAAGATCGCTCCAGAGCATCGCTATGATGAACTCTTTGCGAGAATTGACTATGCCCTGGGCCATGACATGAGTGCCCAGGCCGAGGCCGCCCGCGAGATAGTCATGAACGGGCATACATTTGAGAAACGTATCGAGCAAGTATTGAAGACCGTCTTATGAATAGATCACCCCGCATCAAGTTCTATTGTCGCAGCTTCAACAAGGAACTCTACCTGCTCAGCCGTGGACTGTATGAGCAGGCGGGATATCCTTGCGTCCGCCTCACCGACCAGACTGCCGATGGTTACTTCTTCACGATGCTGGAGGACGAGACCTGCGACATAGCCATCAATGTCGATGAGGATTGCTTCATCACCGATCTTGATGCCGTGTTGGAGTTGGCCAAAAAGGCGCAGGCCGAGGGTTGGGTCAATATCGGTTGTTCGGATGCAGGCAAGGGTGTGCCACGTAAGGGCGATCCTACGGTGACCAATCCATTTTTTAATGTCTTCAACCTGCATGATATTCGTAGGGCATGGAACGCCTATCGTCTCATCCCCGAACTCAAGCAAGACAGTTACAAGGGCATCGAGCCTTACTACAACTTCTTCCACTGGATGGTTCGCACCTTCCCTGGCAAGACATTGTATCTCGACAACGAACGCCACACCGATGGCATCACAACCCGCCTTGGCTTTTGTTTTCACACGTGGTTTGCACGTCAATACAATCCGGGTCTTTTGACCCACCTCTTCGAAGGCAACGACTGGAAGGATGTCAACCATCGTCAGCGCATCGATGCTGTTATCGATGAGGCGTATGCCCTGCGTGGACTCCACCGCCCATCGTTTTCTATCGTGCAGCGTATTGGTTTCAAGGCCGATGAAATGTGCCGTTGGACCATCAAGGTGCCTCAGCGCATAGCAGGCTGGCCTAATAAGATTCGACGTAAATTTGGCAAATGAAAGATGAAGGTCAGTATAATTTCTCCCATCTATCGTTGTGCTCCCTATATTACGGGATGCCTACAAAGCCTTCTGGCACAGACTTGCCAGGACTTTGAGGTACTATTGGTAGATGACCACGGTGGGGATGAGAGTATGGATCAGGCACGTGCCTTTGTCGAACAGCAGGGAGCGATAGAGAAGTTCAGTTTCCTTGAAACTTCCAAGAACAGTGGCCCTGGTGTTGCACGCAACGTAGGCCTTGAGGCAGCAAAGGGAGAATACGTTGTATTCATCGACAGTGACGACGTGTGGGAACCCACTTTTCTCGAAAAGCTCCTCCTGGCTGCCGATACTTCGCAGACTGACCTCGCCTTCTGTCAGCTTAAGTATCGTGGAGGGACGAATGATGGTCGCGTATTTCGCAATCCTGTCATCGAAGCTGGCGCATTCTCTTCCAAGATGAAACGTCATTTCCTGCTTCACTTCGTCACCTTCTCGGTATGTTTCCTTTTTCGTCGTCAATTCCTCAATGATAACGAACTGCGATTCCCAGACGAAAGGAATAGTGAAGACACAAATTTTCTTACGCGATGTCTTCTTTTGGCCCAGCGTATCGCCTGCGTTGATGAGCCGCTTTATGTCTATTGCGTTCGGGAGAAATCGTTGAGCACTGGACGAGATATGCTTCGCTATAAATCCCGTCTTTCGGCTCTCAACAAGTTAATGAAGGCTTTCGATGCGATGAAGCAGGACGACCGCTATGCCGACCTCCATCTCGAACAATTCGATGGCGTGATGCGCATCATCTGGCTCAAGAAGGGTTTGGCACAAAGCATCAAGGACTATATAAAAAACAATCTATAAATGGATAAAATCAAGAAACTATGGCCATCAATTCTGGCCGTTCTCATCTTTGCCGTGGTGGCTTGTGTCTATATGTCACCCGTGCTCGATGGTAAGATCATTGCCACCAGCGATGGTGTGCAGGGACGTGCCGCGGTCCATGAGGCTGTCGAGTATTATGAGCATACAGGAAACCGCACGTGGTGGACCGGTTCGATGTTCTCGGGTATGCCCAATTATCAGATTGGTGGAGGCAGGTACCTGAAGGACTTTTGGCTGAAGCCGGTCAAGGATGTCCTGCTTTGGGGACATCGCAATGTGATAGCTATCGTACTGATTTATTGCCTTTGTTTCTTTGCTCTGTTGCGTTCGATGAAGGTCGATAAGTGGCTCTCCATCGCGGGAGCCTTGGCCATAGCTTTCTCCAGCTATTTCTTCATCATCATTGGGGCCAACCATCACTCCAAGACATCCACATTGGCGCTCATGTCGGCAGTCGTAGCTGGCTTTTATCTGATTTTCCATGGTCATCGCAAGACGGGCATCGTTCTTACCCTGCTTTGTTCGGCTGTCGGTTTCTATCCGCATCCTCAGATGTCGTATTATGTCTGCTTCATCCTTGGTGCGTTCTGGGTGGCCGAACTGTGCTTTGCCATCACTTCCAAGGCATGGAAGGCTTTCGGTCTCTCGACATTGCTTTTCGCTGCAGCCTTCGGCATCGGTTTGGGCACGGGTACGGCAGCCATTTTTTCCAATCTCGAATATGCCGAAGAGACCATGCGTGGTGGTCACTCTGATCTCGAGAAGGCCAGCGACAAGGAAAACAAGACCGAGGGCCTCGATCTCGATTACGCCACGGCTTGGAGCTATGGCATCCGCGAGTCGTGGACGTTCCTGATTCCCGACTATATGGGCGGTTCTTCCAACTACTCGTTGGGCAAGGATTCCGATCTCTATAAGGATATGGTAGGGAAGGGGGTGCCGCGCAAGACTGCCGAGCAGTTCTGCCAAAGTGTGCCACTCTATTGGGGCGACCAGCCGTTCACAGCTGGCCCCGTCTATATGGGCGCCATTATTTGTCTACTCTTCGTTCTTGGAATCTTGATTGTCAAGGGTCCCTACAAGTGGTGCCTCTTGGCTGTCACTATGCTCAGCATCGCACTTTCCTGGGGTAATCATTGGATGGGGCTCACGCGATTCTTCTTCGAAACGGTTCCGATGTACAACAAGTTCCGTGCCGTTTCCTCCATCCTTGTCATTGCTGAAATCACCATGCCGCTGCTCGGTTTCCTCGCTCTCAAGCGCATCACCGAAGCTAAGGAGGCTGCGCTTGAAGCAGCTGGCGATTCATCCGAACAGTATGCTGCTTCAGCCGTGATCAAGGATTTGGCGCGCAAAGTACTCATATCGGCAGGCATCATCGTCGTAATGCTTTTGATAGCCTTCGTCACCACTTCCGGCTTTGTGGGACCGAATGATGAAGGCATGTTCTCGCAACTCCCCGACTGGCTGGTCGATGGCATCGTAGCCGAACGTGCCGCGATGTTCAAGGGTGATGTGCTCCGTTCCTTCGGCTTAGTGTTGGTAGCTGCAGCTGTGGTTTATTTCTATGTCAAGAGCCGCAAGTTCCGTGGCACGGGCATCCTTGCCCTCATCCTTGGCGCCCTCATCCTGCTCGACATGTGGCCTGTCGATAAGCGCTACATGAACGATGACATGTTCTCGAAGAACAACACGTTTGAGCAGAGCTACAAGATGCAGCCATGGGAGAAACAGATTCTCGACAACGATAAGGATCCCAACTTCCGTGTGTTCAACCTTGCTGCCAACACCTTCAACGATGCACGCACGTCCTATCGTATGAAGTCCATCGGCGGTTATTCTGCAGCCAAGCTTCGCCGTTATCAGGACCTCATTGACCAGCATCTCTCCAAGATGCATTGGCCTGTGCTCAATATGCTCAACGCGAAATACATCATTTATCAGCCTCAGCAGGGTGGCCAGCCACAGGTGCAGTTCAATCCCGAAGCCATGGGCAATGCGTGGTTTGTCGATACGCTCCGTGTCGTGCTGACGGCCAATGAGGAGTGTGATGGCCTGATGCAGTACGACTTGCATACTACCGCCGTCGTTGACAAGGATTTCGTTGCCGATCTCCCCGGTCAGGTTGCCGATGGTTTGTTGGTCAATGAGCCAGACAGCACTGCCAACGTCCATCTCACCAAATATACGCCCGAATTTGTCGAGTACGATGCTTCGTCGAGGAAGCCAGGAACTGTTGTCTTTTCCGAGGTTTATTATCCTCATGGCTGGAAGGCCATTGTCGATGGCAAGGAGGTGGACCACTATCGTGTGAACTATCTGTTGCGTGCCCTCAACCTCGAGGCTGGCCAACATCACATTCGCTTCGAGTTCCGTCCGGAATCTGTCGAGAAGGGCAACACCCTGTCGATGGTCTTCGTTATCCTGATGTACCTCATCATCCTCGGATGTGTAGGAATGGGAATCAAGGAAATACTATCAAAAAAGTAACAATTATGCTTATCCGCAGCAAGGCACCTTTGCGCTTGGGTTTGGCTGGTGGTGGCAGCGATGTGTCGCCCTACAGTGACCTCTATGGAGGGCTCATCCTGAATGCCACCATCAACCTCTATGCGTATTGTTCCATCGAGGAAATCGACACTCCCGAAATCGTGGTGGATGCCTACGATGCCGATGTGCACGAAAGTTATCCGTTGAGCGAAAGCCTCCCGATCGATGGTAAGGCATCGCTGCTCAAAGGCACCTACAATCGTCTTATGCACGATTATTTGCTGCCTTTGACGGGTATTCGCATCACGACCTATAACGACGCACCTGCAGGTTCTGGACTGGGTACGTCATCGACCATGGTTGTTGCCATCCTCAAGGCGTTTGTCGAATGGCGTGGCCTTCCGTTGGGTGATTATGAGATTGCACGTCTTGCTTACCAGATTGAGCGTATTGACCTTGGTCTGAGTGGCGGCAAGCAGGACCAGTATGCCGCCTCTTTCGGCGGATTCAACTTCATGGAGTTTCTGCCGAACGACATTGTGATCGTCAATCCGCTCAAGGTGAAGCGTTGGATCATCGACGAGCTGGAGGCTTCGCTGGTGCTTTATTTCACAGGTCGTAGCCGTTCGTCGGCTGCCATTATCGACCAACAGCGCGAGCGCACTACGGCAGGCAATCAGCGCAGCATCGAGGCGATGCATCGCATCAAGCAGAGCGCCATCGATATGAAACTGGCAGTTCTTAAGGGCGACATGAACGAGTTCGCCCGCGTCCTTGGAGAGGCTTGGGAGGACAAGAAGAAGATGGCCGATGCCATTACCAATCCTGTCATCGAGGAGGCCTTCCGTGTGGCACTCGATGCGGGAGCTGTCTGTGGCAAGGTCTCGGGTGCAGGAGGTGGTGGCTTCATTATGTTCTTTGTCGAACCCACCCGCAAGGTAGCAGTCATTGAGGCTTTGAAGCGTCTGAACGGATTCACCATGCCGTTCAACTTCACCGAAGGCGGAGCTCATGGATGGAAAATATATGAGACCGATTCGGTCAGTGTTTTGAAAGGAGTTAAAGGGAATTAAGGGATACGAAGTAAAAGGACAATGGAAGAGAAACTTCATCGATTTGTAGAGGAACTTATCGGGCGTCATCCCAAGCTGCAGGTCTGTCGCTGGGATATAGTTGGCGCTTATGAGATATTGCGAGAGAGCTACGAGAACCATGGCACACTGCTTGTGGCCGGCAATGGTGGTTCGGCAGCCGATGCCGAGCATATTGTCGGCGAGCTTATGAAGGAGTTCAAGATGAAGCGCAAGGTCTTCAGCGATCAGGCTTGGTCGCTGCGTGCTGTCAATCCCGAGATGGGTGAACGTCTTGCCCAGAACCTTCAGGGAGCCTTGCCAGCCATCTCTCTTGCCGGCCATCCGTCGCTCACCACAGCCTACATGAACGATGCCGACTCCGACCTCATTTTTGCCCAACAGGTTTGGGGCTATGGTCGTCCGGGTGATGTCTTTCTGGGCATCTCAACATCTGGCAATAGTGCCAACGTAGTTTATGCTGCTGTTGCCGCCAAGGCC
Organism: Bacteroidales bacterium; assembly: GCA_017561935.1. GTDB lineage: Bacteria > Bacteroidota > Bacteroidia > Bacteroidales > UBA3663 > Liminaster. The sequence goes on along the minus strand of JAFZBE010000067.1, from coordinate 72,118 downwards.
AAGGGATTGAAGGTGATTGGGCTGACAGGCCAACGCGAGAACAAGTTGCAGCCCTATTGCGACATTTGCATTCACGCGCCTGAAACAGAGACCTACCGTATTCAGGAGCTTCACCTTCCTATCTATCACATCCTCTGCTTGATGCTTGAGGAGCATTTCTTCGGTCGGTAATGGAAGCGGTAGTTTTGGCAGGTGGTCTCGGAACCCGTCTGCGAAGTGTGGTTAGCGAGGTGCCCAAATGTATGGCACCTGTGGCCGGCAAGCCTTTCCTCTGGTATCTGTTGTCATATCTTGGTCGATACCCCGAGGTAAGTAGGGTAGTGCTCTCGGTCGGTTATCTGCGCGAAGTGATCTGCGAGTGGATCAAGGTCGTGGGCGACCAGTTCCCCTTTTCGATTGACTATGCGGTCGAAGAGGTCCCTTTTGGCACGGGGGGCGGCATTCGTCTGGCGTTGTCGAATTGTGTGGGCGACGATGTGCTGGTTCTCAATGGCGATACGATGTTCGACGTCGATCTTCCCCATCTGCTAGCCGCCCATGCGCAGTATCCCGAAGCTGCAGTCACCTTGTCGCTGCGTCATCTCCAGAAGTTCGAACGCTACGGGCGTGTGTCGATTGATGAAAACCATGTCATCACGGGGTTCCACGAAAAGCAGTTCTGCGCCGACGGGCTGATCAATGGTGGTGTCTATGTTATTCGTCGCAGTCGCCTCGACCTTTCCGCCTTGCCCGAGCGATTCTCGTTTGAAAAGGAAGTCTTCGAGCCCCATGTCCGAGAGCGCGACCTCTATGGATTCGTTTCCGAGGGCTTCTTCATCGATATCGGCATTCCCGATGATTATCGGAATGCACAATTCGAGTTCCTGGGGCGCTATTGCAATTACGATACGCTCTTGCTCGATCGCGATGGTACCATCAACGAGCGACGGCCCAAAGATTATGTCAAGACGTGGTCGGAGTTTCAGTTCCGTCCCGAGTTTCTACGGTGGGCACCCATGTTGGGACGCACGTTCCGTCATATCTTCGTGGTCACCAACCAGCGTGGCATCGGCAAGGGCGTGATGACTGAACAGGCGCTTGCCGACATTCACCGGAAGATGTGCCACGTCCTGGCAGCCGATTACGGGTTGAAGATCAATGACATTTTCTTCACCCCAGCCATCGACGATGCTGACCCTATGCGTAAACCCCAAACGGGTATGTGGCAGCAGTTGCTCGAAACCCATCCCTACGTGCAGGCTGAAAGCACGGTGATGATCGGCGACGGAGATTGCGACGAGGCATTTGCCCACAATTGTCAAATAGCATTTGTTAGAGTATGAAAATAGTCCTTTTAGGCACAGCCTGGCCTTATCGCGGTGGATTGGCTGTCTATAACGAACGTCTGGCCCATCAGTTCCAGTCGGAAGGACACGAGGTGGAGATCTATACCTTCACCTTGCAGTATCCCGATTTCCTGTTCCCGGGCAAGACACAATACAGCAGCGAGCCTGCACCAACCGACTTGGCGATAACCCGACGGGTGAATTCGTGCAATCCGTTCAATTGGATCAGTGTTGGCCGTGAGATCTGTCGAAAGGCACCCGATCTGCTCGTCATCAAGTTTTGGCTACCTTTCATGGGACCCTGTTTCGGTACGATTTCTTCGTTGTCCAAACGCAATGGCAAGACACGTGTCATAAGCATTCTCGACAATCTCATCCCTCACGAGTCGCGTCCTGGCGACCGTCCGTTCACTTGGTGGTTCTGCCGTTCGGTCGATGGGTTTGTGGCCATGTCGAAGAGCGTGCTCGACGATATCGATAAGTTCAAGGTTAATGTCGGCAAGCCCCGCGTTTTTTCACCGCATCCGCTCTACGATAACTTCGGCCAACCTGTTTCACGCGAAGAGGGATGTCGTTATCTTGGGCTCGATCTTGACTGTCGCTACTTCCTCTTCTTTGGCCTTATCCGTGACTACAAGGGGTTGGATTGGCTTATTGAGGCATTTGCCGCATTCCTCCGCGAAGCTGCTGCCGACGTGCGTCTCATAGTGGCTGGCGAATTCTACAGCGATGGGTCAAAGTATTTCGAGTTGGCTAAGCAACTGGGCGTCTTCGAACGTATCGTCTGGAAGACCGAGTTTGTGCCCGACCACGAGGTCCGCTATTATTTCGCAGCCGCCGATCTCGTCGCACAACCCTACAAATCGGCCACGCAGAGTGGTGTCACACAGATTGCCTATCATTTCCAGCGCCCCATGTTAGTCACGCGTGTTGGAGGTCTGCCCGAAATCGTCCCCGATGGCAAGGTGGGCTATGTGGTCGATCCCAATCCCAAGGATATAACCACTGCCCTCATTCGCTTCGTCACAGAGCATCCCGATTTCTCCTCGGGTCTTGCATCCGAACGCGAAAAGTACAGCTGGCCAGTCTTCACGAAAAACCTTATATCCCTTTTTGACCCATCAAAACTCTCTTAACCCTCACAACTATGTCCGAAAACAACGAACAACCCATTAACGAGCAACCTATTAACGAGCAGCCCGTCAACGAGCAACCCAATACTGAGCAACCACCAAGAATACTCCCTACGCTTCAGGAGCTCAACGATCCCACCGAACTGACACGCATGGCCAAGAAGCGGCACTATTCCACCCTTCATTGGTTCGCAGTCTATGTCCATCCGGGACACGAGATGCAGATACATGATTATCTTATGGGTATCGATACGAAGAAGAAGCGTCGTCGTGGCAAGGCCAAGAAAGAAGACCTCTTCATCCCTGTCGAACCCGAAAAGGTGCTGATGGAGTGTTTCGTCCCTCTCAAGCGCGTCCATGTCAAGTACTCCGACCGCATGGTGTGGAAGGAGAAGGTTCAGACACCTGGAATCATCTTTGTTCACACCATCCTCGACAATCGCGAACCTTTGTTCTACAGCCGCATCTCCGAATACGTCGTCGGCTTTCTCAACGATCGAACCCGCCATTGGCCGCAGCCCATTCCCGACATCCAGATGCTCGAGTTCAAGGCATTGAGTGAAGCCGACTGGCTCGAATCGGTCGAAAAACCCACCTATGCCATCGGTGACAAGGTGCTGGTCCTCGAAGGTCCTCTCCGCGGACATGTCGCCTACCTCGATGCCGTCCGCGAGACGGTGAGCAAATCGGAATATGAGAAGGATCGTCTGGGTAATCAGATTCTCGACAACGAAGGCAACCCCATCTACAAGCGCAAGACCAAACTATGTGTCAAGCTCACAGGTGTGCTCACCGCCCTCTTTGAAGTCGATGCCGACAAGGTCGTCAAGGCACCTGCCGATGCGCCCGATTATGGCGAGTACGACTAAAAATCATATCATCAGACCCCATTTGGTCGGTGCGCAACCGATTAAATGGGGCTTTTCGCGATTTTTTTGACGCAAAAATTTGGAATTGTCGCCAATTATCGGTATCTTTGCAGCCTAAAATAAGGAAGCGCCAGCCTTATGGCTGACGGCCAATCATTTTGCTGAGTGATTCAATTTCTATAACAAACCTGTAAACCTGTTTTAATTTTAGATTATGGCAGAAAACAAAAAGCGCGTCTATCTCTTCGGCAACGGTAAGGCTGAAGGAAAGGCAGACATGAGAAATCTTCTTGGTGGCAAGGGTGCAAACCTTGCCGAGATGAATCTTATTGGAGTGCCCGTTCCTCCTGGATTCACCATTACGACCGACGTTTGTAATGAGTATTACCAGATTGGAAAGGACAACGTAGTGGAAGTCCTCAAGGACGATGTGCTGGCAGCTGTCAAGCATATCGAAGTGCTGATGAACAACACCTTTGGCGATCCTGCCAACCCACTGCTTGTATCTGTACGTTCAGGTGCCCGTGCTTCCATGCCAGGCATGATGGATACCATCCTCAACCTTGGTCTTAACGATGAGGTAGTGGAGGGTCTCTCTCGCAAGACCGGCAATCCTCATTTCGCATGGGATTCTTATCGCCGTTTCGTTCAGATGTATGGAGACGTTGTGATGGGTCTCAAGCCGGTCAACAAGACTGATATCGATCCATTCGAGGCTATCATCGAGAAGGTGAAGGAGGAGTACAATGTCGTTCTCGACAAGGACATCCCAGTAGAGGGCCTTCAGGAACTTGTCACCAAGTTCAAGACCATGATCAAGGAGCGCACCGGCAAGGCATTCCCCGTTGACGTTTACGAGCAGCTGTGGGGCGCCATCTGTGCCGTGTTCGACTCTTGGATGAACGAGCGTGCCATCCTCTATCGCAAGATGGAGGGCATCCCGGCAGAGTGGGGCACCGCCGTTTCCGTAATGGCAATGGTATTCGGCAACATGGGCAACACTTCGGCTACAGGCGTATGCTTCAGCCGCGACGCTGCCACTGGTGAGAATATCTTCAATGGCGAGTACCTTGTCAATGCACAGGGTGAGGACGTTGTGGCCGGTATCCGTACACCACAGCAGATCACCATTGAGGGTTCTCGTCGTTGGGCAAAGCGTGCCGAGATTTCCGAGGAAGAGCGTGCTGCCAAGTATCCTTCGATGGAGGAGGCCATGCCCGAAATCTACAAGGAGCTCGACGCCCTGCAGACCAAGCTTGAGAATCACTATCACGACATGCAGGACATGGAGTTCACCGTACAGGAAGGCAAGCTCTGGTTCCTCCAGACCCGAAACGGCAAGCGCACCGGTACTGCAATGGTCAAGATTGCCATGGATCTCATGCACGAGGGTCTTATCGACGAGAAGACCGCCATCCAGCGCTGCGAGCCACAGAAGCTCGACGAGTTGCTGCACCCTGTATTCGACAAGAACGCCCTGAAGAAGGCCAAGGTTCTCACCACTGGTCTTCCCGCCTCTCCTGGTGCTGCCTGCGGTCAGATCGTCTTCAATGCCGACGATGCTGAGACATGGCACAAGAATGGCCACAAGGTCATCATGGTACGTATCGAGACTTCTCCCGAGGACCTCGCTGGTATGGCAGCTGCCGAGGGTATCCTCACCTGCCGTGGCGGTATGACCTCACACGCTGCCGTTGTGGCACGTGGTATGGGCAAGTGCTGCGTTTCGGGTGCCGGTGCCATCCAGGTTGATTATGTTGAGAAGACTGTCAAAATCGAGGATATCACCCTCAAGGAGGGCGACTTCATCTCACTCAATGGTTCTACTGGCCAGGTAATCCTTGGCGAGGTTGAAACCAAGGCTGCCGAGATCTCTGGTGACTTCGCCGAGCTCATGAATCTCTGCAACAAGTACACTAAGCTCGTTGTTCGCACCAATGCCGATACCCCACACGATGCCACCGTGGCTCGTAACTTCGGTGCTGTCGGTGTAGGTCTGTGCCGTACCGAGCACATGTTCTTCGAGGGTGAGAAGATCAAGGCCATGCGCGAGATGATTCTTGCTGAGGACAAGGCTGGTCGTGAGAAGGCACTCAACAAGCTGCTGCCCTATCAGACCAAGGACTTCTACGGCATCCTCCTCGCTATGGACGGACTTCCGGTCAACATCCGTCTGCTCGACCCACCGCTTCACGAGTTCGTACCTCATGACCTCAAGGGTCAGGAAGAGATGGCCGAAGCCATGGGTGTAAGCCTCGAGTATATCCAGGGTCGTGTAGCATCACTCTCTGAGAACAACCCGATGCTTGGTCACCGTGGCTGCCGTCTGGGCAATACCTATCCCGAAATCACCGAGATGCAGACCAAGGCCATCCTCGGCGCCGCTATCCAGCTCCGTCGCGAAGGTCACGACCCGCATCCCGAAATCATGGTTCCACTCGTCGGCAAGCACCACGAGTTCGACCAGCAGGAAGCTGTCATCCGCAAGACTGCAGCCGAGCTCTTCAAGGCTGAAGGTGTTGAGCCATTCGAGTTCAAGGTGGGTACGATGATCGAGGTTCCACGTGCTGCCCTAACTGCCGATGCAGTAGCTGCCCGTGCCGAGTACTTCTCGTTCGGTACCAACGACCTTACTCAGATGACCTTCGGTTATTCTCGCGACGATATTGCCAGCTTCCTCCCAGTTTATCTGGATAAGAAGATCCTCAAGGTCGATCCATTCCAGGTACTCGACCAGAAGGGTGTTGGTCAGCTCATCCAGATGGCTGTACAGAAGGGCCGTTCGGTACGTCCCGATCTCAAGTGCGGTATCTGCGGCGAGCATGGCGGCGAGCCATCGTCAGTCAAGTTCTGCCATCGCGTAGGTCTCAACTACGTCTCCTGCTCACCATTCCGCGTGCCTATCGCACGTCTGGCTGCCGCGCAGGCCGCTGTTGAGGACCTCAAGTAATTCCTTAGTGAATTCATAATTATCCCCCGCTATCGTTCTAATTCGATGGCGGGGATTTTTTCCTGCATGTGAGACATCCGATTCTCCTAACACTCATGGATGCAGTAACGGGCGATGTTTATAATCTGCTGAAATAACAAAGAGGTTTACGAATGAAAGAGACAAAGATTACATCGGCAAGTGTCGGTGATGAGGAACTGAGACAACTCTATCAGACGGCATTCCCAGAGAACGAACAGATTCCCTGGGATGACTTGATGCGACTGGTGGAGGAGATGCATCTTGACTTCACGGCATACTATGATGGGGATGCCCTTATCGGCTTTACCATCGTATATCCTCGGCCATCGTTTAACTGGTACTGGTACTTTGCCGTGAAGGAAGAGTTAAGGGGCAAAGGCTTAGGACAGAAGATTCTGACTCAGCTGATAGAGAAATACAAGGGTCAAAGCTGTGTACTTGACATGGAATCGCCTGAACAGAATCCATGCCCTAATCCAGAACAGCGTTTACGCCGCCGTGCGTTCTATCTACGTAACGGCTTCCGTGATACTCATGTCTATCGTCGATATGACGATATTGAAATGACCATCATGATGATGGGCAACGGCTCTTTTACATTAGAGGATTGGGATGAGATTACTGCTGAGCTGAAGCAGTTCTGGTGGCCAAAAGATTTATAGGATCCTCAATTCATACTTTGAATATGTCAGATATTTGTTAACAGCACTGTTATCGCTCCGTGCTGACATGCTTTGACGCACTTCTTGCAGCCTATGCAGGCATCGGGATTGACAATGTTTGTGTGCTTGTGGAAGGGCAGGTCTATTTTTCCAAGCACCTGTTTGGGACAAGTCTCGACGCATTTCCAGCAAGCATGGCATTTACGCGGGTCGAGCTGTATATGTTTGGTCGCCTGTGGCTGTCCGAACCTTTTGCGCCGACTACTGCTGTGCGATAGGGCATGGAGTGTCGCCATCACGGTGAATGTTCCCATGGAGATAAGATGTAATGCTGTCAATCCGTTGCCTCCACGGAAGTGCAGCACGAATCCACTTGCTATTGTTGCAGCCAATGCAGCCGCCATTTCTTTTGTCTTTGTCTTCATTTGTTCATACGTTTGATTTCACGCTGCAAAGGTACGACGGAATTTTGAGACTCCGTATGAACAGACAATGGCAAGATATGGACTAAACGTGGTATTTACTTCTGAACAACGACGGACTAACACCTGTTGCCTTAGAGAATAGACGTGAGAAATAGGTGTAGTCTTCGAAACCAAGACGAAGGGAAATTTCCTGAATGTTCTGCGTGGAATATGTCAGTTCGCGCTTCATCCTAAGTATTATCTCCTGCTGGATATACTCGCTGGTGCTGTGGCCGATAGTGGCGGTAAGAATCTCGTTTAGGTAACCCGTGGTGATGTTCAGCTTCTCGGCATAGAACGATGGTTGGCGATGGCTGGTGATGTGACTATCAACCAGTTCGGCAAAGCGCAACAGCACCTCACGATGCCGCGGGTTCAGGTTGTTGATATCGTCGTTCTGACTCATCACTTCGGTAAAGATGTCGATGATGGCACGGGTAAAGTCTCGGGCTTGCGGACTATCCAGCCGTTGTTGCAACATCGGGAATAGATGGTTCAGTTCCTCCGTCCTGCGTTCGTCTATCGGCAGCGGATGGCGCAAAAGTGCAAACCGCTGCATCACCCGCAAGTTCTCCTCGCCAAGATGAATGCCATCTACAAACATCATCCAGCCCTCCGGCTCGCGCACTTTGGCATACTGATGCACCTGCCCTGGCAGCATACAACCGATATGTCCTCCCAGCAGCGTATGCTCCTTGAAGTCCACATTGATACTCACTTCGCCTTTAGTGAGCAGGCAGAACACAAAATAATCATCACGATGCAGTTGCGCATCGAAAAACAACGCAACATCTGGTGACAGCTGACGGATGCCGATACCGCCTTCTGCATGGTCGGATATTCTATGAGTGGGAATAATCATTTCGGTTTCTAAAGTTCATACTTAGAGTTCCTTTGACAGATATTTCAGCAATGGGGCAACCATCAGCGATTGCATCTAAACATTCAATCAATAATATAGAATCCTGCTTCCGAAGGATGGTCGAGAACCATGCTCTTGGGATTCTCCTTGGTCAAAAGCCAAGTCATCCAGATGTCGCCAGCAGCTGCAGCTATAAAGAAAATTCCCCATGCCAGCATAGGCAGACTGCCGATAAAGAGGGCTGCAATGGCAGGAAGGACACCCAAGATGATGCAAGGCATCATGGCTCCCATCATGTAGCCGGGGATGTGCATCGGCTCGTCACAATGGCAGTAGGGAGTCAGCAGTTTCCATATTACGCCGAAGCTGATGCTTTTCCAACCGCTCTTAGCATAGCAGGCCCACGTTAGGCCGTGGATCAGTTCATGAACCACGATACCCACAATGACAAGGATAAAGGTGATGCTCCAGTCGCCGAAGCCACCAAGGAGTTCACTTGTTGGCTTCTTACCAACCCAAATCCAGAAGAACGGCACGAGGAACACGATGGCTGCCACCACCATAATTACTACGGCAAATATATTCGCCTTTACAATATCTATGGCCACCTTACGGCCTTTTACTTCTTGCTCTTCCATATCATTTCATTCTTTTCTCAAACTTAAATAGTCCGTCCTCCTGGTCGAACTGCTCAGGCATATTGGGGTCTGGGTGATGCTCGTTGAAGAACTCAACGGCATGGAAACCGCAGCGGTTGATGTAGAAATGGATATTGCGACGGTCGAAATACGGAGTGCAGGTTTCCCACACCTCTATTTCTGGATGCATGGCTTCTATAGATCTCCAGATAGACTGGCCAATACCCTTGCTCTGAACGCCCACCTTCACATAGAGGAATGCAAGTTCACCCATATTGTCGTTAGTGGTAATGATGGCACCGCCTACTCGTTGGCCATCCTCGCTGACGGCTTCGTAGGCTTCGGCACCTTCTGCATTCAACGACTGATAGAAATCCTCATCAGGCAGGACTTGCCACTGATTCGTTTCTTCAGGTTCTTTGTTATATGCCTCGAAACCATGTTGAAAAGCTTCTTGCATTTCCTCCTTGAAGGCAACGGTACGCTCCTCAGAGAGTCTGACAAGTTGAATAGAAACAATTTTTTTGGTCATAATGATTACGTTTTACGAATCGAGAGGTTCATTAAATAGTCTGATGCCCGCTTTGGATCGACTTCTGTCAAATCGGCAAGAAAGCTGAAGTTTTCTCACTCATAATCAATTTCCGAGGACGAAGGGCTCACTTAGAAAGGGGAATGTTCTATCGTAAATCGCATGCGTCCAATTCTCAATCGTAAAATGGACGTTTCCGATTGCGCGCGTCCAATTCCTGATCGTAAATTGGGCGTTTCCAATCGCATGCGTCCAATTCTCAATCGTAAATTGGACGTTTCCAATCGCGTGTGTCCAATTCCCAATCGTAAATTGGACGTTTCCGATCGCATGCGTCCAATTCTCAATCGTAAATTGGACGTTTCCGATCGCGTGCGTCCAATTCTCGATCGTAAATTGGACGTTTCTGATCGTGTGTGTCCAATTCTCAATCGTAAATTGGACGTTTCCGATCGTGTGTGTCCAATTCTCAATCGTAAATTGGACGTTTCCAATCGCGTGTGTCCAATTCTCAATCGTAAATTGGACGTTTCCCTCAAAAGGGAATCTCATCTGAGACTTGAAGCGGGTTTTCGCCGCTCGAAGGGGATATGTCGGCCTTTTTTAGCAGCCAGCAACCGATACGGCAGCGCAAGCATTTGTGGGGCTGGCAGTAGTTCTTGAAGAGATGGAGCAAAGCCTGTGTGTCCATGGCGGACTTCACGGTGATGCCTGCCTCAATCCATTGGTTGATGTATCGATTCCTTTCAGGAGGAAGTTCTTCGAGCAGATTGAGTGCCTTTTCGCAGCGCTCGTCATCGCCTTGCCATTGGGCATAGGCGAGTAGGAGGGGAACAACCGCATTGATAATGAGGCTGCGCACCGTTTGCCGTCCGATACCCTTTCCACTGAAAATCTTTTCCATCTGCTCCAAGCTGTTGGCTTCGAGAACTTCATCGAAGAGGTCCTGATGTGTCCAAATGAGTTTGGCCAAGGCACGTAAACGGGCTTCAGGCTGTGCGGGAGGACGCACACGTCCCATCTTCCAATAAGTTCCGTTGAGGGGAGAAAGGCTGAATTTCTGCCTCAAAAAAGCGTATTCGCGTTGCATCAGTCGCCATTCCTGTTGGTCTTTTGCTTCTTTTGATTCCGCATCCTGCATCTGCAGAAGGCCTGCCTGTCCAAACAGAAGGGCTTGAATCTGCAGAAAGTTATCCTTATGATGCAACAGACAACTGTAGGGCAGACTGCGAGCCAATCGTTCCATCTGGTCGCTGTTGACACCCGTGCCGAGGCTACGTGTTAGCACCACATAGAACGCTTCGGGCCATGCCTTGAGTTGTCCTTCAACGAGGTCACGCACACGCTGCAGTTTCTCGATCATCCGCTGGGTGCAGAGAGCTGTAATCCAATCGTGAAGTACGACAGAGGGTATCTGATCGAGCCGATTTGAGCAGGAGATGCAGGAATAGCTGGGGACTTGACCTGGTAGGAGAGGGGCAGACGTACAGCTGCAGAGCTGCCGGTAGCGTTCCATCAGATCATCGGGAATATGCATCACGACGGTCTTGACCAATGTGCCATTTCGTAGCCTAACTTCGGTGTCGGGGTCCATGACGACGTGCAGTATCACCGAATCGTAGTTGGGATCGTCTTGATGATGATGGCGATACCAGTCGGATGCCTTGACGTGCATCTCCACATTCCCAGCCCACACGATGCCATCCTCCTTGACCTTTGCGTTGAAAAAGTCGGGTCCGGCATCGTAGTTGCGTAGTCCGGGGTGGAGAATGTCGAGGGGCTGATGGTCGGGCGTCTCTATAGTGAGGAAGAGACGCTGCTGCCAAACGAAATACATGAGTTCCTCCATGACGAAAGAGGTTATGAGGTTATTGGATTATGAGGTTATGAGGGGGTAAGAAAACTCAAGACCTTAGGACTATATATGATAAAAAGATGTCAATTATAGCGTGCAAATATAAATATTTTCTCTGATATAGGACAGCAAAATGGGTAAAAAATACCAAAATAAGAATAATTTTTGGTAATTATAGGCTCAATGTCAGAAAAAATGCGTATATTTGCCCCGATATAACGATGTCAATTAACAATTAATTTAAAACAATTGTTAGTGTAGGAAGATACAATATGAAGATTGCATTGATAGGATATGGCAAGATGGGCCATATCATCGAAGAGATAGCGAAGGGACGTGGACACGAGGTGGTCTGTGCCATTGATATCAATAATCAGGAGGACTTCGAAAGCGAAGCCTTCCGCTCGGCCGATGTGGCTATTGAATTTACTACACCGAAGACCTGCCTTGCCAACGTGCGCAAGTGCCTCAACGCGGGTGTCACTGTGGTGGTGGGCTCGACGGGTTGGTATGACGAACTGCCAAAGGTGAAGGAGGAGGTTATGAAAGCGAACGGTTCGCTCTTCTGGGCTTCGAATTTCTCGATTGGTGTGAATGTCTTCGTGGCCATGCAGAAGTTTGTGGCTCGCATCATGAACAGTTATCCCCAGTATGATGTCACCCTGAGCGAGACTCACCATATCCATAAACTCGATTCACCAAGCGGCACGGCCATCACCATTGCCGACGCCATCACTGATAATCTCGATCGCAAGAGTACTTGGAAAGAGACGGCGGCCATCTGGCAGCATGAGGATCAGAGCGTGGATGTGGCCCGCAATGCCGAGGTGGGCACGACCTTCAAGACGCATCGCGACGACGAGCTGGAGGTGATTGCCTTCCGTCGCGGAGAAGTGCCGGGCATCCATACAGTGACCTACGACAGCGACGTGGATACCATCACGATGACACATTCGGCCAAGTCACGTCGCGGTTTCGCCCTCGGTGCGGTGGTTGCCGCCGAATGGATGAGCGATGGCAAGAAGGGTGTGTTCACGATGACCGATTTGATGAGATTTTAATTTATGGCTGAAAATACAGAAAAGGAAATACGCGGTTTCGGCCGCAAGATGACCAGGAGCGACAAGGTGTGGCTGGTGGTCGGCATTATTGCAATTGTGCTCTTTGCCCTGTGGATGAACTCGTTCGTGCCCTTCCTCGTCCTCCCATTTGTGGTGGATGTGTATTGGACTCGATTCATCAAATGGGACTGGTACAAGAGCATTAAGAATGGATTCCTGCGCAGCACGATGTCATGGGTCGATGCCATCGTCTTCGCCCTAGCCGCTGTGTGGGTGCTGCAGAACTTCTTCTTCCAGAACTTCCAGATTCCTACCACTTCGCTGGAGAAGACAATGATGGCGGGCGATTACCTGCTCGTCTCGAAATACCACTACGGACCTCGTGTGCCGATGACTCCCTTGTCGTTGCCCTTGTTCCAGCATACGGTATCGATTGGCTCGACACGTTTGGGCAAGAGCTACATTACCCATCCTCAGGTGAACTATAGGCGCATGCCAGGACTGACAAAGATGGAGCGCTACGACATCGTGGTGTTCAACTATCCGAATGGCGACACCGTGTGTGTGAATTGCGAGAACCCTGATTACTACACGCTCTGCAACATGTACGGGCGTGACAAGGTGTGGAACGACAAAAAAACCTTTGGAGAAATCGTCACCCGCCCTGTCGATCGCCGCGAGAACTATGTGAAGCGTCTGATCGGAATGCCGGGCGAGACGCTGCAGATCATCGACCGCAAGGTGCTGATCGACGGCAAGGAGCTGAAGGATCCACAGTACCTGCAGCATCGATATGTGGTGTTGACGAAGGGCGGCATCATTACCGAACGCGAGTGGAAACGGATGGGCATTTATACCAAGGGCAGCAGCAACGGTTCGGTAGGCCCTGATGTACAGCCGATTCAGGATGTTTCGTTCTATCATTATTACGAGATCAGTCCCGATAGCATCACGGGACGCTATGCTCCCCTCTACTTTGTTAACCTGACGAGTGAGGCGAAGGAGCGACTGGAGAAGTCGGGCAAAGTGGAGTGGATCAAGGACAGCCCATATCAGGAGACTCCCGGTTCGGTGTATCCGCAGGATGAACTATCGGATTGGACGGGTTCGAACTTTGGCCCGCTTTGGATTCCGCAGAAGGGCAAGACCATCAAGCTCACCGACGAGAACGTGAAGCTCTATGGTCGCTGCATCACTGCCTACGAGCCCAATCAGGCCACAGGCGACGGCCAGGGCAACGTGCTTACACGCCTCGGCAAGGACAAGTACGAGCTCAACGGACAGGAGGCTTCGGAGTTCACTTTTGGCTACGACTACTACTGGATGATGGGCGACAACCGCGACAACTCGCTCGACTCGCGCTACTGGGGCTTCGTGCCCGAAGACCATATCGTGGGCACTCCGCTCTTTGTATGGTTCTCGATCAACCAGGAGACGGGCGAATGGCGCAAGGACCGCTGGTTCAAGAAAGTGAAGGGACTCTGATGCCGCCGATTGTTCTACCTACTGCCTATCTGGCCCCCATCTCGTACTACGTCATACTCTATGCGGCCGACGAGGTGGTGTTGGAGGCGAACGAGCACTACACGAAACAGACCCTCCGTACCCGCTGCACGATAGCCACCGACCAGGGTCCACAGACGCTCTCGGTGAACGTCGAGAAAGGCAACAAACTGAAGATGCCTATCCGTGAGGTGCGTTTGAGCAAACACGGGGACTGGCAGCGACAACACCTCTACTCATGGGCAACGTACTATGGCAATTCGCCTTTCTACGAATACTACATCGACGATCTGCGCGAGACATTTCTTCACGGTCATGATGGTACACTCTTCGGAATGAATGAGGCGTTGCGCCAGCACATCTGCCACGAAATAGGCTTTTCGCCGAAAGTCCGCTATTCGGAACAATGGATGGGACCACTCGATTGCGTTGCGCCAAACGGTGTCTTCCTAAGCGATGCCCCCTCGCTGCATTTCGGTCACATGCAAGTGCCCCCATATTATCAGGTTGCCTGTGTGGGTGGACGTCAGACGTTTATGGCTGATGTGAGTATTTTAGATTTGCTATTCAACATGGGTCCCGAGGCCATACTCATCCTTGAAAGGATGAGGGGTTCGAAGAGTTCGATAGGTTCGAAGGGTTCGAAAGGTTAAGAGGGGTTAAGAAAATTGATATACTTTGGAAGAGAAATATAAGAACATACTGGATGGGATTGATAGTCCAGCCGACTTGCGCCAATTGCCGATTGAGCAGTTGCCGGATGTATGTCAGGCTTTACGTCAGTTCATCATCGAACAGGTGAGCGTCCATCCGGGACACTTCGCTTCGAGCTTGGGTGCCATCGAGATCATCGTGGCGCTGCATTATGTGTTTGACACACCCGACGACCGGTTAGTGTGGGATGTGGGTCACCAGGCTTACGCGCACAAGATACTAACAGGTCGTCGCGAGAAGTTCAATACTCTGCGCCAGCTGGGTGGATTGAGCGGCTTCCCCACTCCAAAGGAGAGCGAGTACGACACGTTCTCAACGGGTCATGCCTCGAACAGCATCTCGGCAGCCTTGGGTATGGCTGTGGCCAATAAGCTGGAAGGCAGCAAGCGCAAGGTGGTGGCCGTAATCGGTGACGCTTCGATCAGCGGAGGCATGGCTTTTGAGGGCTTGAACAATGCCTCCTCGCATCCGAACGATCTGCTCATCCTGCTCAACGACAACCAGATGGCCATCGATCAGAATGTGGGAGCCCTCTACCACTATTTGACGCGTATTACTACCAGCCAACGCTATAACCTGCTGCGCTACAAGGCATATAACGCGCTGAAACGCCATGGCCTGATCAGCGATAGGCTGCGTCGCGCCTTGATTCGCTTCGCCAACAGCGTAAAGTCGCTCTTTTCTCGCCGACAGAACATCTTCGAGGGCCTCGACATCCGATACTTCGGACCCGTGGATGGCCACAATGTGGTGTCGCTCGTAAAGACTTTGCGCAAGATCAAGGATCTGGGTGGACCGAAGATGCTGCACGTGTGCACCATCAAGGGCAAGGGTTTCAAGCAGGCCGAAGAGCAAGCCACCATCTGGCACGCTCCAGGCAAGTTTGACCCTGCCACGGGTGAACGCATCAAGGAGAATACGGAGGGACTGCCGTCGAAGTTCCAGGACGTCTTCGGCATGACATTGGTGGAACTGGCCGAGAAGAACGAGCGAATCGTGGGTGTGACACCTGCCATGCCAACAGGCTGTTCGATGACGTATATGATGAATCGATTCCCCGACCGCACGTTCGACGTGGGTATTGCCGAGGAACACGCCGTGACTTTCAGCGGCGGACTGGCCAAGGAGGGCATGCTGCCGTTCTGCAACATCTACTCGACCTTCATGCAACGTGCCATCGACCAGGTGGTGAACGATGTGTCGCTCCAGCATCTGCATGTGGTGTTCTGCCTGGATAGGGCGGGACTGGTGGGTGCCGACGGACCGACGCACCACGGTGTACTGGATATTCCCTATTTCCGCGCCATACCTGGCATGACGGTGTGCTCGCCCATTGATGAACATTGGCTGCGCAGACTGATGGTGACGGCTGTGGATGTGGCTGATGGTCCGTTCATGATCCGATATCCTCGCGGGCGCGGCAGCATCTGCGGCAATGATGCCGATGGCAACCCGAACTGGAAGAACGTCCTTGAGGCTGTGGAGATAGGTCGTGGTTATTGCTTGCGTGAAGGCAGCGGAAACACGGCTGTGCTTTCCTTCGGCCCGATAGGCATCGAGGTAGCCAAGGCCATTGATAGAGTAGAGCGTGACGTGGCCCATTATGATATGGTGTTCTGCAAGCCACTCGACACCGAACTCCTCGCGCAAATATTTAATAGGTACACGCGCGTTGTCACCGTCGAGGATGGTGCTTTGGCTGGCGGTTTCGGCAGTGCCATTTTGGAGGAAGCCAACCGTCAGGGGTACGAAGGCAAGATCCGCTGCCTGGGCATTCCCGACGAGTTCATCTCACAAGGCTCAGTGAGCGAACTCTATCGACTCTGCGGCATTGATGCCTCGAGCATTGCGAAGGTTTTGGAGGAAGATTCGGAATAATCGGAGAACTCCAAGTAATCGGAGAATTCAGAGAAATCAGAGATTAGGGCAATGAAGATAGTTATCGCCGGTGCCCAGGAAGTGGGCACACATCTGGCCAAGCTATTGGCGAAGGAGAATCATGACGTCGTGCTGATGGATTCGGATATGAACCGCATCGCTCAGCTGACGTTCATGAACCTGATGACCATGGTCGGCAAGCCCACCAGCATCCATGCACTGAAAGAAGCTGGTGTGCCCGAGTGTAACCTGTTCATTGCCGTGACGCCCGATGAGAGCACGAACATCCATTCTTGCATCCTCGCAGCGAACCTGGGTGCTCGTCGTACGATGGCCCGTGTGGACAATTACGAGACACAGAAGACCGACTCGGCGGACTTCTACAAGCGCATCGGCATCAGCGACCTTGTCTATCCCGAGATGCTGGGAGGTCAGTTCATTGCCGATGCCATAGCCCGTCCGTGGGCGCGACAGAGCATCTCGCTCTGCGATGGCTGCCTGCTTCTGCTGGCTGTGAAGGTGCGCGAAGGTGCCCCCATTGTGGGAAGGAAGCTCATGGACATCGGACGCATGCATCACGACTCGTTCCATGTGGCGGCCATCAGGCGCGATGTCGATCTGATCATTCCCAACGGCAATGACATCGTCAAGGCCGAGGATCTGGTGTATTTCGTCACCTTGCCACAAAAGGCCGACGTGGTGCGCTTTACCTGCGGAAAGAAGGAGCGCGACCTGCACCGCATCATCATTTTGGGTGGTAATCGCCTGGGCATACAGCTCTGTTATTATTTGAAGAAGCATTATGACGTGGTCTTCATTGAAGATGATGCTGACAATGCCAATCATGTGATGGACAAGCTGCCCAACGTGAAGGTGGTGAGAGGGATGAAGAACTACATCGAGACACTGAACGACCTGAATATTAACGTTCACGATGCGTTTGTGGCTGTCGGTCCGGATTCAGATTCAAATATCCTGGCTTGTCTGACTGCCAAGAAGATGGGCGTGGGGAAGAGCATCGTCGAAGTGAGCGATGTGGAGCAGGTCACCATGGCCCAAAACCTCAATATCGGTTCGACTGTCAACAAGAAATCGCTCACGGCAGCATCCATCTATCAGATTCTGCTGGAGTCGGACAAGACGAATGCGAAGTGTTTCAGCCTGATTGATGCCGAGGTGGTGGACCTCACGGCCCAGAACAACTCGTCGATCACACTGAAACCGGTGATGGAGTTGCGTCTGCCCAAGGGTATCACCATAGGTGGCATGGTACGCAACGGACAGGGACAGACAGTCACAGGCCAGACACATATCCAGCCTGGCGACCAAGTGGTAGTGATATGTCGTAATGAGAAAATCGAGGCTGTGCAGGAACTGTTTGTGAAGTAGAATAATGAAAATCAACTGGCTGTTGATCCGTTACATCTTCGGTGTGTTGTTGCTCATGGAGGCTGGCTTCATGGGCTTGAGCACCGTGGTTGCACTCTACTATCACTATACGGCGGGCGAAAGTGACTGGTGGACCCTGCTTATGGGCACTGTGATTACTGCTGTTGTCGGTTTCGGAGCTTGGTATGGCAGCCGCGAACATTCGTCAAAGATCACGACTCGCGAAGGGTTCCTCGTCGTTTCGCTGGCGTGGTTCGTCTTTTGTCTTCTCAGCATGATACCGATGCGGCTGTCAGGCGCATGTGACGATATCTCGAGCGCATTTCTAGAAACGATGTCGGGATTCACGACGACGGGTTGCACGACCATCACCGATCTGGAGGCACAACCGCATGGGATCATGTTTTGGCGTCATCTGATGCAGTGGATGGGAGGCCTCGGTATTGTGGTCTTCAGCCTGGCCTTGCTGCCACTCATCGGTGCGGGAGCCACACAGGTGTTCGGCGCCGAGACAAATGGACTGTCGGTGGATAAGCTACGACCAAAGATTGACGAGACTGCACGTCGCCTGTGGGGAATCTACTTGGTTCTGACTATGGCCTGTGCCGCGCTCTATGCGATAGGGGACATGGATTGGTTTGATGCAGTATGCCATTCGTTTTCGACCATGGCATCGGGTGGGTTCTCAACGTATTCCGACTCTATCGGCCATTTCCATTCGGCCTATATTGAATATGTCTGCATCGTGTTCCTCTTCCTGACGTCAGTCAATTTCAACCTGTTCTATATGTTGTCGAAAGGACATGTGGGCCTGATGTGGAAGAACGAGGAACTGCGATGGTTTGCAGGTGCAGTGGTTGGATTCACCGGACTATTCATGTCGCTCAATTACCTGACACGTCTTCATGGACTGATACCTGCCGACAACATGGCGACGCTGGGTGACGGCTCGCTGGAGTGCACATTGCGCAGTTCGCTGTTCCATACGCTGACCATCATCTCGAGTGCGGGTTATCAGGCAGAGTACTTCGACTACAACCTGTGGGGCTCGATCTTCTGGCTCCCCACGCTGCTGATGATGGTGATGGGTGGATGCTCGTCGAGCACAGCCGGCGGTCTGAAGGTGGTCCGTTTTGTGGTGTTGATCAAGAATGGACGCAACCAGATATTGCATGCCCTGCTGCCGCGTTCCTATAGCAACGTGCGCCTCAATGGGCAGGCGCTTTCGAACGACGCCGTCTTCAAGATATTGGCCATGCTGTCGATCTACCTGATGCTGCTGGTCATATCGATTTTCATCCTGCAATGTTTCGGCCTCAATTTCGAAACGGCTATTGGCACTGCCATTTCGGCATTGGGCAACACGGGACCTGCCCTAGGTGACACGGGACCTGCCTTCAACTGGGCATGGCTGCCAGCTGCTGCCAAATGGTACCTCGGTTTCATGATGCTGGTGGGCCGTCTTGAGATATTTACGGTCATTGTGATATTTACGCCAATGTTCTGGAAAAATTAATTGTTTTGGAAAAAATAAATAGAATGGGCAAAGAAAAGAACACTACTGCTGCAAAGGAGAAAAATGCAAAGGGGAAAGGCCCGAAGAAGCCCTCGCGTTTCTTGGCCTTCTTGCGCGGCGAACAGACTCAGTTCGCCGCTGGATTACTAGTTATGTTGCTATCAGCGCTGTTGGGCATCGGATTCTTGTCGTTCATCGTAACTGGCAAAGATGATCAAGCGATACTGGAAAATCTGAGTTGGTACGAGATTTTCCTTCCGAACAATGATGTCCACAACTGGGTGGGCACGTTTGGTGCCTTTACTTCGGAATGGTGTGTGAACCGCTGGCTCGGCCTGCCTGTACTACTCTTCGTCGGGCTGCTGTTCCGCTTCGGACGTGGACTGATTTCGTCGGGACCTATGCCCCGTCTTCTGGGGGCGTTTGTACGAACAGCTTTCATGGTGATCTGGCTTTCGCTCTTGCTCAGTGCCATGAGCTATATCCTCGACACCCTGTTCGGCACAGAACTGCAGTCGAACTTCCTCTATTTGGGCGGCAAGCATGGTTACGAGCTGACACAGCTGCTTGTGACCAACCTGCATGTGCCCGGCTTGGTACTGTTCCTTATCGCGTCGGGACTGATCATCGCCACGTTCATGTTCGACAGCACGATCGAGAAAACACGTACCCTCTTCGGCCTAATCCCTTGGCTGCAGGGCCGCATCGATAAGCACAAGGAGGAGAAAGCTGCACGAGAGGCCGAGCGACAGGCGCAGTTGGAGGCCGAGCGTATATCCGCCGAGGAGGTGGAGCCAGTGGGACAGCAGATTGTCGAGTCGGAGGATGAGCGTAAGGAGGCTGACGATGTGAAGGACCCAACTACAGTCATTCCTGACGTTGATACTTTACAGGACGAGGTTACCAAACCGATGAAGAAAGGCGACGACACCAAAGACAAAGCGGATGAAAAGGCTGGAAATGATCCGGTTTTTGTGGTTAAGACGGGCAAGACTGACACAGTGAAGGCTCCTGTTGCAGAAACCACCGAAGACCTTCCCCAAACCGACTATGACCCCACGGCAGACCTCAGTCACTATAAGTTCCCGACTTTCGACCTGCTGAAAACCTATCCGAGCCATTCACCCATCGACATGGATGAGCAGACGGCAAACAAGGAAAAGATTCGCCAGACATTGTCGGACTACGGCATCGAGATACAGTCGATCTCGGCTACCGTAGGTCCTACGATCACGCTCTTCGAGATCGTATTGGAGAGCGGTACCAAGATCAGCCGCGTGAAGAACCTGAGTGATGAAATCGCCATGTCGATAGCCTCAAAGTCGGGTATCCGTATCATTGCCCCGATTCCCGGAAAGTCGGCCATCGGCATCGAGGTGCCCAATAATGATCCCCAGACCGTATCGATGCGCGACTGTATCTCTTCACGCGCCTTCCAGGAATCGAAGTACGAACTGCCTATCGCCCTTGGCAAGACGATTATGAATGAGGTGTTCACCTTTGACCTTACCAAGGCGCCTCACCTCCTCGTGGCTGGTGCTACTGGTCAGGGCAAGTCGGTAGGCCTGAATGCCATCATCACTTCGCTGCTTTACAAGAAGCATCCCTCTCAACTCAAGATTGTGCTCGTCGATCCGAAGATGGTGGAGTTTAGTATCTACAAGCGCATCGAGAAGCACTATTTGGCTAAGTTGCCCGATCAGGAGAACCCCATCATCACCGATGTCACCAAGACGGTGGATATACTTAAGTCGCTTTGTGCTGAGATGGAGGACCGTTATGCATTGGTGGAGGATGCTGGTGTGCGTAACATCAAGGAGTACAACGAGAAGTTCATCCATCGTCAACTGAATCCTCGTAAGCACATCTCGGCACCTATTGGTAGCCGTGAGGGCACGAATCACCGCTACTTGCCCTATATCGTTGCCATCATCGACGAGTATGGCGACCTCATCATGACAGCCGGCAAGGAAGTGGAGTTGCCCATTGCCCGCATTGCCCAAAAGGCTCGTGCTGTAGGAATTCACATGATCATTGCTACGCAACGTCCTTCGGCGAAGATTGTCACGGGTATCATCAAGGCAAACTTCCCCGCCCGTATGGCCTTCCGTGTGTCGTCGGGTATCGATTCGGGTATAATTCTTGACCAGCCGGGGGCACAGAACCTGATTGGACGTGGCGACCTGCTGTTCTCGACAGGCCGTGCTCCCGAACGCGTGCAATGTGCTTATGTTGATACTCCCGAGGTGGATCGCATCTGCAGGTTCATCGCCGGACAACAGGGTTATCCTACGGCGCTCATCCTGCCCGAGCCCAGGATACAGGAGGGCGATACCCCTGATGGCAATGGTGAGGTGGTGGATCTGCACCAACTCGACCCGTTGTTCAATGAATGTGCTGAGCTCGTCGTGGCCAATGCCCAGGGTTCAACGTCGATGATTCAGCGTAAGTTCCAGATCGGATACAACAGGGCAGGCCGTATCATGGATCAGCTGGAAGCAGCTGGTATTGTCGGACCATACAGTGGTTCGAAGGCTCGTGCCGTGCTCGTCACGAGTGATTCGGAGCTTCGCTCAATCATCGAAGATCTCGGTTCGCGTTAGTCCCATAGTAAATTACTTATTCATTTAGACCGAAATAGACTATGTCAAGTTCCACATCTACCCGTCTTGTCGTGCTTTTCCTCCTGACCGCCATGGTCGGTCAGGTGAAGGCCGAGGGTTTTTGGCGAGCACTCAAGAACTGGGTTGACAGCGCCGACATCAAGGGATGTGATACGACCTATCTGCGTTTGCCTAAGGAGGGCTTTGTGGGATATGGCAACGTCTATCTGACTGGTTCGAAAGCATATCTCGACTATAGTCATATCTTCGCCCAATATGGTACGGTCGACGTATCGGGTACCTTGAGCACACGTGTTGCTTCGTTGCTTTCGGTAGGCGTATCGTATCGAGGCTGGGGCCTGAGCTATTCGAAGGATTTCTCGAAAAATGGCGACACGGAGTGGTCGTTCTGTTCTTATGGGCAGGGTTACGGATTGGAGACGCGTATCCACAACTCCTATTCACTCAGCGGTGTACTCGACGTGGAGGGAGCCAGCATCATGGACAAATACGACATTGAGATGAAGAATTGCCATCAGCGTCTTCTCTTAGGCAATTTATACTACGTCTTCGGACGCAAGCGTTTCTCGCTTCCCGCAGCCATGTCGCACACCATTATCCAGAAGAGGAGCAGCGGATCATGGCTGGCCATCCTGAACTACAGGCATTCGGCAACCACATTGGCCGGTGAGCATCAGCACTACTTCATCGGCGATGACATACTCGATGTGGGTGATGAGGGCATGGCGAGCTACAGGCTTTCTCAGACGCAGGTCAGCCTGGGTGGAGGATATGCCTATAATTTCATCTTCAACGATGCGCACTGCCTTCTTCACTTCTCTGCCATGCCGATGCTGTCGATATGGCACAGGAACCGCAGGTATTTCGACGAGCGCACATGGGATAGTACAGCCCAGCGCTATCAGGACGAGAGGCATGTCGTAGCAATTAGTCAGAAGTTGGCAATCAACGGGACGATACATTCCAGTTTCGTCTATAATTTCAGTCGATATGTGACAGGAGTGATGGTATTTGCAAATATCGATTCTTTCCCGGAAAAGGAAAGATTCTCGATTTATACGTTCGACTGGTCGTCGCGATTCTTCTTTGGCGTACGTTTTTAAGTAAACTCTTCGGAAACTCTAAACCTCTACCATTTTATGCCACGGTGGTTCAGACTGATAATTTCCTACCTTGGATTTGGCATCCTTCTTGGATACATCTTCTTCATCATTGCCCCCATGGCAAGGATCTATGCTTGGTTCGGCGATAATGAACGTGTTCGTTATCGTCTGCATCGCCACATACGCAGGTTCTGCCGATTCTTCGCTTTATTCTGTGTGCCACAGGTTCACCCGATCGTGCGCAACCCGTATGAAGAGACATTCAAGAAACCAGCCCTTATCATCGCCAATCACCAATCTCTGCTCGACCTGCTTGCCACCTTGATGCTCACCAACAGGCTTATCGTGATGACCGGACAGTGGGTATGGGATAGCAAGATCTACGGCCATGTGGTGCGTTTTGCCGATTTCTTCCCTGCCACAATGCCTATGGACGAGATGCAGACACATATCAGCAAGTGTATGAAGCGCGGGTATTCGGTGCTTATCTTCCCTGAAGGTACCCGCTCGGAGGATTGTCAGGTCCACAAGTTCCGTCGTGGCGCGTTTCTCCTTGCCGAACAGCTGAAGTGTGACATCATTCCCGTCACTATCTTCGGCACAGGTTATCTTCTTCCCAAGAATGACTTCTGTCTGACACCGGGCCCCGAGTGCATCGAAATAGGCAAACGTGTATCGTTTGACGATGGCATCATGGGACAGACACATGGCGAGATGACACGCTATTGGCACAAATGGTTTGTGCAGAATTATGCCAAGCTCGAAAAGGAGTTCCTGCCACAGGTCAAGAACCCTCGTCCTGCGACCACATAACCGCAAAACCTCATAGCCTCAGATTTCAATCATTCGCATAAAGCGGGAAATTTCGACCGAAAACGAAAAATTTCAACCATTTTTTTGTTTGTTTCGAAAAAAACAATTATCTTTGCGGGCAATAAAATTCAAACGTTACAATATACTGATTGTAGTTTTTTAAAGGATAAAGTTATGAGTTTTCTTGCCGACAAGGTCGTTATGGACGGATTGACCTTCGATGATGTCCTCCTCGTCCCACAGTACAGTGAGGTGCTGCCACGCGCCGTGGATTTGAGCACCAAGTTCTCACGCAATATCAAGCTTAATGTTCCCATTGTCTCGGCTGCCATGGATACGGTGACCGAGGCTAAGATGGCTATTGCCATGGCCCGCGAAGGCGGTATCGGCGTCATCCATAAGAACATGAGCATCGAGGCACAAGCTCATCAGGTCAGCCAAGTGAAACGTGCCGAGAATGGCATGATCTATGCCCCCATCTGTACCACACCCAACGCTACCGTGCGTGATGTCCTTTCCCTTATGTCCGAGTACCATATCGGCGGTATCCCAGTTGTCGTTGGCGCTGATCATCGGCTTGTCGGTATCGTCACCAATCGTGACCTGCGCTTCCAGAAGGATGTGAGCCGTCAGATCTCCGAGGTAATGACCACCGAGAACCTAGTCACCACTACTGTCGGCACTACACTTGCCCAGGCCGAGGACATCTTGCAGGAACACAAGATCGAGAAACTCCCAGTGGTTGATGTCGAAGGACGTTTGGTTGGCCTGATTACCTACAAGGATATCACCAAAGCCAAGGACAAGCCTTTGGCCTGCAAGGACGATCGTGGTCGCTTGCGCGTCGCTGCAGGTGTGGGTGTCACTGGCGACGTGATGGAGCGTGTGGCTGCCCTCGTTGATGCAGGTGTCGATGCTGTGGTGGTAGATACCGCTCATGGCCATTCGAAGGGCGTTGTCACCGCACTGGAAAAGATTAAGGCGACTTACGACTGCATCGATGTTGTGGTAGGTAACATTGCCACAGGTGAGGCTGCGAGGTACCTTGTTGATGCAGGTGCCGACTCGGTGAAGGTGGGCATTGGTCCTGGTTCGATCTGTACCACACGCATCGTGGCAGGTATCGGGGTACCGCAGCTTTCGGCTGTCTATGACGTGGCCAAGGCTCTCCGCGGCACCGATATCCCGCTCATTGCTGATGGCGGCATTCGTTATTCGGGTGATATCGTCAAAGCCATCGCTGCCGGCGGTTACTGTGTAATGCTCGGAGGATTGCTTGCTGGTGTAGAGGAGTCGCCTGGTGAGACCATCCTCTTCAACGGTCGTAAGTTCAAGAGCTATCGTGGCATGGGTTCGCTAGATGCCATGCAGGCTGGCTCGAAGGACCGCTACTTCCAGTCGGGCGAGGCAGACGTCAAGAAACTTGTACCCGAAGGTATCGTCAGCCGCGTACCTTATAAGGGCAATGTCAACGAGGTAATCTATCAGATGGTAGGAGGTCTGCGTGCTGGTATGGGTTATTGTGGCGCCAAGGACATTCCGACGTTGCATGCTACTTCCAAGTTCACGCGAATCACCAATGCCGGTATTCTTGAATCGCATCCTCACGATGTGACCATCACCAAAGAGGCTCCCAACTATAGCCGCGGTGAGTAATCGTCGATAAGGTTTTCGGTCCTTATGGCCATTTTTACAAACAACTAGCCCTTCTCTCTTTATGGAGGGAAGGGCTTTTACCTTTCAAATTAAGATCATGAAACATCTTTCAGTTCTACTGTCGTTTTTCGCCCTTCTTTTCGTTCCAAACATTAGCGGAAATATTGTGAATGCCCAGACGCACGAGGTGCTCATTACAACCAATATGGGCAATATGCGAGTGATGCTCTATGACGACTGTCCCCGCACGGTGGCAAATTTCCTGAAGAAGGTGCGTGCGGGCTATTACGACGACTCACTCTTTGGCCGCGTGATGCCAACGTTCATGATCCAGGGTGGTGCTCCCGATTCGAAGACGGCGTTGCCAGGTCAAAGTATCGGATGGGGTGACCTCAGCGAAGAGATACCAGCCGAGATACGCAAGAACCACGTTCCGAAGAAGGGTGCCCTTTGTGCACCGCATCGTGAGGGTGTGGTCAACTCTGACATGTCGATGTTCTTCATCGTCGATGGTTATGTGATGAGTGAAGCTACGCTTAACAACTGGGAGAAAACCCACAACGCTACGGCACGAAAAGCAGCTCAACGCAAGGTAATGACACAGGCCATAAAGGACTCGCTGGCCTTGCTCAAGACCACCAGTGTGGCCGAATACAATCAGTTGGCCCGTCGCATTAACCACGATATCGACAGCATAGCTCGCACGATGCCAGGCACACGTTTCTTCACACCCGCTGAGCGTGAAGCCTACAGTACGGTGGGCGGCGCTTATCACATCTATGGTGAATACACATGCTATGGCGAGGTCGTTGAGGGACTGGATGTCATCTCGAAGATTGCTGCCCTTGAGAGCAATGCGGTCAATCGACCAAACACTGACGTGCGCATGAAGATACGCATAATCAAATGATTAGACGGCCACGCTGAGCTCAGCTTTTGTTGTGGTCTTTTGCAACTCACGACTCTGGCGTGCAGCACGTGTGATGCTTGTGGTGCGTCGTGGCTGACGGCTTGACAAGTCCATCAGATATGAGAAAAGACCGACACCGACGATGAGCAATAGACCGGCAATGACATTCATACCCGAGAGGATGAGGTCGAGAACTACGATGGCGGCGATGATGAAAATGATGGCAAACTTTTTCATTGTTGTATCGTTTTGTGTGGATATTCTTGTTTTCACGGTGCAAAGATATGAGCAGGGTGTTACCAGCATTGATACACCTTTGTTAATTAAAGTTAATACACCAAATTTCTTATGGAAAATCTGCGTTTTCGGCATGGAATGTGGCTTGTGAACACCTTACTGAACTATAAAAAGCTCAGCAGAGAGGAGTTGAATAAGCTCTGGATGCATAATGTGGATTTGAGCAAGGGAGAAGAACTGACCCGCAATCAGCTGAACCGCGCTATCAGTTCGGCTCTCGATGTTTTAGGTGTAGCAATAGAATGCGATGTTAAGGATCGTTATCGTTACTATATTGCAGGTGACGACAGTCTGAAGGCCACCGAGTGGATGTTGTCGTCATATTCTGTCAACCAACTGATAACCGAGGGCAGTAACGTACGCGAAAGGATTTTGTTGGAAGAGATACCTTCGGGTCAGTTCTTCTTGCCCACAATTATCGAAGCGATGTCGAAGGGCAAGGCGATGGAACTCGATTACAAGAAGTTCAGCGATAGCGAGCCTTACACATGTTTTATCGAACCCTATTGCGTAAAACTGTCCCAGCAACGTTGGTATCTGTTGGCACGCAAGAATCGTAGTTCGCATTTGCAGTTGTTTGCCCTCGATCGAATGCTTCAATTGCGCATCCTTGAGGATGTGGATTTCCAGATTCCCGACTATTTCTCATCAAAGGACTATTTCGCCCATTACTTTGGTGTATATGTTGTCATTAGTCCTGCTATCGAGACCATTCGGCTTAAGGTTAATCTCTTTTGGCGCAGTTATTTCCGGACTCTTCCCCTTCATGCTTCTCAGCAAGAGGTTGAGACACACAACGACTATAGTATCTTTGAGTATAAACTCGTGGTCACTCCCGACCTGATCAACAAGTTTCTGGAGTATGGTGCCAGCATTGAGGTCCTTTCCCCTAAGTCGCTGCGTGAACAGTTTCGTGACATCACTAGCCAGATGGCTTCGCTTTATCAATAATAATATACACTTACCTACATGAAACACTTCATTATCCTATTTCTTACGTTCCTGACGCTTACAGCCTCAGCGCAGCGTCAGCGTCGTCCCATGAAGGTGCGCACAGTGCCTCGAGACTCAATCATTCTCAGCGACCCATGCATCCTGCCTGATGCCGCCTCACACATTTATTATATGACGGGCACGGGAGGCATGTTGTGGAAAAGCCGTGACCTTGAGATGTGGACTGGCCCATACAATGTGGTCGATATTGATTCGACATCGTGGATGGGTCCACGTCCAATGATCTGGGCCGCAGAGCTCCATCCTTACCAGGGTAAGTATTATTACTTCGCTACATTCACCAATAATGCAGTGCGTATCGACTCGGTGCGTGGTAATGTCATTCCGCGTCGCGCATCTCAAGTGCTCGTTAGCGATTATCCCGATGGTCCCTATCGGCTTTTCGGTGATCCTGCCTACTTGCGTGCCGATCAGCCTACACTTGACGGAACATTTTGGGTCGATACTGATGGCCATCCCTATATGATCTACTGTGGTGAGTGGCTGCAGAACTGGAATGGAACGATAGAGGCTATCCGATTGAAGGATGACCTCAGCGGGACAGTGGGCGAGCCACGCATCCTCTTCCGTGCCAAGGACTCTCCATGGAGCAAGGAGAAGGACATGGATGGTGAGCATCCCAACAAGGTTACCGATGGCCCTTATCTATTCCGTACAGGAACGGGACGTCTTGGTATGATTTGGACATCGTGGGTCTATGACGTATATACGCAGGGTGTCGCGTATTCCGAATCCGGCACTCTGGCAGGACCTTGGGTACAGGAGGAGAAGCCTATTACCCCTCCCAATTTTGGACATGGCATGATATTCCGTGACTTCGAAGGTCGTCTTCTTCTGAGCTGTCACAGCCACAATAACGCGAATGGACGCTACATCCGCGTACCCCATCTTTTTGAAATTGATCTGAGCGGCGATAAACTTGTCGTCACCTCTGAGCCATTTTGATTAATCAACATTATCTGAGTAACACCACAAATTTCATGAAAAAAACGTTATTTCTTATTTCGCTTCTTTCATTCCTGTTGCCATCCTTTGCTTTGGCCAATCGGTTCATCGGCATACAGGTGATTGACAAGGATTATCTGATGCTCCATTTCCGCGATGGAGAAGTGCATTACCGTGATGACGCCACAGGGCCTAGTGCCTACCTTGGCCATAGCTTTGCCGAGGGCGACGACACCTTGCTCGTCTTTGGACCACGTCTTGATCCGGCGATTGCGACACATGCTGCTTCGTGGCAGGTCTCTTCGCTCGACGACAAGACTTTTCCAACCCATCAGCTGCGCGTAGTCTATCGCAAGAGCAAACCCATGAACACCGATCACACACTGACCTCAGAACTCGACCATTGGATCTTCCTCCAGTTGCCTCAGTCCATGCGTCAGGGTTGTTCTTATCAGGTCAATTTTCCTGCAGACTTGGGTGCCGATCAAACTACTGCTACAGTGAAGTTCGACATCTGGACTGCTCAGTCCGAGGCTGTTCATGTCAATATCATGGGCTATAGTCCTTCAGAAGCTGTTAAAGCAGCCGACCTCTATATGTGGCTTGGCGACGGTGGTCAGCGTGACTACAAGTCGTTCGAGGGCAAAAAGGTGTATCTTTACAATGTTTGCACGGGGAAGAAGCAAAAGGTGGGAACCGTTCGCTATTGGCTACCTGCCACAGCTTCGGCCAACGAGGCCGGTCGAAAGAATCTCGTTGGCACTGATGTCTGGAATGTTGATTTCAATACAGCAGCACCAGGACGCTATCGACTCGTTGTCGAGGACGTGGGATGTAGCATGGACTTTGATATCAGTCAGGATATCTATTACCAACCTTATCGTTATTCTGTACGTGGTTACTATTACATGCGTTTGGGTGAACCCATTGACCCCGAACACGTGACTCCTGTGCCTCGTCAGCCGCAGTTCATCCCCGAGGTTGATCCCAAGGGCTTCACCATTTACAAGACTGATTTCCAGCCTTGGGACCCTGACTGGAGGGCATTGCGCACCGATGTATGGGACGAACCGCACTTTAAGCCTGCACTTACCTCTATCTTCTGGAAGCATCGTCTGCCAGGCAATCCTGTGAACGTAGATGTCAAGGGTGGTCATTCCGATGCGTTTGACTGGGATCGTCACCTTGCCCATGTTTCCAACATCTACGACATGCTGTTGCCCTATATCCTTACAAATGGACGGCTTTCGGAAGACAACCTCGGTATTCGTGAAAGTGGCAACGGTTTGCCTGATCTCATCGATGAGGCTCGCAACGAGGTGGATTTCTTCTTGAGCATTCGCGACGGCGAAGCTTACTCCCAAGGTGTCACTAACCCTTCCTCTGAATGGACCATCATGTTCCAGGCCGGTTGTACTACGATGGCAGCTTGGGCCAATGCAGCCAACTGTGCAATAACCGCTGAGGCATTTCGTATTCAGGGCAACGATTCTCTTTGCAGCTATTACACCCAAGAAGCTATCAAGGCGTTCCGCTATGCATCGCGACAGGAGAATTCGCAGCTCGATGACAAGCAAGACATCGGCAGTATCAGTATGCGTGGGCGTGACTTCCGTCAGATGGCAGCTGCTTTCCTCTATAACGTCACGGGGGAGCGCGAATGGGAGGACATCATGGCCGCCGAAAGCATGATCAAGACCGACAATACTCCACTCTTCAACAAGGGGCGTCAGGGATTCTTTGAGGCGAATGTCACAAACGTCTTCGGGGCAGGTGAAGTGGGCTATTTCCAATACTATGCCACAGCTGCTTATCTCTGTTGTCCGCGAGAGCGTCATTATCCCGAACTTTATGCCAACATGAAGTCCAGTGTCGATCATCATGCCGATGCCTATAACGTCGGTTTCGTCGATCAGCGTCCCTCACGTCGTGCCGCCAACGATGCCCGCTGGCAGACTTCGCAGAACCTGCACCTTGTTGTCCTTGCACACTATATTGCCAATACCAAGACCCGTCGTCAGCAACTCGAACGTGCACTCTATCTAGAGGCTGGATGGGCATTGGGCCGCAATCCTGGAAACATCGTCGAAATGACAGGCTTAGGTCAGCGTCACCTCACCGATGTCTATACTACCGGACGAAACGATGGTACGCCAGAGAGCCATCCTGGTCAAACACCGTTCAACGGAACTGAAGTGTGGTCGCCCGATAATGGTGGTGATGCTCGTATTCTGCTCAATCGCTGTTATCCTTCGTGGGCAGAAAACTGGCCTCGCCAGGAGTCCTATTTCAATCAGCGATATATGTGGGTGAATGGCGAATTCACACCGCGTGAGACCATGCGTGGTAAGATGATGCTCCTCGCATATCTCTACAGTATTCGTTAATAAGAGAAGTCATAGATAAATATGAAGCCTGGGCATTGTTTGTCCAGGCTTCATTTTGGTGTTCAGTTATGGTTCAAACCATAATCCGTATTGTTCAGGATTGATGACAGGAGAGATGATTCGAGTGAAGAATCAGGATTTCCAAAGTCCGTGAAGATTACAGAATTCGCGTGCATAAACTACCTTGGCATCGGTCTTGAATTCAGCAACAGGTTGGTCTTGTGGAGTAAGGTGTTGGCGAAGTACTCCGTTCTCGGTGACGAGTTCGATCCACTGAATATAGTGAGCCTCGGTCATCGGATGATCCACGGAACCTACTCTGACACGAAAACCTTCGCTGGTCTTCTCTACCACGGGGACATGTTTTTCCTTGGCACCGTCGGTAGTGTTCTCTTTGAGTAGCTGCATGGGTTTGCCACAGCATTCGGGAGCGCAATCACCTGCGATAACAACTTCTACCATCAGGCCGCATTCCTTGCATTTGAAAATTTCGTTTACGTTGCTCATAAAATTTTGGTATTAAATGTTTAAAAAATCGGGATATGTTTGAAAATGCCGATAGGGATTATTGTTTTCCTTGAGAATACTCCCGATAGGGCACGTCGAGGTCAAGGAGGTGAAAGTTGTGCTGGCGCTGATGGTCACCATCGGGAATCACCATATATTCGCCATATTTTTGCGAAAGATATTCGTGAGGATGCTCGACGCCCCAGACTATTGCATCCTCGAAGGGGATTGGAGTTGGTTTGCCCAAGATGGACTTCGCCATTACTCCTTTCAGTCCGTCGTCATGATCGACCACGTAATCGCTGGTATCATAGTCCCATTGGTGCTGCAATTGGCTCAATTTATGTTGTATCTCCTGCATTGTGTATAGCTTACGACAGAGTAGTGGAACCCAGCTTGACGGCCCGTGGCCATGCTTGTAGGGGTCGCGATGCACAAGGTAGAGGGCACGCTTATACCATTCGTAGCGCATAAAATGGAGACGACGGAGCCATCCGCTCTTGGGCATGCCGTCGAGGGGGAAGAGGTCAATATAGATGCCACCAAGGTATTTGAGGTGCATACGTTCGATGAGCGTGGTGCTGGCATCCTGTATCTTGGCGAAGGGGAGGGGATAGTTTTCGGGATCGGTCTCGAAGCTCACCATCTCGTAGGGAGCGGGGAGCCACTCGTTGGCATGCTTGCACAACAGATCATAGTCGCGACGCGGCATGGCTATGTCGAGGTCGTCGTCCCAGGGGATGAACCCTTTGTGACGCACTGCCCCAAGGAGCGTACCAGCGATAATGAAATAGCGCAGGTGATGCTCCTCGCAGACCTGTTGGACAGCGAGGAGTATGCGCAGGATACGTAACTGCAGGGGACGAATGTCGTAAGTGGCCATATCAATAGAGCGATGCGGGGATCTTTTGTTTGGCATTCTCGAAGTCCTCGACAGTGTCGAGTTCGCAACTGAAGAGATCAGTAACGTCGAGCACGCTGAATGTATGTCCTTGAGGAATGAGACGCTCGAAGGCGAGTTCATAGAACTTGTTCTCGAGATGTTCCTGGTTCATCATCTTGTCGAGTTCGGAGTAGAGGCTACGACTGTAGGCAGGACACATCTTTTCTATGCCGAGACTCTCGCCTGCAGCCTCATCGGGATTACAGGTCTTGCTGATCTCAAGGATGGTGTCGGTAGTTACTCCCTTGGCATGGTTGCGGCTGGAGGCGGTAACCACCTTCATCTCCTCTTCGCCTAACGGATGACGAATGAGCGTGAGGACGTTGGGAGCATCTTCGGCAAGGATGCGCGTGATGATTTGCGGGTCGTAGAGCAGGTCGCTGTCGAGTAACAGCACATCTTCACCTTCGACAGAAGGGCGTGCCAACCAGAGAGAGTAAATGTTATTGGTCGAAGCAAAGATGTTGTTTTGGATAAAGGAGACATGGATGCTGTCGCCATACTGTTGACTCACAAATTGCTCAATCTTCTCGTGTAGGTAACCCGTGACGATGACAAACTGGCGAATACCGTTTTGAATCAGCGCATCCATTGAACGTTGGAGCAAGGAGCGTTGACCCACTTGAAGGAGGCACTTGGGTGTATCGTTGGTCAATGGGCGCAGGCGTGAAGCTGTGCCGGCAGCAAGGATAAGGGCTTTCATCTAGATAGATATACTTTTTTGATTGTATCGACAACCACTTGTATTTGCTCAGGACGGCCCAATGTGATGCGGAGGCAGGATTCAAGACCCTTGTCGGACATGAACTTGATCTTGTATTCCTGCACGCGAAGAGCTTCTTGGAGTGCCTCTTTGATTTCAATAGGATATTTGATGAGAATGAAGTTGGCTACAGACTTATATACCTTGAAGCCGGGAAGGTCGCCTAGTTCCTTCTTGAAGAGATCGCGGTCCCACTGCATCTGATTGGCTACGTCGCGATAATGCTCGTCGCTTTCGAGTGCAGCAAGTGCCACAGCCTCCGAGAAACGGTTATAACCGAGATATTTGTTGGCATAGTTGAGGAATCCATCGTGTCCCTTGCCCATGAAGCCGAAGCCCATGCGCAAACCGGGAAGCCCATAGAATTTCGAGAGAGTACGCGAGATGATAAGGTTGCTATGTTTCTCGACCAATGGGGCTATATAATGGGTGTCGGCAGAGATAAACGATGCGTATGCTTCGTCGATGAGCACCATGGTGTCGGAGGGGATGTTCTCCATGATGCGCGTGATTTCATCGGGGGTCAGACTGTTGCCGGTGGGATTGTTGGGCGAAGCGATGAGGAGCATGCGTGGATGAACACGGCACGTATAGTCAATCACTTCGTCCACATCGTAGGCGAAGGTGTCATCCATTTCGTGGAGGGGATACATATGGGTTTCGCCTCCACATTCGCTGGCGATGCGGTTGTAGTACCACCACGAGAACTCGGGTATGAGAATGGAGCGGTTGTCATCCTTGGTGAGATAATAGTGGACGACGTTCTTGAGGATGTCCTCGCCGCCATAACCCAACAGTACCTGCGACTCGGGAACACCATAGATCTCGCTAAGGCGAACCGAAACGACACTCTTCTTGCCTTGGTCGTAGATGCGGGTGTAGAAGCATAGATCCTCGGGTGAAAAGTTCTTTACAGCATCAATCACCTTCTGCGAAGGCTTGAAATTGAATTCATTGCGATCTAAAAAAATCATAGCGTATGCAATAGGATAATTGTTTTCGGATGAAGTATTTATGTAATAAAAGTTTACAAATATAGAGAGTTTTTTTGAAATTATGGTCTTCTTTGTCAGTTTTTCTATTATTCTGATGACTTAACTGCCGAGATTGTCATGCATAGTATCCAATCTATGCATAAAGGAAGGCATGAGAGAGGTTCTCGTATTGCAGTTTCCGCAGTTTGATAGTCCTATACTCTGAATAGAGCAAGATAAGACTCTATAATGCCTGTTTTTTATACTTATTGGTACACAATCAAAAATTTTAATAGGGAAAAATGGGCGATTCGTTATGAAATAGGAAAAATGAGCCAATAATATTTGGAGTGTATTGGGAAATGATATATCTTTGCACCATAAGGCAATAAATGGTAACAATAAGTGAATGATTTTGTGATTGTGGGCTGTCGGGAGACAGCCCGCGATTTTTTTATGTTGTCTCGAGTTTTTTTTGCTCAAAACAGGGGCTAAAATCGCAAAATATTGCTAGAAATATGGTCTTTGGAAGTGATGGAACAATATAAAAGATTGTTGTTACAAAAACGTTTGGTCACTTACGAAAATACCCTTATCTTTGCAGCGAGATTTAGAAACATATAGATTTTTATAAATCAATATAAAGGTTATTACTCTTAATTAGTGAATAGCAAATTGTATGTGTAATTAATTATTAAGGCAAAAGGAAAGGCAGTCGTCGAGATGACGGTTGCCTTTCAAATTATTAAATCAGAATGATATTTGCATCAATCTTTTTCGAGATAGGTATAGCCGTAGAGGCCGTTGCGATAGTTATTGAGGAACTCCTTACCTTCTTCGAGCGAGATTCGTCCCGTCTTGACCGATTTGGTTACCCATGTCTCTAGCGTGCGAACCATTTTCTTGGTGTCGTATTCCACCCATCGCAACACATCCTGAACGGTTTCTCCATCGATGGTTTGGTCAATCTCGTAACCGCTCTTGTTGACCGAGATATGTACTGCGTTGGTGTCACCGAAGAGGTTGTGGAGGTCTCCCAGAATCTCTTGATATGCTCCCACAAGGAAGACTCCGAGGTAGTATTTTTCGTTTTTCTTCAGCGAGTGTATCGGCATGGCATTGACGATCTGGTTTTCGGCGATGTAACTTTGTACCTTGCCATCCGAGTCGCATGTCATGTCTTGCAGCGTGGCCTTGCGATCGGGTCGCTCGTTGAGACGCTGGAGAGGCATGATGGGGAAGATCTGGTCTATAGACCACATGTCGGGAAGTGATTGGAAAAGCGAGAAATTGCAATAATACTTGTCTGCAAGCAGTTTGGGAATGGAATGCAATTCTTCGGGTACGCGCTTCATGCCCGAAATAAGATTGTTAATCTCACGGGTGACACTCCAGAACAGTTTCTCGATCTGTGCACGTGTCTTCAAGTCGATGATGCCATGGCTGAAGAGCTGGAGAACTTCGTCACGAATCTGTTGCGCATCGTGCCATGATTCGAGAGCAGAACGCTGAGTCAAGGTATCCCAGATTTCGTAGAGTTCCTTCACCAGGTCATGGTCGTCGGGACCAACCTCCCAATCTTCGGGCATTTCGGGCAGCGAGGCGGTCTCAAGCACTTCCATAACGAGTAGGGAGTGATGGGCTGACAGCGAACGCCCCGATTCGGTGATGATATTTGGGTGAGGGAGATCATTCTTATCGGCAGCCTCCATGATCTGGTACATGATGTCGTTGATGTATTCTTGGATGGAGTAATTAACCGATGAACAGTTTGAGGCACTGCGTGTCCCGTCGTAATCTACACCCAGGCCACCACCGGCATCGACAAACTTCACGTCAAATCCTATTTTGCAGAGCTGCACATAGAACTGCGAGGCTTCGCGGATGGCTGTTTTGACATAACGAATATTGGTGACTTGTGAACCGATGTGGAAATGGATGAGCTTGAGGCAGTCCTTCAGGCCGTGTGATTCAAGGTATTCGACGGCTTCGAGCAGTTCGGAACTGGTAAGCCCGAACTTCGAGGCATCACCACCAGACTCCTCCCATTTACCGGAGCCAGAAGAGGCAAGTTTGATGCGTATGCCGATGTTCGGACGCACATTAAGCCGTTTGGCAATATGGTCGATGATCTCGAGCTCGTTGAGTTTCTCGGCAACAATGAAGATACGTTTGCCCATTTTCTGGGCAAGCAGGGCCAGCTCGACAAAAGAATCGTCTTTGTAGCCATTGCAGATGATAATGGAATCATAATCGGTGCATGCAGCGATAACCGCATGCAGCTCGGGCTTCGAGCCTGCCTCCAATCCCAGGTTAAACTTCTTTCCGTGGCTCACCATCTCGGTGACAACGGGTTGCATCTGGTTTACCTTGATGGGATAGACGGTATAACATTCTCCCTTGTATCCATATTCGTTGGCCGCTTTTTCGAAACATTGCGACATGCGTTCGATACGATTGTCAAGGATATCGGGGAAACGCAGTAGCACGGGTGCCTGAATATCGCGTAACGCCAATTCGTCCATCACTTCGCGCAGGTCAACCTGCACACCATCCTTCTTGGGGGTTACCACTACGTGACCCTTCTCGTTGATGTCAAAATAGCTGACACCCCATCCATGGATATTGTAGAGCTCGGCAGAGTCTTCAATGTGCCACTTTTTCATCTGATTTTACAATTTTACAAATTACCGTTCAACATAAACCCCGCAACCTTTAGCAGGGAGATGCAAATATCAAAGAATTTTGTGGGTGCAAAGATATGTTTTTTTTGGAAGATGACGAAATTTTAAGACAAATATTTTAAAATGTGGGATTATTTTCTTAACTTTGCCGCCGAAATACTTTTTTTTCGTCCCAAGATGAAGCATAATTCCATCGAATCGTATATTCAGGAGTCGGACTACAGTCGATTTCCTTCGCCCTGCTATATCCTTGAAGAGAGGCTCCTGCGTCGCAACCTTTCGTTGATCCGTGACGTCGCCACCGAGGCGGGAGTTGAGATCATCCTCGCCTTCAAGGCCTATGCTTTGTGGAAGACCTTTCCTATATTTCGCGAATACATCACTCATACGACGGCCTCGTCAGTATGGGAGGCGCGTTTAGCCTACGAAGAGTTCGGATTGCCAGCCCACACTTATAGTCCCGCTTATACCGATGAGAACTTCCCTGAGATATTACGTTGTTCGGGGTACATTACCTTCAACTCATTAGGCCAATATGTACATTTCTATCCTCGGGCCAAGGGAAAGGTATCGTGTGGGATAAGGGTGAATCCTGAATACAGTGAGATTGAAACTGCTCTCTACAATCCTTGTGCACCGGGATCGAGGTTCGGAGTCTTGGCCGAAGATCTTCCTTCAAAGTTACCCGAAGGTATAGAGGGCTTCCATTGTCATTGCCATTGTGAGGACGATTCCTATACTTTGGAAAGGACATTGGCGCATCTTGAGGACAAGTTCTCGAAGTGGTTCCCACAGATCAAGTGGCTCAATTTGGGAGGAGGGCATTTGATGACGCGTAAAGATTACGACACCCGTCATCTTGTCGGTCTGCTCCGCGGATTGCGTCAGCGTTATCCTTGGCTCAAGGTCATTCTCGAGCCTGGTAGTGCTTTCGCATGGCAAACCGGACCGTTGTTGAGCCAAGTGGTCGATGTTGTCGAGAACCATGGCATACGAACAGCTATCCTCAATATCTCCTTTGCATGTCATACACCCGACTGTCTGGAGATGCCTTATCAGCCGGCTGTGCGTGGGGCGCAATCTCTTCCATTGTCGGCTGCCGACGATATGGCAGGCAAGCATGGTGTTGTTGACGATGCCGATGGACACGGATATATCTATCGTTTAGGCGGCAACAGTTGCCTGAGTGGTGATTTCCTGGGCTCTTGGCGTTTTGACCATGAGTTGCTGTTGGGCGAATACATCCTCTTTGAGGATATGCTTCATTACACAACAGTCAAGACGCACACGTTCAATGGCGTCGCTCATCCTGCCATCGCTCTCTTCCGTGAGGACGCTTCGATAGATCTTCTCCGCGAATACACCTACGAAGACTATAAATACAGAATGGATTAATATGAACAAATTTTATTTATCACTTTTCTGCATGGTTGCGATGGTCATTTCGACCGTTGCCTATGCTGCTGAACCCATCACGGTAGAGGCCATCCGTGGCGGTCATTATCGTGGAAATAGCGTGCCTGCTTTCCGCAGCACAGCCGACGGCAAGCATTACACAGCTATCACAGCCGATGGTCGTGCTATCGTCAAATACCAATATAGTAATGGTCAGGCGGTCGATACATTACTCAATCTCAACAAGGTAAAACCTGAAGAGGGACTCGATGTGAGCAACCTCAAGCTCTCCGGTTACGAGCTTTCCCAGGACGAGGAACGTCTTCTTGTCTGGAGCAACCGTGAGTCAATCTATCGTCGAAGCTACAAGGCCGACTATTTCTATTTTGTCATCGAGGCAGGTGGAGTACGTCGTCAGGCCTTCAAGCGGTTGACCGAAGGAAAGGTGCAGGCTGTGACAATGGCTCCAGATGGTCGTCAGCTTGTCTTCATGCGCGATAATAACTTGTTCTATGTTCGAGTGATGTCGGCAGGCATCGACCTTGCCGAGCGTCAGGTGACCGACGATGGCCTGCGTAACAGAATCATCAACGGAGTGCCTGACTGGGTCTATGAAGAGGAGTTCTCGATGGACAGAGCCATTGCATGGAGTCCCGATTCCAAGTCCTTCTGCTTCTTGAAGTGGGATGAGTCGGATGTCAAGGAGTATTGGCTGCCTACTTACAAAGGACAGTTCCCCGAATACCCAGAATATGAGCTTTATCCAGGCCAATATGTTTATAAGTATCCCGTGGCAGGTGAGGTGAATTCCAAGGTTTCTGCATGGTCGTACGATGTCTATACGAAGAAGCTCACCGAGCTCAATGTCCCTGTCGAGGCTGATGGCTACATACCGCGT
Organism: Bacteroidales bacterium; assembly: GCA_017561935.1. Taxonomy (GTDB): domain Bacteria; phylum Bacteroidota; class Bacteroidia; order Bacteroidales; family UBA3663; genus Liminaster. The sequence goes on along the minus strand of JAFZBE010000067.1, from coordinate 32,833 downwards.
ATTCAGTTCACCAAAGCCGAGGACAAACTCGCCGTGGTGACGATGAATCGTCTTCAGAACAAGCTGTCGCTCTACTTCGTCAATCCTCGTAGTGGTGTGGCCAAGCTCATTCTTGAGGACACCAACGACCAGTATATTGCCGAAGCCGACCTCGATGCCATCCATTTCGACGAGAACGGTTTTACCTTTGCTAGTGAGCGTTCGGGCTGGCGACACCTATATTATTATAATATGTTAGGTCAGCAGCAGCGCCAGCTTACTAAAGGCAATTTTGATCTGACCAGTGTCTATGGTTACGATCCTGCATCACGCTGTGCATACGTGCAGTTGGCTTACGTCGGAAAGGGTTCGGCGGTGCCCTCCGAACTGACTCGTGGTATTTATAAGATTGATGCCAAGGGCGTGATGACACCTCTCTTCAATGGTGGGCGTGATGGCGCTGGCTGTCGTGGCACGCACAGCGCTGCCTTCAGTCGAGGCTTCATCTACATGCAGCATTACTACAGCGATGCCGAGACACCCATTCGCGTCACGCTCGAGACAGTGCAGAATCTGAAGGTCATCAAGACCCTCGAGGACAATAGCGCGCTTTGCCAGGAGGTGGCTGGTCAACCCAAACGTGAGTTTTTCCAGATGACTACCGAGCGAGGCGACAAGCTCAATGGCTATGTAATCCGTCCGAACAATGGTGGCGCAAAGGCCCCCTGTGTGCTTGAGCAATATGGCGGTCCTGGTTCGCAGGAGGTTCTCGACCGTTGGGAGTTTGGCTTCCCGATGTATCTGGTGCAGGAGGGTTTTGTGGCATTGACCGTTGATGGGCGTGGCACAGCTTGCCGAGGAGCACAATGGGAGCGACAAGTCTATTGTGAGCTGGGTGTGCGTGAGGCCGAGGATCAGCTTTCAGCTGGTCATTATGCCGCTTCATTACCCTACGTTGATGCCCAACGCATCGGCATCTGGGGTTGGAGTTTCGGTGGTTACAATACACTCATGACGATGTGCGGAGGTAACGACGTCTTCAAGGCTGGGGTCGCAGTGGCTCCCGTTGCCGACTTCAAGTTCTACGACACCATCTACACCGAGCGTTTCATGCGCACGCCCCAGCAAAATGCCGAGGGTTATCGGAAAAGCTCTGTACTGAGTCGTGCCCAAAACCTCAAGGGCCAGCTTCTCATCGTCACGGGTACGGCTGACGACAACGTGCATCCTCAAAATACCTACGAGGTGGCCGAGGCCTTCGTACAGAACGATCTCGACTTCGACATGATGGTCTATACCAACCGTAACCATTTCATCACAGGAGGTAATAGCAACGTGCATATCTACAAGAAGGTCTGCAGTTACTTCAAGAAGAACCTTTGAGGATAACATGAAACGGGAACCACATCGATGTGGTTCCCGTTATTTCAAATATTGTGGTTTAGAAATCCCCTTCACCAAAACCGCCGCCGAAGCCGCCACCTCCGAAGGCATTGCCCACGCCGTCAGGACGCATACCACGTGAGCGTGGCATATTTTGTCCGTCAGGGCGCATTCCGCCCATCATCATTGGACGACGATCAAGTGCTTTCTCCAGATACTCGATGTAGAGTTCGGTGCCGAGGATGGCGCGGAGCTGCTTGCGTGCCTCGGTACGCTTTGCTTCAATCTGTGTACGTTGCGCTTGGCGAGTCTCCTTGTCGAGTCGTTTCCCTCTTTCGCCACCAGCTTTCATTTGTTCCTGGAAACTCTCGTTGAGTTGGGCAATCTGAACTTGTTGGTCAGCAGTGAGGTTCATGTGATTGGTGATGGCGGTGTCGGCCAGTTGAAACATTTGCTGACGTCCTTGCCCACGCATTCCCCTGCCGTGGGACTGATCCTGTGCCATAACACTTCCCATACCGATTGCCATGCAGCAGATTGCTGCCAAAAGAATTCTTTTCATACTTGAAATTTGTTAAGATTGATTTGTATATTAGTGTTTGAAAAGTACTATTTCTAAATTGAAAACTGAATGAGTTTGTTTTTTTGACGTGGCAAAAACCGAGAAGTTTATTCGACATTATAGGAAAAATCAACGAAACAAGAATTTTTCATCACGAATATTTTTTTATTTCAAAGATTTGCGTTATCTTTGTGCCCGCAAAACCGGGGAACATGACGTGTCACCACTCCCGACAAGGATTGCATTAGTATTAACATCTTTAATTCAATTTGCGAAATGGCTACAAAGATCCGTCTTGCACGACATGGTCACAAGGACTACGCTGTATATAGCATCGTAGTCGCAGATAGCAGAGCGCCACGTGATGGTAAGTATATTGAGAAGATCGGTACTTACAATCCCAACACCAACCCTGCTACTATTCAACTCAATTTCGAACGCGCCCTTTATTGGGTAGAGACTGGTGCACAGCCCACGCTCACCGCTAGTCGTATTCTTTCCTACAAGGGAGTCCTTCTGATGAAGCACCTCAATGGTGGTGTGAAGAAGGGCGCTCTCACCGAAGAGCAGGCAAAAGCCAAGTTTGACGCTTGGATGAAGGCCAAGGAGGCTAAGATCACCACTAAGATCTCTGGTCTCGCAGCCGAAGCTGCCAAGAAGGAGAAGGAGATTGCCAACGCTGAGGTTGCAGTGAAGAATGCCAAGGCTGAAGCATTGGCAGCCAAGAAGGCTGAGGCTGCTGCTAAGGCAGCTGCCGCTGCTGCTGAGGCTGCCGCTGCTGTTGAGGCTGCCGCTGCCACTGATGCCCCTACCGAGGCTTAATTGAGTTTCGATAAAGGCACACCGGATCATCTTTTGGGATGGTCCGGTTTTTTTCAATCTTTTGGTCGATTCCTATTCTTCGAATAGAAAAAATATTGAGGTCCCCCTATGTGGATAATAAGAATCTTCATCCTCTCTACATTTTTTTTACTCTTTACCTTCCCCTCCCTACAAGGAAGAATTGGTGAAGGGGTTACGCCCTCCCTATTGGAGAGGGCGGGGGAGAAGCTCCCCGAAAGTGTGCGTGTCCAGCAACAGCGTATCATGTTCTGGAACGTTGAGAATGCCTTTTGGCCTTCCGACGATTCGCTTCATCAGGATGACGAGTTCACTCCTGAAGGTATCCGTCATTGGACGCACTCGCGTCTGCGTCAAAAGTTACTGCAGTTGTCGCGTGTCATCGTTGCTGCCGGCGACGGCATGGCTCCAATGCTAGTAGGCTTGGCCGAGGTTGAGGGTGACAGTGTGATGCACTATTGGACACATAGTACTCCTCTTTGGAATTTGCATTACAACTATATCATAAGTGACGGACCCGATGTGCGAGGTATCCAGACGGCCTTGCTCTATCAGCCAACCGATTTCAAGTTGCTCCATGCCGACTTCCATCGCATCACATTGCCTGAAGGTAATCGTCCGACACGCGATGTGCTTCATGCAGCAGGCCGTGTGGTGAGTGGTGACACGCTCGATGTCATCGTCTGCCATTTACCCAGCCGATTGGGTGGCACCAAGCAGTCGCAATCGGCACGCGATGTGGCACATCGCACGGTGATGCATGTGGCCGATAGCGTTCGCCTATGCCGCCAGCATCCCAACATTGTCATCATGGGTGATATGAACGACAATGCTCGCAAGTCCAACACATGGTGGGGCAAGGATTACTTGAACCTTATGATACCGTTGCAGAAGTCATTGAAACATCATCCCTCGGCTTTCGGTAGTCACAAGTATCAGGGCGAATGGGGGTTTTTGGATCAGTTTGTTGTCAACGTGAAGACTTCGCCCTTTGTCACCTTCTCCAACCCACGCGTCTTCTATCTCCCGTTTATGCTCACCGAGGATACCAGTCATCTGGGACATCGCCCAGCGCGAAGCTATTATGGCTATCAGTATGAGGGAGGATATAGTGATCACCTGCCTATTTTGCTCGATTTCGATGTCTATTTCTAGGTTAATTTGTGGAATTTGCTTCTGTAATAACAAATTCTTTCAAAAAAATTTGGAGATATAATGAAAATACGCTATCTTTGCACCCGCTTTTGAGCAAATATTGCCGAAGTGGCTCAGTTGGTAGAGCAACGCATTCGTAATGCGTGGGTCACGGGTTCGAGTCCCGTCTTCGGCTCCCATAATATAAAAGGGATTTAATGGTAAATCACAACGACAAACGACCTCGCTTGAGAAAGTAAGGTCGTTGCTTTTTTTATTTTACCATGGACAAATAACAATTAACTACACTTGCGGAAGTGGAGAGAAGCGAGAAAGAGTCCGAGGGCTGTCAGTGCACCATTGATTAGCAGCATCTCATAGCCGATCTTATATCCATTGAACCATGCTTCTGAATGCTGATCGAGGAAAAAGCAGAGAAGCGGCGAGGCGATGCAGATGGCCGGTATCCACCATCCATCCTTCACCTTGCACTTCGTGAACATGCCGAAGAAGAAAAGGCCGATGAGTGGGCCGTATGTATAGGATGCTACCACATAGACTGCGTTAATGACTGAGCCGGAAGCCAGCAGATGGAACAGGTAGATCATGAATCCCATCATGATGGAATTGATGATGTGAACCCAGAAACGTTGGCCCTCTATCGAACTCCTCAAACCCTTCGAACCTCTCGAACCCTTCGAACCCCTCAAACCTTCCTCGCTGGGCGTCTTACGCAGAAAATCGACCATGATGGCTGTCGTCAAAGCGGTAACCGCCGATCCCGCCGACGAGAAAGCGGCTGCTACTAGACCTAACACGAAAAGCACGCTCACGATGAGCGGAAGGAAGGGTTGGCCCGTCGTCGGATTGATGCCTGTGGCAAGGTAGGGGAAGAGCTCGTCACCTGTTCGATCGACACCCACTTCTCGCGCGTACATATATAATAATATTCCTAGAGAGAGGAAGATGATGTTGACGGGAAGGAAACCGAAGCCGTAGGAGACCATGTTCTTCTGCGCTTCTTTCAACGATTTACAGGAAAGGTTCTTCTGCATCATGTCCTGGTCAAGACCTGTCATGGCGATGGTGGTGAACATGCCGCCGAGGAACTGTTTCCAGAAGTAGCGCGTGTCATTCGCATCATCGAAGAACCATACCCTTGACATCGGACTTTCGGTGATGGTGCTATACAGCCCTGAAAAGTCAAGGCCCATCGCTGAACTGATGCAAATCACAAATCCTATCATGGCGGATAGTAGGCAGAGTGTCTGCAGAAGGTCGGTCCATACCAGTGTCTTTACGCCACCACGGAACGAGTAGATCCAGACGATGAGCATGATGCATGCTACCGAGAGGCCAAAGGGAACACCTAATTGATCGAAGAGAACGAGTTGCAGAACCACAGCAGTGAGATACATCCTGACGGCGCAACCCAGATACTTGCTCAAGAGGAAGAACGAGGCTCCCGTCTTGTGGGCGAACCGTCCGTATCGTTGCTCGAGATACACGTATATGCTCGAGAGTCCGAGGCGATAGTAAAGGGGGAGCAGGATGTAGGCCACGGCAAAGTAACCACAAACAAAGCCGATGACCATTTGTATGTAGCTCATCTGCTTTGCTTCAACCATGCCGGGCACACTCACGTAGGTCACACCCGAGATGGATGTGCCAATCATAGCGATGGCTACCACCCACCAGGGGCTCTTGCGGTCGCCGCGATAGAAGGTTTCGGTGTCGCGGTCACGCCGACGCGTGGTCCACCAACTTACACCGAAAACCATAAGGAAGTAAAGGACGATGACGCCCAATACCAATGTTGCGTTCATTCTTTTTTGTTCTTACTTTTCGAATCGGATCCAATCGACATCGAGGAAGGCGCCGTCATTCTTGACATTTGGACGTGAGTTGTAGAAGCCGAGTTTCGCTCCAATCCATTTGCCTTCCTTGACTGTAAATTCGTCGCCGATCTTCTTATATTTCTTGCCGTCGAGGCTATAGTAGAACTGAGCCTTCGACTTGATAGCATTGCCAGTGCCTTCGCTCTTCACGGTTACACGCACATAGACGTCTTGCGTGGCATATCGTGGTTGTGGAATGTCATCGACAGCATACTTCTGCGTATAGGGTGCCTTCATCTTATTGACCTTCAGATCCACGCGCTTCTCAATCTCCTCGGTTTTGCCCCGCATGGCATCCTTACAAGTGACATAGCGCAGTTCGCAACCCTCCTTGATGCTGACAATCTTGAGGGCGGCATAGTCCTGTCCTTTGACGATGAATCCGCCCTCCTCGCCCTTGTCCTTGTATTCCGGATTGGGAATGAACTGCATCTTGGCCGTAGCCGTAAAGTTTTCGGTGGGGAACTTCTGTAGCAGGACGTTCTGCAGGTCGGAGAGGTTCTTGAAGTCATCGGGACGCTGCACGCCATATAGGCGCAGCTTGCTCTTGTTAGCATCGCAGAAGTACCAGTAATGACTGTATGGGCCTTCAAACTGCCATTGCAGGCCAAGTTCTGTGGAATCGAATTCGTCATCTTCGGCAGGTTGGAACTCCCCCGAAGAGGGGAGGTTGGGTTTCTTCCACTGTGCTACGGCATCACCGCAACCGTCACCGTCCTTGTCTTCGCCGATGACGAGCCAGTCGTTGACCCACTTGGCAGGCTGCAGGTGTACGACACGACCATAGGCATGTTTGTCCTGGAAATGTATAAACCAGTCTTCGCCATTCTGCGTGTCAACCCATGCGCCCTGGTGTGGACCGTTGACTTTCGACTTGCCTTGTGCCAGTCCGACATACTCCTCGTAGGGGCCGAAGGGATTACGGCTACGGAGTTCCACCTGCCAGCCATATTTAACGCCACCTGCTGGGCTGAAGATATAGTAGTAACCATTACGTTTGTAGAACTTGGTTCCCTCGATGGTGGGTTGGTCCTCGTGTCCGTCATAAACTACACGTGAAGGACCGATGACCTTGGTTCCGTCGGGCGACATCGGTGCAACAAAGAGGATGGACTTCACGCCAGCACGTGAACCTGCACAACCATGTGAAAGGTATGCTTTGCCGTCCTCGTCCCATAGTGGACAGCAGTCGATAAGTCCCTTGCCCTTCTTTACCCAAACGATAGGCTCCCATGTCCCCGCTGGATCCTGGGTCTTTGTCATAAAGAGGCCTTGGTCGGGGTCGCCGCAATAGATATAGAACCATCCGTCGTGATAGCGAATGGCAGGAGCCCAGACATAGTTGCCATGCTGGATTTTCTTGTGCCAATCCAGGTCGGTGCCCTCAAACTCCTCCAGTACGGGATAATCGTCGGTTAAGGCATGTCCGATGATCTCCCAGTTCACCAGGTCTGTGCTGTGCAGGATCTGCAGTCCAGGGAAACATGCAAACGACGAAGAAGTCATGTAGTAGTCGTTGCCTACTCGACAAACATCGGGGTCGGAATAGTCGGCATCGATGATCGGATTTCGATACATTCCGTTCTTTGCATTGGGATTCCAGGTCTTCGAAGGTGCCTGTGCCAATGTCGTGAGTGTGCAGCCTGCAATAACCAGAACTGTGGCTGCCAAGGTAGTAATTATGTTATTCATAGTGTGTTTGTTTGAGATTTGTAGCTATTTCGTTCATAAATACTGTTATTTCGAAATAATCCTTAATCTTACCCATATCCATCGGGGGATGAGGCGCCAGAAGAAGACGAGGATACGGTAGCGCCAATCGACGGTGATGATCTGTTTTTTCTTTTCAACTTTCCGCACAATCTCTTCGGCAACTTTCTCGACATCGAGCTGCAATGGGTATTTCCCTCCATCGTTCAACAAAGGTGTCCTGACGAAACCGGGACGGATGTCGGAAATGGTCAGTTTCTTGAGCCCCTTGATGTGCTTTAGCTGGTTGAGACATTCCAGGTAATGGTTCACGTATCGCTTTGTAGCAGAGTAGGCGGGCGCTGCGCCCAGCCCCTTGGTGCCTGCGATACTGCTGATTACAGCAATCTGTCCCTCGTGGTCGGGCCGACTCTCGAAGTATTTGAAAGCTGTCAGCACCATGCGTGTCATACCCAGGGCATTGGTCTCGACGGTGGCGAGCTCTTTTTCGGCGTCGAGGTCGGGGTTCTGGTACCCGATGCCCGAGCTGTGGAAGTAGAGGTCAATCTCGCCCCCCATCTTGCCGATAAGCGTCTGCAACTGTTCGGGTGCATCATCGCGTGTGACGTCAATCTGTTGAACGGCGACGATATCGAGGTTTTTGCGTTGCATTTCGAAGAGACGGTCAAGTCGGCGTCCTGCGATGCCCACTTGCCACCCTTCCTGCGTCAGTCGTTTGGCGACGGCCTGTCCTATGCCCGAAGTGGCTCCCATTACGATGGCACGTTTCTGTTCCATATTGTTTTCTGTGTCGTTTGAAGTTAATAAAGATTGGATGCAAAGATAGTGGATGTTCAACTAATGGCATTCTTGACTTGTGACATGTTGCTGCGCGAGACGGGTATTGCCTCGTGGTTGTGCTTCATGACGAGTTGCATGGAACCTGCCTTTGAGACAATCTTCTCCACTTGTCCGAGATTCACCAGGAAGGCGCGGTGACAGCGCACAATCATCGGATAGTCTTTCAGATCGTCTTCCATCTGTTTCGATGTGGCTCGCAACATATCGGTATGCACTTTGCCGTCACATAGCTGGCATATTTTCACATAGTTTCCCACGGCTTCGATATAAAAGAGGTCGTATGTTCGCAGTGTCACTGTCTCGCTTGTCGTTCCTGTGAGAACAATCGTTGTCGGTGGTTGGGTGGTGTCGGGTGGTGTCGTGACGTTTTCGCCCGATTCTGCGGTCTGTTTACCTTCGTCCACCGAAGCTAGAGGTTGCTGCATTCTTTGCAACTGCATGTTCAGTAACTGCGTCTCCTCTAGCTCGGCCTTCAAATACCTGTTGCGGAACTTGAAACGCCAGTATAGGCCGATGGCAAAGGAACAGAAAGCGATGATGATCAATGTCTCGAAGTAATTGCTCCACGAGAGATGATTGCCTGGCTCGCGGTCGCTTAACACATAATGTCGATAGAGGCAAATGATCAGCGAAATGAGCGGTGTGTTGATGAGTTGGAACCAGAGGTTGCGGCGTATGATGTAATCGATGCCACGTCCCGTCGATCGCGGCATTCTGACGAGATACTTCAAGATAATTTCGACAATTAAACATGTCCCGAAACCCAGTGCGCCGATGGCCAACAGATGGGCATAGGCCTCCCATTGCCATGCTTCGAGCCCAAAGGGCTTGAACACGAACAAGGCCAGCACCGTAAATCCGACGCTGATGACACGTATGCGGAATGTTTCTATTTGTCCTTTATCCATACAGTCCGCAAAGATACACTCTTTTTGGCATAAAACCAAACAAATCGTCACATTTCTGCAATTTATCCCGCCTCTTCCTGCAATTCGTCACAAAAATGAGCAGTTTATCCCTGAAATTTGCAGGTGCGAAACCGTCGCTGTATCTTTGCACTCGAAATTTCAAGTATTGTATTTCATAATAATATCACAAATACATCATCAATATGAAACGAAGGAAAATCATCGGTATTGTTTTCGTGGTGGCGGCACTTCTGAAGATTGTCGACCTGAGTGGGCTCATCGACCTGGATTGGATTTGGCGGCAGCCGTGGACATCCTATCTTGCCCCATTGTTCTTCCTGTTCATCGGTGTGGAACTCATCATCAGCAGCTACTCGAACAGCCATGACCAGTGGCTGCAACGTCCTATTCCGGTCAACGAGGAAGGCAAGCGCATTTGCTGCACTGCACGCTATGGAGGTGACGAATACATCTTCCACGGCGAGCCTTTCAAAGGCGCTCGTCTCGATGCCTTCTGCGGCGGCATCCGCATGGATTTGCGCGAGGCTGTCATCACCGAGGACGAGGAGATCGACATCCGCACTTTCTTGGGTGGTGTCGAGTTGTTTGTCCCCAAGACCGTCAACGTTGAGGTCAAAAGTCGAAGCTTCGTCGGCGGTGTCGGTAACGAGGCGGTGCGTACGTCTAAAAAGGGTGCTCCGTGTCTCCACATTGTCGCAAGCAACTTCTTCGGTGGAGTAAGTATCAAGGAATAGTATTTCGTGAGTTTTTTATCCCAAAAGTTTTGAAAATTCCTTTTTTATTCTTACCTTTGCAGCGCCAAACGGCAATCCTGACGACATTCTTGTCAGCCGAGGCGCTGCAAAGGTCTTTTGTTTATTATGGCAAAGTGTGAAATGAATAAGTCACAGAAAATCGTCAATTATATTCCCACCAAACGGCGTCTGGCCGTCTGGTGGCGTGCCTTCCGCATCTGGCAACAAGCGCCCCATCAGGTGGCGCCCCTGTCCGAGAAGACCTGCAAGTGCGCATGTTGCGGCACGGAATACACTGGCAACTACTGTCCCCGTTGCGGCCAGATGTCCGAAGTGGGGCGATTCTCATTCCGTAAGGCTATCGCGCTCTTCCTTGACGTGTGGGATGTCAACAACCGCAGTGTTTTCCGCAGCATCTTCGACCTGATGTTGCGCCCGGGTTATATGATACGCGACTATCTGAACGGCATGCAGGCCGCCTATCTCTCGCCCTTCAAAATGTTCTTCCTGCTGGCTACCTTCTCGCTGATTGTCGAACAGGGTTTCACGTTCGATTTCGATAAGGACAAAAGGAACAATAATGGCAGCAGTGTCGATACATCGTATGAGCCCAACAAGGCCACGGAATCGACCGTAAACCTCGACGATACACAACCCACCGAGGCCGATACCGAGGAGAATGAGGACGCGGCCGAAGCTGGCGAGAAGCACGAAGACATGACATACGAGGATGTCCATCTGCAATCGAGGCTCGCCAAGATAGGCTTGAAGGTCCTGATGGCTTTCGATTCCTTCAACGAGCAGAATCCCGCCATCTTCTCCCTGCTGATACTTGCATTGTTCTCGCTGCCTTTGTTCATCTTCTTCCGTTCCACACCCTCCGTTCCCAATCTCAGATATTCCGAGTTCTTGTTGGCGATCATCTGCACCTCCAACACCTACAGTATCTACTCGATTCTCGCAAAACTGCTGGATTCCGAACTCCTCAAGCTCTTTTCGCTCATAATGATTCTCGTGACGTTCAAGCAGTTTTCCGGCTATTCCAAGCGACGTGTGTTAGGCTATATGACTTTGGCCGGCATCATGATGTTAGTTGTGTTTATCATTTTGGCTTGTGCTGTGGCTTGTTATTTATATAAGAATGAACCTGCCCTGCGTGGTTAATGAACTTTAGAATATGGCAAAGAAAAAGACAGCATATTTCTGCAGCGCCTGCGGCAACGACGAGCCCAAGTGGTTCGGTAAGTGTCCGTCGTGCGGCGAGTGGGGTACCTGTGTCGAGGAGATTGTCGATGCGCAGACGGGTGCTATCGGCAAGGCTTCGCGCAAGGGCGGTGGCGTCCAATGGAGTCATGGCGGCACATTGGGACTACCTGGACAGAAGGAACGTCCCCGTCGGCTCTCCGAAATCGAGGCACGCGAGGAACAGCGTATCGACATGCATGATGACGAACTCAACCGTGTGTTAGGAGGTGGTCTCGTACCTGGTTCGATGGTACTGTTGGGCGGCGATCCTGGCATCGGCAAATCGACGCTCGTCCTTCAGACCGTCATGAACATCCCTGACAAGAAGGTGCTCTATTGTTCGGGCGAGGAGTCGGCCTATCAGCTCAAGCTGCGTGCCACGCGCCTGGCCACGGGCGACATTGACCAAGTCTTCATCGCCTGCGAGACCAACCTTGACGAGATCTTCACCCATGTGGCCAACGTGGAACCAGATATCCTTGTCATCGATTCCATCCAAACGATTGCCACCGACGATCTTGAATCAAGTGCAGGCAGTGTTGGACAGGTGCGTGAATGTGCAGCTCGCATCCTCAAGTTCGCCAAGGAGTCGGGCACGCCCGTCATCCTCATTGGTCATATCACCAAGGAAGGGTCATTGGCTGGGCCGAAAGTTCTTGAGCATATCGTCGATACTGTCCTGCAGTTCGAGGGCGACCAACATTACATGTACCGCATTCTGCGTGCTATCAAGAACCGCTTCGGCTCGACGTCCGAGTTGGGCATCTACGAGATGTTGGGCACAGGGTTGCGGCAGGTCACCAACCCCTCCGAATTGTTGCTCAACACCGACCACAAGGATCTCTCTGGTGTCGCTATTGCTGCAGCCATTGAAGGTATGCGTCCTTTCCTCATCGAGACACAGGCACTTGTCAGCACCAGCGTCTATGCTACGGCTATGCGTTCCACGACGGGTTTTGACCAACGACGTCTCAACATGTTGCTTGCCGTCCTCGAGAAGCGTGTCGGCTTCAAGCTGGCGCAGAAGGATGTCTTTCTCAACATCGCGGGCGGTCTCCGTGTGTCCGACCCCGCCATGGATTTGGCTGTGATGGCAGCTATTCTTTCGTCCAACCTTGATATGCCGCTCCCTGCGCTTACCTGCATGACAGGTGAGGTGGGTCTCTCGGGCGAGATACGTCCCGTGGCACGTCTCGAACAACGCATCCGCGAGGCCGAAAAGCTGGGCTTCGAACGTATCCTCATTCCCAATATCGCCCTCAAGAGCATCGAGACAAAGAGCCTCCGCATCCAGCTGTCGCCCGTCTCCCGTGTCGATGAGGCCTTCCGTCTTCTTTTTAAATAATGATTAAGAACGTCAAGATACGCGTTCTGCCGCAGGTATGGCGCGATGCAGAGAAGCTTGAGGCACAACTATGCCGCGAGTATGACATCCCTCGTAAAGCGCTGTGTGGACTGCGCATGAAGCACACCAGTATCGATGCACGCCAGCGTCAGGTGATGGTGCAGCTTGATGTGGACCTATATATCAATGAGGAACCGCCACAGGAGACATATCGGGTTGTGGAATATCGCGAAGTACCTGCCAATGCGCCTCAGGCCATTGTTGTCGGTGCGGGTCCTGGCGGTCTTTTTGCCGCACTACGGCTCATCGAGTTGGGAGTGCGTCCCATCGTCATCGAGCGCGGACGTAATGTTCGTGACCGTCGTCGCGATGTAGCTCTTATCACCCGCGAACAGCGCGTCGATCCCAACTCCAACTATTGTTTCGGCGAGGGTGGGGCAGGGGCCTTTTCCGATGGCAAGCTCTTCACACGCTCAAAGAAACGCGGCAATGTGCAGGGCGTGCTCGAAGGTTTGTGTCAGTTCGGCGCCGACACGGGCATCCTCGATGCGTCCCATCCCCACATTGGCACCGAGAAGTTACCTGCCATCATAGCCAGCATTCGTGAGAAAATCATTTCTTGTGGTGGTCAGATTCATTTTGAGACAGTTGTTTCCCGCCTGATTCTTTCCGCCAATAAGGTAGTCGGCGTATGCACCCTCGATGGTCGTGAGTTTTTGGGTCCCGTCATTCTGGCTACAGGCCATTCGGCACGCGACATTTACCGTATGCTTCACGACGAAGGCATCCTTATCGAAGCCAAGGGGTTGGCCATCGGTTGCCGTTTAGAGCACCCGCAGCCTCTCATCGACCGTATCCAATATCATTCCCGTGAAGGTCGTGGCGAGTACCTGCCTCCTGCCGAATACAGTTTCGTCACGCAGGTCGATAATCGTGGCGTCTATAGTTTCTGCATGTGTCCGGGTGGCGTCATCGTACCCTCGGCCACGATGTCCGACCAGGTTGTAGTCAATGGCATGAGCACCAGTTCTCGCGGAGGTCGTTGGGCCAACGCTGCCATGGTAACTGAAATTCGTGTCGATGATATCCCACTCTTGGCCAGCCAACTTCATCTCGATATCGACCCTGCAAGTCCCTTGACCATGATGGCCATCCAGGAGGCTATCGAACATCAATGTTGGCTCAATGGTGGACGTACGCAGGTGGCCCCCGCCCAGCGTATGACCGACTTCGTTAATGGCCGATTGTCGGCCAATCTTCCTGCCTCGTCCTATACCCCAGGTATCGTGGCCAGTCCTCTGCATTTCTGGTTGCCCAAGTTCATTGGTGCACGATTGCAGGAGGGGCTCCGTTTCTTCGGACGACGTGCCCATGGGTTCCTCACCGACGAGGCGTTGCTTGTCGGCACCGAAACACGCACCTCTTCCCCTGTACGCATCCCTCGCGACAGCGTGTCGCTATGTCACACCATCGTCCAGTGTCTCTATCCTTGCGGCGAGGGTGCAGGCTATGCCGGCGGCATCGTTTCGTCGGCCATGGATGGCAGGCGCTGCGCTGATGCCCTCGTCGCCCAGTGCTTTTAGACGGAAATAGTAAGAAATAGACAACAAAATTTGGTAGCATCGATTTTTATTGCTATCTTTGCACCCGCTTAAATGTAATTCTTATGGCAGATCAAAGATATATGATGCGCGGCGTGAGTGCCAGCAAGGAAGATGTGCACAACGCCATCAAGAACATCGACAAGGGCCTCTATCCACAGGCATTCTGCAAAATCATTCCCGATATTCTGGGTGGAGATCCCGAGTATTGCAACATCATGCATGCTGATGGAGCAGGTACCAAGACATCATTGGCCTATATGTATTGGAAGGAAACCGGCGACCTCTCGGTTTGGAAAGGCATCGCCCAGGATTCTCTCATCATGAATATCGACGACCTTATCTGCGTAGGTGCTGTCGATAACATCCTCGTCTCGTCAACCATTGGTCGCAACAAGATGCTCATCCCGGGTGAGGTGATCAGTGCCATCATCAATGGCAACGACGAACTGATGGCCGAACTGCGTGAGATGGGCATAGGTGTGTATGGTACAGGTGGCGAGACGGCCGATATCGGTGATTTGGCACGCACCATCATCGTCGATTCTACGGTTACATGTCGTATGAAGCGCAGCGATGTGATCGACAATGCCAACATCGCAGCAGGCGACGTCATTGTCGGTCTTGCCAGCTACGGACAGGCCACCTACGAGAAAGAATACAACGGAGGGATGGGTTCTAATGGCTTGACTTCAGCACGTCATGATGTCTTTGGCAAGTATTTGGCCCAGAAATATCCCGAGTCATACGATCATGCGGTGCCCGAGGAACTCGTCTATAGTGGACAGCTGAAACTCACCGATGCCGTCGAAGGCAGCCCCCTTGATGCCGGCAGGCTTGTTCTGAGCCCTACTCGCACCTATGCTCCTGTTGTCAAAAAGATCCTTGACGTATTCCGCTCAAACCTCTCGAACCTTTCAAACCCCTCAAACCCCTCAAACCCCTCGAACCTTTCAAACTCCTCAAACCTCTCCTCCTCCCTCCACGGCATGGTTCATTGTTCCGGCGGCGCACAGACCAAGGTGCTCCACTTCATAAAGGATTTGCATGTCATCAAGGACAATCTTTTCCCCATTCCTCCATTGTTCCGCACCATTCACGAGCAGTCGGGTACCGACTGGTCCGAGATGTATAAGGTATTTAATATGGGACATCGTCTCGAGATTTATCTCCCCGCCGAGCATGCCCAGACGGTGATTGACATCGCACACAGCTTCAACATCGAAGCGCAAATCATTGGTCATGTCGAGGAACGAAAGGAGGGTGCAAAGGTCACGCTCCATACCGAGAATGGAATCTTCGAATATGAGTGAAAGTATTTAAAATGCGAAAGGGGCGTTTCACAACGACCCTTTTGCATTAACCTTAAAATCTAATACCATGAAAAACACGATGCAAAGATAGGGGATTTCTGCCAATCCTCCAAATTATTTTGGGTAAATCATCCTATTTTGGCTGAAAAAATATGCTAAAAAACATATTTTGTAATCTCACTATAGCAAATGCAATGGTTTGCGCAGCCGTTTTTCCGCGTCTTTTTTTCTTTACTGATGAATTATAATTGATATGGCAAAAGTATTAATCAAGACCAGTCTCGGTGTCATTACCGTACGACTCTACGACGAGACGCCACTTCATCGTGACAATTTTCTCAAGTTGGCCAAGGAAGGCTATTACGATGGCACGCTTTTCCATCGTGTCATCAAGAATTTCATGGTACAGGGCGGTGATCCAGACTCTCGTGGAGCCTCGCCAACTGCCCATCTCGGTGCGGGTGGCCCCGACTATACCATCCCCGCTGAGTTCAATAAGGATCTGATTCACAAGAAGGGCGCTCTGGCCGCTGCCCGTCAGGGCGACGAAGTCAATCCCGAAAAGCGTTCCAGTGGCAGTCAGTTCTATATCGTCACCGGCGAAGTTTATAGTGCAGGCAAACTCACCCAGCTCGAACGACAGATGGCTCAGCAGCAGTTGCAGAATATCTTCAACGGCCTAGTGGTCGAGAATCGCAACCGGATCATCGAGCTTCGCAAGAATCGCGACAATGCAGGTCTTATGGCTTTGCAGGAGGAACTGCAGCAGAAGACGTACGCCATGGCCAAGGAGCAAGGCGAGCCAAAGTACAGCCCTGCACAGCGCGAGGTCTATACGACGGTGGGTGGTACGCCCTTCCTCGACCAGAACTACACTGTGTTCGGTGAAGTCGAAGAAGGTCTCGATGTGGTCGATAAAATTCAGCTTGTCAAGACACAGCCTGGTGATCGTCCCGTCGAGGACATCACCATGCAAGTCTCGATTCTTGAGGAATAATCAATGTTGTTCGTGTTCCCTTGAACCCTTCGGACCTCTCGAACCCTTCAAACCCCTCGAACCCCTCAAACCCCTCGCACCCTGATTAAACTTCATACTGCATCCCAGCAGGAAATATTGTCTGAGTGTTGTGCTCTCGCGGTCGGTGATTGACGTGGCACTGATGCTGCGCCTGATGCTTGTCTTCTGATGCAGGATGTCGAACACCTTCACGAAGGCCGAAAGGTTCTTGCGTTTCAGGAACGAACGTGAGAGTTGTGCGTTCCAGATGGTTTGGTTGCGCGTCAAGCCAGCCGAATAGCCGCGTCGTCCCGTGTAGTCGATGCTTGTCGAACAACTCAGGTTCCACGGCAGACGGGCTGATAAGTTGCTTCGCACGCCGAACTGGTGTGTAGTACCCAAACTTCCCGAGGTGACGATTGTCGCCTCGCTATATGAGAGACTGTAATGTCCATGTAGCTCCACGTTGAGCCAGTCGTTACGGTAGGCGATACCCGTTCGTTCGTCTGCCGTAACGTTGTGTATATGGTTCACCTGTGTATCGGTGCTCTTCAGGTTTGCATAACCGATGTTCTCGCGGTAGCCCAGTGTCGTCTGTGTGGTTACATACCATTGGTTGTCGGCAAAGGGGAACGACCCCCTGAATTCGCTTTGCACGTTCCACGAACCCAGTCCGTCGATGTTAACTGTCATCGTCGTGTCAGTCCGGAGGTCGGCGCTGTACCAGCGTTTGGTGGCCAGGGTATTGAACTGTGCAGTAGCGTTGATCGAAGCCTCCAGCGTACGTCCCGTCTCTTGGCTGTTGGCACGGAAGCGTGCCTGGAAGTTGGTTTGGAAAGCCGGCCCAAGGTCTTGGTTGCCCAATGTGACATGGGTGGCCGACGTCTGGTTCTTGCGTGCCTGCAGTTGGTTGATTGAAGGTTGTGTCGTCCTGCCGTTCAGTGTGATGCGCAGGTTCTTCCTACGGTTCCAGTTGTAGCGGTACTCCACCCGTGGCGCAAAGTTCATGTAAGAACGTTTGTAATCGCGAGAGTGGTCGTAGTAGTCGGTATAGTTCTGTGTGTTGGGCAGCAGGTCAATGCCTATCGAGCTATTGACACGCTCTGTGACGTGGCGATAGCTGGCCGACAGGGTGTAGCTGTTTTGCTGTGTACGCGAATCGGTGCTGTAGTCGATGTTCGACCTGCCGTTTATCGAGTCGGCATATTGTCCGAGACCTTCGTCCCAGAAGTGGTAGAGCTGGCGTTGGGTGTTGCGTGTGAAACTGCCCGTTGCACCCACTTCGATGAACTGATGTTCGTTGATGGGTTCCACATGGGTAAGTCGAATGCGATAGGTGAGGGAGTTCGAACGTTCTTCCTGCCATTGGTTGATGGTGGTGTCGTTCAGGAGACTCAGGTCGTTGACGAGCAGATTGTCGTAACTAGTGAACGATTGGGTGTAGTGGTCTCCGTCATTGTGTCGTCCATTCAGGCTGACACGGATGCTGCTGCGTCGTCGCCCTCGTGAGATCTTCTTGGCGTAAGAGTAGGTGAGACCGAGTTCATAGCTCAAGCCCTGCTGCTTTATGTTGCTCGAGCGTTGGGTCTGGCTGATGTAGGTCGAAGGCAGTGCCGTGATCTCATCCTCCGCATTCGGATCCAGGTGGTAGTTCCTGCTGGTCGAATGTTCATCGGTTTCCGATCTGTTGAAAGCCAGTTCCGGGCTAATTTGCAGGCGATGTTCTCCATCGGCTACCTTGCCCCAGGTCTTTTCGTACTTGAAGTCGAGTTGGACGTTCTGTCCCTTGTTGTCGCCTGTCTGCTCCGTGTCGGTGCCGGTGTTGCCCGACTTCAGATAGTTGATGCGGTGCGTCGATGTCTTCTCGCTCTGTTTCTCCCCGCCATAGAGCACATCGCCGCCGATGGCGAAGGGAGTGTTCTCGTCGCGCAGTCGGTTACCCTTGTCGTAATTAAGGTTCAGGCCCATGCTCCACGAGGTGTTCAGACCTTCACCGCGTCGTCCGCTGTTTCGGTTGCCGCGCATGGTCGAGTTGCGCATGACCTTTTCGCCCAAGTCGCCGAAGCCCGTGTTGTTCGTATTGTTCGCATTTGCCACCAGTGCATTCTGGTTGTTGCCTCTGAAGTAGCCCGCCATGCCTTTCGTTTCGAAACGGTCGTCAATGCCCGAGCCGTCACCCCATGCACCGGCAGCGTTGCCGAAATATCCGCGCCTCATCCTCGGCTTCAGCTTGAAGTTGATCACCTTCTCGCGTTCGCCGTTGTCGATACCTGTGAGACGGCTCTCCTCGGTCTTCATGTCCACCACCTGCACCGACTCGAACATGTCGGCGGTGAGGTTCTTGGTCGTGGCCTGGATATTCGAACTGAAGAATTCCTTCCCATCCACATATACTTTCGTCACCGTCTCGCCCTGGGCTGTAATGCTTCCGTTGGCATCCACTTCGATGCCTGCCAGTCGTTTCAAGAGGTCTTCGGCCGTAGCATCGGGCTCAAGTTGGTAGCTGCTGGCGTAGTATTCGATAGTGTCCTCGCGAATCACCATTGGGGGAGGGGTGGCCGAGACGACGGTCTCACCCAACAGGCGATGTTCTTCCTGCATAAACACGTCGCCGAGCGCGAACGACTTCTGCCGGTGATGTAGCGTAAATACCTTTAGGGTTTCTTGGAAACCTATGTACGTGAAATGCACGAGCACCTTTTGATGCGCCTTGCGTTCCTTGAGCAAACCATCCAGTCGTGAAGAATGAAGAGTGAAGTTGCCGTTGCGGTCAGTAAATGTGCCGACAACGAAGGTCGAGTCGGGGAGAGTCATAAGACGGATGGTGGTGCCGGCCAGTGGTGTGTCGTCGGTTGCCGAAGCTACGCGTCCGGTGATGGTAATGGCATACGACACAACACATCCGCTCCATCCCAGCAGGATGAAGCAAATGAGGAGCAGACTGCGCGCCAGCTGGTGCAATTTAGAAATGTTCATATTTGCTCTTTTGACTATGCTTTAGCCCTTAGGTTTAATGTTCATTCCATGAAGATAAAATAGCAAGCGGAAATATCAGCAAACGCATAGATTGATGCCATTCGAACAAGAAGACGATTTTTCACCTCATCGGTTTTGGTAATCTGGCAGATTTTTCGTTTCTTTGCATGCATCAATTTACGCCACATTATTATTATTTATGGAAAACGAAACAACGCTTGAAAAAAGAAGTGCTCCCCAGCTTAAGCAGGTTGAACTATGCGACGACGGCAAATACCGTTGGGTCTATGAGTTCGACATGTTGCGCAATCCCAGCATGATTATATTGGTTCTAAAGGTCTTCGCCTACATCATCATGGGTATCGGAGTCTTCATCTTTATCTTGGGGCTCTTCGATGGCACCGATTTTCTTGAAACCCTCCAATTCGCTGGAAAGATAGTGCTCATCATAGGAGGCGTCTTCTTCGTTCTCTCGATTGTGTCGTATCTGATCCTTGCTGCCCTTTTCAATTGGAAATATGTAGTGCTGTTCGAGATGGACGAAGAAGGCATCGAATGTCGGCAGCTCAAGAAACAGGTGAAGAAAACAACGGCGATAGGATTCATCACGGCGATGGTGGGTCTGGCAACGGGCAAGCCTTCGACAATAGGGGCAGGACTCCTTGCCGCCACGAAAACTTCTTCCTATTCGACCTTTGCATCGGTACGAGCCGTCAAGCCCTATCGCCGTCGCCATCTTATCAAGGTCAACGAGCCGCTCTTCTTCAATCAGGTCTATGTGGACGAGGATTTCGACTTCGTCTATGACTACATCCGTTCGCATTGTCCGAAGGTCCGTTCCTGAATGAATGGATAGCATAAAAACAAAGTCCGAGCCTCTGAAAGCTCGGACTTTGTTTTTAGATAACCAATGGTTACTTGAGGGTGAACTTGGCGCTCTGTACATCGGCACTGTTGGTACCGATCATCACCTCGAATTCGCCTGGCTCACAGACATACTTGATTTCGCCATTGTAGAACTTCAGCAGATCCTGACTGATGGTGAATGCAACTTCGCGGCTCTCGCCGGCCTTGAGTGTTACACGTTCGAAGCCCTTGAGCTCTTTCACGGGACGTGTGACGCTGCCCACGAGGTCACGGATATAGAGCTGCACGACCTCGGTGCCTTCGCAGTTGCCGGTGTTCGTGAGCGTAACTGTTGCCTTGATCTCGCCATCCTGTGTCATCTCCGTGCTGCTGAGGGTCACAGGCGAATAGCTGAAGGTGGTGTAGCTCAAACCGTAGCCGAAGGGGTAAAGGGGTTTGTTGCTCACGTCCATGTAGCAGCTCTGGAACTTCACGAAGCCCTCGCCCTGCAAGGGGCGACCGGTGTTGTAGTAGTTGTAGCTCATCGGCAACTGCCCGATATGACGCGGGAAGCTGGTGGTGAGCTTGCCCGATGGTGCTACGTCGCCGAAGACGACATCGGCGATGGCATCGGCTGCCTCGCTGCCGCCAAACCATACCTCAAGGATGGCGGGGATATGTTCGGTTTCCCAGTTCAGGATCATCGGACGGCCCGAGAAGTTGAGCAGGACGATGGGCTTGCCGAGCTTCACCAGTTCGACCAGGAGGTCATGCTGGGCATCGGGCATCTCGATGCCGACACGGCTCGAGCATTCGCCTGCCATC
This sequence comes from Bacteroidales bacterium, assembly GCA_017561935.1. GTDB lineage: Bacteria > Bacteroidota > Bacteroidia > Bacteroidales > UBA3663 > Liminaster. Next base: position 11,676 of record JAFZBE010000067.1, on the reverse strand, counting down.
TCGGAAGCCTCACCGCCAGCGAAGACGATGACGTTGGCCTGACGTGCAATGGCCAGAGCCTCGGCACGCATGGCTGCGTCGCTGCGATTGTCGCGCATCTCACGTCCGAACATGGTGGCATCGGCCTCAGCCTTGGCATCATACATGAGGTTGCAGCCCTTGGCATAGAGCACCTGCGCCTTGTCGCCTGCGGCACGCTTCAGCCCTTCGACAACTGTGCTGTACCTGTCGCTGGTGGCTGCCACGCTCCATGTGCCTGGCATGTTGGCGCGGGTGTTGGCCAATGGACCGATGAGAGCGATTTTTCCCTGACGCTTCAACGGCAGGATGTTGCCCTCGTTCTTGAGAAGCACGAAGCTCTCGGTTGCAATCCTGCGGGCTTCCTGGCGGTTGGCATCGGTGAATACCTCCTTCGCATAACGCGTGGTGTCGCAATAACGGTAGGGATCGGCGAAGAGGCCGAGCTTGTACTTCGCTTCAAGGATGCGGCGACAAGCCTGATCGATGTCGGCCTGTTTGGTCCTGCCTTCCTTCAGACTTTCGGCAAGCGTGCCTACCAGGCCGTCGCTCACCATGTCCATGTCAAGACCTGCGTGAAGGGCCAGGGCACTCACTTCCTTGAGGTCGCCCATGCCGTGGTTCACCATCTCGGCAATGCCGGTGTAGTCGCTCACCACGAAGCCATCGAAGCCCCACTCCTTGCGAAGCACGTCGGTGAGGAGCCAGCGGTTGCCGGTGGCGGGTACACCATTGACGATGTTGAAGCTGGCCATGTAACTGCCTGCGCCAGCCTCGGCAGCTGCCTTGTAGGGCGGGAAATATTCGTTGTACATACGCCAGAGACTCATATCGACGGTGTTGTAGTCGCGTCCTGCCTCGGGTGCGCCATAGAGGGCGAAATGCTTGACACACGCCATCATGGTATTGCTGCTGGTGAGGTCATCCTGCTGATAGCCGCGCACCATGGCTTCGGCGATGCGACTGCCAAGGAACGGATCCTCGCCACTGCCCTCCGAGATACGGCCCCAACGGGCATCGTGGCAGATATCGACCATCGGGCTGAAGGTCCAGCAGATGCCGTCGGCCGTAGCTTCCTCGGCGGCGATACGTGCTGAACGCTCGATGGCCTCCATGTCCCACGTGCAGGAGAGTCCCAACGGAATGGGGAAAACGGTCTCATAACCGTGTATCACGTCCATGCCGAAGATCAAAGGGATGCCAAGACGGCTCTCTTCGACGGCAATGCGCTGCAGTTCGGCCACGTTGCCTGCACCCTTCAAGTTGAAGAGTCCGCCTACGCGACCTGCACGAATGTTCTCGGCCACGTTGCTCGACTGGGCTGCACCCGTCACGATGTCGCCGGTAACAGGCAGATTGAGCTGACCGAGCTTCTCTTCGAGGGTCATCTTGCCCATCAGGTCGTTGATGAAGCGATCCATCTCGTTGCCTGACTTGTTGCCCGAGCAACTGGCAAGACCTAGCAACAGGGCCAAACCCCATATTGTTTTTTTCATAGCCAATTATATATTGTTTTTTGTTAATTGTTAATTGAGAACCCCAGCTTCGTCAATCCCTCCTGCACCTCGGGACAACTCATGAAGAGACGCCAGAGCAGGCCTGAACGATAATTTTCGATCATGGGTGCGATGGTGAGCTGGTCGATGGCGAGGTAACGTGGCAGTGTCCACGTCGGGTCGAGTGAGAAGGCATCATACGGGCCATATTTGCCCCAGAGGAAGCTCTCCTTCGAATGGAAATAACGCAGAGCTGCCATACTCTGTTCGGGAGTATAGGGGAAGCTCGACAGAGCAGCCGTGGGAGTAATAACACCGAGATCCTGATTGGGTGCATGGGCGGCATAGCCATCGGGAGAATAGCTGGCGGTGAGACCCCAGCAATCCTTGCTGTAGCCCTTGTAATGCTTGGGATTATCGACGCAGTAGGCATAGTTGGCAAGGGCATGGTTAGCCGTGACGTGCCAATAGTCGGCATACTTGTCCTTGAGACCCTTCGGACAAAGGCCGATCCAGCTGTAATGTGCCCAGAAGAGCGGTCCACCATTGGCCTCGGCACCGTTGTGCTTCACGTCGAGCGGATAACCGTAGGGAGCAGCATCGCTCTTGATACCTCCGCTGCGTGCCCATCCCTCGTGATAGCATTCAGCCGGCACGGTATGGGTGGGGCTGGATGCTGCGAGGATATAGGTGATGAGGCACTCGTTGTAGCCTTCGAGGGGGAAGTTCATCTCCCAGGCATAGTCGGGACTCCAATGCCAATAGAGGACGTGCTGGCCACCACGGGTGTACCAGTCGAACTCCATCGCACGCCACAGTTCGTTGATCTTGTTGATGACGACGGCCTCGATCTCGACGTCAGACTTGAGGTATTGGCGAGCACAAAGCAAGCTTTGCATCAGAAAACACGACTCGACAAGATCGCCGCCATTGTCCTTCGTGCCGAAAGGAATGGTCTTGCCTGAAGGGCCGTCCATCCAGTGTGACCACACGCCATGGTAGCGGTCGGCCTTCGCCAGATAATCGACGATACGTGCCAGTCTGGCTACGCCCTCGGCACGACTGATCCAGCCGCGCTCCATGCCGACGACGAGTCCGGCCACGCCAAAGCCCGAGCCACCTGTGGTGATCGTCATCTTGTCGTTCGACGGATAGATGCCATCCAGGTGGATACGCTCGTAGGCCAGTCCCGATGTCGGATCAGCGCCCTCCCACATGTAGTTCAGGCACTGCTTCTGCACAAGGTCGAGCAGTTCGTTGTCACTCAGCTGAGTGGTCTCATCTGGTGTTCCGTTCGAAGCCTGATTGTCGGAACCGCCACAAGAGCATACAAGCAGTGCCAAACCGATGAATAACTTGAGGGATTTCATAGTTATTCGGGATCCTCGCCCAATTCCGGCGTATTCGTGATCTGGTTCGAAGGCACAGGAATATAGCGGCTGCTCTCCGACCATCCGTAGGCACCCAGCACGCTGGTAGCCTGGCCTGTGCGGCAGAGGTCGGTGTAACGCAGGCCCCACTCAGCGCAGAGCTCTACGCGACGCTCCTCGAGGATCTGATCAACGTTGACGCCGTTGACGGTTGGCATCTGTGCACGTGTGCGCACCAGGTTGAACGGAGCATCGCCGTTCTTACCCTGACGTACTTTGGCCTCGGCATTCATCAGCAGCACTTCGGCATAACGGATGAGGCGCACGTTGTTGTTGCGGCCCCACTCGCTGTTGCCGGCCGTCATCTGCTCGAAGGGGATATAACCCTTTCCGTCATAGATCTGTGCGATGGTTGCCGTGCGATCGAGGTCGCCGTTCACGGTCCAACCCTCACGCGTCTTCGTACCAGCCACGAGTAGCGAAGTCTCAAGACGGACGGTTTCGCCACGGTTCTCCATCAGCTGGAGGAACTTGGGGCTGTAGCGCATGAACGTCCAGCCGCCGATGCCATTGCTCCAGTTGCCGGCCTCGTCAAAGAGGGTGAGGCCTGCACCACGGAAGTTGAACCACTGGTCCACGCCCACATAGTCGCCGCTGGCGGTGCCGAAGTCCGAGCACTGTACCTCCATAAGGCTCTCGTTGCAGAGCTTGCCGGGGATCTTGAAGAGGTTGTAGTAGTCGGCATAGAGCTCGAAGCCGCCGTTGTTGATGATGTCGTCGGTCAACGTCTCCACGGTGGCATAGTCGCCGGCCAACAGGGCGGTACGGGCAGCCAGTGCCTCGGCAGTAAACTTGGTGAAGGCACCGGGACGCGACATCTGGTTGGGGCGCTTGGCCTCCATGCCTGCAGCTGCATCCTTCATCTCAGTGATGATGTAGTCATAGACCTTCTCCACCGTGCTGCGACGGAACGAACTCTGGTTGTTGTCACGATAGATGACGCAGGGTCCGAAGCTGGTGACGAGCTGGTAATAGGCCCAGGCACGCACTACGCGCACTTCGCCCTTGTACTGCAGGTAGCTTTGATAATCGCTGCTGCCTGTCGAAAGGTTCTCGGCATACTGGTCGAGGGCATCGATGTTCGAGTTGCAGTCGATGATGATGTTGTACATCGTGCTCCACATGTTGCCCACGGCCCAGAAGGCATTGGGATTGGTGTAACCACCGGGATAACCGAACTTGAGTGCATCGCCCTGGTCGTCGGCACGGCCCGATGACATGTCATCGTCGCGTCCCATCCAAAGCATAGCATTGGCCCAATGGATACCCTGGGAACGAAGCGTGGCATAGGCACCCGTGGCAGCCTCATGCATGGTGCTGGCGTCGGTGTAGTCGATGGCATCCACGTCGCGTGTGTTCTCCGCATCAATGTCGATGTAGTCGGTGCAGCTGGCAAGTCCCAGCAATGCAGCGGGGAGGACATATAATAAAGTCTTTATAGTTTTCATAACTTTATGGTTGTGGGTAATGAGTTATGGGTAATGAGTTGGTTAGAAATTGATCTGCACACCCAGGGTATAGGTTGCGGAGAGTGGATAAACCTGCGAATCCCAGCCGTCGGCATCGCTCACCTCAGGCGAGAAGCTGTGGGCCGAGAACCATGTGAATGGACGGTCGGCCGAGAGGCTCACGCGTGCACTGGGCAGGGTGTAGCCGCCCAGCTGGATGTTCTTCACCGTGTAGCCGAGCGAAGCATTCTGCAGACGGAAGTAGTTGGCGCTCTCGACGAAGTAGCTCGCATTCTGGCTGTCGCCTACGTTCCAGCTCTTCATCAGGGCCTTGGCCGAAGGATCGCTGTTGCTCGTGCCTTCGCCATGCCAACGGTTCTCAAACTGTGCAAGGTCGAAGTTGTAGTTCTGTGCAGCATAACGCAATGCGCGTTTGCGGTTCCACAGTTCGCCGCCGGCCTGGCCGTAGAAGCTCACTGCGAAGTCGAAGGCCTTCCACTGCACGCCCACGTTGAAGCCGTAGGTGATGTCGGGCACGTAGCTGCCCAGGGCTTGCTTGTCGCTGCCGTCGATCACCTTGTCGCCGTTCACGTCCTCATAGCGGAAGTCGCCCGGCTGGAGGCCGTTGGCCACAGCCACGGGGTCGGCAGCCACCTCGGCGTCGTTCTGGTAGATACCCACCACCTTGTAGCCGTAGTAGCTGTTCATCTTCTCGCCCACGATCTGATAGACCTTGCCGTTGGTCTGCACCTGCTTGATGCCGTCCTTCAGGCTCTTCACCTCATTGTGCAGCCAGCCGAGGTTGGCGCCTATCTGGTAGCTGAAGTCCTTGGTGAGACGCTGGTTCCAGTTCAGGGTCAGATCGACACCCATGTTGAGGATCTCTGCCCAGTTGCCGGCCACGGTGGTGTTCTGCATCGGGCGAGCGGGACTGATCACGGCGTCGCTGGTCAGACGATAGTACCAGTCGATGTCACCCGTGAGGTGGTTGTTGGCGGTGGTGAAGTTCAAGCCGATGTTGGTCTCGTTGACGGTCTCCCAGCTCAGCCAGCTGAAGGTCGAACCGTTGATATAACCGTCAAGGGCATTGTTGGTGCCGAAGACGGCACGTGCCGTAGCGCTCGATGCATAACCTGCACTGGCAGCAATCTTGTCATTACCGAGCTTGCCCCAGCTGGCACGCAGCTTCAGGTACTGGAAGAGGTCCTGGTCCTTCATGAAGTCCTCGTTGGTAATTACCCAGGCGGCACCTACCGAGGGGAAGAAGCCCCAAGGCTCGTTGTACTTCGAGCTACCGTCCTCACGAAGGGTGATCATCAGCAGGTACTTGTCGGCATAGTTGTAGTTGAAACGTGCAAAGTAGGAGAGGGCGCGATAGCGGAAACCGCCGTCACCCAGGGTGATGCCCTCCTTGTCGCCCAGCGAGAGGTACTTCCAGCTGTCCTGTCCCTCGGGGACGTTCTGTGCCGTGCCCCACAGGCCGTCATAGCGCTCCTGGCGCAACGAGGTGCCGAGCATGGCCGTCAGGCGATGGTTGCCCCACTCGTCGGTATAGGTCAGCGTGTTGTCCCAGACGTAGTTGTTGAAGTTGCTGTCGCTCTTCGTCAGGCTTGTGGTCGAAGTCTGCTGCACGGTGCCGAGGTAATACTGCGGAGTAAACGCCGTGGCACGTGTGGTCGAATAGTCGTAGCTGTAGCTGGTACGGAAGTTCAGCTTCTCGGGGAGGATGTTGAACTGTGCGTAGAAGTTGCTCATCACCTGATAGTTCTTGTTCTGCGAATCGAAGAGCTCGGCCGTAGCTACCGGGTTGTAGAAGTTGTTGCTCACGCCGATGGTGTTCGGGCTGGCATAGCCATCGGTATAGATGTCAGCCGTCGTCTTGTCATAGACGGGGAAGATGCCCGGCATGTTGAATGCCTGCTGCCAGGCAGCATTGTTCGGCAGACGCTGTGTCGATTGGCTGAATACGCCGTTCATGCCAACGGTGAGCCAGTTGAAGGCCTTGTATTCGAGGTTGGCACGGAAGTTGAGACGCTGGTAGTCGTTCTCGGCATCCATGATACCGTTCTGGTAGAGGTAGCTCATGCCCACACCGTAGTTCGACTTGTCCGTACCACCGCTGATGTTCAGGCTGTGGTTGGTGATCACGGCCGTGCGAAGCAGCTCGTCATACCAGTCGGTGTCCGAAGTGTACTGGTTCTGCTCGAAGTTGCCGCCGTACTTGGCCACACTGGCCTGCAGCATCGGCAGGTAATCATCTACACCGCTCTCGCGAAGCATCTGTGCATACTGGCTCGAGTTACACATCTCCAGCACGTTCGTGGCCTTCTGTACGCCCACATAGCCGTCGTAGGTCACCTTCGCGCGTTCATTGTTCTTACCTTTCTTCGTAGTGATGATCACCACACCATTGGCGGCACGTACGCCGTAGATGGCGCTCGCACTCGCATCCTTCATGATGCTCATCTCCTCGATGTCATTGTTGTTGAGGAAGTTGATGTTGTCGTAGAACATGCCATCCACCACATAGAGTGGCGTAGTGTTGCTGAACGATCCCAGACCACGGATGGTCACCGTCGGTCCGCCGCCAGGCACACCGCTGTTCACGATGTTCACACCGGCCACCTTGCCCTGCAAGGCTCCCATGGGTGACGAACTCGGCACGCTGGCGATGTCAGCGGCCTTCACGGTCTCGATCGGCGAAGTCAGGTCCTTCGACTTGGCGGCACCGTAACCGATCACGATGGTCTCTTCGAGGTTCTGCACATCGGGCGACATGCTGATGTTCATCGTCCCTCCCTTTACCTGGACGTTCTCGGTCGTCATGCCCAGATAGGAACAGGTCAATGTGGCACCCGTGGCCACACCGTCAAGTTCGTAGTTGCCGTCGTAGTCGGTCGTCGTGACGATGTCAGTACCCGCCACACGGACTACAGCACCCAGCAAAGGCTCGCCGAACTCATCGAGAACGCGACCTTTCACCTTGCCCACGCTCTGTGCCAACATCGACACAGGGAACGCAACAAGGACAAGCAATAATGCAAGCGTTTGCTTTCTCATAATTAATAGGAATTGTTAAATGAAATGTGTAGTAGAAATGTGTAAGAATGATGCCGCAAAGGTAAGGGCTTTTGAAATAACCTCCAAATATAATACTACGATTCTGCTACGTTTCGTTTTTCTACAACTACGCTATTAGTACGCTAAAAAATGCAACCTATTGCAGTTTATTGACTTGCACATCAAAAAAAAACTGCCGAAAATTTTTATTATCCAGGAATAATTCTTATCTTTGCCTCCGAAATACAACCAACTTTCCTTATAATACTATACTATGAAGCGTTGTCTTCTTTTTATTATATATATCTTTTCAATCTGCATCGCAGTGCAGGCCGCTGGCTTTCGCCCCATCATCACCAACTATACCTCCGAAGTCTATGGTTTTTCGGCAGGCACCCAGATCTGGAGCTGCTCGCAGGATGACAACGGCATTGTCTATTTCGCCTCCAACAAGGGTCTTCTTGTCTTCGACAGTTACCAATGGACCAACGTCTCCCTGGCCGACAACACCATCATCCGTTCGGTCAAGGTCATCGGCGATCGCATCTATGTGGGCACCTACGAGGACTTCGGTTATTTCCATTACGATGCGTTCGGACATCTCGAGTACACATCTTTGCGCCCCCTGGTCGGTGACTTCCCGATGAAGAACGAAGAGCCGTGGTTCATCCTGCAGCATGGCGACGAGATCTATTTCCAGTCGTTTGCATCCATCTTCCGTTACAATCCGCAAGCCAACGAAGGGCAAGGAAGCGTCACACCCATCAGCATCAACGATAAGCATCCGCTCTATTTGCATCAGGTCAATGGACAGCTGTGGGCACAGCTTATCGAAGGAGGTTATTATCGCATGATAGGACAAGATTACGAACTCGCCATTCCTCCGTCCAACTATGGCAACAGCCGCATCGTGGCAAGCTTCGAACTGAGGGCAGGGGGCGACATGCTTCTCTGTACCGAAGATGCGGGGCTCTTCGTCCATCGTGCGGCTTCGGGCCTTACGGCTCCCTATCATACCACCATCGACGGACAACTGCAGCGAGCCATGATCAACCGTGCCGTAATCACACGCGACAGCATTCTCGTCATTGGCACCATCCGCGATGGCATTTTTGGACTTGACCTCGGCGGGAAACTGCTTTGGCACTACGATTTGTCCGACGGACTCATCAACAACTCCGTACTCAATCTCTTCTGCGACCGCGACAACAATGTCTGGGCCTGTCTCGACAGCGGCATCGCTCTCATCCATTGCGGCATACCCATCACCTGCTTCAAACCCTCGCCCGCCGAACAGTCCATCGGCACCGTCTTCGGCATCCTGCCTCTCCACGACGAACTCCTTATGGCCACCAACGAAGGTTTTTATCACTGTGAGCTCGACGGTAACTCACCGGCACGCCTTGTGGCAGGCACTGAAGGACAGAACTGGCACATCACCCGCATCGGCCAGCAGTTGTTCCTGGGCAGTAACCGCAGCACCTACATGGTCGATGTGGCGCACGACTACCGTCTCACGTCGGTGCCCAACACCGATGGGAGCAGCACCTGCGTCCGGCAGTGCCGCATCTGGAACCAGGATGTCCTGATCGAATCGTCGTACAACGAGCTGCGCGTCTATCGTCAGCAGAACGGAAGATGGACCCTCAGCCACACGGTGGAAGGGTTCTCATATCCCATCCGCCATTTCGAAGTCGATAATGAGGGGCGCATCTGGGCAGCCAACATGCAGAAGGGAATCTTTTGCATCACGCTCGACCGCGAGCTCCGCACCATCGAACAGATACGTTCCTTCCATCGTCTCGACAATGGGGAAGAGGGTGCATCGACCTGTTATGTCATGAAAATCTTCGGACGCATCGTGATGAGCGACGAACAGCGTCTCTACACCTTCGACGACATGTCCGGTCGCATCGTGCCCCACGATAGGCTCAACAACCTCCTTGTCAGCACCCGCGACATCTACAATGCCACCGATGCCGGAGTCCATGGCGTTTGGCTTGCTGGCCAAAAAGGATACGCCCTCATCGATCGAAAAGCCGACAGTCTCTTTGTGCGCGACTATATCCCCGTGTCGATGCTCGGTCTGTTGGCAGGCGACAGGTGCGCCAATGTATTTATGGATGGTGACTATGCCTACTTCAACATGTCGGGAGGTGTGGTGCGTTACGACCTGACAGCCCATCGCTTCGCTCCGCTCTCGCAGCCCCATATTGCTGTTTCCTCCTCCTCCTACAGCACAACCGACGGCGATCGGCACGACATCGCGCTCGGGGAACTCATCAACGGCAATCCCGTCATCGAACCCAACCTCAGCCTTCTCTTCTCCTATCCCGATTACAATGGGAACTGCGCTTCCTTCAGATACACCCTACAAGGCGACACTCCGCGCGACATCCCCACGACCGACCGTCGGCTGACACTCAACAACCTCAAGCCGGGTGCCTATACGCTCAAGGTCGAAGCTCTCTCGTCGTTCGGCGACGCCCTCGATACTCTCCAGCTGCATTTCCATGTCCCTCAGCCCTGGTATCTGCGTTGGTGGGCGCTGCTTCTCTTCCTCGTCATCATCGGTATCATCGCCTGGAGCTATGGACGATGGAATGCGCGCCGTGTTCTGCTGCAGCAGAAGCATCGTCATGAGGAGGAGAGCCGCGAACAACGTATCATCATGCTCGAGCAGGAACGTCTCATCGCCGAACAGCAGCGACAGATACTCGAAACCGAGCTTTCGACCAAGTCGAAGGACCTGGCCACCCTCGCTATGGATGTCTTTTCGAAGGAGAAGGTCATCGAGAACCTACGCGAATCCATGCAGGAGGAGCAAAGGAAAGGCAACATCTCGGTACGCGAGATGAATGCCCTGCTCAAACGCATCCAGCAGACCGAGGGTAATCTGGAGTTCTGGAGCATCTATCAGAAGAACTTCGACCTCATCCACGAGCATTTCTTCCGCAACCTGCAGGAACGCTATCCCTCGCTCACCTCCAGCGACCTGAAGTTCTGCGCTCTGCTGCGCCTCAACCTCTCCACCAAGCAGATCGCCACGTTCACCAACCTCTCAGTGCGCGGTGTCGAGAGTGCCCGTTTGCGCCTGCGTCGCAAGCTCGGCCTCACCGCCGACCAGAATCTGGTTGACTTCCTCATCAGTTTCTGACCGGTTTGAACCCATATAATGATGCCATTTGAAGATGACAAAATTGGGCGTTGTGAAATGTTTTTTGGGGAATAAAGAGGATTAGGAAGAGAAAAATTTCTTCGATAAAGAAATATTTAGTATCTTTGCGCCCGATTATTAACAGACCGAGCATGACCCCCGGTCACAAAACGTAAAGAAATGAAGAAGGATCTGCATCCAAAAAATTATCGTCCTGTTGCATTCAAGGACATGTCGAACGACGTGACGTTCATCTCACGTTCGACCGTAGCCACCAAAGAGACCATCGAGATTGATGGTGTCGTGTATCCACTGGTAAAGCTCGAAATTACTTCGGCCAGCCATCCATTCTACACTGGCAAGCACAAGCTCGTCGATACCGCTGGTCGTGTCGATAAGTTCCTCAGCCGTTACGGCAATCGCACCAAGAAGTAATCTCAGCGCGAAATATGAAACACGGACAACTCCCCAAAGGAGCTGTCCGTGTTTTTTCGATAGAGTACTCTGACGGCCGACAGAGTGCTTTCGCAATCTGATAGAGCACTCTGACGCGCGACAGAGTGCTTGCTGCAATCTGATAAAGCACTATGATGGCCGACATAATGCTTCCGCAATCTGATAGAGCACTGTGACGCGCGACAGAGTGCTTCCGCAATTTGATAGAGCATTCTGACGCGCGACAGAGTACTTCCGCGATCTGATAGAGCACTCTGACGGCCGACATAATGCTTCCGCAAACTGATAGAGCACTCTGACGCGCGACATAATGCTTCCGCGATTTGATAGAGCATTATGACGTGCGACATAATGCTTCCGCAATTTGATAAAGCACTCTGATGCGCGACAGAGTGCTATAAGACGTAGAAGATCGATAATTAACAATGGCGACCGTCTTTCCTCCGAAGGATAATCACCGAACCTAAATGTAGAAAAGCATTTTCCAATCATCGCATGTCCCCCAACGTACGTTAGCGGACATCCTCCTTTCGCAGCATATCCTCCAACGTACGTTAGCGGACATCATCCCGTCGCAGCATATCCCCCAACGAACGTTAGGGGACATCATC
>JAFZBE010000066.1 GCA_017561935.1 Bacteroidales bacterium | reverse complement strand
TCTTAACCCCTCTTAACCATTCGAACCCTTCTTAACCCTTCCAATGACCCCTCATCAGCTAAGCACCATCCACAAGCTCTTCCGCAGCAGACAGAATGTCTTTACGAGTTCATTGCTGCGGCAACATGGCTATGTTTATAAGGTGGCTTTTGGATGCTCATTGCCCGACATCAAAGAGATAGCTTTGATGGTGAAGGAGATGCTTGCCGATATGGAATCGCCGCTCTATGGCCTTGACATCACAGAAGTCGCCGAGGCATTGTGGGCAGAAGATAACATCCGTGAGTCGAAGATGATTGCACCGCTTCTTTATCCGCGCGGCACGATGACTATCGAGACTGCCGAACGGTGGGTCCAGTCTATCCCTACACCCGAGGTGGCCGATGTGGTATGCATGTATGCGTTTCAGTACGAGATAGGGAAGGAGCTCATCAGTCGTTGGAAGGATGCTGAGGGAAAGATGCTTCGTTATTGTGCAAAAAGTCTTGAAAAGCGATTGTCATGAGAAGGAAACAACCCGAAAGAGTATCGGAGGCCGTCAATCGCAAACGCGACCAGATTACGAAGAATCTTCACACCGATGCCTTGGCTCCCGAGTACGACGAAGCTTTGCGCATCATGGAGGATTATCTGCGAAGCCAGAAGAAACGGTGCACGGTGGAACGTCGATTTATTCTGCAGGCTCTCTATCAGTTGAATTCGCCTGTCGATATCTACACTCTTCATAAGATCGTCTGTGATGATGAGGGTAGTGTGGCGTTGACCACGGTCTATAACACGCTCGACCTGCTGGTTCAGCTGAAGCTGGCCAATCGTCTCGAACTGGTGAGCCGAGGCATGACGTTCTTCGAAAGGACACTCGGTCAGGAGCCACATGGGTTCGTGATCTGCGAACATTGTGGAACCATCAAGGTGCTCCGTAAACTGCAGGTGCTGCAGAATTTTGAGTCACAGTTGCCCAAGGGATTCGTCCCTGAAGCCTATACGCTGCAGATTCATGGCCTTTGTGCCAAGTGCCAGCGTGCAAATGCAAAGAAGAAAAAATAATAACCATTATAATTGAAAAAATGAAAGTAGATGTATTGCTTGGTCTCCAGTGGGGTGACGAAGGTAAAGGTAAGGTGGTAGATGTTCTTACGCCCAACTACGACATTGTAACCCGCTTCCAGGGCGGTCCTAACGCTGGTCATACTCTCGAATTCAATGGCGAGAAGTACGTTCTTCGCTCCATTCCTTCGGGTATCTTCCAGGGTGGCAAGATCAACATCATTGGCAATGGTGTTGTGCTTGACCCGCTTCTGTTCATGACTGAAGCCAAGGAGTTGGCGCAGAGTGGTCACGATCTGACCGAGCGTCTTTTTGTTTCGAAGAAAGCTCATCTTATCCTTCCCACCCATCGTTTGCTCGACAAGGCCAACGAGGCTGCCAAGGGTAAGGCAAAGATTGGTACGACGGGCAAGGGCATTGGTCCAACATATACTGACAAGGTTAGTCGAAACGGACTTCGTGTTGGTGACATCCTTGACAACTTCCAGCAGAAGTATGAGGCTGCCAAGAAACGCCATCTTGAGACCATCGCCAGCCTGAATCTGCTGGCTATCGCCAAGGGCGGCGAACCCGTGAGCACCGATGGACTCGAGGACCTCGAAGCCAATTGGATGGAGGGCATCGAATATTTGAAGCAGTTCAAGTTTATCGATTCCGAGCATGTGATCAACAATTACCTCAAGGACGGCAAGAGCGTGCTTTGTGAGGGTGCTCAGGGCTCGTTGCTTGACGTGGATTTTGGTTCCTATCCATTCGTTACTTCATCAAACACCATTTGTGCAGGCGCTTGCACTGGTCTGGGTGTGGCTCCCAACAAGATTGGCGAGGTCTTTGGCATCTTCAAGGCATATTGTACGCGCGTTGGTTCCGGCCCATTCCCAACAGAACTATTTGACGAAACAGGTGCCAAGATTCGTACCATTGGTCACGAATATGGTGCTGTCACTGGTCGTGAACGTCGTTGTGGATGGATCGATCTCGTAGCCTTACGCTACACCATCATGCTTAATGGGGTGACGCAGCTCATTATGATGAAGAGCGACGTGCTTGACGGCTTCGAGACTGTGAAGGCTTGCACCGCCTACAAGGTGAATGGCAAGTTGACCAACGAATTCCCCTTCTCCATCGAGGAAGGCATTGAGCCTCAGTATGTCGAGATGAAGGGCTGGAACACCGACCTTTCGAAGTGCAAGTCGGAGGATGAATTCCCACAGGAGTTCAAGGATTATATCGCCTTCCTTGAGAAAGAACTCGAAACGCCCATCACCATCCTCTCGGTCGGTCCGGATCGAGACCAGACCATCCTTCGTAAGAAGTAAGCTATAGTAGTTAAATAATCGAAAGGTTAAGAAAGATTTGAAATGGTTCTCATCCAATAACCCCTCTTAACCCCTCTTAACCTTTCATAACCCCTTTATAACGTCTGTCTCTAAATTATTGTGTTATGTCTTTAAGATTCTCTAATCTCGTTATTTTGACGGTCCTCTTTATGTCCTTTGGTATGGTTCATGCCCAGGAGCAAAAGGATTTGAACTATTGGTCGCAGGAACTGAAAAGCCGCATCACCCTCAATGGTTATGCCCAGGCTGGCTATACCTATTTGAATTATGATGGGCGCAACAGTAACACCTGGGACGTGAAGCGTACCTTACTTTGGGCCAAGGCGCGCATCACCGACCGCTGGTCGTTCCTCTTTATGCATGATTTCAATAGTCAGGTGCAGGAGTTCTACACCGATTATCGCGTGACCAAAGGCAATGAACTGACCATCCGTTTCGGACAGTTCAAGAACCAGCTCTCGATGGAAAATCCTCTTTCGCCTGTCACTCTTGAGACGGTGGATGTTTGTTCACAGAGTGTCACCTATCTCACTGGTTGCGGCTCTGATCCCCTCTTTGGAATCAACTATGGACGTGACCTCGGTATCGACCTTTACGGACAGCTTTTTGATGGCAAACTTTTCTACAATCTCGAATTCCTGAACGGACGTGGCATCAATGCCAAAGACCTTGACAACCGAAAGAACATCATCGTCAAGCTCGATTATCGTCCTGTGGAAGGTCTTCGCTTTGCCGTCTCTGCCCAGAAAGGTTATGCTACATCGTTGGTCGCCTCTTCGGTATATATTCCCGTGGAGAATGCCATTGGTCTGGGCGAGATTTATCGACGTGACCGTTGGACAGCCGGTGTCGAGTATAAGGCTGGCAGCAATGACTATTGGAAGAATCGCAGTTGGTCGGTACGTAGTGAAGTATTGGGAGGCCGCGATGGCGAGACCAGTTCATGGGGTGGATATGTCACGACCACCATTCCTTTGGCTGGTCAGCTCGACATGGTCGCCTCGTACGACTACTTTGATTATGCCAAGGGCTTCGATCGTGAGCGTACCGAGATCATTGCAGGTCTTCAGTATTGGTTCTTCACCAAGTGCCGTTTCCAGTTGCAATACACTTGGGCTTCTTCATGGACCGATGGTTTGAACACCGCTTGGGTTGACAGCTCGTGCAGCCGTGTTCAGATTCAGATGCAGATGGCGTTCTAAGTTAATTATTTATTGTATTAGTGTTATGTTTATTAAGGTTCTTCTTACGATTCTTTTCTTCGCCATCACTATTGGCGTGGGTGTTTACAGCCGTAAGCAGGCGCGTTCTGTCGAAGGCTTTGTGTTGGGTGGCCGTAATGTCGGAGGTTGGCTTACCGCTTTCGCCTTCGGAACGTCGTATTTTTCGGCTGTTGTTTTCGTGGGCTATGCCGGACAATTCGGCTGGAAGTATGGTTTGGCATCGTCATGGATTGGCGTAGGTAATGCCATTATTGGATCTCTGCTGGCTTGGCTCATCTTGGGCCGTCGCACGAAGACGATGACGCAGCACATCCAGTCGCGCACCATGCCTGATTTCTTTGGTACACGCTATCGCAACCAAGGTCTGCGTGTGGCAGCTTCTATCATCGCGTTTGTCTTCCTTATCCCTTACACTGCCGGTGTCTATATGGGTATCTCGAAGCTTTTTGAGATGGGCTTTGGCATCCCATATTCCTATTGTGCTTGGATTATGGCCATCTTGACGGCCTGCTATGTGATCTTGGGAGGCTATAAGGCTACGGCCATCAATGACTTTATTCAGGGCATCATCATGCTTTTGGGTATCACTACAGTCATTGCCGTTGTTATCAATCATCAGGGTGGATTGACTGAGGCTATACACCGCATGTCGCTTCAGGTGCCCAATGCAGATGACCTTGCCAACGACAAAGCAGGTCTTTATGCCAATTTTAAGGCAGGTGATTTCGCTTCGTGGTTTGGCCCGAATGCGTTGAGTCTTCTCGGTGTTGTTGTACTTACTTCTCTTGGCACATGGGGTTTGCCTCAGATGGTGGGCAAGTTCTACTCCATTTCGGATGAAGGAGCTATCCGGCGTGGCACTATCATCTCGACAATCTTCGCATTCATCGTAGCCGGTGGCTGTTATTTCCTGGGTGGTTTCGGACGACTGTTTGTGCCCACAGCTTTCAATGCCGAGCGTGGCAAGTTCGTTTATGATAACATCATCCCCTCGATGCTCGAGACACTTCCTGATGCACTGATTGCCCTTGTTGTATTGCTTGTGCTTTCCGCTTCGATGTCAACGTTGGCCTCGCTGGTGCTCACTTCCTCATCGACCATGACACTTGATCTCATCTATCGTGACAAGAAATCGACCGAAGATGAGGTGCGTGAAGGCGAGATCGATGACATGATTGCTGAAAAGATCGAGCGTCGTAAGGTCGTTATCATGCGTGTGCTCATCGTGTTCTTCATCGTCATTTCGTTGATGATAGCACTTAATCCTCCTCAGTTCATCGCGCAGCTCATGGGTATCTCTTGGGGAGCCTTGGCAGGAGCATTCCTTGCGCCGTTCCTCTATGGACTCTATTGGCGTGGTGTCACTCAGGCAGCAGTATGGGCCTGTTTCGCATGGGGCGTTGGTCTTACTTTGATCAACATGCTTACAGGTAACGCTATCCTCAATCCTATCGACTGTGGTGCAGTAGCAATGGTAGGCGGATTTATCGTTGTTCCCATCGTTTCGTTCTTCACACCCAAGTTGAAGAAGGAGAAGGTCGATAAGATCTTCGAGTGCTATAAGAAATAAACTACATCAGTGCGTCATATTCCATTGGCGCTTGTTTGCGATAGGCGAGGGCGGTGCAAGAGGCAACGATTTCGCCTGTCGTTTTTTTTATGGTGACAGTGGCAAAGGGAATCTTCTTGTGGTTGACAGTCTCGATGGCTTCGGCGATGAGGTGATCGCCCAAAAGGCCCGACGAAACGTAGGTCACCTGGTTCTCGATGCCAAAAGTAAGTTGTCCATGAGAATTCATCACAGCGGCAATAGCGAGGTCGGCCAGTGTAAAGATGGCACCACCCTGGCATACGTTACCTCCGTTGAGGTGTCGCTCCTCGACAATCATCTCCGCCTTGGCATAACCTTCACGGATTTCGGTGAGTTGGATTCCGTTGCATTTTGCATAGCGATCAGTTTCGTTGAGTCGTTCTAATAGGGTCATTTCTGTATTGTTTTTTGAGTGATAAACATGTTTTTTCGACGCAAATATACAAAAAAATCAAAAATGACAAAAAAATAGCAAGGAAATTTTCGGAAATCATAAAAAAATGATTATCTTTGCGCCCAATTGAAACCAATTTACCTTTTAAATAAACATATTTTATATGAAAAGGCTTTTGTTAGGGGATGAGGCTATCGCTTTGGGTGCATTGCACGCAGGACTATCTGGTGTATATGCATATCCAGGCACCCCATCTACAGAAATCACGGAGTTCATTCAGGGCGATAAGTTGGCCCGCGAACGCAATGTTCATTCACGCTGGTGTGCCAATGAGAAGACGGCAATGGAAGCTGCCCTTGGCATGTCATACGCCGGCAAGCGTGCTTTGGTCTGCATGAAGCACGTCGGCATGAATGTCTGTGCCGATGCGTTTGTCAATTCGGCCATCACCGGTTGCAATGGCGGCCTTATCGTTCTGGCAGCCGACGACCCTTCGATGCATTCCAGTCAGAACGAACAGGATTCGCGCTTCTATGGCAAGTTTGCCATGATACCGGTTTTCGAGCCCTCGAATCAGCAGGAGGCTTATGATATGATGGAAGAGGCGTTTGCTTTGAGCGAACGGCTCAAGGAACCTGTGCTGATGCGTGTAGTAACACGTCTGGCTCACTCACGTGCTGCCGTCGAGATACATGAGCCGAAAGGGGAGAACGACCTTCATCCCGAGACCGACCGTACACATTGGGTACTTCTCCCAGGCAATGCCAAACGTCAGTATGCGGCACTTATCGAGAAACAACCAGTCATCGCTGAAGCTGCTGCTGAGAGTGAGTTCAATCGTTTGGAGCTCTGTGAAGACGAGCCCGACAACAAGACAGGTGTCATCTGCTGTGGTATCGGTTACAATTATGTGAAGGAGGCCGTGGGCAACAAGATGAATATCCTCAAGGTCTCACAGTATCCTCTTCCCGAAAAGGACATAGTTGCGCTTGCCGCAGTTTCGGAGAATCTGCTGGTCGTTGAGGATGGTCAGCCGGTGGTAGAGGAACTTGTTCGAGGCATGCTTGGTGCAGATTATCCCGTCTATGGCCGACTGACTGGAGACCTCCCTCGTGCTGGCGAACTTAATCCCGACAGTGTGGCCAAGGCTCTTGGCGTAGAAAGCAAAAAGGTGTTTGACCCAAGTCCCGTGCTTGCCGGTCGTCCACCTCAGTTCTGCCAGGGTTGCGGACATCGTGATGTTTATAATGCTATTCGTGAAGTGGTGGCTGAGTTTGGCGACAAGGCGCGTGTCTTCGGCGATATCGGATGTTATACGCTCGGTGCCCTGCCTCCATTTACGGCCATCGACTCATGTGTCGATATGGGTGCTTCTATTACAATGGCTAAGGGTGCTGCCGATGCGGGTGTTCATCCTTCTCTGGCCATTATTGGCGACTCCACTTTTACGCATTCGGGTATGACTGGATTGCTCGATGCAGTCAACGATCATTCGAATATCGTCGTTGTCATCAGCGACAATCTCACTACCGGAATGACAGGCGGTCAGGATTCGGCAGGCACCAGCAAGTACGAGGCCATTTGCGTAGCTCTTGGCGTCGATCCAGCCCATGTTCGTGTCATCGTTCCCCAACCTACCAAAGTGGAACAGATCAAGGAACTCATCCGCGAAGAGATTGCTTATCCTGACGTCTCGGTCATCATCCCACGTCGTGAATGTATTCAGACATTGGCACGTCATGCACGTCAGAAAGCTGCCGCGCGCAAACAATAATATTATTATGAAGAAAGACATTATCCTTTGCGGTGTGGGAGGACAAGGTATCCTCTCCATTGCTACGATCATAGGTGAGGCGGCCACTGCGGCAGGTTTGAATCTGAAGCAAGCTGAGGTGCATGGCATGAGCCAGCGTGGAGGTGATGTGCAGTCGAACCTGCGTCTCTCGACCGACACTATCTTTTCGGACCTTATCCCATTGGGTGAGGCCGATGTCATCATTTCTATGGAACCTATGGAGGCTTTGCGTTACCTGCCTTATCTTAGCAAGGATGGCGCTGTAGTAACCTCCAGCCAGTCGTTTGTCAACATCCCCAACTATCCCGAGGCTTCGGCTATCGATGCTGAATTGGCCAAGCTTCCCAAAGTAGCCAAGCTCGACATCGAGCAAATCGCCAAGGAAGTGGCTACAGTACGTTCGGCCAACGTCGTCCTGTTAGGTATGGCAGCACCTTATATCGGCATCCTTTCGACCGATGAATTACGTAGTGCTGTTGCTCGCGTCTTCGAACGAAAGGGCGAGGCCATTGTCGAAGCCAACCTCAAGGCTTTCGATGCAGGGGTCGCTGCTGTAGGCTAACTTTTTATTTCGAAACATCCAATACAATCCCAAGATGAGCAAATACCCCGTACCCGATAATTCATGCGAGTTCTTTGACCAGGAACACGAATGCATGACCCGTGAGCAAATCGAGGCGCTGCAGGTCGAGCGTCTGAAGGACACCATTGCGCGCTGCATGAAGAATCCAATCTATAAGCAGCGTTTCGAAGAGTTAGGTATCACGCCCGACAGCATCACTTGCGTGGCTGATGTTCGTAAACTGCCTTTTACCACCAAACAGGACTTGCGCGAGAACTATCCTTTCGGCCTTTCTTGTGTGCCCCTGAAGGAATGCGTGCGTCTGCATTCCTCGAGTGGAACGACAGGCAATCCTACCGTAATCCTGCACACTCAGAAAGACTTGGATGAGTGGGCCAATCAGGTGGCTCGTAACCTGTGGATGGTAGGTCTCCGTCCAGATGATGTTTTCCAGAACTCGTCGGGCTACGGCATGTTTACCGGAGGACTGGGCTTCCAGTATGGTGCTGAGCGTTTGGGCATGTTGACTGTGCCTGCTGCTGCCGGTAACACTTTACGTCAGATCAAGTTCATCCGTGACTTTGGTACCACAGCCCTTCATGCTGTGCCAAGTTATGTGACACGCATCTATGAGGTGATGCAGGAGCAGGGTGTCGATCCACGTAAGGACACAAAGCTCAAGATGCTTGCCATCGGTGCCGAACCCCATTCGGAGGAACAGCGCAAGCGTATTGAGGAAATGCTCGGAGTGAAGGCATACAATTCGTTCGGCATGTCTGAGATGTGTGGTCCAGGCGTAGGCTTCGAGTGTAAAGAACAGAACGGCTTGCATTTCTGGGAGGATTATTACATCGTTGAAATCGTTGATCCCGAGACGCTTGAGCCTGTACCCGATGGGGAGATTGGCGAGCTTATTCTCACCTCGATTTGTCGTGAGGCCATGCCGTTGATCCGCTATCGTACCCGTGACCTTACCCGTGTATTGGGTCGTACTTGTCCCTGCGGACGCAATCACATCCGTATCGACCGCATGAAAGGACGTTCCGATGATATGATCGTGCTGCGTGGTGTCAATATCTTCCCAATTCAGATCGAGAAGATCTTGATGCATTTCCCCGAGCTCGCCAGCAACTATCTCATTACACTCACCTCAGATGCCGACAACGACAACATGCTCGTCGAAGTGGAACTTGAGGAACTCTTCACCGATGATTTCCCACGTCTTCTCGACCTGGAGAAGCGCATCCGCCGTGCTCTCAAGGACGAAATCCTCCTCACTCCGCACGTCAAGCTTGTGCCAAAGGGCTCACTCCCCGTTAGCGAAGGCAAGGCCGTGAGAGTCGTTGATAAGCGCAAAGTATATCAATAAGTCCCTCTTAACCCCACCCATCATGACCATTAAACAACTTTCCATATTCATCGAGAACAAGAGCGGAACACTCATCCGCGTTCTCGACCTTTTGAGTAAGGCCAACATTCAGATTATCGCCTCTACAATCGCCGACACCAAGGACTATGGTATCTACCGTGTCCTCTGTGATCAGCCTACACAAGCCTACTTGCTTCTTCGCGAGAATGGAATCAATGTGCAGTTGGCCGATGTTTTTGCCTTGAGCATCGACGATACCCCAGGTCAGGCAGCCGAGGCTGTCAAGATGCTTTCTTCTGAAGGCGTTGGCATCCTTTATATGTATTCTTTCCTCTGGAAGGGAAAAGGTGTGCTTGTTATGCGTACTGACCAGAGCGAGAAGGCCAAGGAAATCATAACAATCAAGAAGATCGGCTTCCTGACGGAGGCAGACTTCGCTTAACCCATATTTCTTAATCTCATTATTATTTTCAAAAAATGCCGAGAATTTACAATCCCGAGATGGAGTGCATGGACCGTGAGTCGATGCGCAAACTCCAGAGCGAGCGTCTTGTGGCTACCGTCAAGAGGTGCTACGAGACAGTACCCTTCTACAAGCGTAAAATGGACGAGTTGGGTGTCAAGCCCGAAGACATCCGTGGTGTAGAAGACATCACCAAACTTCCTTTCACCACGAAGTACGACTTGCGTGATGAATATCCTTTCGGACTTCAGGCCGTTCCGATGGAGAAGATTCGTCGTATCCATGCTTCGTCAGGTACTACAGGCAAGCCCGTTGTGGCCACCTACACCGAGGCTGACCTTGACATGTGGGCAGAATGTGTAGCCCGTGTGATGTCGGTGGGCGATGTTGGTCCTGGCGATGTTGTTCAGGTTTCGTACGGCTACGGACTCTTTACCGGAGGTCTTGGCGCTCACAGCGGTGCCGAAAAACTGGGAGCAATCCAGCTTCCTACATCTGCAGGCAACTCGAAGAAGCAGCTGATGCTGATGAAGGACTTTGGTACAACAGCCATTGCCTGTACTCCTTCATACGCCCTTCGACTTGCCGAAGTGATGACCGAGATGGGTATGAGTGCTCGCGACTTGAAGTTGCGCGTAGGTTTCTTCGGGGCAGAGCCTTGGACATGGGGCATACGTCGTGAAATTGAGAAGCGGTTCGGCATCAAGGCTATCGACATCTACGGACTTACTGAGATGTGTGGCCCTGGTGTAGGCGGCGAATGTGAGTATCAGGACGGCACCCATGTATGGGAGGACATGTTCCTGCCTGAAATCATTGATCCCGACACACTAAAACCTGTACATCAAGGTGAGGAGGGCGAATTGGTCTTCACCTCATTGTGCAAGGAGGGAATGCCGATGATCCGTTATCGTACACGCGACCTCACCCATCTCATTTACGAGAAGTGTCTGTGCGGACGCACAGCTGTCCGTCTGGGCAAGATTTTGGGCCGTTCGGACGATATGCTCATCATCCGTGGTGTCAATGTCTTTCCAAGCCAGATCGAGACTGTACTCACCGAGTTCCCTGTATTTACACCACAGTACTTCATCACTGTCGATCGTAAGGACAACGAAGATACATTCGATCTCGATGTCGAGCTTCGCAACGAATACTTCTCGCCAAATCCTGCCAAGCAGATGCCTTACATCAAGCCGCTTTACGACCGCATCGTAAGCATGGTGGGTATCAAGCCCAACATCCACATCCTGCCTCCTGGCACCATCGAACGTTCGTCGGGCAAGGCCAAGCACGTCAACGACAAACGTAACTTGAAGGATTGGAAATAGAATAAGCCTATAGTCACTATAGCGTCTATGGCATCTATAGCGTCTATAGCGTCTATGGCATCTATAGACATCATATACGATAACTGACTATGATTCAAACCCCATTAGATTATCAGATTGTGACCGAGACAATCGAGTCGATGCATCTCGGTGATTTTAGCGGTGCCACCATTCGTGATATCGCAAGTCTTGCAGGAACACTTGAGAAGAAGACGGGGCAACCCTTCATTCATCTTGAGATGGGTGTGCCCGGCCTTAAGCCTTCACAGATTGGTATGGATGCCGAGAAGAAGGCTCTCGACGAGGGTTGTGCGGCTATCTATCCACCCAATGCCGGTATCGCTCCACTCAAGAATGCAGCATCCCGATTCATCAAGGCTTTCATCGGCATTGATTTGAAGCCTGAAGGATGTATAGCTACCGTAGGTTCGATGCAGGGCACGTTCGCTATTTTCACTACTTTGCATCTCGCTATGCCTGAGCGCGATTCGATTCTCTTCATTCATCCGGGCTTTCCTGTGCAGACCGACCAGTGCAAGGTCATCGGCTTGAAGCCCATCGGACTCGATATACATGACTATCGTGGCCCGAAATTGATTGAAAAGCTCGATGAATTATTGGCGCAAGGCAACATTGCAGGCATCGTCTATAGCAATCCAAATAATCCTACATGGGTTTGTTTCACAGATGAGGAACTGAAGGGTATTGGCGAACTTGCTACCAAGCATGATGTCATCGTGCTGGAGGATCTGGCCTACTTTGCGATGGATTTCCGTCGTGATCTGTCTCATCCTTTTGAAGCACCTTATCAGGCCACTGTGGCCCGATATACTAATAACTATGTGATGACCATCTCCGCTTCGAAAGCATTCTCGTATGCAGGTCAGCGCATCGGTGTATGCTGCATCTCGGATGGCCTCTACCATCGCAAGTATAAAGCTTTACAGGACCTGATGGGTGTGGCAGAGTTTGGACGTTTCCTGGATGCACGTGTCATCTACACCCTTTCGTCGGGTTGCTGTCATAGCGTGCAGTATGGTATGGCTGCGATGATGGATGCTGCTTGTGATGGACGTTTCGATTTCGTCAATCAGGTGAAGGAATATGGCCGTAGGGCAGCCTTCCTCAAGAAGGTGTTGCTATCGAATGGATTCTATCTGGTCTATGACAATGATATGGGCGAGCCGCTGGCCGATGGTTTCTATTTCACCGCCCAGTATCCAGGCATGACAGACCTGCAACTCACTCGTGAACTGATGTACTACGGTATTGCCGTTTATCCACTCGACACGATGGGTTCTCACGAACAGGGTGTCCGCGTCTGCACTTCATTCTTCCGTCCCGAGCAGGAGCCACTCTTCGCCGAGCGTATCCAGGCGTTCCGAGCCAATCATGTTTAGAATAACACAAAATCAGTCCCGATAGTTCTCGCTATCGGGACTGTTTTTTGATGGTATAACTCACTTGTGCACGTCCACCACATCATAGACACCGTCGAGGAGGTTTTTCATGCCTTGAGCGTATTGTTGTGCGAAGATTTCTGTGGGGGTGTCATCGATGATGCCGTAGTCTCGAAGAAGGCTTTCTACTTGCTGATGGCTGTTGGTATTTGGTAGGACATTTTTGGCTTGCGAAGCGGCCAGTGCCATCCGAGCCATGGCAAACAGTTTGAGAAAGAGTTCTTCGCAGACGGGCTCGAACCCCGTGTGCGTGAAAAGGGTAGCAGGAAGGGTCTGGTGCTCGATGAGTTCCAAACCTTCTGTCGTTTTGATGATGGTGACATCGTAACGTTCGAAGTCGAGCACACTGCTCTGGACCTGGCGATTGACTCTCACCACGTCACGTCCCCACAGCGGATTGCGACGGCAATAGCAGTGCCCGACTACGATCTCCATAATAGATTTTTATTTATTTCCTCACAAATGTTCTCCAATCATCTTCTCCATCCAGATCATGTCGAACCAAAGTCCGAACTTGTACCCGCATTGGTGGAAATGAGCCACCCGCTTGTATCCCAAATGCTCGTGGAACTCCGGGCTTTGATGCGTGAGATACTGATTGGGTGTATCAAGCCAGGTGATGCAGGCGTTTAAGTTGAGGATACCCATCTGCTTGAGTCTTTCTTCGAGCGCTTCGTATAGTCGCTTGCCAATGCCCTTGCCATGCAATCCCATCTTGATATAGATCGAGGTCTCGACGCAACGGCTGTAGGCGGCACGCGCCTTGAAAACTTCGGCGTAGGCATAACCAACAATTTCGCCCCCTTCTTCGCAGACGAGATAGGGATAATGCTCTAACGTGTGAACGATGCGCCGACGAAACTCCTCGACAGCAGGCACATCGTATTCGAAGGTGATGGCCGTTTGTTCGATATAGGGCGCGTAGATGGCGAGGATGGCTTCTGCATCTTGTGGCGTGGCTGTTCGAATATTCATTTATGATGAAATAGTAATAAAAATTGTTTTTTTTGTCGAAAATATTTGTTTATTTTGTCGAATAACTGTATCTTTGCACCGGTACTCATATTTTGAGGTTATCAAAGTATGAGTCATTATTCCTAACTTATAAAATTTATCATTATGGCTAATACAAAGTATTCAGGCACACAGACAGAGAAGAATCTTGAAGCTGCATTTGCAGGCGAATCCCAGGCACGTAACAAATATACCTATTTTGCATCGGTGGCAAAAAAGGAAGGGTATGAGCAGATTGCCGAGCTTTTCCTTAAGACTGCCGACAACGAAAAGGAGCATGCCAAGCTGTGGTTCAAGGAACTCAATGGCATCGGCGATACTGCACAGAACCTCGAGCATGCCGCCGATGGTGAGAACTACGAGTGGACTGATATGTATGAGAATTTCGCCAAGACCGCAGAGGAGGAAGGCTTCAAGGAATTGGCCAACAAGTTCCGCATGGTGGCTGCCATTGAGAAACGTCACGAGGAGCGTTATCGTGCTTTGCTAAAGAACATCGAGACTGCCGCTGTCTTCGAGAAGAGCGAGGTGAAGGTATGGGAGTGTCGTAACTGCGGTCACATCGTTGTAGGCACCAAGGCCCCACAACTCTGTCCGGTTTGTGCTCATCCTCAATCTTTCTTTGAGGTACATGTTGACAACTTCTAAAGTGCCATTGATCGTTTTTATGCAACAGCTATCCCGTTTTCCTCACACCATTTCACAAACGCTTTCTCTGAATCGGTGTCAAATTGGGCAATATATGCGGTGAGGGCTGTAATCTTATCAGCACTGGTGGCTTTCTCGATGAGTCCTTTGAGCGTGTTTTGTACGCAGACGGTTCCCACTACACCACAGACGTCCAGGTGATCAGCTTTGCGCAGTTCGTAGGCTAGATGCGCGGCAACATTTTCGTTGTCGAGCGCTGAATACTCGTCACGTTCCACCTGCTCACCCTTGCGGATATATTCCACCTTGCCGGCTTGCATCCAGCGTTTCAACTCGTTGAGCACTGAGTCGGTGACGAGGGCGTCGGCCGTATAACCTACACAATGCGATGGCCAGGGACCTCCTTGTTCTGAGAAGGAGCAGTGATTGATGGGATGCCAATCGAGGCTGATATAGATTTTGTCGTAATATTCCAGTTCGATATCGTGCAGATATTTGGCAAGGGCTGCCATCTTATCGAGCGAACCTTTGACGGGCAGTGTCCCATCATCCATGAATCCATTCTGAGGATCAACGATAAAAAGTCTTCGTTTCATAGTTGTCTTGTATTTATCCGATGAGTGAAAGGATATATTTGCACTTCTCTTGGTTGCCGAGGGTCTTGCCTTTGTCGCACGAGAGTTTGATGCAGTCATGCCATTCGCGCACTTCGGTGATGCGGCATTTGGTCAACTTGATTACGATGTTCGAAGGCTTGGCGTTGTCAATGTCACAGGTAATATGTGTGCCTACGCCATAGCTATCCAGCACGCGACCATTGCAGAACTTATGGATGGCGATGCACTTATCGACATCGAGACCATTGCTATAGACCACCTGCTTGGTCGCGGGGTTGATACCCAGACTCTTGTACTTGGCAATGATTTTCTCGGTCTGTTCTTCTTCGTCACCGCTATCCACGCGCAGGCCGCTGTACATCATAGCCATGCGTTTCGAAAGGTTGTTGAAGAAGACGCTATCTCCAAAGCAATCGTATAGGTAAATGCCGTTGTTGCCATCATATACGTCGCTGAACTTGCGCATGACGTTGTAGTTGCACTCGAAGACACCGCTCACATTTTCTTCGAACGAGATGAGCTGATGTGACATGGTGCCGAGAGGGGTAAGGCCCAGTTCCATGGCAAACCATACGTTGCTTGTGCCGGTGAATCGACCAGGCCAAGGTTTGCTGTCATAGACATGCTTCATCGCTTTGAGCACCAGTTTCTGGTGGTCGTAGGTGAAGCGGCGACGTGTACCCATGTCTCCGAACACCAGACCTGCACCAAAGATCTTCTCACTTTTTGCGACCGCCTTGGCGTATTCTTTTTCGAGATTATAGTTGGCAACATCGCCGTTCAAGGTGTGTAACAGCTCGGAAATACACGAGAGGATAGGCATCTCCCACATAATGGTACTGAACCACTTGCCACGGATAAGGATACTGAGGTGACCTTCTTCGTCTTGGTTGATGTCAACCTCATTCGGGTTGAAACGATAACCGCGCAGGAAGGTGAAGTACCAAAGGGGTAACCATACAAGCTTCTCGGTCATGAACTCGACTTCCTGATCAGTGATGGTAACGCCTGCCATGTAGTCAATCTGTTCTTGAAGCAGTTTATCGAAGCCCTTAGGATAGCAAGTCTTGTTGCGGTCGATGAAGGTGTATTCAACCTCCGCCCTCGGGTATTTCTGCATGATATAGTATTGGCAACTGAAGGTGTAGAGGTCATTGTCGGTGAAATGTGTGATGATTTGGCGCATAAGGATTGTGGGGGTAAAAGGGGTTAAGAGGGGTTAAGAGGGGTTAAGAGGGGTTAAGAGGGGTTAAGAGGGGTTAAGAGGGGTTATGAGGGGTTAAGAAGGGTTCGAAAGGTTAAGAAGGGTTCGAAAGGGAAATATAAATTTGTTCGAATATTTGTCGAAGAAGAGCTTCGTTACGTATGATTTCGCGCAGTTCGGCCAAACGTTTGCCGTTAGGCGACTCGGGAATCCACAATTTCAAATACCCGCCCTCGGCATATTTTTCGTGCAGATGTTCAAGTGTTCGTTCGTAATGGCCTTCTTTGTCCAGCTCGGGATAGTGGGCGAAGCCGTATTGCATCGTTCGACGGATGATATTGATGGGATTGATGTCGCGGTCGGCTTCGGCCACAATGCGTCCATAGATGGTGCGAGGTGCTGACTTCGCTGAGGCACGGTGATCCTCGGCGGCATCCGCCATAATCTCAATCTGTTCTTTGGTAAACCATTGTAATAATTTCGTGTCGGCTCGGATGATACGGGCCGATGCGATGTGATGCGTGTCGCGACCTTCAACGAGGCCCGTGTCATGGTAGGCGGCAATGGCGTAGGCCATATCGATGTTGATGATGGTCTTTGTACCATCGGCATTCATGTATTTGGCCGATTCGTTGATGATTTGTGCAAGGTTCAGACTTTGAGCGATGACAGTGCGCACATGGTTCTCCTGATGGGCAGCATCGAACATAGTATAGCGGGGCAGGATTTCCTGCTCCACGTATGTCACAAGAGTTGCATTGGGACGGACATTCATTCTTATCCCTTGATGAAGTCGAGAATCTGCTCGGCGTGAATCTTGGTTTTGATTTCCTTGGGTGTGAAGATCTTCTCGATGATGCCCTCTTCGTTGACGAGGTATGTGGTGCGGAGTGTGCCGATGGTTCGACGGCCGCAAGATACCTTTTCGCCCCATGCACCCAGTTGCTGTAGCAGTTCATTGCTGGTGTCGGCGATGAGTGGGAACTCGAGGTTGTAGTTGTTGGCGAACTTCTGCTGAGCCTCCTGCTTGTCCTTACTTACGCCAATGATGGCGTAACCGGCAGCTTCGAGCTCCGCCTTGTGTTGTTGCAGGGAGCAGGCCTCGGCTGTGCAGCCTGGAGTGTTGGCACGAGGGTAACTGTAGAGCACAATCTTGCGTCCACGATAATCACTCGCCTTGATCTCATTGCCGTTCTGGTCAATTCCAAGGACTTCGGGAATCTTATCTCCTACGTTCATAGTTAGATGGGTATTATTGGTTATTAAATCGATATAGTCGCTATAGTTATCGTCGAGGGGCAACGGGTGGCATGGCCTTAATAGGCTTGGGGATTGCTCCCATGCCTGGATGGCCGCCATTGCCCTTGGCCTTCCAAAGGGCATCTCTGATGAGTGGCCCGAAGTCGATGCCCAGTTTTGCACCACCCACATTGACGAATGGCTGTACGATGGGCACAATCTGGTGGCCCGTGAAGGAGTCGTAGGTTTGGCGTGCACCAACATCAATGCCGAAAGGTACGTTGGTGTCGGTTTGGAATGTGGCAAATCCTCCCCATTGGAAGGCTTGTCCTATCTTGATATCGGAGTTCGACAGGAACGTGCCGGGCATATAGTACCCGAAGGCTGTCAGCGCAAAATAATTCGAAGGCTGCCACGTAAGGGAACCATTGAATGAAGCCGTGTTGTAATAGACTGAATACTTTTGGAGCGAAATACCGGCATTGGCTGTCCAATAGTCTCCAAAATGTTGTTCCACTCCTGCATTTGCCGATGCTATATATCCAAACATCAGATTGCCTGTGTATTGATGCGATCCATACATATATCCCGTGCTCCATGCAGGTAGTCGTGAACCACGCGGGAAAAGGGGAGCTCCATACCAATGTACTTCTTGTGGCTTGTTGTTCTCTGGATTGGTTAGCACTCCTGTTTCGATGAGGTCCTTCTTCCAGTTGGCATTGAGGTTCGTGCCCAAGAATCCTGTATTCTCTACGCGAATGGGTGCTGTCAGCTCGCGAATGTCATCCTCCGTCAAAGACGACGGGAACCCGACCGAAAGGGAGTCCTTCGGCTCTTGTGCCATCAGTGAAGCGGGCAGCAGCATCAGCAATAGTGAAAATAGGGCTTTCATTGGGTAAGCCGTATATGTTATCCCTCCTTGATGGGAAAGAGTTCACCCGTATGGGTTTCGATGATATAGCCCTTGACCACCACATCCTTGGGCATGAGCGGATGGTTACGCACCAGATCGACAGTCTCGAGCACGGCGGCTTCAGTATCATCGAAGCCGTGGAGCCAGGCGTCGAGATCGATGCCGCAGTGACGCATCAGCGAGATGTGCTCTTCGTCGATGCCGCGCTCCTTCATCAGATGAAGCATCTCCTCGGCGTTCATGCCTTGCACGCCGCAACCAGTATGTCCAATGATCATGACTTCGTTCACGCCCAGTTCGTAAATGGCAATGAGCAGCGAGCGCATGGCAGAATCGAAAGGATTGGTAATAGTGCCGCTTGCTACCTTGATCATCTTCACATCGCCGTTTTTGATACCGAGGGCGGCAGGAAGAAGTTCGACCAAGCGAGTGTCCATGCATGTCACGATGGCCAGCTTCTTGTCGGGATATTTCGAGGTGGCGTACTTCTCATAAGCTTTCGATTCGACGAATGCCTTGTTGTATTTGAGCATTTCTTCAATCATGGCACCTTTCAAAGTTATAGAGCTTCCTTGACCGAGTTGTCAAGAGCGATTTCAAACAATTCCTCCAATGTTTCGCAATCTACAGGAGTCTTCTCACTGAATTCATCCCACGTTTTTGCCCAACTGTATCCACGTTCGTCAGAGTATGTTCGCCAGTAGGGCTCGATGCGGAGTATTTCCTTTTGTCTCAACCATGTGATGACATTCTTGGCGGGGTCGTCCTGTGTGCCCTTGTAGCCCAAGGACTGTAGTTTTAGGAATGTTGCGTAATTCATATCTTTTGAAATAATAGTTTCAATAAAGTGTGAAGATCAAAGGTTTTAACTCTGCAAAAATAATCACTTTTAGAGTTACTTCCAAATGTATAGCCGAAAAAACCATCGAAAACCTTGCCTTTTTACTCTTTTAACGGCTTTTGCTATCTTTCAGTGCACAATATAATACAACGAAAAAGCCTGTCGGCCTCAATATAGGCTGACAGGCTCATAAGCATTGGAATTGATCACCCATTATTGGATTTCAATCTGACGAGAAGTATCGACAGGTTTCTGTGGTTCGGTCTTCGGGATATCGATGGTCAATACACCATGTTCCATCTTGGCCGTAATCTTCTGCTTGTCGATATCCTCAGGCAGTGTGAAAGCTTGCTGATAGTGGCTGTAGGAGAATTCGCGGCGCAGATACTTGCCGGACTTCTTCGCATCCTTCTTGTCCTCCTCCTTGGTTTCGGTTTTCTTCTCAAGGGTGATGACGAGATTGTTGTCGTTGTCAATCTTGATCTGGAAATCGTTCTTGGTCATGCCAGGAGCGGCGACTTCGACCTTGTATTCCTTCTCTTCGTCGAGCACGTTTACTGCAGGTGCAGTAACGTTGCGTTTACGATTGGTCATCCAGAAATCGCTGTCATCAAAGAAATCGTTGAACAGCGTTGGGAACCAATTCTGATCATTGAATCTTGAAATGATTGGTAACATAGTTGTACCTCCTTTCGGTTGATTTAATTGTTAGACATGTTCTGGACGTTTGGTTTAGCTTCCCATAGGATGCTTTCGCTATCGCGTTCACTGGCATACTTGCAATCCCTGTGCCAACCCCGATTGTGCCTCTTTTTGTCCATGTTCAATGGTTAAAATGTCCAAATGATGGACTATTTGTCCTCCTATTGATAGTTAAAGTCATTTAAATTCCTTAACATTTCAATATTATTAACCATTAATATTTTCATGTTAGATTATTTTTCCGTATTTTTGCCGATGAATAGAATGTAAAATACTAACGATACATGAATATCAAGGAATTTTTTTCTATCAAAAGTGACCTCAGCAGCCGTCAGGAGACCATCGAAAACATTACCAATGGAACATCGTTCCGTGGCGCCACCATTTGGATCCTGATTTGTGCCATCTTCATCGCTTCTCTGGGTCTCAATGTCAACTCAACGGCCGTCATCATTGGAGCCATGCTTGTCTCACCATTGATGGGTCCTATCATTGCGATGGGGATGGCTGTTGGTATCAATGATCTGGAACTGCTAAAACGTGCAGCCAAGAATTACCTCATGATGACCGTTGTAGCCATCATGACTGCCACCCTTTATTTCTTTATCACACCTTTCCACGAGAATGGTTCCGAATTGCTGGCGCGCACATCACCCACGCTCTACGATGTGCTTATCGCCTTTTTTGGTGGAGCAGCTGGCATTATTGCGCTTAGCATCAAGGATAAGGGTAATGTCATTCCCGGTGTGGCCATCGCTACGGCACTTATGCCACCATTGTGTACCGCAGGTTTTGGCATCGCTTCTGGTAGCTTGCATTTTTTTGCCGGTGCGCTTTATCTTTACTTCATCAATACGGTATTCATCGCTTTGTCAACCTTTGCTGGAGTGCGGATGATGAAGTTCAAGCCAAGGGAGATTTTTGACGAGAAACGTCGCCGTATCGTTAATCGCACGCTGATACTGATTGTTGTACTTGCGATGGTACCTGCATTTTTCATGACGATTAACATCATTCATCGCAGTATCGTACATAGGCAGGTGCGACAGTTTATCCACGAGGAGGCCAATTGGGAGGGCACACGCGTCGTAGCCGACGATGTGGTGAATGGCAACACCTTGCGCCTTGTGCTTGTGGGCCGAAACGTCAACGAGGAAGCCGTTGAACTGGCTAGGCATTCGCTGACACATTATTCCAAGTTGAAGGAATACGATTTGGAGGTGGTTCAAGGAGCCGACTTCGATAGCATCATGTCATTGGGAAATCGTCTGGAAATGATGCGTGCTAATGAGGCCAACAATGCACATGCTCTCGACAATGAACTGAAACGTAATGCCTTCCTCACAGAGCGCCTTAACGAATATGAGCGTTACGAGGACATCAGCAACGAGATGAGGAAGGAGGTTAACATCTTCTTCCCCCAGATTATTGGTCTAAGTCTTTCTTCGACTCTGCAAGTCTTCACCGATTCCCAAGCATCGCAGCGCTGCGTGACAGCAATCGTCGATTGTCAAGAGCCATTGTCGAAAGATGCAAGGGAGAGGTTGCATTTGTGGTTCAAGGAAAAGACCGTTGCCGACAGTTTACGGCTTATTGTTCTCGAAAAGTAAAAAAGTTCCTTTTGTATTTGGTATATTGCTTGAAATAGATTATCTTTGCAGCGTTTTATCAACCAATACAAGTATCACGATGAAAAAAACGCTAGTTCTTCTTCTCGCAACAGTAGGTCTGATGACCAGTTGTGGCAACAAAAATGCAAACCAGCAGGCAAAGGCTACTGAAGAGGCCCCTGCTGTGAATGAGGCTTTTTACGCCCATACCGTCAAGGATATGATGGGTCAGGACATCTCGCTCGAGAGTTACAAGGGTCTAGTGGTGCTCGTTGTCAACACGGCAACACGTTGTGGGTTTACGCCCCAGTACACCGAACTTGAGAACCTTTATGCCGACTATGAGGCCAAGGGTTTCACTGTTCTCGACTTCCCATGCAATCAGTTTGGCCAGCAGGCTCCTGGCACCGAGGCTGAGATCCACGAGTTCTGCACAGTCAACTATGACATCAAGTTCCCACAGTTCGCCAAGGTTGATGTCAATGGTGAGAATGCCTCGCCATTCTTCACCTATCTGAAAGAGCAGAAGGGATTCGAGGGATTTGATGCCGATAATCAACTTACTCCTCGTCTGGAGGAGATGTTCGACAAGATGAACCCGGGATGGCGTGAGACTTCCGACATCAAATGGAACTTCACCAAGTTC
>JAFZBE010000065.1 GCA_017561935.1 Bacteroidales bacterium | reverse complement strand
TTGGGTTTACTAGCGCAAAATGAGAAAGAAATTGACAAAACTTTATCTAAACTTCTGTTAAAACTGCAGGCCTAGTACTCGTTTTTAGCGATTCTTCCAGAAAAAATGCGTATCTTTGCAGTAAGATCTTTGACATCTTGAAGTGAAATTACTCAAATCAACTGCTTTCGAGTAGAAGACGTCACTACTTGATAGCAGGAGCTTTCAGAAATTGTAATGCTTCTGTACCACTGCAGAAAAGGATTGTCGGGCGAAGGGCTTCGATGTGCAGAGTGTCGGGATCTGCCATGAACGAGGGAGGAGCCTTTCTGCTGGCGTACGGCAAGTGAATGACTGCACCACCGAATTGAAAGAGGAGCGATGAGGTGGTGCAGATTTTGCAAACGCTCTGTCCCAAAGCGGGGAGAATGGGACACCGCGAGCAGAACACACGCACACCAGGAACATGACTATTTCCTACCTCTGCCATGGAATAAGCCTACAGTTTCAGAAAGACCAACAGCAAACATTACCTTTCCTCGTGCAGCAATGCGCAGAATGAACCATAACCTTGAGGCAAGCAATCTCAAATTGTGAGAACTTAGCTCAACTTGGGACAAGCTCTAACAAAATGCGGAAACACGCCGTAAAGTCAGACGCATTTCCGCATGATCTTTGTCACTCAGTCTTGATGCTATTGATGGGATTCTCGGTAGCTGCACGCCAACCCTGGAGGGCGGCAGTGAGGATACCCACCGAGAGGACGATAAGGAGGGCGATGAGCAAGGGCATGATCTCCATCGGGGTGTTCAGGCCGGAGATACTACCTACCTTCGGAGCTAACCAGAACGAAAGGGGAACAGCGATGATGGCTGCAATGAGCGACTGGATGGCTACGGTGCGAAGCAATCGGAGGGTGATGCTGCTGACCTCGGCACCAAAGACGCGACGCACGGCAATCTCACGCCGACGCTGGCTGACGAAGTAGCTGTTCATGGCCATCAGTCCGAGCACGGCAATGAGCATGGCCACAATGGTGAAGATGGTGAGCACGCGCAGGAAGCGTTCGTAATCGGCATACCACTTCTTGTGCAGGTCGGTAAGCGCATGAACTTCGGCAGCCTCGCTTCCCGACAACTCGGCAAGCAGG
Organism: Bacteroidales bacterium; assembly: GCA_017561935.1. Taxonomy (GTDB): domain Bacteria; phylum Bacteroidota; class Bacteroidia; order Bacteroidales; family UBA3663; genus Liminaster. The sequence continues at coordinate 78,916 of JAFZBE010000065.1, read as the reverse complement.
CGTTTCACCTCGGCCTCTACCCTCTTGCGTTCGCCATGATACTTGACGAGCAGCTGACGTGGCTTGCCATAGTTATTGCGAACATAGTTATCGTCGTCGTCGCGGTATTCGTCGGTCTTAAAGAAGAGGAAGGGTGTGGGGAACTGCTCCTCGTTCATCACCGTCAGATAGACAATATCGGGATAGAGTGCCTTGACGCGAGTACTATTCTCACTGCCAGCGACGGCGAACTCGGTATCGGTATCCTTTTTCCCAAATTGGCGCAACGTCTGATGGTTGACTCCAACAGAATTCTTGTCGTCACTGTAGATCTTCTCGGGATGGATGTTGAGGATGTTGAAGAAGCAGCTGTCGCCCATCAACAGACGCAGGCTGACCACGTCGCCGTCGGTAGATGTTGTTGTCTGGTTCTCCAAATACTCGATAGGTGTGCCGAAACCATAGCCCACGGCCTCCACTTCGGGGAACTTCAGCAGACGGTCGCGCATGGTCTGTCGTTGTGTCTGATCGAAGTTCATTGCACCCCAGGTCTCGAGTACGCCTTCGATGTCATAGCCCAAAGGTTGCGTCATGCGCTGACGAATGCCACTGCCCAGCAGGAGAGTGATGGTGAGCATGAGGATGGCGAAGACCGATTGCAGCACCATGAGCACATGGCTCCAACGCTGACGCACACGGCGACGGAACGTGCCGCGCACAATGTCGATGGGCTGGTAGCCGCTGAGCACCGATGCGGGGACGAAACCTGCCAACAGACCTGTGAGGCCGATAGCCAACAGGAAGATAAGGATGGTGACGAAGCTGGTGTCCTTCCTGAGGTCCAAAGGACAATTGGCCATCTCAATTGCCTTGCCTTGCAGGGCAAGGGCGATGAAATAGGCGATGACGAAGGCAATGGCAGTGAAGAGGATGCTTTCGCCAATGAGTTTGAGAAAGACCTGCAGACGCGACAAGCCCAACAACCGGCGTGTGGCCATCTCCTTCGAGCGGTCGGTGGTGAGCGACACACTCAGGTTGACGTAGTTGAAGATAGCAAACACCAATACAAGCAGAGCGATGATCACATAGAGTTGCGTCATGCTGCGACTGCCATGATTGAGGTCGCCCGACATCATCGAGCAGTTCCTGTCGTCGTAGTAGATGGAGGAGAACGTGGTAAGCGTCAGTTCCTTGACTGCCTCAATCTGATAAAGCCAGAAGAAGGTCTTCAGGTAGTCGCGCATCTCGTCGGTCTTGCTGCGCAGGTCACTGCCCTCACGTTCCATCAGGAACAGCACACAGCTGCCTGCATTCGTCAAATTCTCGGTGTAAGCCGAGGAGTGGAGGCTGCGCAGATTCTCGATATTGACCACGCACTCATGACCAGCGGGGATGACCGAACGGTCGAAGTCTTCCATCACGCCGCTGACGGTGTAGGTGATGTGTCCATCGGGGAGGTCGTCATCGCCCAACACCAATTCCCTACCCACAGCGTCGCCCTCAGGCCAATAGCGCTGCGCGAACGCCTTGCTCACGACAATCTGATTGGGAGCGCTGAGCACCTGACTCTTGTCGCCAGTGAGCAGACGGTAGTCGAAGAACTCGAAGAAGTTGGATGGGGTGACGAGCATCTTGGTGACCACTTCCTGCCCATTGATGGTGAAATTGATGTCATAGCCCGAGATAGAACACCAGTCCTCGATTTCGGGGAAACGATCCTGCAAACGCTGGCCAATGCGGAAGTGCGACATCATGAAGCGCTCGTTGCCCAGGACGAAGGTCCGCTCGCCGCGCGTCTGGTAGTTCTCGACCGACGTCTGTCGATAGATGAGGTCTCCCAGGAGCAAGAGGAAGGCCATCGACAGGCACAGGCCCACGATATTGATAAGGGTGAACAGCTTGTTCCTACTCAGGAACTTCAAATAACTCTTCATATCATTCGATTTTGATGTTTTCGACGGGATTGCGCTTACAGATGCGGCGGGTTTGGAAGAAGACGACGATGGCGATGATGAGGATGACGACGAGGGCGTCGATGACGAAGATCCACCCGTGGAGCGCCACCTTATCGGCAAACTGATCCATCAGCAGCTGACTGAAATACCAGCCGAGAATGATGCCGACGATGATGGAGGGCAGGGCAATGATGGCGATGTTGCGCAGGAAGAGCGCCTGCAGTTCGCCGATGCTGGCACCCATCACCTTGCGGATGGCCAGTTCGCGCGTGCGGCGCTGCACTTCGTCGCGGATGTAACCGATGAGACCGATGAGCGTGATGAGCAGGGCGGCCAGACAGCCGATGAGGATGAGGTCGCGCGTGTGCTGCGTCTGCTGATAGCTGTCGGCAAGTTCGCCGGCGTAAGGCTTCACCTGGAACTCGGCATCGGGATAGAGTCGGTCACAGAGCTGCTGCACCGAGGTGATGTTGTCGGGCGTGAGGTCGTTGAACTTCAGTAGGACGTAGTTGGCAAAGAGGGAGCCGTTCATGAACATGGTGGGACGCTCGTCGATGCTCACGAGGGTGCCAAGGGTGAAGTCCTTCACAATACCGACGATGGTGAGCGGATACTCCGGGCCGATTTCGGTAGTGAGTACCGAACGTCCAATGACGTCGTCCCATCCGGTAAACTCCTTGAGCATCTGGGCAAACTTCTCGTTGACGATGACTTCGGGAATGAACCTCTTTTGTTCGAGCGGAGTAAAGCCCATGCCCTGCACTATCGTCAGACCCATGGTTTCGACAATGCCTGGCTCGGCAAAGTACATGCAGGCATAGTTGAACAACTCGCGCGTATCGTCGGGCAGCATGATGTTGTTGCCGCTCTGCCACTGGAGGAAGAGCGAATAGGCGGTCGAGGTGCTTTCGATACAAGGAAGCTTCTCGATCTCGCGAGCCAGGACGGCGGTGGAGTCGGAAGGATGGGTGATGTGGATAAAGGCCACATTCTCGTATTCGTAGCCCAAATCCTTGTTCATCATATAGTCGTACTGGCGATAGATAGTGCTGAGGATGCAGAGCAACATGGTGCTCAGGCAAAGCTGGAAGGCGAGCAGCGAGAGCTTCCACACGCGTTTACTTTCGCTGAAGAGGCGATAGGCATAGACGAGCGGGATGCACGAATAGATGTAGCCGGGCAAGAGGCCGCAACAGATGAGGACGACGAGGCAAACCACGGCAAGGATGAGATAGGTCTGCGTCGAGAAGAGCGTGGAGACGCTGATGCCCATCAGGTCGCGTATCCAGTCCTTCCCTGCCCAAAGCAGCAGGGCCATGATGAGCAACGCCAGAAGCAGATGCACGAAGGCTTCGCCCAATGTCTTGACGTAGAACTCGAGCTTGGGGGCACCCAGCACCTTGCGGAGCGCCACCAGTCGAGCCTTGCCTACCAGCGAACTGATGACCACAAGGATGTAGTTCATCACAGCCGTGAACAGCATGACGAGAGCGACGATGAAGAGGATGATGCATGTGGTGCGGACCGTGGTATTGCTCATGCGCCTCTCGCTGAGCGGATAAAGCTTGAAGCCCAGATCGACATACCCAGCCTCACGCAACTCATCCCAGGGATAGACCTCCTTGATCATCACCTTTACCTCGTCCTGTATCTTCTGCAGGTCGGCATTGGGAGTGAGACGCACGAAAGAGTGATAACGATCGTTGCCAAACATATTGCTCGTGCCGTCCCAAGTATATGTGCCGATGGAGGACATCGACATCACGATGTCGAGCTGGTTGAAGGAGGAGTTCTCGTCGAAGTCCTCGAAGATGCCGCTGATGGTCATGGGCTTGCCTGGGGCTGCCATGTAAGTGAATGTCCTGCCCACGACATCGCCACCCAGCTTTTCGCTGAGCGAACGACTGATAAGGCAATGTCCAGGCTTGGTCAAGAGCTGCTTCGCCTCGCCCACCAGTATCCTCGTGCCAAAGATGTCGAAGAAACAGGAATCGGCAAAGATGGAGTTTTCGAAGCCGTAGCGCTGACCATCCTCTGACATGAGCTTCTCATGATAGAACTGACCGGTATAACGTGTGCCCACGATGATCTCGGGGACGTATTGGCACAATTTCGGGACGATACCGCCCGACGTGGCTCCATGCTCGGCAACCTCCTGGCCTTGTCGCTGGTAGGTCTCGTTGATTTCATAGACATGCTCCTTGCCTTCGACGCAGCGGTCGAAGTTGCGTTCGAGCTGAACCTTGGCAATCAACACGAGCCCGACAGTCAGGCCGATGGCCAGCGATAATATCTTGATGAGGGCTCCCTGCCCTTTCGGTATGAAGTTACTCATATTTATCTTGTTTTGTCATTCCGTCTTGATGCTTTCGACAGGATTGGTCCTGACGGCCTTGAGGATCTGCATGCCCACCGAGAAGATGGCAATGAAGAGCGACAGGAGACAGGTGGTGACGAAGATCCACGGGCTGAGTTCGATACGATAGCTGAAATCCATGAGCCACTCTCGCATGATATACCACGCGATTGGCACGGCGATGACGAACGACAGGAGCAGCGGGGCACAAAACGTGCGGAGCATCAGCCACAACACCTCGCGCGACGTGCTGCCCATGATCTTGCGGATGCCCATCTCCTTCTTGCGCTGACGAATGAAGAAGAGCGACATGCCGACAAAGCCCAGCACGGAGATGACGATGGCCATGAAGGTGAAGAGCGTGATGATGCGGAGCGTGTGACGATGGGTGTCGAAGGTTTCGGCAATGACATCCTCCGAACTGTTGACAATCCAGGGCAGCGTGGCCTCGGCACAACCCAAATCCCTCAGCATATCGATAAATTTAGCTTTGGACTTCTTTTCTCCATTCGTCTTTATAAGGAAGTTGACATAGTCCAAGTCATCGGTCACCTGAATGGCGAAGGGTACCAGGTTTTCCAGAATATTGACACGATGGAAATCCTTGATGATGCCGGCTATCGGCACCGTCGTCCCATTACCCCAGGGCATCTCTCGGTCATCTTCGGTCAAACCCAACCGGCGCATGGCCTCCTCGTTGAGATAATAGCCGTCGCTGGTGGGGCCATAGTCCCGCAGAATCTCCAATCCATAGAGTTCAAAGGCCGTCTTATCCATACTTGTCAAGTAAATGTTGACGTTCTTCTCATCGAAGGAAATGGTACGCGTGCTGGAAGAATAGCCGATGAAATCGGTGCCCCGGTAAACGCCGACTTTTTCGACAAAAGGCATATTCTCCAATTGGCTTCTGACTGCCTGTTCCTTTTCTTGGGGCGGACTGACGAAACAGAGGTTCTCGTAGTTGAAGCCGAGGGGCGCGTGAATCAGATGGTTCAGCTGGAGCCAGATGACAAGAGCCGAAGTGAGCATGACGATGGTAATGGTGTTCTGCAGGATGATGAACACCTTTCCAAGCACCATTTTCGAATGGAAGCGGAAATTGCCCTTCACAATGTCGATGGGCTGATAGCGGGAAATATGCCACGAGGGCAGGATGCCCGAGATGATGCCCGTCAGCAGGATGAAGCCCAGGCAGATGCCGACAGTGCTCGGATTGATATCTCTCGCCAGTTCAATCTTACCCCTGAACAACGAGGCTGCATCTTCACGGAAACAGAATGCCAACGCCAGGCCAATAGCGAACGACACGGCAACCATCATCGTCGATTCGGCGATCAGTTTCAGCGAAATCTGATACCGGCTGCTGCCGAAAAGTCGGCGAGTGGCCATCTCCTTGGCGCGGAATCCCGTGTTGGCGACCGTCAGGTTGACATAGTTGCTCAAGGCGAAGAAGAGGATGGCGAGGACGGCGGCCAACAGGATGCGAAGCCTCGTCTTGTCGCCCTTTTGCAAGCCCGAGCCATTGTTCTGCGGAGCAAAAAAGACATCCTTAAGCGGTGTCATGGTGACTTGGTTATTCGAGGTCCAAAAATAGTGATTGGTCAAATGATCTTCCACCATCTTCATCTTTCCATCGAACGTAGTTCCGGGCCGAATCATGTAGAATGCCTTACAAGCACCGGATCCTCCGTAGGCAAAGACATGGTTCTTGAGCTCATAGCCCATCACCTGGGGGAAACGTTTCATGCTGGCGATGATCTGCGTCTCGTTGGGCAGGACGGTACGGTCCAGATCCTCGACAACGGCACTGATGGTATAGACCAATGTGCTGTCGAAGGGGTCTTCGTTGTTGATGGTCACATGGCGTTCGCCCACAATCTCCAACGACTCACCGATGGGATTCCTTTTGCCGAAGAGCCTCCGCGCCAACCGCTCGGTGATAACGCACTTGTCGGGTGCATCGAGTGCCGTCTGGCGATTGCCCTTCACCAGCTCGAAATCGAAGAAGTTGAAGAACGTTGAGTCGGCAAGCATGATGATGCCGTTTTCGTCCTCTCCATCTTTTATTTCCCGCTGGCCATATTTGATCTTTCCTCTTTGGCTTATCACGCAGCAGGTCTGCTCCACCTCGGGGCACATGTCCCGGATCTCACCGGCCGCCTGGGGCCAAGTGAAGAACAATTCCTGATCGCCCATCAGGTAGATCCGGTCGGCATTCCTGTGCCACCTGTCGATGCTGTACTGGCGCCAGGTATAGTCGCCCATGAGGATGACGAACATGAGCGAGATGGCCAGTCCCAGCACGTTGATGAAGGTATATAGCTTGTTCCTTGACAGGAATTTCAGGTAACTTTTCATAGTTTATTTTATTTTCAACGTCTCATAATCCTTGAACGCCTCGTAGCCGCTGGTGATGACATGCTCGCCCGGCTCAAGACCTTCGAGCACCTCGTAGTACTGCGGGTTCTGGCGACCGATACGAATGTCGCGACGATAGGCACGCGAGCCATCCTTGTCGAGGACGAAGATCCACTGTCCGCCCGTGGTCTGGAAGAATGCTCCACGTGGGATGAGGATGGCCTGTTCGGACTGACCCAACTCCAGGTTGAGGTAATAAGTCTGACCGCTGCGGATGTTGTCGGGACGCTCGCCACGGAAGACGAGGTCGGTGCGGAAACGTCCTTGACGCACCTCGGGATAGACTTTGCGCACTGCGAGCTCATAGGTCTTGTCGCCACGGGTGAAGGTGGCATGCAGACCCTGGCGCACACGGTCGATGTAATGTTCGTCGATCTCGGCCTGAATCTTGAAGTCGGAAAGGTCGTTGATCTGCCCAATCTTCTGACCTGCCATGATGTTCTGACCAAGCTCCACGTCGAGCAAGCCCAATTCGCCGTCGATGGCCGAACGCACTTCGAGCTTCTGCTTGCGTTCACGCACCAGCAGGACATTGCGCCGCATGTTGGCAAGGTTGTCCTCCATCTGGTCCATTTGCAGGCTGCGGTACTGCTCGTCCTTCTTCAGGCGTTCGCTGATCAGCTCCTGCTTCTTCTTCGACAACTCGTAGTCCTCCTTGGCCTGCAGGTAGGTCTCACGGCTGATGAGCTTCTCGTTGTAGAGGCGCTGGTTCTGCTCGTAGGCACGACGCTTTCGCTCCACATCCATTCCCAGCGAGGCAGCCTCGGTCTCGTTGTTCAGCTTGTCCTGCTGCATCGCCACCTGCGTGTTTCGCAGAAGGTTCTGCTTTTCGGCCAGCTCGGCTTCGGCATTGAGGATCTGCAGGTCGAGGTTAGAGTTCGACAGACGCACGATGACGTCGCCTTTCTTGACCCTTGAGCCCTCTTCGGCCACCTTCTCCATGACGATGCCGCCTTCCTCGGGCGAGATCTGCACCACCTGGATGGGCACCACCGTGCCATTGAGGCGCACATAGTCCTTGAACTCCTCGTGTGTCACCTGGCTGACGGTCAGTATGTCGGACTCGACACGCAACGTCGAGCTGTGGTCGCCGAAGACCATCCATCCGATCAATGCCAGCAACAGGCCACCGCCTGCGATATAGGGGGCATGTTTCCATTGCAGCCCGCGCTTTTTCTCTATCTGTCTATCCATAATACGTATCCTTTATAATAGTGGTAAACCTTTGTAATAATTTGCAAGCTTCTGTTTCAGGGCCAGCATCAGTTGGCACTGGAGCAGTCGGGAACGGCTCTCCAGGAGGGTTGCCGTGGAGGTCTGTACGTCGATGGCCGATGCCAACCCCTCTTCGTACTTTCGTGTGGTCAGTCGGGCAGCGATGCTGTCGGCCTCGACCTTGTGCTGCATCTGCAGGGTTTGTTTGCGAAAGCCTTCGCAGTCGTTCTCGGCCTGCAACTGGAGCTTGACGAGTTCGTCGCGCTTCTGTGCCAGCTCCTCTTCGGCGATGCGCAGGTTGTTGCGCTGCCGGCGTATGTCGGTCAAGGTTTGCAGCCGATTGAATATAGGAATGCTCACCGAGGCATAGACATATTCGCCCTTGTTGTTGCTCAACTGATCACGGAAGCCCACGGATTCGTTGTGCAGCATCTTGTTGAAGGAGGTGCTCATGCCCCCGCTGATCGAGATGGAAGGGCTGAGCTCACCACGCGCTATGTTCAGGTTGCGACGAGCCACGACGACGTTTTGGGCAGCTGCTGCGATGGCGGGGTTCTCGAGGGTGAGGGGCTCGGAAGAGGTTTGAGGGGTTTGAAGGGTTTGAAGGGTTTGAGGGGCAGTCGGAGTAATCAGATTGCTCGGAGCGAGCAGCAGGGTGTCGGTCTCGGGGAAGTTCATAAGCTGCTTCAAGGAGAGGATGGCTGTGGAAAGCTCGTTCTGCTGGCGGGTGATCTCGTAGTCGTCAGCGGCGAGCTGGGCTTCCATCTGAGCCACGTCGGCCTCACTCTTCTGCCCTACTTCGGCCATGACCTGCGTCTGGCGCAAGGTGAGCAGGCTCTGCTCACGCTTCTCCTCGGCCATACGCACCGTACCCTCGTAATAGAGCACATTGCAAAAGGCTTCGAACACCTGCAGGGCCAGTTCGTCCTGCTGAGCACGCAATTTGTTTCGCCCCATCAGCAGGCTGGCCTTGGCAGCACGCAGTTGGTTGATGCGCTGGAAACCGTCGAACACGGGCAGGGAAGCCTGCACCGAATATCCATTATAGAACGTGCTCACATTGGTGTAGGTGTTGGTTTCGGGGTCGATGGCACGTCCGAAATTATACTGTGCGCCGATGCTTGCGCTCACCTGTGGTAGGAAGGCACCTGCGGCGGACGTACGTTCGGCACGTCGTGTGTCCTGCGTCAGCTGTTCGATGCGGATGTCGTGGTTGTGTTCCACGGCATAGCGCATGCAGTCGGTCGCTGTCAGCGTCGCCTCCTGTGCATCGATGCCCGTGAACGCCAGTAGCATCAGAAAGAGGATGATTGGTCTTTTCATAACTTCAATCGTTTGAATTTTCTGATGCAAAGATAGGGTAAAACGTGTGAGTGGCCAAGGTTTTTGAATATGCGAAAAGCGGTTTGTCTAAAATTTATACAGCATAGTGTCTAAAAAATGGACACTTTTTGACCGGCTACGTGAAAAAAAGAGTGGATAATAAGTGAAAACTCCAAAAAAATCACTATCTTTGCCACGCAAATAAATGAAAGATTTATGCAGAAAGACAAATATGGAACAATCCTGGTCATCGATGACAACGAGGCGATCCTGACAGCGCTACGTTACTGCCTGTCGGGCACCTTCCAGCGTGTACTGACCATGACGGCACCCGATAGTGTACTCAAAAAACTCAGCCAGGAAGAGGTCAGCCTGGTGCTGCTCGACATGAACTTCTCGCTCGGCGTGAACAACGGGCAGGATGGTCTGTTCTGGCTTCGTGCCATACGCAAGCATCATCCCGAACTGCCCATCGTGCTCATCACCGCATACGCCGATGTCAACCTCGCCGTGCGAGGACTGAAGAGCGGGGCTTCCGACTTCATCACCAAGCCGTGGGACAATGACGAGCTGGTGCGCAAACTCAAGGACGTGCTCGATGCCCAAAACGATCTGGCCACACTCGACGAGATGGAGGCCGAACACATCCAACGTGCCATCGACCGCTGCCACGGCAATGTGAAACTCGCTGCCGAACAACTCGGCATCACCCGCCAGACACTCTATAACAAGATGAAAAAGCTGGACGTGTAAGCAAGGCAGGCACTTTGGCTATTTTCTAGGTTTTCTAGACGATCTAGATTTTCTAGAGGATCTAGAGGCGATAGATGTTATAGATGCTATATATAATCCTTTTCCCCTGGTTTTTCCATGCTCCTTTTTCTGATCATAGCCGTCATCGTTGTCGTCATAGCTGTCTTGCTGTGGCTGCGCCATCAGCGCGTGTTGCGACAGAGGGCATGGCTGATACGCGAAGCCATCAGAAACCGCGACTTCTCGTTCCGACTGCCCACCAAAGGGCTGCCCAGTGGCGAACGTGCCATGCAGGAGACACTCAATGAGCTGGGCAACACCATCCGTCAGCAGGTCAACCAGAACGAGGTGGAATCGTGGGAACGACTGACGCGCGTCCTGACACATGAGATCATGAACGCCACGGCACCCATCACCAGCATCAGCCAATCGCTGTTGAAACATCCCGACATAAATGGATCGGACATGGAGGACGGTATCAAGGCCATCTACGACACCTCACGCCACCTGAGCGAATTTGTCTCCAACTACCGCAAGATGTCCGAACTGGAGCACCCCGTACTGGGACAAGTAGATCTGAATGCGATGCTCGACGAGATCAGGCACACCTATCCCCAAGTGACCTGGGAAATGAATGTACACTCCAAGATGCAGGTTTGGGCCGATGCAGGGATGCTTCGACAGGTTTTGATGAACCTGACGAAGAACGCCATGGAAGCGAATGCACAAAAGATTGTCATCGAAGCCACTTTGGACGATGCTGAAGGACTGACGCACGACCGAACCCGACTGCTCAGCCTCTATATCGGAAATGACGGCACTCCTATCCCTGCCGAAAACCGCATGTCGCTCTTCGTGCCCTTCTTCACCACCAAGCGAAGCGGCAGTGGCATCGGCCTTTCGCTCAGTCGCCGTATGATGCTCCAGCAGGGTGGAATGCTCGAACTAGCCGACCGTCCCCTCCTCGGGTGCCACGTCACCTTCCTGCTCAGCATCCCTTACTCGAAGCAAGCATAACATCGGTCTATCATTAAGGATAGGGCACTCTGCAAAAAAGCAGAGTGCCCTATGTCGTTATAATATACGTGAAATTGCGGATACCCGTTTAACATGCATATTCAGTCGGCGTCACACCGAACTGTTTCTTAAAGCTTGCCGAGAAGTAGGACAGGGAACTGAAGCCTGTGATGTCGGCAATCTCCGAGATGTTGTATTTGCCTTCACGAAGGAGCTCGGCGGCACGATTAAGTTTGAAGACACGGAAGAAGTTGCCGGGTTTTTCACCAGTGAGTCCCTTCACCTTGTAGTAGAACTTCGAACGCGAGACGTGCATGATCTCGGTAATACGGTTGATGTCGAGTTCGGTGTTCGAAAGCTCATTCTCCATGATGGCGTATAATTCGTCCATGAAGGCCTTGTCTTGCTGCGAGAGGACGTTCTCGGCAAGGTTCGACGTCTGAGTATTGGCCGTAAGCAGGTGGCGCACTTTCTCGCGATTCTTAAAGATGTTGGAAATGAGTGTGAGCAGATAGGTGGGGTCGAAAGGTTTGCTGACATAGCCGTCGGCACCACAGTCGAGTCCCACAATCTGGTCGCTGGTGGTTGTCTTCGCCGTGACAAGCACCACGGGGATGTGGCAAAGCTGCATGCTGTTCTTGACCTCACGACACAATTCGTAACCATCCTTACCAGGCATCATCACGTCGCTGAGTATCATGTCGGGTTCCTGCTTGGCAATGGCTTCGAGGGCGTTATCGACATTGTAGCGTGCGCGAACATGGTATTTCTGGCCCAGCAACGTCTTGAGGTATTGAACAATCTCGACATCGTCATCGACTACCAGGATCGAGGGTCGTTCGTCGTCGTCCAATGCCTCCTGCTCGGCAATGATTTCGGCTTGTAGTTCGTCGGGCGCCGTGGCAAGGGGATAGAGTTCGTTCTGCGACTGCGACTGATCGAGGTGCTTCACGTCGGCATAGCATTCGTCATCGACAGGCAGCAGAACAGTGAAGATGGAACCCGTGACTTCGCCCGTGCGATTGGCGGCGGTAATCATTCCCTTGTGCAGCTGCACCAGACGACGGCAATGATAGAGTCCGATGCCGGTTCCCCAGTTGAATGTGCTTGAATGCTGGCGTGACAACTGGAAGTAACGTTCGAAGAGCTTGTCAAGCTCCTTCTCGGGGATACCGGGGCCATCGTCGGTGACACTTATCTTGACCAGTCGGTCGGCCTTCAGCTCTCCTGCCTTGGGGATCTGCTTCATGGCCTCTTTGCGCGAGAGCACATCGAAGTCGAGGGTGATGTGCCCGCCTGTCTGGATATATTTAATTGCATTACCTACAAGGTTGTAGATGATCTTCTCGACCTTGTCGGCATCAACCCACATCGTGAAGGGCTCTTCGAGGCCGAGGTCTTTGAGCGTGATCTTCTTCTCGCGTGCCTGCAGCGCGAAGGTGTCGAGCACGTTGCGGATGACCTGCACGATGTCGAGATGCTGTACTTCGAGCTGCAGGGCATCGTCCTCGAGTTTATGGAAATCCATCATCTGGTTCACCAGTCGCAGCATACGCTCCACACTGTGCTGCATGATGAGGAGCATGTCGTGTGTTTCGGCCGACTGGCTCTTGTCGGCTACAAGTTGGCGGATGGGTGCCAGGATGATGGTGAGCGGCGTGCGGAACTCGTGCGATACGTTGGCAAAAAAACTCATGTTCATGGCATTGATGCGCTTCTCGCGCTCATGGTCACGCTTCGCCTGCAGACGGTTCCATCGCTCCATGCGAAAGCGCTGCCACGAGGCAAACAGATACCAGATCAGTATAGAGGCAACCAGCACATACGACAACTTTGCCCACCAGGTAAGCCACGTGGCAGGTGAGATGATGATGGTTTTCGAGCGTTCGGAAAGGATGTTCTGCTGACCGCTGCTCAACACGCGCACACTGAAAACATATTTGCCGGCAGGAATGTTCGAGAAGTATGCCTCGTTCGTCTGCAAGGCATCAATCCACTGGTCGTTGTATCCTTCAAGTTTGTACTGATAACTGAAATGCAGGCCATCGCCGAAATCGAGGGCAGAATACGAGATACTGAAATTGTTCTGGTTATACTTGAGACGCACGATATCCGACATACAGAGATTCTGCTTGATAGGTCCATCAGCCGACGGTCGTACCAACCTGTTATTGACGCGCAGGTCCTCGAAATGAACCATGGCCTCACTCTTGCTGCCGATGCGGTCGGGGTTGAAGATGGTAAGGCCATGTTCACCTCCGAAGACCAGACGACCATCGGGCAGCTTACACGAACAGCGGTCGTAGAACTCGTTGCCATTCAATCCATCGCTCTTGTAATAATTCGAAAACCTGCGTGTTTTGGGGTCGAGGCATCCCAATCCATGCAGCGTGCTGACCCACAGGTTGCCATGCTGGTCTTCCTCGATGCTGGCAATGTCCTCACAGGGAGCTCCTGGTATCGATTCGAGGTTGTCACTGCCGAGTTCATAGCGCATCACGCCGTTGCTCACCGTGCCTATCCAGAGATTGCCCTCGCTATCCTGACGCAAGGCACTGGGCAGGAAGACGCTGCGCTCGAGGCATCGTGCAACGACCGTATCGGCAATGAGCGGCGGATCAAGTTCATTTCGTCCGACCGAGAACATGCGCAACGCCTGACCTTTGACCAACGCTGCCATTCGTCCATCTTTCAACTGCAACAAATTGGCCATGTACGAAAAGCTGTTCGACAAGATGTAATGCTCCTCGAAGTGATTGTCTTCGGCACGTTTGGTGAAATAACTGTTGCTGTAGGTTCCCACACAGATGGTATGGTCGGCGGTTTCGGCAAGCACAATAGGCATCTCAATGGCATACTTGTCCACCAACCTCAAATCATCGCCCTCAGGTCGGAAGCAGAACACCGTCCCGGGCAGACAGCACAACCACAGATAACCCCTGCTGTCGAAACAGCAATAATAGATCTCCGACACGTCATCGAACAGATGGGACAATTGTTGTGATGCATATTGGCGTATCTGATGTGTCTTGAGGTCGTATGACCATAGGCCCGTGCGTTGTGCGGCTATCCAAAGGCGCTGTTCGCCCTCCACGACAACCGATGCTACCGGCACATCATTGAACAAGGCACGTAGGTAGTTGTCGGCATTAAACGAGCGCTCGTAATTGCTATGCACATCATAGCCCTTTGTGCTGCTGCAATACCAGAGGTTCTTGAAACGGTCGAACATGAAATAATCGACGTTGAAGCGAGGTGTTTCAAAGGGGAAACCCAAATCGGACTGATGCAACAGTTCATGTTTTTTCATACGATAATCAAACATGCCCATCGAGGTACCAATCAGCAGGACATTGGCCTGAGGGATATAATAAAGCGACAGCACATCAGCCTGCCTCAACCTGTCGTCGCGCGTCACGATGGGATCGGGTTCTTCCCAACGTCTCTCTCCTATATCATATATTTTAAAGCCCTCATCGCGCAAGGCAAGCCAAAGGTTCGATTCGACAATGATTGCCTTGTCGATAGGATGCTCCAAATTATCGATTGTCAGCACACGTCGGCCAGTCACCGTACTGTAGCAGTAGGCTCCCTGCTGGGTGACCACCCAAAGGTTGTCCTCCGAGTCGAAGAACATCTGGTTGTCGGAATAGTTCGAGAAGGGGATATTCGACAAAAGGGGCTCAAACGCATTGTCCGCTGGATTGTAGCGCAACACTTGGCCCGTCATGAGCAGGAAGATCTCACCGCGACTGTTTTCGGCGATGCTCTGCGGAAGGAGCGTGCGATCGGGAATGGTCACATGGGTGAATGCATCCATCTCGTTGTAGATGGCCACACCGTTCTTGGTCACCACCCAGAGGCGGCCCTCAACGTCGCAATGCAGATTGCGCACCTGATCGTCGGGCAGACCGTCGGGCTGATCGTTGCAGAAATACTGATGCACCTGATTGCCATCCATACGGTTTAAGCCGCGATAGGTAGCAATCCATATATATCCGTGCGCGTCCTGTTCGATCGACATGACACGTTGGTTCGAGAGTTCGGTCGCGACCAGCACACTCGGCGTGCTGTCAACGGCAGGTTCTTCCGACGGCTCCTGACAAGCTGCCAGAAGTACAATAAGTAGCGATGAGAGGATGAAACGTTTCAAGGTTAATTGGGGTTAGTTACGGGTGCAAATTTAGACAAATTTAATAAAAAATCCAAAAAAAAGGGGGATATTTGCACAAAATCTAAAAGATTTAAACAATTTTACAATATTTCCAAACAAATCTGAAACCTTTTTTTAATAAAAAACCCCTACCTTTGCACCGCAAAATTTCTTATAGCGCAATACAGCCTAAAACCCACACAAAAATGAAACACATCGCAAGAACTCAGATGTTGGCCGCCATGGCCCTCTCAGCCCTTACGCTTACTGCACAACCCAAGCTGACTGCCGACAACGTATCGGAGGTCATTTCTGCCATGACTACCGAAGAGAAGATTGACCTGCTCATCGGTTGCGGCATGGCCATGGGCGAGGAAGTGAAGTTTCCGGGCACTGCCGGACGCACCCGGGACATCCCTCGACTCGGTATCGAATCGGCCTATTTGGCTGATGGCCCTCATCGTCTGCACATGACTCGCACGCGTGATTGGGACAGCCAGACCTATATCTGCACCGAGTTGCCTTCGGAGACCAACGTAGCCGCCTCGTTCGATATCGATGCTGCCTATCAGCTTGGCGAAGTTATCGGTGCCGAGGTGCGCGACTTCGGACTGGACGTACTGCTGGCACCAGGCGTGAACCTAATGCGCTCAGCTCTGTGCGGCCGCAACAACGAGTACTATTCAGAAGATCCTGTACTGGCCGGCAAGATCGCTGCAGGATTCATCCGTGGCATTCAGGATCAAGGTTCAGGCACCTGCTTGAAGCACTTTGCCATCAACAATCAGGAGACCAACCGCAACAACAACGACTCGCGCCTCTCGCAGCGCGCGATACGCGAACTATATTTAAAGAATTTTGAGATTGCCGTTAAGGAGTCTAATCCTTGGAGCATCATGACCTCCTATAATCGCGCACAAGGTCTCTACACTTGCGAGAATCGCGAGCTGACTGAGACCATCCTGCGTGACGAGTGGGGTTGGAACGGCTTGGTAATGAGCGACTGGAACGCAGGCAAGGACGCCGTGGCCAGCATCAAGGCAGGCAACGATATGCTCCAGCCCGGTCAGCCACGTCAACGTGAGGCATTGCTCAACGCTGCCAAAGACGGCACTCTCCCCATGGAGCTGATCGACCTTTCGGTACGTCGCACCTTGGAGTTCGTGCTCAAGTGCCATACTCCCAAAGGCTACAAATATCCCAACGAGACTGATCTCAAGGGCCATGCCAAGGTGGTACGCCAGCTGGGTGCCGAGTCGATGGTTCTGCTCAAGAACGACCCTATGAAGGGAGGAGCAAATGCCGTGCTGCCTCTCAGTGGCATTAGCAACGTAGCCCTCTACGGCTGCACTTCGTACGACATGGTTCCAGCTGCTATGGGCTTTGGTGGCACCAATGTAGGTCCCTACTGCGTGAGCCTTGTGGAAGCTGCCCGTAAGGCTGGCATGAAGCCCGAAATGAGCCTTGCAAAATTC
This sequence comes from Bacteroidales bacterium, assembly GCA_017561935.1. Classification (GTDB taxonomy): domain Bacteria; phylum Bacteroidota; class Bacteroidia; order Bacteroidales; family UBA3663; genus Liminaster. The sequence goes on along the minus strand of JAFZBE010000065.1, from coordinate 62,272 downwards.
TACAAGAAGCACATCGCCGACGAGGATAAGAAGAACTATCCCGACGGACGTCCACCCTTCAGCATCACTGCCCCACTCCGTGCCGGAGAATGGGTGCCAGAAGCTGACGTACTGGCAGAGAACGTGAAGAAGAACGACGTTGCCATCATCACTCTGGGCCGTACCAGTGGCGAGGGTGCCGACCGCAAGCGTGAGCACTTCTTCCTCACCGATGCCGAGAAGAATCTCATCAACACCGTCACCGAGGCATATCATCAGGCAGGCAAGCCTGTCATCCTCGTGCTCAACGTCTGCGGACCCATCGAGACTGCACCCATCGCCGGCAAGGTCGATGCCATCCTTTGCGCCTTCGAGCCCGGACAGGAATGCGGCAACAGCGTGATGGACGTGCTCACAGGCAAGGTCAATCCTTCGGGTCGCCTCCCGATGACCTGGCAGGTTGCCTTTGGCGATGCTCCAGCCGACCAGAACTTCCCCGCCGACTACGTATTCGACATGTCGGCCTTCCGCAGGGCTTACAGCGGTGGCAGTGCCAAGGATGCTGCAGAGCGTGCACAGCGCCAGGCTGAACCCGTCGAGGTGAAGGATGTCGATTACACCATCTATGCTGAGGACATCTACGTAGGTTATCGTTACTTCGACACCTACCAGAAACCCGTTTCCTTCCCCTTCGGCTTCGGTCTCTCCTACACCACTTTCGGCTACGAAATCGTCTCGTCGGCCATCGATGGCGACAAGTGCCAGATGGAAGTGAAAGTCACCAACACCGGCAAGGTAGCAGGACGCGAAGTTGTTCAGGCATACGTAAAGGCACCCAAGGGCCGCATCGACAAGCCCAACAAGGAGCTCAAGGCCTTCGGCAAGACACGCCTCCTTAAACCAGGCGAAAGCCAGACGATCGTACTCACATGGAATACGATGGATATGGCTTCGTTCGACGAGAAGGCTTCGGCCTGGGTACTCGACAAGGGACAGTACCAGTTCATGGCTGCCGCCTCTTCGGCTGATGTTCGTGCCTCAGCCATCCAGCGTGTAGCCAAGGCTCGCACCGAGAAAGTTCACAACGTGATGGCTCCCAAACAGAAGATCACCCGCAGCCCTATGCTCGCCAAGAAGTAAGGCGCTGCTGACTCTTGACAAAAAAACAAACAACAAGAGATATTCAACTTTTTTACCTACACATTATTTACTAACAAAATTAAAAGCACATGCGAACATTTCAGCTATGTAAAGTAGGACGCGCTTTGCGCACAGTCCTTACCATGCTTTGCCTCACCGCGCTTTTTCCTGTCCTCGCACAGGCCCAGAACCGCGCAAGTGGCACTGTAATTGACGAGTTGGGCGAACCGATGATTGGTGTCGCCGTCGTCGAACTTGGAACCACGAACGGTACTGTGACCGATCTGGACGGCAACTTCGACCTTGCTGTGAAGGCTGGTGCCAACCTGCAGTTCAGCTTCGTGGGTTACACCACCCAGACCGTGAAAGCCGCCACCGGCATGAAAATCACTCTCGTAGAGGACAACAAGCTTCTCGAAGAGACCGTTGTCATCGGTTACGGCGTGCAGAAGAAGAGCTCACTCACCGGTGCCGTCAGCTCGGTGAAGAGTGAGGACATGGAAGCCCGTACCATCACCGACGCTTCCCAGGCCCTGCAGGGCAAGACCGCAGGCGTTCAGCTCTCCGGTTCTTCCAGCCCTGGTGGACAGCCCACCGTCCGCATCCGTGGTATCGGTTCCAACGGTTCGTCTGATCCTCTCTACGTCATCGACGGACGTATTGCCAAGAGCATCCGCGGCATCGACCCCAACGACATCGAGTCAATGGAGGTACTGAAGGACGGCGCTTCGGCAGCCATCTACGGTGCATCGGCAGGTAACGGTGTGATCCTTATCACCACCAAGAAAGGTAAGGGCAACGGCCAGATCAAGTACGACGTGCAGATCACCCGCCAGAGCATTGCCAAGGTGCCCGAGCTGATGGATTCCCAGGAGTTTATCAACTACTACGTGAAGGAGAGTAACTACATCTCACAGAGCCTCGTTGACCAGTACTGGGACGGCAAGACCAGCACCAACTGGGTGGACGAACTCTTCGAGAAGAGCCTCATGCAGCGCCACAACCTCACCTTCTCGGCAGGTTCCGACAAGGGCTCGATCTACTTATCGACCTCTTTCCTCAACAACAACGGTACCGTGAAGGGCGACAGCGACACCTTCCGTCGTCTTACCGGCATGATCAATGCCACTTGGAAGATCAAACCATGGCTCGAGCTCAACACCAACAACCAGATCTCGCACATGAAGATCCAATCCGTAGGTGAAGGCTCGGAATACGGCTCAACCTTCTTGACCGCTCTCCAGTTCGACCCATTGACCAAGCCTTACTACACCGTGAACGACATGACCTCAGATATGAAACGCGCTTACGATGCTTGGCAGGCCGGCACTGGTCCACGTCTTTATGGTCCTGACGAGAACACCTTCTACGGCATTTCGCCTTACGTCACCCTCGAAGGCTGCAACCCGCTCATCTCGCGCGCTGCTTCGTTCACCAAGAACCGCATGTTCAACATCAACGGCACCACCCTGCTCAACTTCACAGCCATCCCACACGTGGTCATCACCACTCGCCTCAGCTATCAGATGAGCAACAGCGAGTCGTACGGTGTAAGCCGCGATTACTACGGTAGCCCCAAGTCGAACCAGAACTACGTTAACCTCAGTGCTGGTGACAGCAACACTGTATATTATCAGTGGGAGAACTTCGCCAACTGGAACCAGACCTTCAACAAGGTTCACAACCTCGGCCTCATGGTCGGTAGCTCCTACAGCGAGAACCGCAACTTCGCCGTATCGGGTGGCACCAACGGCAGCAATGATGACTATGGTATATTGCAGGACGATCCCAACTTCTGGTACATTCCTTACGCTACCACATCCTCAGTCAAGAGCATATCGGGCGGTGAAGCCGTTTACATCCGCAAGCTCGCTTACTTCGGCCGTGCTTCCTACGACTATCAGGGCAAGTACCTCGTTCAGTACAACTTCCGTGCTGACGCAGCCGACAGCTCCATCCTGCCTATCGACAACCGTTGGGGCTACTTTAATGGCGTATCCCTCGGTTACACCATCTCGCAGGAGAAGTTCATGGAGGGCACCCGAGCATGGCTCGACTTCCTGAAGGTTCGTGCTTCTTGGGGCCAGAATGGTTCGATTGCCTCCCTCGGCAACTACTTGTATGCTACAACCATTCAATCATCGGGCGCCTATGCTTCTCATCCTAATGATGCAGACTTCGGTTATATTTACACCTATGCTCCTTCATCGGCTGAAAACCCTGAGCTGAAGTGGGAAACCTCCGAGCAGACCAACGTCGGCCTCGACGCACGCTTCCTAAAGAACCGTCTGTCGTTCACCTTCGACTGGTACCGCAAGAGCACCAAGGACCTCATCGTGACCGGTGCAGCTTCTTCCTACATCACTGGTCTCGACGCACCACCCATCAACGCTGGTGACATCAAGAACGAAGGCTTCGAGTTTGAGCTCGGCTGGCAAGACCAGATCGGCAAGGACTTCCACTGGGGCGTTCGCGCTAACCTCTCGACACTCAAGAACGAGGTTACCTACATCCACCCGTCACTCAGCGACGGTATCGATGGCGCCTCCTTCCACACGAGCGGTTCCGTGACCCGCTTCGAGGTAGGACATCCCGCATGGTACTTCTATGGATATAAGTTCAAGGGTGTCAACAGCGAGACCGGAAACCCCGAGTTCTACGACGTGAGCGGCGATGGCACGATCGGTCCTGAGGACAAGACCGAGATCGGCAAGGGCATGGCTACCGTCAACTACGGTATCACCCTGAATGCTTCCTGGAAGGGCTTTGACTTCATCATGTTCGGTTCAGGCGCTATGGGCAACGACATCTACTGCCTCATCAACCGTGCCGACTACCCGACCAACCGTCTGACCGAGTTCACCAACAATCGTTGGACCGAGAGCAACCGCAATGGCACCAAGCCGCGTGCCGGTGCCACTGATTACGACAATTACCTGACGTCCGACGCTATGGTTTACGACGGCTCTTACTTCAAGATCAAGCAGATCCAACTCGGCTACAGCCTGCCAAAGGCTTGGCTCAGCAAGGCCTTCATCAGCAACATGCGTATCTACGGTTCACTCGAAGACTTCTTCACCTTCACCAGCTATCCCGGCTTCGACCCCGAGACCACCGGTACTGGAAGCTCGATGGGCCTCGACAAGGGTGTGTTCCCAACCTCCAAGAAGCTTGTCCTTGGCGCAAGCATTACATTCTAATAATTTAGTAATATATAAAAACAGAATACAATGAAACTGAATTATAAATCTATGCTATTGGCTTGTCTGGTGATGGGTGGCACCACTGCCTGCACCGACAACCTTGAGATCGATCAGCATGGTGTACAGAACTACGAGACCTATTATGATACCGACGAGCAGATCGAGGCTGGTGTCGTTGAATGCTACCAGCAGGCTTTGTCGATGGGTCTTGGTTCATTCACCAACAAGGCGGTGCTCGACGGCGACTTCTGGTGCGGTGGCGGCCAGCGCGGCGACAATGGTGGCCTCGAGCAGCTCAACGAGTATCGTTTCTCGGCCGATCATAGCACTATCCTGTCGTGGTTCTCGGGCTACTACACCGGCATCAACCGCTGCAACATCATCCTCGACCGTGTGCCCGAAGGCAAGTCATCGGTAGGCGACCGTGCCCGTGCCGAGGCAAAGGTCTTCCGTGGCCTGTTCTACTTCGAGCTTGCTTCGATGTGGGGCGACGTGCCCTGCTTCGACCACGTGCTTGCTCCTTCCGAATATGCTCAGCCCAATGTTCCCCGCAGCGAGATCTACAAGTTCATCCAGAAGGACCTCAGCGAGGCCATCAGCTCCGGTAAACTCTATGAGAAGAGGAGCATCGAGGGCGACGCCGACCAGTGGCGTGTAAGCAAGGCATTTGCCCAGGCTCTCCTTGGCAAGGCTTATCTGTGGGACGGCGATGCCGCTTCGGCAGGCGCTCAGTTCGATCAGGTGCTCAGCAACAAAAACTATGCACTCTATGGCGGCCCTGGCCGTCCAGCTGACGAGCGTTACGAGAACGTCATCCAGAACCGTGCAAAGAACAACTGCGAGAGCATCTTCGAAAGCCAGCAGTGCAATGACCCAAGCAACTGGATTATCGCATTCACCGGATGTATGTTGCGTTGGCGCGCCCAATACTTCGACTTCTCGGGCTTCCACTATGGTAATGACGTCGATCATACTCTCTCCAGCTACTACTCGGGTCAGGACTATGGCTTCTATAACCCGCAAAGCACTCTTTATGAGGACTTCGTGAAACTCGAGGGCAAGGACGGTCTGCGTCTCTGCCAGACCTTGAAGACCTCTGCCCAGCTCGAGGAGGAGCTTGGTCTCAAGATATCAGGCATCTTCTACGGCGTTGAGGACCTCTTCATGTGGAAGTGGCGTTCAGGCTCCGACACCCAGAACCCTGGTGGCTACGCCCCCATGTCTTACACCAACAATTATCGTTGGATGCGTCTTGCCGAGGTTTATCTGCTTGGCGCAGAGGCTTACGTTCAGTCCAACAATGCCAAGGCTACAGAGTATCTGAACTGTGTACGTCGTCGTGCCGGCGAGCCCGACCTCGCTTCCTGCACATTGGCCGACATCCAGATCGAGAAGCGCTGCGAGCTTTGCGGCGAAGGTGTACGCTACCAGGACATCCAGCGTTGGGGCATCGCCAAAGACATCCTCGCTAAGCAGGGCGAGAAGATCCCATCGACAGGCCCTGACGGCATAATCTGGGACACCAAGGCTAACAACGACCCCTCGAAGTACGGCTACAAGACTGGAAAGCATGAGCTTCTCCCGATCCCGTTCAAGGAGGTACAGATGAACGAAAACATCAAACAGAACCCCGGTTGGGGAGAGTAATCCCTTCCCGAAAACTTATCGGCTAAAGGAGTCTCCCGCTTCGGCGGGGGCCCCCTTGCGGCCGTAGCAGAATAATATTAATCCGGAAACCGTCAATATATAACACGACATGAAGAAGACTTTGCTTACCCTTTCGGCCCTGTTACTTTCTGCAATCGGAGCCGAAGCACAGCAGGCGCTCTGGGGTGGTGCACAAATCGTCTCGCCAGAGATCAATCCCGACTTTACGATTACCTTCCGCTACCGCGCCCCCAAAGCCAAGACGGTGCAGTTGTCGGGCGAGTTCCTGCCCGAACAGCTCATCCCCACCCAGAACGGTGGCGTTTGGGCCATCAATCCTCCCGTTGACATGAAGGAGGGCAAGGATGGCGTGTGGGAATACACCACCCCCAATCCAGTACCAGCCGGATACTACACCTACACTATCACCGAGGATGGTATCCGCACCATTGATCCCGCTAACGTATATATCAATCGCGACGTCGCCACCATCACCAACCAGCTCATAGTATCGCAGCAGAAGGGCGACGAGGGTTACTACTATAATGTCAATGACGTGCCCCACGGCACCGTTCGCAAGATGTGGTACCACAGCAAGACGCTTGGCACCGACCGTCGTCTCACCGTCTATACCCCCGCCGGTTATGAGACTTCAGGCAAGAAATATCCGGTCTTCTACCTCCTGCACGGTGCAGGTGGTGACGAGGAGGCTTGGTACACCCAGGGCCGTGCCACCCAGATCCTCGACAACCTCATCGCCGATGGCAAGGCCGAGCCGATGATCCTCGTCATGACCAATGGCAACGCTTGGGACACCGCAGCTCCCGGCGAATCGACTGCAGGCTTCGCACAGCCCGGTGCACTTGGTGTAAGCCGCGAAGGTGTACCCGAAGCAGCTTTCGAGCTCCATTTCCCCGAGGTGATGAACTTCATCGAGAAGAACTTCCGCTGCAAGACCGACAAGAACTCGCGTGCCATCGCCGGCCTCTCGATGGGCGGATTCCACTCGCAGGCCATCTCGCGCTACTACAACCAGAAGTTCGGCTACGTAGGCCTCTTCTCCGGTGCAACAGGTGGCGTACAGGCCATGGGCAACCGTCCCGCTGAGAGCCCCGTCTATACCCGCTTCGATGCCGATATGGCCAAGCAGTTTGCCAAGGGCAAGCAGCCGCGCCTCTACTTCATCGCTTGCGGCAAGACCGACTTCGTGCTCGGTGGCGTACAGGCTCTGATGGCCTACATGGACGAGCACAACTATCCATACGTTTGGCGTGAGTCCGAAGGCGGCCACATCTGGCGCAACTGGCGTCAATATCTCACCGAATATGCTCAAAAGATTTTCAAATAATAAGGGTCTGTTCAAGCCGACAATTGTTAATTGATAAGTAACTGAACTCGAATTATCACGAATTAACGTTAATTTTTCAGTATGCATCTTTGCACACATTTTAGTTAAATAATTCATGTAAATTCATGATAATTCGCGTTAAGAAAAAGTCACATTGAATTATCAGTAATTTTGGTTACATACTTATGAAAAAATATATTCTTTTGGCCACGGCCCTTCTCTTTGGTGTCAGCGCTATGGCTCAGCAGGCCCTTTGGGGTCGCGCTGCTGTCAAGTCGCCCGAAATCAACCCCGATCACTCTGTCACCTTCCGTCTCTATGCTCCTAAGGCTATCAAGGTCGAAGTGACCGGTGATTTCCTACCCACCCAGAAGATTCAGACCCCATTCGGTGAATTCGATGGCCCAGGCTATGCCGAACTCAAGGAAGGCAAGGATGGCATTTGGGAATACACCACCGACGGACCCGTAGCTCCCGAGTTCTACAACTATACATTCCGTGTTGATGGACAGTCGATGGTCGATCCTTCGAACGTCTATATCAACCGCGACGTTTCTTCGCTCACCAGCATCCTCCTTGTCGATGGCGACCCCATCATCGACCTCTTCAAGGTGTGCGACGTGCCACACGGCACCGTCAGCAAGATCTGGTATCACTCCGACCACGAGGGCATCGACCGTCGTATGACCGTCTATACCCCCGCTGGCTATGAGACATCGGGCAAGAAGTATCCCGTCCTCTACCTGCTCCATGGCATCGGTGGTGACGAGGAGGCTTGGTACACCCAGGGCCGCGCTTCGCAGATCCTCGACAACCTCATTGCTCAGGGCAAGGCCGAGCCAATGATCGTCGTGATGACCAACGGCAACATCTCGCAGCATGCTGCTCCAGGCGAAGGCCCCGAAGGCATGAAGTCGCCCAACATGCAGCTCCCCAAGACCATGGAAGGAACCTTCGAGACCTGCTTCCCCGAGATCGTACGTTTCATCGACAAGACCTATCGCACCAAGGCTCAGAAACAGTTCCGCGCCATTGCTGGTCTCTCGATGGGTGGCTTCCACAGCTGCCACATCTCGAAGCAGTATCCCACGATGTTCAACTACGTAGGCCTCTTCTCCGCTGCCATCAGCCGCGAGAACCCTGGCGAGACCGACATCTATAAGGACTTCGACCAGAAGCTTGCCACACAGTTCGCTCCGAAGAACCGCCCCGCCCTCTACTACATCGCCATCGGCAAGACCGACTTCCTCTACCAGGATAACCAGAACCTGCGTCAGAAGATGGATGCCAACGGCTACCCATACGTTTATGTTGAAACAGAAGGTGGTCATATCTGGCGTAACTGGCGTTTCTACCTCGCCGACTTCTGTCCTCGCCTCTTCAAGTAATAGAATATGAAGAAAACGTTATTAACCCTCTCGGCAATACTCCTCACCACCATGGGAGCCTCCGCTCAACAGGCTCTCTTCGGCGGCAGCAACATTGTATCGCCCGAGATTCACCCCGACAACACCGTCACCTTCCGCCTCTATGCCCCCAAGGCTGTCAGCGTCAAGGTGAGTGGCGATTTCCTGCCCGAACAACTCATCGATACCCCGCAGGGCAAGTGGGCGGTGAGCGTACCTGCCGACCTCAAGGAAGGTAAGGACGGTGTCTGGGAATACACCACACCCGAGCCACTCGAGGCGAACTACTACTGCTACAACTTCGTCGTTGACGGACAGAAACAGCTCGACCTGCAGAACGTCTATGTCAACCGCGACGTCAAGACGCTCACTAACTACTTCATCATCACCCGCGAGCCAGGCGACCAGGGCGATCTGTTCTCGGTCAACGACGTACCCCATGGCACTGTACGCAAGTGCTGGTACGACAGCCCCACACTCGGGATGAAGCGCCGTCTCACCGTCTATACCCCAGCTGGTTACGAGACATCGAGCAAGAAGTATCCCGTCTTCTACCTCCTTCATGGAAGTGGCGGTGACGAAGAGGCATGGTACACCCAGGGCCGCGTCACCCAGATCCTCGACAACCTCATTGCTTCAGGCAAAGCCGAGCCGATGATCGTCGTGATGACCAATGGCAATGCCTACGAGACGTCGGCTCCCGGCGAGCAGGCCGGAGGTTTCCGTCAGCCCGAAATGGTGATGGGTGGCGTTAAACCAGGCATGAAGGAAGCTGCCTTCGAGTTGTCGTTCCCCGACGTTCGCAAGTATGTCGAGAAGAACTTCCGCACCATCAACGACAAGCGCCATCGTGCCATTGCCGGACTCTCGATGGGCTCGTTCCACTCTGAGCATATCTCCAAGTACTATGCCGGACAGTATGGCTACATCGGACTCTTCTCGGGTGCCAGTGCAGGCGATGGTCGTCGTGGCAAGGATGAACCTGGCGGAAGCCCCGTCTATGCGAACTTCGACCAGCAGATGGCCAACCTCTTCGCTCCAAAGAACCGTCCCTACCTATATTACGTGGCTATCGGCAAGACCGACTTCCTCAAGGAGGCCAACGACGGATTCCTCAAGTACATGGACGAGAAGGGTTATCCCGTGGTTTATCGCGAGACCGAGGGCGGACACATCTGGCGTAATTGGCGTACCTACTTCATCGAATTTACCCAAAAGATTTTCAAATAAGCCCCTTTTACCCTCCCCTTACTTATGAAAAAACTCATCATCGCCGCAGCCGCTACGCTCCTGCTGGCCAGCTGCGGGAAAAAGGAACTTAAGTTGAACGAGAACAACATCGACAAGATCGTCGCAGCCATGACGCTTGAAGAGAAGGCCGCACTCATCACGGGTGTGGGCATGGATTCGGGCGAAGAAGGCCTCTCCGCTACTATCGGCGCTCAGGCCGAACTGGTGCCTGGTGCAGCCGGCTCGACTCACTCCATTGCACGGCTCGGCATTCCCGCCACCGTGCTGGCCGATGGTCCTGCCGGTCTCCGCATTAACCCCACTCGTGAGGGTGATGACCAGACCTACTACTGCACCCACTTCCCCATCGGCACCCTATTGGCAAGCACCTGGAACCAGGAGCTCGTCGAAGAGGTAGGTAAAGCCATGGGCAACGAGGTGCTCGAATATGGTGCCGACGTGCTGCTCGCTCCTGCCGAGAACATTCATCGCAACCCGCTCAACGGCCGCAACTTCGAATACTACTCCGAAGATCCCCTCGTAGCCGGCAAGACCGCCGCTGCCTACGTACGTGGCGTACAGGCCAATGGCGTCGGAACATCGGTGAAGCACTTCGCATTCAATAACCAGGAGACCAACCGCACTGGCAACAACGCTGTCATCCCGACACGTGCCATCCGCGAGATCTACCTCAAGCCCTTCGAGATCACCGTCAATGAGTCCGACCCCTGGACTATCATGACCTCTTACAACAAGATCAACGGCACCTACACCTCCGAGAGCGAAGAACTCGTTGAAACCATCCTTCGCGGCGACTGGGGGTACAAGGGCGTGGTCATGACCGACTGGTATGGTGGCAAGGATGCCGCAGCCCAGATGCATGCCGGCAACGACATGCTGCAGCCTGGACGTCCCAGCCAGTATCACCAGATCATCGACGATGCCAACGCTGGCAAGCTCGACATGAAGGACATCGACCGCAACGTCAAGCGTATCCTTCAATATATCGTGCGCACGCCACGCTTCAAGGGCTATCAGTACAGCAACAAGCCCGACCTTGAGGCACATGCAGCTGTGACACGTCAGAGCGCCAGCGAAGGCATGGTGCTGCTCGAGAACCGTCGTCAGGCACTGCCACTCTCCGACAAGGTCAAGAATGCCGCCCTCTTTGGCGTCACCTCCTATGACTTCATCGCAGGTGGAACAGGCTCAGGCAACGTCAATCGCGCCTACACCGTATCGCTCGTCGATGGCCTCAAGAACGTAGGCATCAACACCGATGCCAAGATCGAGAAACTCTATGCTGACTACAAAGCCAAAGTAGAGGCTGATAAGGCCGCTGCAGCAGCAGCCGATCCCAATAAGAATATTCTGTCGGCTTTCCTGCCACAGCCGCTCCCCGCCGAGATCATCCCGAGTGCAGCACAGCTGGCAGCTGCCGTCAAGGCCAACGACGTGGCCATCATCACCCTCGGACGTATCTCGGGCGAGTTCCTCGACCGCACCGTCGATAACTTCAACCTCTCGAAAGAAGAGCAGAAGCTCATCCAGACCGTATCGCGTGCCTTCCAGGCAGCAGGTAAGAAGGCCATCGTCGTGCTCAACATCGGTGGCGTGATTGAAACAGCATCTTGGAAGAACATCCCCGATGCCGTGCTCCTCGCATGGCAGGCTGGACAGGAAGGCGGCAACTCCGTGGCCGATGTCCTCACTGGCAAGGTAAGTCCTTCGGGCAAACTCACCATGACGTGGCCGCTCAACTTCAACGACCATGCATCGAGCAAGAACTTCCCGCGTGCCGAGCAGTTTAAGCTCGACCTGAGCACCTTCATGGGCACTGAGGCCGAGAAGCAGGATCCTCGCGAAACCTACGACTACACCAACTATCGCGAAGGCATCTACGTGGGCTATCGCTGGTTCGACAAGGAGAAGCTGCAGGTGAGCTATCCCTTCGGCTATGGTCTCTCTTACGCCACCTTCGAATATGGTGAAGCCAAAGTGGCTCGCGATGGCAGGGATGTGGTAGTGACCGTTGACGTAAAGAACACCGGCAACATGAGCGCCAAGGAGGTTGTCGAGCTATATGCCACGGCACCCGCCGGCACACTCGACAAGCCTGCACAGGAGCTCAAGGCATTTGCCAAGACCTCATCGCTGGCACCCGGTGCAACCGAGACCGTTACGCTTCGGTTTGCAGCCGACGACCTTGCATCGTTCGACGAAGCACAATCCGCATGGGTAGTCGATCCAGGCACCTACAAGCTTCAGATTGGCGCATCCAGCCGCGACATTCGTGCTAATGCTACAGTCGATATCGAAGCATCGATTCGTAAGGTCAGCGATGTACTTAAGACTGTTCCGTTCATTGACTGATAGGTTTATGTATTATACAATCTATTTGATTTGTGGAAGTTTATAAACCAACAGGTTAGTTAATTCATAAATATGTGTGTGAGGTGTGTCGATAGTCTGTGAGAGATAATCGACACACCTTTTTATATATCAGCATACAGTTTTGGTGTACTGAATCGGCATACTCCAAATGGGCTATACAGATTCTGTACACCAAATCTTCAATTTACACCAAAAGATGGCTTATTCTCCTTGTGTGACGCGCTATTCGTAAATCGATGTGGCGCCCTGGTGCTTCACTTCGATGCGGGTATTATAGAGGGAGTAGAGATGACGCGGATCGCGCACCTTCATGTCGGCCACGAAGGCATTGAGGAAGTCGATGTCGTACAGCGACTCGTCCCCCACACTGAGCATACAGAACGACGGATGGTTGCCGTAGGTGCGGATGATGTTCTCGTATTCGTGAAGCAGGTAGTCATAGGCCGCAGAAGCGCTGCCCGTGTTAGTGGACCAGACGGGAAGTTCGACACCGAGGTAGAAGCCCATCTCGTCTGCCACCTCGAAGGCTGCATCGGGTGGACACCACGAACGGAAACTCAGATGATTGAGACCCTGTTCCTTGGCATCTTCAAACACCTTAGTCCAACCTGCCTTGTCGGTAGTTGAGTAGATTGTGTGCGAGGAGAAGTGATCGTGCGAGCCACGAAGAGTGACGGGTTCGTCATTGACGAACAATTTTCCATCGCGCGTTTCAATCTGGCGAAGGCCCACATTGACCACCGTCTCGGTGATGCCTTCCTTGGTCTCCAAACTTGCCCCGACACATAACAGATCGGGATGTGCCTCGGACCAACGTGGGGTTCGAGCGGGGAGATTGCAACTCATGGTGAGCGTGGTGGTGCCTGGTTCAAGTGTCTCCTGAACGGGGGAGGAAGGCCACATCTCGGAAGCCTGCCCCCTGGGCGAAGTGATCAGCATCAGATAGGCATTCTGAAACTCGGAAGTATGATTGGTGACAGTGAGCACCACATCGAGATGCCTGAGCGAGGCATCGGGATAGACCTCCATCCTATCGATGCTGACTTCGGGCAGGGCACGCAACTCCATCATGCCCATGATGCCGTTCCACTGGGCCTGCGAGGCGACACAAACCTGAATGATATGCTGTCCTGCAGCAAGTCCTCGCGGTAAAGCATAGCGATGAGGTGTGACGAGGCTTTCGTTGGTGTAGTCGAGTGCCTCGACGGGCTGACCATCGATGAGGATGGTGCTCTTCCAAAGCACGCGTTCGAAGATGAGTTCCAACGGCTTGTCGGCCATCTTCTTCTTCACTTCGAACAAACGAGTGTAATAGGCCTCACGTTGCTGGCCCTGCGGCTCCTCGAGACGAGGCTGCAGCGTGTCGGCCGTGTCAATGCCTGCCATGTCGGTGATACCAGGTAACTGGATGACCTGCGGCTCAGCCTCGGGACTATCGAGTCGCACCTCCCACTCGCCACTCAGATCAACGACAAAGTCAGTGGGGCGAGTGCAGCCCCCGAAGAGCGCACAAGTGAGAAGTAGCAAAAGAGGATGGAAGGTTTTGGACATGATTGTAAATTAGGGATTATAAGGGATATTAGGGGACATATCATTCAATATCAAAACTTACCTCAGCGGATTTGAGCAAGGGTGATGAGAAGCGGACGGTGACGCGGCCAGGCTCGCCAACACTGCCTACATAGGCGAGGAGGCGACCCATATAGACGCGCTGGAGGTTGTCGCGATAGTCGCCCATATCGGCGTTGTCGGAGCCTTCAAGGCCCAGCAAGCGGGCGGGACCTTCGACTTCACAGCGGATGTTGTTGTCGGCGAGCTTGACCACTACGCCCTGTTCGTCGAGCACCTCGACGGTAATGTGTGCCACATGACGGTCGGCACCGATAACCTCACGATCGACGGAGGCACGTAGCTGATAGGGGCGCCCGCTGGTGCGAATGACGTAGGATGTCTGGACGCTTCCGTCGGCATCGCATGCCTCGGCACGCAGTTCGCCGGGTGCATAGGGCACATCCCAGAAGATGATACCCTCGTTGTCGTCGTAGGGTTTCATTGCGCCTATCTCGTTGCCATTGAGCAGCAGACGTGCCTGGGCGCAGTTGGTGTAGCAGAACACGCGGATGGTCTTGCCCTCGTCGTAGTTCCAGATGTCAGGCGCATCCTGCGTAAGGAACTCGCGCGGCGGTCGGTCGCTGTTGCCCCAGTGGCGGGGCTCACGCTTCTCGAAGGTGCCGATGTAGCAGACGGGCTCGTCGCACCAGAGGGCGGCACGGAACCAGCCACGCGGCTTGGGGAACGAACCGAAATCGAGCAGACCAGTATGCAAACCGCGTGAGGGCCAGCGTCCCGACTCGCCAAGGTAGTCGGTGCCCGTCCAGATGAACTGTCCGAAGATGAAGTCCTTGTCGCGCACGGCCTTCCAGGCGCCGTAGCCCGTGCCGTTCTCGGAACCGTAGATCACACGGTCGGGATAGGCGGCATGGTCCTCGTCGTAGCGGTTCTCGGTGTAGTTGTAGCCCACCACATCGACAGCCTCGGGATACTCGGTCTCGTTGCTCATCACCACACCTGCGAGGGCGCCAGTGACGGGACGGCTCTTATCGACGCTGCGCACACAGGCTGCGAGACGCTTGGCTATCTTGCCGATGCGCTCGGCATTGGGGCGCGAGGGGTCGTAGCCGCCGAACATGGGCTGATTGATGGCCGAATTCTTGCCATCGAGGACGGGATGCGAATAGGGGTCATTGGGATAATCGACTTCGTTGCCGATGCTCCAAAGGAAGATACTGGGATGATTGCGGTCGCGACGCACCATGTCGGTCACGTCACGGTCGATCCATTCCTCGAAGAAGTCGTAGGTGCCATCGTAGGATGGAGTACCGACGTTCCAGCCTTCGACCCACTTGCGCTTGGGGAACTCCCATTCGTCGGAGGCTTCGTCCATCACGAGGAGGCCCAGCTCGTCACAAAGGTCATAGAGAATGGGCGCCTGGGGATTGTGGGCGCAGCGGATGGCATTGACGCCGATCTGCTTTAGGTTCTCGAGGCGGCGAAGCCACACGTCGTCGGGCACGGCAGCACCGAGCGCACCTGCATCGTGGTGCAGACAGACGCCCTTCACCTTCATCCAACGGCCGTTGAGCGCAAAGCCCTTGTTCGGGTCAAACTGGAGGGAACGCAGACCGACGTTGATCTCGTTACCGTCGATGGCGCGCTTGCCCTTGAGGAGTGTGGTGCGAAGCTGGTAGAGATAGGGATCATCGAGGTCCCAGCGATGAGGACGGCTCACATTGAGACTGAGCTTGTTGTTCGCCTTGGCACCGACCTTCTTCTGAGCCACCACACGACCATTGGCATCGAGCAGCTCGACCTGCAGTTTCAGACCGCTTGCAGCCTCGACGTTGTCGATAGCCACATCGACATCGACAGTAGCGGCAGCATCGGTGAGCTTGGAGCAAACCCATCCGGTGCCCCATTGTGCGAGGTGCGTCTTGGGTGCCTTGACGAGCCACACGTCACGATAAATGCCCGAACCGGTGTACCAGCGGCAGTCGGCATAACGGCCGTGATCGACGCGTACCGCAATGACATTATCACCCGCCTTGAGGTAGGGTGTCATGTCGTAAAGGAACGATGCAAAGCCGGAAGGACGATAGCCGAGCAGGTGGCCGTTGAGATAGACGGTGGAACGGTTGTAGATGCCCTCGAAGTATATAAAGGTTTGAAGGGGTTGAGGAGTTTGAGGGATTTGAATGGTTGCTAAAGCAGGGTGGTCGGCAGGGAGGACGAAATGCTTTCGGTACCATGCGATGCCACCGGGATAATAGCCAGTGCAGCTGGCGAGGGTGGGCGAAAGACGGCCTTCAACCGACCAGTCATGGGGCAGGTCGAGATGCCGCCAGTTGGAGTCATCGAAACTGGGAGCGACTGCTGTGGAATCGTCGCCCAATTGGAAGAGCCAGTCAAGGTTAAACCGCTCAGTGTTGCCGAAACCAACCTGCGCGGTGGCGGACATTACTCAGAGGGAGAGTAACGAAATGAGAAACTGTTTCATAGTATTTCAAATAATTCAGGAAAAGGGATATAGGAGACCATAGAACAACCCTACTGCTATCATCTGCAGCAGGCTCACAAGCCAAGGCACGAAGGTATATTGTTTCATGGTTTTAGTGCATTTGTTTTCGGGCCTGTTGCCCTTTGTATTCGAGTACAAAATTAGCGATATTTCCTCTTTTGAAGGATATTTTTTGGACAAAATGGGCAAAAAGTAGAAATATCCATCATTTTTTTAGCGCTTTTCCATATCCATATTGCAAAAAAACACTTATCTTTGCACCCAGGAAAGATATAAAAGCCCTCTTATAAGTTCCCTAATAACAATGCAAAACTCCAAAGCCTATCTTCTTTTCATCTGCAGCGTCAGCGCCATGGGCGGTCTGCTCTTCGGATACGACTGGGTAGTAATCGGTGGTGCGAAACCATTCTATGAACTCTTCTTTGGCATCAGCGAAAGCCCCTTTATGCAAGGTGTCGCCATGACCACTGCTTTGGTAGGTTGCCTCGTGGGAGCTATGGTGGCCGGTGCGTTGGCCGACCGTTATGGACGCAAGCCATTGCTTACCACTGCTGCCGTGCTGTTCACGGTGAGTGCTCTTGCCACAGGCTGGTTCGACAGCTTTGTGATGTTCAACATTGCACGTTTCATAGGCGGTGTAGGCATTGGCGTGGCATCGGCACTCTCGCCGATGTATATTGCTGAGGTGAGTCCCGCCCACATCCGAGGCCGCATGGTGAGCCTCAACCAGATGACCATCGTGCTCGGCATCCTCGGTGCACAAGTTGTCAACATGCTGGTGGCACGCGACACCACCGACGCTGTGAACCAGGCTTGGAACCTCGCATGGGGATGGCGTTGGATGTTCTGGGCCGAGACGTTACCAGCTGCCCTATTTCTCCTCATGAGCTTCTTCATCCCCGAGAGTCCCGTCTATCTCCAGCTCAAGGCCCAACGCTCAACCCCATCAAATCTTTCAAACTCTTCAAACCCCTCAAACCTTTCAATCCCCTCCTCCAAGGAAGCTGGCCTTGCCGAGCTCTTCACTCCACGATATGCCAATGTACTGCTGCTGGGTCTGATCATCGCTGTCTTCCAGCAGTGGTGTGGCACGAACGTAATCTTCAACTACGCACAGGAGATTTTCGTGGGTGCGGGCTTCAACGTCGATGGCATGTTCATCAACATTGTCATCACCGGCATAGCCAACGTGCTCTTCACCTTCGTGGCGCTCTACACCATCGAGAAGTGGGGACGCCGCACGCTGATGCTGATTGGTGCTGGTGGCCTCGGCATCATCTACGCCATCCTTGGCACCTGCTACTTCATAGGCATGACGGGTGTATTGATGGTAGCCTTAGTGGTGGCAGCCATCTCGTGCTATGCCATGACGCTCGGCCCCGTCACCTGGACTTTGCTCGCCGAGATCTTCCCCCATCGTGTGCGCGGCATCGCCATGGCGACCTGTACGTTTGCCCTTTGGGTAGGGTGCTGCACCCTCACCTTCTTCTTCCCCCCGATGAATGCCTCACTCGGCACCTACGGTTCGTTCTGGGTCTATGCCGCCATCTGCATCTGCACGTTCATCTTCCTCCTTCGCCGTTGTCCCGAAACCAAGGGCAAGAGCCTCGAACAGCTAGAGAAGGAACTGACTTCCTAATACGATTTAGCTGCCAAACTTGACAACTGACCTAAACACCTTCCACTTATGAAAAGACTGTTATCACTGCTGTTTCTATTTCCGGCGCTGACATTTGCGCAACAGACCATCAGTTTGAACGGTACCTGGGAATTCTGGGTGCCCGTGAAAACCCCGAAATCGACCATCAGCGTGCCTCATACCTACAACGTGATGCCCGGCCTAGAAGACTATGCCGGTGAAGCGTGGTATAGCCGCACGTTGCCCATCACCTCCGACATGAAGGGTCGGCAGTTGCGCCTGCACTTCAATGGCGTCTATCACGATGCCACCGTCTATGTCAACGGCAAGCTTGTCGGTGAACACCTCAACGCGGGCTATACGCCTTTCAGCATGGACATCACCTCTTACGTCAACCCTGACATTGAAAACGTGCTGGAGGTAAAGTGCGACAACAGCTACACCGACGAGAACCTGCCCTGGCGCCGCAAGTTCGACTGGTCGAACGACGGCGGCATCTATCGCAGTGTCTCTCTCCACACCTCAGGTCGCTACAGCCTGCGTTATGTACATGTCACTCCTGATATTGACCTAGCCGACAGTACCGCATTTGCTCGCATCGACATTCGCCTCTTTGAGCAGAAAGTCAAGCGTGCCATCGTAGCACTCCGAATCTTCGAGAACGCTACAGGCCGTCTCGTTTGTGAAGGACAGCATACCCTGATGGCCGACGCTGAAGGTATCTTCTCGTGCCAGGTCGATTGCGGAAAGGTCAATCTCTGGCACTTCGATGACCCTAATCTCTACACTTACGAAGCACGCATCTACGATGGCAAGAAACTCTCGGACATCAAGCGCGAAAGTTTTGGCTTCCGTACCTTTGGCATCGATGGCAACCACTTTGTGCTCAACGGCGAACCCGTGCGCCTGCCCGGTATCGAGGACATGGCAGGTTCAAACCCCAACTACGGCATGGCCGAAACGGAGGAGTACATGGCACAGTCGATCAGCATGATGAAGCAACTCAACTGCACCTTCTCGCGCTTCCATTGGGCACAGGATGACTATCGTCTGCACCTGATGGACAGCCTCGGCATGATGACACAAGAGGAAATCTCATGGTGGCAGGGGCCTAATGCAAAACTCACCCCTTCGCTCCAGGAGACTGCCCGTCGCCAGCTCACCGAACTCATCGAGGCACACTACAACCACCCCTGTATCTGGGGCTGGGGCATGAGCAACGAGGTGAGCGGCAACCAGAAGGACCTCCTTATGATGGCTGAACATGCTCGCAAACTCGACTCCACTCGTATCATCGACGCTGTCTGCAACCACCTGTGGCGCGAACTTGCCGATGACCCCTCTCTCTGTCTCGATCTCCCTACCTGGAACGAATACATCGGCACATGGCACGCCAAGCACCGTGATCAGACAGCAGGTTTCTTCGACCAGGTCGAGCAAGTCCTCAACGGCCGCCCGTTGGTCATCACCGAGCATGGCTTGTGCGAACCTGTCTTCACCGGAGGAGATGCACGCCGCGTCGATGAGATGATATTCCACACCACCGAATGGCGCAGCCATCCCTACGTTGCCGGCTACATCTACTTCTGCCTACAGGACTATCGTACCCAGATGGGCGAAGAGGGCTATGGACGCGACCGCATCCGTCGGCACGGTGTCTGTGACAAATACCTCCAGCCAAAAGCTTCGTTCGACATCCTTCGTCAGATCATGTCGCCTGTCGAAGTGACCAAGGTCAAGCCCGCCGGACAAGCCGAAAACAAGGGCACCCTCGCCAATCTTTACGATATCGATGCCAGCAACCACGATGCCGAAATCACCATCCAAGTGAAGAAAGACATCCCCACTTACACCTTGCGCGGCTACCGCATCGCCTACTTCGACGACGAGAATCAACTCCGGCACATCGACCTCCCCAACCTCTGTCCGGGCGACACATTCTCCTTCGTCCTGAAGAATGCCAATTCCGGCTTCAACTTCGAAATCCTCCGAAAGGACGGCACTTCCTCACTCACTTACTAACATCTGACAACCTGCTGTAACAATATTGACATCCATGGCGTCCGAACCTATATCGAGTAGGAGGTAAACGCTAATCATAGGCGTTTATCTCCTACTTTCACGTTTACCGACCTCTCACACCACCGTACGTGCCGTTCGGCATACGGCGGTTCCTTATTATTGCACGCGGACTATTAAACGATGATAGTCCATTAGGCATGGCCAGCCTTGCTTTTGAAGAGCCTCTTTGCCTATGGCACGGTCCAGTATTCCACTGCCCGCGACCCTCCAATAGCCTTTGCTGCTGTTTCCCCATTCATAGGCTTGCCATTCCGCTATGCCGCACTTGATTAGGTTCCTGATTCTCGTGCGGCATTTCTTCCAGGCCTTCCATATGCACATGCGATAACGGCGGCGTAGCCATTTGTCAATCTCCTTCAGCCGTTTCTGCATGTCTGCCAGCTGAAAGTAGGTTATCCATCCGCGTATGATCTGGTGCATCTTCTCCTTGCGGATCTGATACCCCATTCCATTGCTGCGCATGGTGGCCTCCTTCAGCTTCTTCTTCAGTTTCGCGTATGTCTTGGAATGGACGGTCAATCGGCACTCCCCTCGCATGATGCGGAAGGAATAGCCGAGGTATTTCATCCCAATGATACTCCCCACTTCGGTCTTTTCGCGATTGACTTTCAGATGTAGTCTCCTTTCGATAAAGTCCGTAATGGTGCTTCTGACGCGTTGGGCCGCACGTTCGCTCTTGCAGAAGATGATGCTGTCATCCGCATAGCGGACAAAGCGCAGGCCTCTCCTTTCGAGTTCCTTGTCAAGCTCGTTCAACATGATATTGCTGAGCAATGGACTCAAGGGACCACCTTGCGGTGTGCCCTCCTCCGTCGGCTGCAATACTCCGTGTACCATAACGCCACTGCGGAGATACTTGTGTATCAGCGACACTACCCGTCCGTCCTTGACTGTACGGCCGAGCACCTCTATCAGTTTGCTTTGATTCACGGTGTCGAAGAAGCGTTCCAGGTCGATGCCCACGGCATATCTGTAGCCTTCGGTTACGTTCTTCCTTGCTTCACGCAGGGCATCGTGTGCCCCTCGCTTGGGGCGGAAGCCATAACTCGTCCGACTGAATCTCGGCTCGTAGATTCCCGAGAGGACTTGGCTGATTGCCTGCTGCACCATACGGTCTATGACCGTGGGGATGCCGAGCTGACGTTTCTTGCCCTTATCCTTCGGGATTTCTACGCGCCTTACTGGATTGGGGACGTACGTCCCTTCCATGAGGGATTGTCTCAGGTCTTCGATATGGAATTGACACCAGGTGTATAGTTCCTTGACTTCCATGCCATCGACCCCTCCCTTGCCTTTGTTGCCGACCACTTGCTTGTAGGCGGCCCTGAGGTTGGAGATGTCGATTATCCGCTCCATGAGGCATTGTCCCTCAAAGTGCATTTCCACAAGTTCCCCTTCGACTATCTCCATGTAGGTCTGCGCTCCCACATACCCTTCGGATGCCGTCCTGTCTCTTTGCGGGAAGCCATTCGCATTCGCGGATGTATTCTGCATTCTATCCTTCATAGAGTAATCTTTTGTCGGTAATCTTGTTTCAATAAGGTTCGGCCCTTCCCCCCTTTGCGGGTACTATGGCCTCTGCTGACTTCTCACGGCAAGCGTTACTCCAAGGCTCCGAGTGTCGTCCGACTTGTCGGTCTGCCCCGTCCGTGAGACCTCCCCAGTTAAGGACATGTTCTTTCCATCTTATCTCCGCATAATTTACCTTTGCAAGTTCCGGATAACTATCGGGCTTTGTCTTCTTCAGCAGACTCACCGCACTTGCACCGGCCTTATATCATGTTCTTGTTCATCAGAGCAGATGTTTGCCGCCGACTTCCTTCAGATTCCGCGTCGCCACGGACACCCTTGTCTTTGGCTGTAGCCTTCCCGTTATCAGGGCGGCTTAGGGACTTGCACCCATTAGAATATGCCCATGCTGGGCGAACTGAAAGAGTGGCATCTCGTTTTGAGATGCCACTCTTTCTAGTTGTTAGAATTTCTTTTCATCATTTACACATACATGCTTCATAGAGATTCGCCGAACGTCATGCTGATGAATCCAAGGGCGCTCATCGGGCAATTTGGTTTCGAGCCGAATGTGACGCAGACGAATATTCTCTGCATGGCTGATGCTGAAGCCCCAGGCAGGCTGGATGCCGTGGGCCGAAGGTTCGGGATAGTTGGCCTCACCCAACTCTGTGGGCTTGCGTGCCGAAGGGATGAAGAAAGGATTGACGCCACGCTGCTCCAGATAGTCGTCCATCATTAACCCACCTCGAAACTGCACACTGAGATGCTCGATGAGCACGTCGCGCACAGGTTGACCATCGACACCCGCAATCAGACAAGCATAGCGACAGTCGGCATCGGTGACCGAAATGCGACGAAGACGAATATTCCGCACTAAAGAGCGATGAAAAGCCTCGGGCGCTCGCATCCGATCGCCCAAACGGATGTAGATGGGAGAATTACAGATGTCGTGCATCGTAAGGTCGCTTACATCGATGTCTTCCATCGCAGCGCCATCCACCGTTTCGAGCGCAAGGCCACGACAATGCATAAAGCGGCAGCGCCGAATGCAAATATGGCGGAATCCGCCATTCGACTCGGTGCCCAATTTGATACGACCAGTAGGTCCGTCGCCATCGGGAGCCTTATCAACCTGCGTAGTGCATGTGCCATTGAGCAAAGTGCCTACATCGTAGCCACTGACCTCGCAATCCTCGACGAGGACATGTTCGGTGGGTTTGGGATGCCCCAAGGCGTAAGAGCATTTCAGAACGATGGCATCGTCGCAGAGCGAGTTGACGCGACATCGACGCACCACAACACGTTCGCAGCAATCTAAATCAATCGCATCTCGATTGGTATCGACCACAACATCCTCAACGAGAAGATCATCGACGCCGGTGAGCAACATGGCAAAATGACCGCATTGAAGGAAACTGAGCCCACGGATTGTGACGTGCCGGCACTCACGCAAGGCCAAGGCCTTGTTGGCTTGGGGCATCCCATTGTAACCGCGTCGTGGCTCTTCGCGCATCAATACATTGGTACCATCGATGAGTCCCTCCCCTTCGAGCACAAGATCGTGCAACCCCTCACCCCATAGGAGCGAGTTGTGCCAATGGCTGTGCCCGAAATCCTGATAGTGCGAGTCGTTGGGTTCGGCCTCATCGTAGCCTTCGGTGTCGGAGACAGGCGCAGCCTTGATCACTGCTCCTTGCTCAAGCCGCAAGGTGATGCCCGAACGCAGATGGATGGAATAGCAGAGGTAGATGCCTGGAGGCAGTACTACAAGTCCACCATCTGCTCCCATAGCAGCACTATCGATAGCTGCGTTGATGGCTGGTGAGTCGATGTGCTGCCCGTCGCCAAAGGCACCGAGGTCACGCACGTCGATGGCAAAGCTTTGGCCAAGGGCAACTATTGTCAGGAGGATCGACAATAGGGTATTTTTCATATTCATTTCTTCTTCATAACCTCGGAAGGAAGGATGCCGAACTCGCGTTTGAACGTCTCGCGGAAATGCGCCATCTGGTTGAATCCTGTCATCATGGCAGCTTGCGAAACGTTGTATTCGCCACTTTGCAGCAGATTGTAGCAGTAGCGTAGGCGACGCTTGCGCACATACTCTTTTGCCGTCATGCCTGTGAGAGCCTTCACTTTACGGTAGAATGTGCTGTGACTCATCGCCATACGGTCGGAAATAAAAGCCATGTCTAGGTCTTCCTGCATGATATTGTCGTCGATGAGTTGATCAAGGCGTTCGAAGAACTGCCTGTCGAGGCGACTCAAGGTAGGGGCCTCAGGCTGCAATGCCAGCGGATCACCATGAGCAAAACGTTCGGCCAATCGGCGTCGTGCGGTGAGTAGATTCTGGATGCGCGAAGCCAGTAACTTGGCTGTGAACGGTTTGGTGAGGTAGGAATCGGCCCCACTATCATAGCCCTCCTCCTTGTCAGCATCGGTAACCTTGGCAGTGAGCAGGATAATGGGGATATGACTGGTACGAATGTCATCCTTGAGACGTCGAGTGAGCTCAATGCCATTCATATGGGGCATCATGATGTCACTGACGATGACATCGGGGATATGCTCCAAAGCCAATGTAACACCTTCCTCACCATTTTCTGCCTGAAAAATCTGGAAGTCGTCACCGAATGAGTCGGTGATATACTGGCGTATATCTGTATTATCCTCAACAATGAGAAGTGTGGGTTGCTGGTTATCGGAGGTTTCGTCGGACACTTCGTCGGTCATTGTCTCATTCCCTCGTTCCGCAACTTTGACTTCAACATCCTCCTTGTGTAAAGCGTTAGGATAAGTGTTGTCAATCGAGAGGGAGAAAACGAAACGACTACCCTCGCCCTCGCGACTCTCGACTGAGATGGTACCTTCGTGCAAGTCTGCCAACGAACGAACAAGGGCAAGGCCGATGCCAGTACCTGAAGCCTGATGGCTACCTTCTGCCTGATAGTAGCGTTTGAAGATGTGAGGTAGGGCATCAGGTGATATTCCGTGCCCCGTGTCAGCCACAGCGATATAGAGCTGTCCTTTGTCATCGGTGTTGACATCAACGGTGATGCTACCCTGCTCGGTGTATTTGATAGCGTTTGAGAGCAGGTTGTTGAGGATAGTGGTAATAACCTCGGAGTCGAAATAGATGCGGGGGAGATTGGACGCGATGTTATAGGAGAACTGCACCTTTGGGTTACGGTTAAGCTCCTTGTAATTCAAACAGATTTCGCGCACGAACTGACCGATGTCGCCACGTGCCACGGTGAGGCGGCGATTTTGTGTCTCGGTCTTTCGGAACTCTAGTATGTCATTGATTAGGTCTCGCAGACGGCCTGCGCTCTTCTGGAGCATAGCTACGCGACGATGTGCCGCAGGTGGCAAACTTGTATCGTTCATCAGGTCGTCGATAGGTCCGAGGATAAGTGTCAAAGGAGTACGCAGCTCGTGTGTGACGTTGGTGAAGAAACGCAGACGCTCCTCATTGAGCTCCTGTTTCTGCAAACTTTCGCGCTTCTCAAATTCAAGGGAGTTCTGAAGTGCGAGCCTACGCTTATAGGAACGCAACATCCAGACAGCAAATGCGACAAGGGCCAAGGCATAGGCCAGCCATGCCCACCATGTACGCCAAAGAGGTGGAGTGATGGTAATAGCGAGTTGTGTGAAACGTGCCTCATCCCAGTCCTGATTGCGTAGTTTGGCACGGAGGACAAAGACGTAATGACCTGGTCGTAGGCCTCGGAATACAACATCATCGTCGCCCGAAATGTCATACCACTTGTCATCCATGCCTCGCATCATGTAGGAATACTCCACGTGCTCGGTCTGAGCGAAGTTACGCACCGTGAAGGTGAGGTGCAGGGTGTTCTGTTGATAACTGGTGCGCACCTGCCCCTTACGGTCAGGTGTCAATGGCAGAATCTCGGTCTGCATGCCTTTGGGGTGATAAGCCTCACAAGAGACAATCTGCACATCCGAAACAGGCGTACTGCCCACCACCCGTCGTGGGTCGAAGCAGCACACTCCCGAAGCTGAGCCGAAGCAGATGATGCCGTCATTGCCGGCAAGTGCTGCCCCTGGCGCGAAGCCACGTACCCCTCGAATGTCCGTCTGACTATAGTTGTAGCATTGTCCTGTTCGTTTGTCGAAGCACGTAATACCAGTGTAGGTACTCATCCATATGCGCCCGTCGGCATCCTGTTGCAACGCCAACACATGGCTATCCGACAAACCTTGCTGGCGGCCGTAGGTTGTGATGCCGACCGTCGATGTAATTTCGGTGATACAAGTCAGTCCTTCGTCGGTGGCCAGCCACACAGTCTGCCCGTCAAGGTCGCGGATGACCTGGTTGATTTTCGAAGGCATCAATCCCCGGTCTTTGCACAAAGGAAGGCAAGTGTCGCTATCCTCATCAAAGATGTAAGCTCCGTCACCCAAAGTGGTGAGCAGCAATCGACGTTGATCGATAGGCAGAAAGCCAGTGACGGGAGCATTCAACGCACGAGTGATGGTCGGGCAGGGCAGAACGATTCCCTGCTGATAAAGATATACCCCAAACTCACCACCAATCCAAATGCGATGTTGCGAATCTTCGTAAAACGAATGAACATCGGCCCACTCGGGTTCTATGGCGACACGCTCAAAACGTCCTGTAGCGCGGCTGAAACACATTACACCCTCGTCGTCGATACCCATCCACACACGTCCCGTGCTATCGGTCATCATGCAACGCGGCAACGAATGGCGACGACGCATCTGATTCTGACCTGACCAGCAACCCTGAACCTTTCCGTCGAACCAAAGGACCAGCTCGTCGTCACTGGCCATCCAGAAGCCACGGCTCGTATCTGGAGTCATGGCATAGACAGGTCGAGGTAGCCGTTCATGGTCGAGGTAGTCGAGCAGGTCGAACTGCGAACGTTCGGCACTAATGAAATCGACACCCGTACTGTGATTGCCCACCCAGATGTTTCCATATTCGTCTTGTACGAGGCTACGTGTGTTGAGCGATGATACTTTTACACGTATGCCATCGTCAGAATCTTCTATTGGCAAAGCACTATAGGCCACGTAGGTGTCGGGATTGACCACTTTGATACCTCCCATGTCGGTAGCTACCCACAAGGTGCCGTCACGCATCTGTACAATGTCATAGACGTTGTCGTCGTAACCGTCGGCATCGAGCGCCACACGAGTGAAAGTTCCCGCAGTGGGATTGAAAAGCGCCAGTCCACCATCACAGCCCACCCACACTCGTTGTCTGTCATCCTGGTAAATACAGCGAACATTGTTGCCAGGTAGCCCTTTCTCCCCATCTCCCGCCTTCTTTTCGAAATGCCATGTGGCACCACCTGTCAGGCTCACCACACTCATACCATGCTGGCTATGTCCTATATAAATACGGCCCCGTCCATCGTCGAGCAAACAACGGTTTTGAAGGGGTTGGTCCAAAGAGAGTGTCATCACACTTCGTCGGCTGACGTTCATGCGCTGAACTTCGCCATGTCCATATACCAGCCACACTTCATCGTCCGAAGCGCGGGCAATGTCCTCGATGCCCGATGACAGCAAGCCATCACTCGTATCGAGAATGTTCATCTCTCCCGATGATGGATGGTAGAGCAATAATATTGTCCCCGTACCTATCAGCATCTGCCCCGTGGGATTGTGCCAATAGAGTGCAGCGACGCGTTGCCCAATAAAACCTGAACCATCGGGCCATCGCAGACTTGTGCTCATGCCTCCGGCAATCCGACTTACACCTGCCTCGGTGGCCACCCAAACGTAACCCATGCCGTCGATGGTCATCTCAAGCACACCGTCGTTGGCCAGGCCATCAGCCATACTGACATGTCGGCTGGCAGTGTAGCTCTTAGGCCACGCCGTGCCGACCACCAGAAGGCTGGTCATCAAGAGGGATGCTAACTTATGAATCATTTCAAGAATGGATTGACTGTCGGGTCAGGCCCGAGGTAGAAACCAGGCTCGGAGGGTTGGTTGTAACCCACGTTCTGCGCAGCAGTCGAGAGGCGATAAGGGATATCCTCCATCAGGCAGTTAATGCGATGTACAGTGGGATGTGGAGAGACATAGATGCGCAGCTCGTCACTATCGGGGGTTCGGGCGATGACCTCTTCGCGCCAGTCGCCGAGGATGTCGGCAGCAAGACAGGGATTGGATTTCGTGCCGTTGTTGAACTTGATGCCTTCGAAATGCGTAAGGTCCAAAATGGTACGCTGTTCCCAATCGTATTTGGTAACAGTTTCGCGGTCGAGCAGCTCGCGTAGCAGATCACCGTCCCACCAAATGCCGAAGTTAACAGAAAGACGACGGCCTCCCATCCTCAAATGCTGCTGATGCTGGGGGTCTTCGGGATCTAGAGCTGCAGTGATGGCTTCACCCTTGATGTTGCGAATGCCATGGCTGTCACTGCTCCACATTTCGACACCCGGATTGGTGGGATCAATGTCGGCAGCCATACAACGTCCCACATCGCTCGTCGATGGAATCTGGAAAATTACCTCACCCGTGCGAGCATTGCGCAGTTCGCTACCATCGCGCTTGTTCTCATGACAGTCCCAAACGAAGAGTTCAGTGGTCGTTGGGTCGAAGACCATGAGATGAAGGGCATCGCCATGCCCCATACCCGTGTTGTAAAGGCCACGCCCGTCATGATCGACTGCCATCGCGCCGTAGGTAATCTCATCGCAACCATCGCCATCCACATCGGCGACACGCAGGTTGTGGTTACCTTGTCCGGCATATTCGCTCCACTCTGGATTGTTGGTATCGAAAGTCCAACGATTCTTGAGTTCCTTGCCATCCCAGTCCCAAGCTGTAAGGACGGTTCGTGTATAATAACCACGGCAGAAGATGGCACTGGCCTTATGTCCGTCGAGATAGCCTACGGCAGCAAGCATACGATCACTGCGGTTAGCATAATTGTCGCCCCAATCCTCAAGGTTCCCACGCTCGGGGATGTAGGGTTTGGTGTTCATGGCAGCACCCGTCAGACCGTTGAACACGGTGATGTATTCGGCACCAGTGAGGATGCGTCCCGTCATGGGACGGCCCTCACGGTTGTAACGGCCCCATTCGCGCTGCGGCAAGGGCTGCGTAGCATTGTCTCCTTCTGGGCCACGATGCCGATAGTCGGCCTTCGGATCACCAATCACTTTACCGAGACCATCGACAGTGCCATCGGATGTCTTGACCATCATCTCGGCGCATCCATCTCCATCAAGGTCATAGACGATAAAAGGCACGTAATGGGCACCGCTTCGTATGTTGATGCCCATATCGATGCGCCAAAGCAATGTACCGTCGAGGCGATAGCAGTCGAAGAGCGTCGGACCCGTATAGCCGTCGTGCGCGTTGTCGTGCGCATTAGAGGGATCCCATTTGAGGAAGATTTCGTACTGTCCGTCGCCATCGACATCACCCACCGAAGCATCGTTGGCTGAATAGGTATAGGTGCGGCCGTCGGGAGTCTGCCCCTCGGGGGGACGCTGCAAATGAATAGGCAGATAACCCACGGGGGCATCAGAGCGAAGAAAAAAAGAACCACTCTTGCCTCCTCCCTTCACCTCGTAAGTCACATCGCCGGCAATAGGTTGCTGATCGACAAAGAACGTGCCGCCCGCCGTCAGAGGCACGGCATTGAGTTTCGTACCGTTACGATACACGTCGAAGGGTTCACCCACGGCATCGGATGTGAGCGTGCGCCAACTGATTACCACTTGTTGTTCTTGGCGTAAAGCTACTACGCCACGGTCGAGCGTCTCACGACAAAGGCCAGCCATATCATAGCGAGGCTGAGCCATCAGTGTCATTGCCCCACAAAGCAGTGTTTCCAGGAATAGTTTCTTACACATCAAAACAAAAAACAATTAACAATTAATAAAAATCAACTAACAATCGGCGATTGCCATTTGACAATTATTTCCACTGCAAATCTATATAATATATTTAATGTATGCAAGTCTTGAAAGGCGTTTTTTGGACTCCGATGAAAAAATGTACCAAAAAAGACGAATTTCTGTCGGTAGCAGTTGGCGAAAACGCGCTATCTTTGCGCCATAAAAACACAAAATTACAATACATTCACATCCAAACTTATTTCAAATGAAAGAACATGCAAACAACTTCACGAAGCGCGTCGGCTCATTGTGGGCGCGTCTTCTCTGCCTTGTCATGATCGCAGTCCTTCCGACAGCCGTCATGGCACAGGGGAAGGTAACGGGTACGGTTGTTGACGCAACGGGCGAACCCATCATCGGTGCCAGTGTCGTAGTAAAAGGCACCACGACGGGTACGGTGACCGACCTTGACGGCAATTTCACTATTCCAAGTGTGGCTAAGAATGCCACCCTCGTTATCTCGTACGTGGGCTATCGCACGCAGAATCTTGCCCTCGATGGCAGGAATTCGCTCAACGTGACACTCGAAGAAGACAAGCAGCTCATCGACGAAGTGGTCGTTGTAGGTTACGGCGTACAGCGCAAAACAGACGTGACAGGTGCGCTCACCCGCGTAGGCGAAAAAGAAATGAACGCGAAGCCCGTAAGCAATGCCTTTGAGGCTTTGCAGGGCAAGGCAGCCGGTGTGGACATCACCACCAGCGAGCGCCCTGGTACTGTAGGCAGCATCCTTATTCGTGGTACTCGTTCCATCTCCGCAGGTCAAGGTCCTCTTTACGTAGTGGATGGTGTACCCCTCCAGTCGGGTGGCATCGAGAGCCTCAACCCACGTGACATCGAATCGATTGACATCTTGAAGGATGCTTCTTCTACGGCCATCTATGGTAGCCGTGGCGCAAACGGCGTTGTGCTCGTAACCACGAAGCGTGGTCAGGAAGGCAAGATGCAACTGAGTTACAACGGATCGCTCACCTTCGAGAAAATTGTTGACAAGAGTCCTGCCATGAGCGCAAGCGACTATATCACCTGGCGCCGTTGGGCTTATTATAACTCGGCACCCGACAAATATACCCCTGGTGATCAACCCAATCAAGAGCAGGACAAGAACTTCTTCAACGGCGACGACGTTGCCCTGGCCAATGTAATGAAGGGATGGGCAGGCGGTTCATGGGACGGATCGAAGGTGACTGATACAGATTGGACAGATCTGGTAACTCAAACAGGTCTCACCCAAGAGCACACCATCAGTGCTCGCGGTGGCACCAAGAACATTGCAGGTTTCGTTTCTTTCGGTTATCTACGCAACGATGGCACCCAGAAGGGCCAGACTTTCGAGCGCTACAACTTCTCGGCTTCCGTTGATGTTCAAGGCACCGAGTGGTTCAAGGCTGGAGGTTCGTTCAATGCCTCTTTCGGCACCCAGCAGTACGGCTATTCGAAAGCTTACGGTACCAGTTCCGGTCCCACCGATCTTTATGGTGCAGCCAAGGCTATTCTGCGCTATACTCTACCATACGACGAGAATGGTGACATCATCACCCAGCCCGGTGGCTCCACTACCAATACCTATTCCATCATTGACGAATGGACTAAGTCGAAAGACGAACGCAAGAACTACCGTCTGCTGGGAAGTTTCTATGCGCAAATTGACCTTGGCAAGATCCTCGAGCCTCTGAAAGGCCTGATGTGGAAGACCCAGTTCGGTCCTGAATTCCGCTATTATCGCAATGGCAACTTCCTCGACAGCAGTTCAATCAGCCGCGCAGGTGGCAACAACACCGTCAGCCGCAGCGATGGCCAACAGTTGGCATGGACGCTCGACAATATGCTGCTTTACAACCGCTCATTCGGTGAGCACACCATTGGCTTAACCTTGTTGCAGAGCGCATCCAAGACCCAGACCGAGACCAGCAGCATCAGCGAGGAGAAGATCCCGATGTCCTCATTCCTTTGGAACAACCTGGGAGCAGTTGACGTGACTGACACACAGTATAAGGTGGGTATAAGTTCTGGTCTCACCGGCAGCCAGCTGTCTTCCTACATGGCTCGTGTAAACTACTCGCTCATGGACCGCTACCTCCTCACTGCATCGGCACGTTGGGATGGTGCATCCGTACTTGCAGAGGGGAAGAAATGGGACTTCTTCCCATCGATGGCCCTTGGCTGGCGCATGGAGCAGGAAAACTGGATGAAGGACATCAACTGGATTGACCAATTGAAAGTACGCTTCGGTGTGGGTGTCACAGGTAATGCGGCTGTAGGCCCTTACGGCACACTCGGTATCATCAGTTCCTACTGGATGCCATTCAGCACAGGCAATACCCAGATTCTCGTCACCAACGAACCATACTACTCTTCTGGTGCCAATCAGATGCCGAACAAGAACCTCGGCTGGGAGAAGACCACTCAGTGGAACGTCGGCGTTGATTTTAGTTTCATCAAGGGTCGCCTTGGCGGCACCATCGACATGTACACTTCACGTACGAAGGACCTGATTCTTGACATGACCATTCCTTCACTCTCCGGTTATCCGTCGATGAAGACCAATGTCGGACAGACCAAGAATAAAGGTATCGAGTTTACTTTGAATACTATACCCATCCTGACAAAGACCTTCACATGGAATTCGAATCTGAATTTTGCATGGCAGAAGGATGAAATCGTTGAACTTGCCAATGGCAAGGAGGACGATATCAACAACGCTTGGTTCATAGGCGAATCGATAGCCGTACACTATGGTTACGAGGCTGATGGTCTCTGGCAGGAGAGCGATGCCGCCGAGATGGCCAAGTTCAACGAGAACGGTCAGAAGTTCACAGCCGGTAGCGTAAAGCCTGTCGATCAGAACGGCGACTACAAGATCGATGCCGACGACCGTGTGATCATTGGCAACAAGAATCCACGTCTGACCGCTGGCTGGTCCAACAGTTTCAGTTGGAAGGGTCTCGAACTTACCCTCGAACTGCAAGGCCGCTTCGGCTATACCATCAGCACTGGTGGTGAAGGCCAACTTGGCATGTACCAGCAGCGCGAAATCAGTTATTGGCGTCCCGACAACACGGGTGCCGACTGGCAGAAGCCAGTCTATAGCCAAGCAGGTGGCGACCCCTATGCAGGTCTGCTAGGATTCAAGGATGCTTCGTTCGTCAAGATTCGCAACCTCTCACTGGCTTACAACTTCAACCGTAAACTCATCGAGAAACTCGGTCTCAGCAATCTGAAGCTTTATGTTCAGGGCAAGAACCTGGGTATGCTCTACTCTTCTGTTGACTTCATGGATCTCGATACTGGCCGCACCTACTTCAACCGTGGTGTAACTGTCGGCCTTCAGGTCAATTTCTAACTTTTGGGCATTAACTATTTAGACATAACAAATATGAAATCTATTTATAGCAAAATAGTTTGCGGTGCACTATCGATGCTCACCCTTCTGGGAACGACCTCTTGTGGCGATGATTTTCTTCAGGAAGAAGCAGGTCACAAGTACACGGATGCACTGCTTGAAACATCGGAAGGAGCCCTTGCCATGGCAGCTGGACTCTATGGCAACATACGCTGGCATTTCGGTTACGAGTGGGCTTATGGTATCACGCTCTACGGTTGCGACGAGTTCACCAACGGTGCTGACCTGACGTCAGAGCCCTGGAACACCTACGATAACCGCTTGAATCCTCTCGACTGTACACCGGCGTTAGGCGCTGCCAACAAGAACTGTCCTGCCGTTTCGGCACTCTGGGACCAGATGTACTATGGTATCTCTACTGCAAACCTGATTATCAGCAAGGCTGACAATGTGAAGGACGAAGTCAGCCGCAACAAGGCACTGGGCGAAGCACATTTCCTGCGCGGATACAACTACTATCGCTTGTTCTGCCAATATGGTGGTGTAACCCTCGAGACCGAGCCCGCCAATGGTACCGTGAAGAAGAACTACACGCGTGCCAGTGAAGAGGAGACGCTGAATTTGATCATCAGCGATTTCGAGAACGCATACAATATGCTGCCAACCAACAAGTGGCGCGGCAACGGAACCTGGACACGCTACACGGCTGCCCACTTCCTCGCCAAGGCACTGCTCTACCGTCAATCCGAGCGTTGCGCTTCATGGGGAAACAAGTATGACAAAAATGCCGACCTGCAGCGCGTGATTGCCCTTTGCGACGAGGTGATTGCTGCCTGCCCATTGGCAGCCGACTACTGGGACCTTTACGCCAAGTGGACGGGTGTTGACTGCCCCAACGAGGGTCTTTCGGAAATCCTTATGGCTGCTGAGCACAATCAAGACAATACCACGCAGGGACGTTTCGGAAACCGCACCTACAACTACTTCGATCCTCAGTTCTCCAACTTCTCAGGCGGTTGGGTACAGCGTGGCCAGTACATCGGTGGTATGGACTTCCAACGTTGCCGTCCCACTGAATATACCTATTCCATATTCGACAACGTGAACGATGCACGCATGTGGAAGACCTTCAAGACCGTCTATGGCCTTAACAACGCTCAGAAGAAGGATGAGGACGTGATTGCCGAAAACGGAATCACCGCCGAACAAGTGCCCGATTTGGGCGATGAAGGCATCATCTTCATCCTCAACAAGAAGGATGACCATCGTTTCGATGGCGAGCCTTATGGCACATTCGGACGTGGCGGCGTAGCTCACAGTTTCGTCAACCCCCGCACCGGCAAATGGGTGCCCAATGCCTTCCCCACCTTCATGAATGGCCAGTATGTGCTCTTCAACTACGGTGTGAGCGGCAACACTGCCACTTCGAACGTCTTCTGCGGCATCAACAAGACTGCCGACGGCTCTCGTACTGGAGAGAAGGGTGATGCTCATCGCGACGTTATCATGGCCCGTACGGGCGAAACATATCTGGTTAAGGCCGAGGCACAGGTTCGCCTAGGTCAGTACCAGGAGGCAATCAATACCGTCAACGTGCTCCGTGCTCGTGGACAGTGGAAGAAGGACGAGAATCGTGGCTACTACACCGATGGTTCTATGGCCTTCCTGAAGGCTGACGGCGGCATCAACGACAACTCTACCGCTGCTGCCATTTCTGTCAAGAAGAACAAGGATAAGTCGGGCAAGGTACTCTCCAACACCGAGGCTTACTATGCTTCGATGACCCACACCAATACCTATTATCTTTCTACAGGTATCGAAGAGACCACCGCAGCTTCCGATCTTCAAATCAAGAGTTACACACAACTCCCCGCCGAGGACGAGGCTGTGCTGGCCACCATCGGTGCAAGCAGCGACTACGACCGCATGTTGAACTTCATCTTCAACGAGCGCACACGTGAATTGCTGGGCGAGTGGAACCGCTGGGACGAACTGTCGCGCACATGCCTGCTCGTCAAGCGTGCCAAAGCTTTCAATCCCGAGGCTGCTCCCAACGTTCAGGACCGTCACATGTATCGTCCTATCCCGCAGAAGTTCATCGACGCCCTCCAGAACGAAGATGGCTCCAACCTCTCCGATGCCGAGAAGAAGGCATGGCAGAACCCAGGTTACTAAGATCGATTCTCATGTAAATTGATATATTAGTAGTTATTATTCCTTACACAATGAAGGCTACATCGGGAGATGTGGCCTTTATTTTTCTTTTTTTCTTGCAAATTACATTTTTTATACCGAACTTTGCAGCGTTCATTTCGATTAGTCGAAAACAAAAACGAGTTATAACAAGAAAAAAGGAGGTGAAAATGGATTTGAGACGTGGGCTTCAATAGCCCGTCTCACAATCCGGAAAATTGTCGCCTCAATGGCGACATAAAATTGCACTTCGTGCATAAAATAAAGCTCGTCCAAATTTGATCAAACCTAAATATCAATGAAAGTATTTGTTGTTTTATAGAAGCGAACTATATACAAATTGTATTTCAGAATAATGGTATTTAAATAATAGGAATATGATGAAACAGACAAAGCTTTGGAAAACGACTGCCATTGTGACACTGTACGCTGCCGCTGCATTCACTTCGTGCCGGAGCCATCGTCATCCGATCACGACAAGCCCCATCGTGGCCGAAACCGAAATCATCCCACAGGCTCCCGATTACACCGACTCGCTGATGTGGTTTACTGCCGATGGTGATCCCGATGGGACGGGCGCCGATGTGTTCTATATCGTATCGACATGGGAAAAGGACTGGAAGACCGACGACGGACGCATCAGCCATTATGCCGATGTGTGGAACCCGAAGCACCGAAAACACATGACCACCGAGATCGGAGGAGTGGCCGACTACATGTCGCGTGGCAACCGCTTCTTTGCACCCTTCTATCGTCACTCGACCATCGACGGTTTCGTTACATTGAACGAGGATACCATCACTCGACGTACACGCCTGGCTATGCACGACGTTTGCGAGGCCTTCGACCTCTTCGAGCAGCATAGGGACAAAAGCCGTCCGCTCATCCTTGTGGGATTCAGCCAGGGCGGTCTGGCCGTAGTGGAACTGCTGAAACACATCGACGACGAGACCTATGCACAACTCGCAGCAGCCTATGTCCTGGGATACAAGGTCACCCCCGACGACACCTTATCGTGCCACCACATCCGTCCCGCTAAAGGTGAGGCCGACACGGGTGTGACCATCTGCTACAACACAGTAAAGGACGTGAAGTATGTGAAACCTGTCATCGCAGCCACCTGTTTCGGAATCAATCCCGTCAACTGGCGCACCGACGACACTCCGGCCCTACTCCACGACTCCATCACAGTGACACTATCGTCACAATACCACGTCCTCGTGGTCGAAGGTTACCCAGGCACGGAATACCGCCCCTACAAGGACTTCATCAACGTGGGCGACATACACGGCTGCGAACCCTGGCTTTACAAAGAATGCCTCGAGCGTAATTTCGCGGTGCGTTCACGTGCATGGAGGGAAAAACAATTGTTGAAATGAGCCTCTCCGAAGAAAAAAATAAAAAAAATGAAAAAAATCTGATTCCCGTGTAGTTTTTCGACAAACATTGCGTCTAATGGGTGAAAATAAATTCTACAGAACGACAATGACAACATTAGAAACCGCATTTACGCAAGCCGTAGCCAAGCACAAGAGTACGATCTATACTGTGTGCTACATGTTCTCACAGGATGCCGACGAAGTTGACGACCTATTTCAGGAGGTGCTCGTGAACCTTTGGAACGGATTCGAAGGCTTCGAACATCGCAGCGACATCAAGACGTGGATCTATCGCGTCGCCCTCAACACCTGCATCTCGATTGACAGGAAGAAACGACGCAATGAGACCGTCCGTCTAACCATGGACATCGACCTGTTTGAGGACATGGACGAAGACACCCAGCAGGTGGATATGCTCCACAAGCGCATCTCCCTGCTTAAGCCCTTCGACCGCGCCATCGTACTTCTCTGGCTCGAAGACCTCAGCTACGAGGAGATTGCGCAGATTGTCGGTATCTCAGCCAAGAATGTCAGCGTCCGACTGTACAGAATCAAAGAACAACTTAAGCAAATGTCAAACAATTAAAACTACACCCATTATGAGCGAATTTGAATTGAACGAGATGCGTCAGCAGATGAACATCCTCAAAAAGAAACTGGAAGAACAAGAAATAGTGAACGACAAGCTTATCCGCCAATCGATGCGCAAGAAGATGAGGAGCATCAATCGCCGCAACTATATCCTTACTGCGATTGCCATCTTGATGGTACCCTACAGCTATTGGGTTTTCTATAAGCTGGTGGGATTCTCGATGGCTTTCTGGATCGGCACCAGCATCTTTATGCTGATTTGTGCGGGAGCCCAAATCTGGAACAACCGGAATCTGAACAGCGCCAGCCTGATGGGCAACAATCTGCTCGAAGCCAGGAAGGATGTGGCTCGTGCCAAGAAATTCGACACACAATGGCTCCTCTTCGGCATCCCCGCTGTGCTGCTCTGGCTTGCCTGGTTCGTCTATGAGGTATATCGTGTCAACGGTCCCGACGACATGATGCCGTTGTTGCTAGGAGGTGGCTTCGGTGGTGCCATCGGCTTCGTCTGCGGCATGATGATCTACTATAAGACTCAGCGCCAGTACCAGGAGATCATCGACCAGATTGAGGATGTGATGAAAACGGAGTGAACTGACCGCCCGAGTTGATAAAGCGTGCCAAATCGATTAAGATTGGCACGTTTTTTTCAATAATTGCGCTCTATCCAACCATTTTGCCATTATATTTCGTACCTTTGCACCCTCAAAACAAACTATTTTTCTGATGAAGACATTCAAGGCAGCACTTTTCGACCTCGATGGCACACTCTTCGACACCGAAGGGCAATACTCCGTCTTCTGGGGCAAGACGTGTCGCAGGTTCCGTCCCGATATCGACCGGCTGGAGTACAAGATAAAGGGAATGACCCTGATGCAGATTTTCGACACCTACTTTCCCGACTCTGAAGTACAAGCCATAATCACCGAAGGATTGAACCTGTGGGAGATGCAGATGCACTACGACTGGGTGCCCGGTGCCGAGGAGTTCATCATGGACTGCCGTCGGCATGGCGTGAAGTGTGCCGTCATCACCAGTTCGAACCAGCAGAAGATGAAGGCCGTGGCTGCCCAGAGGCCATACTTCAACGACCTCTTCGACCGCATCTTGACCAGCGAGGACTTCTCAGCCTCCAAGCCTGCTCCCGACTGCTACCTGCTGGGGGCCAAGGTCTTCGACCTCGACATCAGCGAATGCGTGGTCTTCGAAGATGCCATCAACGGCCTTCAAGCTGGCATGGCTTCGAGCATATACACCATTGGGCTTACCACCACAAACGACCCAGATGTGGTAGCTCAGCTGAGTCACCACGTCATCAATGACTTCACAGGAATCGATTACGAAAAGGTGTGTGAACTGCTGAACTAGGCTAAGCCCCTCCTATCAAGACAACGACTGAACAAAGACAACGATGAAAGGACTAGGGAAATTTCTCCTCATTCTCATGACGATATGTTGTGACCCTGCCCCAGCAGAGGCACAGTTTTGGCATCGTCTGGACAGTCTGCTCACCGTACGTCAAACGAAGATAAATACCGACACTGCCTTCGTAAGACTTCCTCGCCAGAATTGGATTACTAAGGTTCGTTACGATGGTTTCGGCAGCAACCTCAACATACACAACATGATGGAGGACAACGAGATGATGACCATCAAGATGAACTCCACCCTGCGTTCTACAATCGGCATATCGGCTTCCTACAAAGGTATCGGTCTCACCATCTCGTTTGCCCCACGTCGCCTTTTTCACAAAACATCTGATCAGGAATATAATATTAACTTCTACAATAACTGGTGGGGTGCCGATGTGACCTTTACCAATATCAGTGACTTCAACACCGACATCAAAATCGGACAAGTACCTTCAAGGGCCAAGATTGAGAGCACACGACTCTATGGCGTGTCGGTCAACGCCTACTACGTCTTCAACGGTCGCAAATTCTCCTATCCTGCTGCCTTCAACAATACGATGATCCAAAAGCGTTCGGCAGGTAGCGTGATAGCAGCCGCGACGCTATACAATGGACTGCTCTCCGGCAAAATCAGTGAAACAAAATACAACATGCCCGATGACCCGAGCATCACCATGAGACATGCGGCAATAGGAGGAGGTTATGCCTACAACTACGTAACCCGACACCACTGGCTCCTGCATTTCTCTGCGCAGCCCACATTCATGATTTGGAAGAACTACACCCTGCGGGTTGAAAAAGATCCCACTACTAGAGAAACTATCAGTAATCGCCTTCCCATCCAGAATGCACAGCTCTATTTCCTGAGCCGCGTAGGTGCCATCTACTCACGCGGACACTATTACATCGGCCTCATGGGAGTCCTGCAAACATACCGTGTCGGAAACAGCGACGAATTCTCCATTCAAAACACTTACTGGAAAGGGCGCATCTACTACGGTGTAAGATTTTAATTAACCCATAACCATTAACCTTTAACCTTTAACCATTAACCATTAACCCCCAAAAACTCTCTTATCTCCGGCAACATCGCCTCGCAGACGCGTCGTCCTTCATCATACACTTTCTGTAGCTTCTCCCGCTTCATCTCCACGCGCCCCAC
The DNA here is from genome assembly GCA_017561935.1 of Bacteroidales bacterium. Lineage (GTDB taxonomy): Bacteria > Bacteroidota > Bacteroidia > Bacteroidales > UBA3663 > Liminaster. Next base: position 22,630 of record JAFZBE010000065.1, on the reverse strand, counting down.
ATCGAGTTTCTCGGGTGGAGCAATGATTAACGTCCTGCCCTGTGCTGCTTCATTCATCACATAGTCGAGTTGTCCATTGTACATATCTGGACGTTGACGCAGACATTCATATACTTTAGGATACTTGCGGGTGACGAACCTCATCAGGCCCAAATGCTTCGACAATGTCTTTCGATAGCCCAAGGGTTGCGTCAACACCGTGATGTTGCGCTCATAACCATGGTCCTGCATGAACTTAAGAGGGATGGAATCGGCCAGTCCTCCATCAAGTAGTACATAGCCGCCAACGTGCACCGGTTGTGCCACAAGGGGAAGGGAAGCAGAGGCGCGTATCCATTCCAGCTCATCATAATCGATATGATCCATGACGTGATAGACAGGCTCTCCAGTCTGCACATCGGTGCAAACAGCGATGAATTCCATCGGGTTGCGAGCGAAGGCCTCCTTATCGAAGATGTCTATCTCACAAGGCACAGTATGATAACAGAACTCAGCATTGAACAAATTACCTGTAAAGATCAAAGAGCGCAGACTCATATAGCGCTTATCGCCCGCCATCTGCAAGTTGTAGCGGATGGCTCGTCCCCGCTGACCCGATTTGATATTGACACCAAATGCTGCACCTGCCGACACCCCGATAGCACCATCAAAAGTGATGCTATTGTCCATCATGACATCAAGCACACCACAGGTGAACATGCCACGCAAGCCTCCTCCTTCGAGCACAAGTCCGTTTTTATGTGTATCTTTCATACCGCAAATATAGCGAAAAAATTTTTTTATGAAAAAAATGCATAAAAATTTGGTATTTTCAGATAAAAACTATATCTTTGCCCCGCAAAATGCTCCGAATTTGTTGAGTCAAGTTGCCAAAAATTGTTGACTCAAGGTTTCAGATATTGCAATTCATGATTCTCAATCCACAATTGACATTTGTATAATCTATAAGAAAAAAAAAGAATGAGTACAAAGAAATACTGTGGCGTGGTTGTCCCTATGGTCACCCCCGTAACCTCCGATGGCAAACTTGACACCTCAGCTGTCGAGCGCATCATCGACAGCTTCGTCAAGAACAATGTCAGCCCTTTGTTGATGGGCACCACCGGTGAAGGTAATTCGGTGAGCCAGGCCGACGCGCGACTGCTGGTCGAGACGGCTGTCAAGGCAGCATCGGGACAAGTGACGGTCTATGCCGGACTAACAGGCAATTGCATCGCCGAACAGCACGCCCAAGTGGATGCATTCACTGCTCTCGGTGCAGATGTCATCGTAGCAACGCTTCCCACCTATTATGCTCTGACTCCCGGGCAAATGGAAGCCTACTATCGCCAATTAGCCGACTATTCGAAGGTGCCCGTGATGCTCTACAACATCTTCGCCACCACCCACATGAGTATCCCGGTGGATGTTATCAAACGTCTTGCCGAACATCCCAACATCGTAGGACTGAAAGACTCGGAGCGCGACCTTGAACGCATGCAGCTATGTATCGAATTCGCCCAGCATCGCGAGGATTTCAGTTATTTCTGCGGTTGGGCCGCACAATCGTTCTATTCCCTCTCTTTGGGCGGAGATGGCATTGTACCTTCCACTGGCAATTTCACTCCAGGTATGTTCCGAAAGCTCTATGAGTCGGCTATCTCAGGCGATCTAGGAACAGCACAGCAACTACAGGTTAGCACCAACGATATAGCGAAAATCTATCAGGCCGGACGCACCTTGGGCCAATCGCTCACTGCCCTCAAGGTGATGATGCAGACCGATGGACTTTGCACTCCCGACGTGTTCCCGCCACTGACCCGACTGAGTGAAGATGAAGAGAAGGACATTGCCCTCAAGGCGCGTAGCGTGGTACATTATTAAGAGCCCTTTGAACCTTAAACTCCAAGCATCGCTCGCATACCTACGAAAGCAACCCTTCTTAACCCCTCAGAACCCTTCTTAACCCCTCAGAACCCTTCTTAACCCCTCAGAACCCTTCTTAACCATCTTACTAAATGGGACTCCACTGGTTTGATTACTTTATCGTCATTGCAAGTATCCTCCTTGCCATTGTCATGGGCTTCTACTTCGCCCATAGGCAGAAGGATAGTTCGACCTACTTCAAAGGTAGCGGACGCGTTCCTGCTTGGGCGGTAGGTATCTCGATCTTTGCCACACTGATATCAAGTGTCACCTTCCTGGCTTATCCAGGTGCTGCCTATAGCAGCAACTGGGTACTGCTGGTACAGGGTCTCATGGTTCCCATTGTCCTCCTTGCGCTTATCGGCATCATCGTACCCCTCTACCGTTCAATCATCAAACTATCGACCTACGAATACTTTGAGCGACGTTTCGGTGCTGGGGCTCGTTACTATAGCTCCATCGCTTTTGTGCTGACTCACTTCACCAAGATGGGCTCGGTTTTCTATCTCGTTTCGATGGCGCTGGCAGCCTTCATGGATGTCAACATCTACCTCATCGTGGCCGTCCTGGCCGTGGCCATCATCATCTTAACCCTCTTGGGTGGCATGGAGGCCATCATCTGGATGGATGTGGTACAGGGGTTCCTGCTTATTGGCGGTGGTCTGCTTTGCATCACTTTCCTTCTCTTCGGTGTCGGCACGCCCTACGGCCCGAGCGAAATTGTAGGCACAGCGTGGGATGCCGGCAAGATTGACGTGGGACCCTATGAATGGAATTTTGTCGAAACAACATTCTGGGTGATGGTGTTCAATGGCATCTTCTATGCTCTTCAGAAGTACGGTACCGACCAAACCATCGTTCAACGTTACCTGACCGCCAAGAACGACCACGAGGCCAAGAAGGCAGCATTCATTGGAGTGTCTCTCTCCGTGCCCGTCTGGACCATGTTTATGCTTGTGGGTTCGTTGCTCTGGGCATATTACCAGTTGTCGCCCGATCCCGCTGTCATCGACCCCGAAACAGGTTCCCAACTGCTGAAAGCGGATGCTGTATTCCCCCACTTCATCTCGACACAACTGCCCCTCGGCATACGCGGACTCATCATTGCAGCCATTGCAGCAGCAGCCATTTCGTCGCTTGACTCCGACCTCAACTGCATCTCTGCCATCGCCGTACAAGACTACATCGTAAAACTGCATCCCAGCATGACCGACCGACAGAAACTCAACGCAGGCCGCTGGGCAGTGGTCATCGCCAGTCTTGGAGTGATCGCCATTGCCATTGCTTACATACAAACCCACGGTGGCTCGGTGCTCGAGACAATCTTCGCGTTCTACGCCATTTTCTCGGCGGGCATTGTAGGTATTTTCCTACTGGGTCTATTCAGCAGGCGTGCGAACAAGAAAGGTCTCTATGTGGGTCTCATCGCCTGCATCCTCTTCACTGCCTATGCTACCCTGACATCGCCCATGAAGATGCCCGATGGTTCTAAGTCTGCATTGATAGACTTGGGCACATGGAACTTCACCCACTCGAAATACATGCTGGGTGTCTATAGCCACCTCATCGTCCTTGTGGTGGGTTATCTGGCTTCATTCCTCTTCCCGAGCGACAAAGCCAACGACAGCCTCACCATCTACGGCTTCATTAAAGAACGAAAGTCAAACCCTTCTTAACCCTTCTTAACCCTTCTTAACCCCTCTTAACCCCTCTTAACCCCTCTTAACCCTTCTTAACCCCTCTTAACCCTCCATAACCTTTCATACCCCCTTTTAATGGAACCCATAATCCTAAAACAACCCAAGCGCATCGAGTTCGGCACAGGCTGCATGGACCACTTCTGCGACGACTATATCAAGATGGGACTCAACCATCTCTTGCTCCTTACAGCTGACCCCATCGTGCCCATGTTGCAACCAATCATTGAACGGCTCAACGCCAATGGTGTCAAGGTGCTTGTCGAGACCCAAATCCTGCGCGAACCCACAGTAGCCGACTTCAAGCGTATCCTTGCCGAAGCGCAGGACTTCGAAGCTGAATCGGTATTTGGGGTTGGTGGTGGTTCGGTGATGGATGTCGCCAAACTTGTGGCCACGTTCCTCCACTCCGAACAGACCATCGAGGAGTGTTTCGGCATCGGGTTCGTAAAACACCGTGGCGTATGGTTCGCCTGCGCACCCACCACAGCCGGCACAGGCAGCGAGGTGTCGCCCAATGCCATCCTGCTCGACGAGAGCGACAATGGCAAGAAGGGCATCATCTCCGACCACCTGTTGGCTGATGTTGCTTACCTCGACCCCGCCCTGACCATCAGCATGCCGGCACGTGTCACAGCAGCCACGGGTATGGATGCCCTGACACATTGCATCGAAGTTTATACCAACAAATATGCTCATCCTTCCGTCGATATGTATGCCCACTACGGCATACAGCTCATTTCGCGTCACCTGAAGCGTGCCGTCACCGACGGTCACGACATCGAGGCGCGCGAAGCTATGCTCCTGGGTTCAATGTACGGGGGTCTCGGACTCGGTCCCGTCAACACAGCTGCCGTGCATGCCCTCGCCTATCCTGTGGGAGGAATGTTCCACAAGAGCCACGGTCTCTCCAATGCCGTGCTCCTTCCCACGGTGATGAAGTTCAACATGCAAGCCAACCTCCAGAAGTACGCCGAGGTGGCCCTCGCCCTGGGTTGCGAACCTGGACTCTCCGACGAAGAGACGGCTATGCGCGGTGTAGAATATGTCGCACAGCTCTCGCGCGACTGCGGAATCCCGCAAACCCTCGCCGAGATTGGCATCCCGCAGAGTGCCGTTCCCGAGATGGCCGAAGCTGCCATGAAGCAGCAACGCCTGCTCCGTAACAACCCGCGCCCGGTGTCCCTTCAGGATGCAGCCGACATCTATAACTCACTATTTTAAATAGAATATCTAGAGGCTCTAGAATATCTAGAAAATCTAGAGAGAAAAACACCCGATATGAAACCGATATTAGCCATCACCATGGGTGACCCCGCAGGCATCGGACCCGAGATCTGCGCACGATCCTTGTCACACCACGACATCTACCAGACCTGCCGTCCCCTCATCGTGGGCGATGCGAGCATCATGCAGATGGCCATCGACCTGCTGAGTCTCGAAATGAAGGTCAACGCCATCCACGAAGTGAATGAAGCTCGGTTCATCCCAGGCGTTGTCGATGTCTATGACCTCGCCCTCATCGACCTGAACACCTTCGAATGGGGCAAGGTGCAGGTGCAGTGCGGCAATGCGGCCTTCCAGTATGTCAAGAAAGCCATCGACCTGGCGATGGCGAACGAGGTAGATGGCACTTGTACAGCACCCCTTAACAAGGAAGCCCTTCACAAGGCAGGTCACAACTACGATGGTCACACCGAGATCTATGCCACCTTCACTGGCACCAGTAAATATGCCATGTTGTTAGTCGACGGTCCCTTACGCGTCATCCATGTCTCAACCCATGTCTCCCTCCGCAAGGCATGCGACCTCTGCAAAAAGGCACGCATCATCGAAGTCACCGAGCTCATCCACGACGCCTGCCGTCAGTTCGGCATCGAGAATCCCCACATCGGCATCGCCGGCCTCAATCCGCATTGCTCCGAGAACGGACTCTTCGGCTGGGAGGAAGCCCAGGAGATTATCCCTGCCGTCGAGGAACTGCATAAGCGCGGCTTCAACGTCGAAGGACCTATCCCGCCCGACTCCATCTTCGCCAAGGCCAAGTGCGGCAAATACGATGGCGTTGTAGCACAGTATCACGACCAAGGACATATCCCGCTCAAGGTTTTGGGCTTCAACTGGGACCCCGTGACTGGCAAGATGCTGCCACAAAAAGGTGTCAACATCACATTGGGACTTCCTATCATCCGTGTTTCCGTCGATCATGGCACAGCCTTCGATGTGGCTGGTAAGGGTATCGCTGCAGAAGAAGCCCTGCTGAGCAGCATCGACTACGCAACCCGCATGGCTATCTATCGCCTGGAACACCAAAACGTAACCGAATAAAAAGAATTGTCCGACTGAAACCAAATTTCCAATATTATGATAATTGTAATTGCTGATGACCTGACAGGTGCTGCTGAGATTGCAGGCATTGGTCACACCTACGGTTTATCTACCTCATTACTTATCGACGTTGCTGACGACCTGCCTATCAGCGACTTGATTGTCATTGCTACCGACACCCGATCTATGACCGAGCAGGAGGCCGTGAGTGAAACTCATCGCATTTGCCAAGCCATCAAGGTGGGATTGCCCAAATTGACTGAGGCTCGTTATGCCGCCATGACACCACTGAAGCGTGCCCAGTCGATGGCAAAACAGGACGATGTGCTGCACCTTTTCAAGAAGACCGATTCTGCCCTTCGCGGACATGTTCACCTCGAGTTGCGGGCACTCATCGAGGAGTCTCGTTACGAACAGGTAATGTACATGCCAGCCAACCCAAGCATGGGCCGCACTATCCGTGGCGGACGGTATTTCGTCAATGGGGTTCCGATTGACCAGACCGATTTCAGCCGTGACCCCGAATTTCCGGCTACGACTGCCAATGTAGCTGCAGCTATCGATGTTATGCCCGGTAGCCGCCTCCGCATCTGCGATGCCGAAGATACGCAGGATGTTCACCGTACCGTGAAGATGGCGCTCAACAATCGCATCCCCACCCTCCTGGCGGGTGCCGCCGACCTCTTCTGCGCATTCCTTGAGGAACTGGGGCGCAAACCATCGCGTGCCAAGTCTTTTCATGGTCTCAGCGAGAAAGGCACCGCCCTTATCGTCTGCGGTAGCACACAGAGCATTGACCTCAGCACACAACCCTATGTGCGCCGCCACAACATGGCCAACATTCCCATGCCGCGTGATGTGTTCGACAATGTAACAAAGCTCAAAATCACCCCGAAGGATGCTGCCGACAAATGGATGGGACGCCTCAAGCAGACTCAGGTCGTGGCAGGCAAGACCGCCTCGTTCATTCTCACCCTGCCTTACCCCTCATCCGGCACGCGCGAAGGAGCCTTGGCCTTACGCCAGGTGACGGGCGATATGACTCAGCGCATCGCCAAATCCGCAAATCTATCCGAACTCATCATCGAGGGCGGTGCCACTGCCCATTCTGCCATCAAGGCCCTCGCGTGGTCACGTTTCCACATCACCAATGTCATCGGCCCAGGCATTGTCAGGATGCAATGCCTCGACGCCACATCCACGCATCTGACCATCAAGCCAGGCAGCTACGAATGGAAGGATCTGTTCGCCTAAAAACAATTCTTTTTAGACAAACTCTTTATTATTACGCAAACTTCCATGAGACGATCCATACTTTCCTTAGGCCTCATCTTCGCATTCATAACAAGTGAGGCTCAGCGAGTGCACCACGATTGGGAAGATGTCGCCGTACTGCAAATCAATCGACTTCCAGCACGTGCTTCCTTTACGCCCTACACAAATGTACCTGGCGATTCCTATCTCTCGCTCGACGGAATATGGCAGTTTCATTGGAGTCCCACACCTGAGGGACGCATCGAAGGATTTGAACAACCGGGATTCCAGTGCCGCGAAGGCGACTGGAATCCCCTTGTTGTACCTGCCACATGGGAGGTGAACGGCTACGGTACGCCCATCTACGTATCTGCTGGCTATCCTTTCCGAATCGATCCGCCCTACGTCACCACCGAACCCGACAAAACTTGGACGACTTACGAGGAGCGCAATCCTACGGGACAATATATCCGTGAATTCACCATCCCCGCATCCTGGATCAACGATGGAGGGCGCACCATGGTACGAATGGAGGGTATTGCTTCAGCCTTCTATGTCTGGGTCAATGGCGAGAAAGTGGGATATAGCCAAGGTGCCATGGAGCCTGCCGAGTTCGACATCACCCAACCATTAACCTCTTCACCATTAACCCCTTCACCGCTCCACACCATTGCCCTCGAAGTCTATAAATACTCCGATGGCGCATATCTCGAAGACCAGGACTTCTGGCGCCTTGCAGGAGTGCATCGTTCCATCAGCCTCATCCACACGCCGGCATTGCGTATCGCCGATGTGACGATTCGCACCATCGAACGCAAGGCATCCCCATGGTCCAACAAAGCCTCCTATCGTCTGCAGGTCGATCCCGAACTCGTTTGGGAAGGTATGGACGGCACCCCTAAAGGCATTGAAGAAGGGTTGGCTCGTGTCAAGGGTTGCATATTGAAGGCTACGCTTCATGATGGCGAAGGCTCCGCAATCACGACCTTGCAATGCGACGCTTCCGAAGTCCTCGACCTGCAGCACAAGGCTGGGCTGATGAACGAATGGTTCCCGCAACGCGGGCCACGGAAGTTTGGACGTATGGAAGCTATCGTGGAAGATGTTAACGAATGGACTGCCGAGACACCCTATCTCTATACCCTCACCCTGGCTCTGCAGGACAGTACGGGAAACATTCGTCAGCAATTACAGCAAAAGGTTGGATTCCGTAGCCTCGAAATACGACATGGACAGTTTCTCGTCAATGGAAGACCCATTCGTCTGCGTGGCGTAAATCGTCATGAGCACGACCCGAAGCTGGGACGCGTGATGACCGAAGAGCGAATGCTTGAGGATATTATCCTCATGAAGCGCGCAGGTGTCAATGCCGTGCGCACCAGCCACTATCCCGACTGCCCGCGCTGGTATGAGTTGTGCGACAGCCTCGGGCTCTATATCATGGACGAAGCCGGCATCGAGACGCATGGCCTGCGCGGTACCTTGGCATCCACTCCCGATTGGCATGCAGCCTTCCTCGACCGTGCCCTCCGCATGGCCGAGCGCGACAAGAACCATCCCTCCGTCATCATCTGGAGCATGGGCAACGAGAGCGGCTATGGCCCCAATTTCGCTGCCATCTCGGCATGGCTCCACGACTTCGACCCGACGCGCCCCGTACACAGCGAAGGAGCACAGGGATACCTCCTGCCTGCCACTCAGTCCACGACCGAAAAATATGTTCCCGACCCTGCTACCGTCGATATGATCTCGCGCTTTTATCCACGCACCCAGGATGCTTACCTCAACCCTGGCATGGACGTGAATGCCGACGAGGAACGCGCCGAGAATGCCCGATGGACACGTCTCCTCAGCCTCGCTCAGCGCACCGACACATTCCAAGGCGGACTGCTCGACGGCATGGTCGATGATCGTCCCGTTCTCACCTCCGAATATGCCCACGCCATGGGCAATGCCATCGGCAATCTCGACCGCTATTGGGAAGAAATCTACAGTCATCCGCGTATGCTCGGCGGCTTCATCTGGGATTGGGTGGACCAAGGGCTCTATCCCACCCGCAACCAAAAGGATATACCGCAGGATGCCATCCTCTATGGCGGCGACTTTGGCGATACACCCAACCTCAACGCGTTCTGTATGAATGGTGTCATTCGCAGTGATCGAAGCGTCACGGCCAAATACCGCACTGTCAAACAAGTCTATGCTCCCGTGCGGATCATTACAAGCACCCCTGAAGAAGACATACCCAGGAAAATAATGAAGCCCTCCTTCCCCACGCTGTCCCTCGTCAACCTCAATCACCACACCACACTCGATAACTACTACATCACCTATCAATATGTCAAGGATGGCAAGCCTTTCGGCACTCCCCGCGAGATTCATCTTCTCCCGGATGTCGAGCCCGGTGACACCGTTGCACTCCCTGTCCCATTCTTTACGACCACCGACCTCAAACGAACCGTTTCCAACGACCTCCGTCTGAACCTCAGCGTACGCCTTCGTAACGCCACACCATGGGCCGATGCCGGCTACGAGATTTACAGCACGCAGATTGCAGGCTATGACCGTTCGATGCCTATCGGCCAAAAGTTCAAGCCCTCACGCAGGCTCAGCACCGATTCACTCCTGCGTCTCCTTCGCGACAATGCCAGATTGCAGGTGTGGCGTGCGCCGCTCGACAACGACAAGATGTTCGGCAGCTGGATTGCCAAGGAATGGACCAAGCACGCTCTTGCTACACCCGCCCGCACACAGGTCTCGGAAAATGTCGAACGCTACCAATATGCCAAGGGCAGCATCCTTGTCACCTCCGATTGGCGAACGAATGCCGATGGAAGCATCGAACTCACCCAAACCTATCGCCCCGAAGGTGAACTGCCCGACCTTGCACGTCTCGGCATACAACTCGCCTTGCCTTCGCAGCTCGAAAACCTTGTCTGGTTCGGCTTAGGCCCAGATGAGACCTATCCCGATCGACTCGTCGAAACCCGCTTCGGACTTTGGAAGAGTACCGTCGAAGAACAATACACCCATTATCCAAGGCCGCAGGATGGTGGCAACCACATGGGCACCACGCTGCTCTCGCTCCTCGATGCCAAGGGGCACGGATTGCGCATCACAGCCCTACCGGTCGATAATTCGCAACGTCAGATCTTCCGCACGCCATGGAGCGACGACGGCACGCCAGGTTTCACGTTCCAAGCGCTTCGCTACACGCCCGAAGAACTTGCCGCCAAACGCAATGACTATCAGTTGGAGACCTCCGACCACATCATCCTGAATCTCGACTGCGCCATCCTCGGCATCGGCAACGGCTCGTGCGGTCCCGGTGTCCTCCAGGAGTTCGCCCTCGACCGCTCCCTCCCCTATCAGCTTCACCTCCTATTCTCATGGCAATAGTTATTCCTCAACACGAATTGCCATGAATAACCATTAATTGTCTTTTCGTAATCTTTCGCGATGACAGAATTAATGGCAATTAACGATAATTCATGTTAAAAAGAACTCTATTTCTCTGTATGTTCCTGCTTGCCACGACAGCGTTAGGCAGGACAACGACCTACACTTGGACAACACCCTCGACCAACTCGGCCGGGTCGATGCCCGTAGGCGGTGGCGGTGTGGGACTTAACGTGTGGTGCGATGCCGAGGGAACCATCCGTTTCTACCTTTCCCAATCCGGCACTTTCGACGAGAACAACACGATGCTGAAGTTAGGGCGCTTTGCTTTGGATGTCTTCCCCGACTGGAACGCAGATGATTTCACACAAACGCTGCATCTCGAAACGGGAGCCATGACAATCTCGCAAGGCGATGTGACGGTCACCCTCTGGTGCGATGTATTCAAACCCGTCGTGCATGTCGAAGTGGATGCTAAGCAGAAGATGCTCCCCATCCTGAGCTATCAGAGCTGGCGCACCCACGACGAAGCGTTCTCGCAGGCCGAGGGACAACAATCCAGCTGGAAATGGCTCGCCCCCAAGCAAGCTGACCCCAAACGTATCTTTACGCGTCGCGACAGCATCGAAGCTGCATCTTCGCAGCTCACCTTCTTCCACCAGAACCGTGGCACAACCGTGTTCGAATACACTGTGCACGACCAACAGCTCGGCGCATGGAAGGACAGCCTCTACAATCCCCTTTGCGACCGCATCTTCGGAGGAATATTGACTGGCGGCACATTGAACTCAACAGCCCACCAACCCGCAAACTCAACAGCTCTTCACGACCAATACGGCAGAGCATTTCACCAATGGGACTACCGTTCGGCCAAGGGCATGGCCCGACACCATCATTTCCAGATCACCCTCTGCACGCAGCAGTCGTCGCTCGACGACTGGAGACAAACGACAGCAGCAACACAACGCGCCGTCAATCTGAAGAACGACCGAAAGGCCAGCCAGACATGGTGGAAGCAGTACATGAACCGCTGCCTCTTCGAGACCGACGGTAGTGATGCACAGCTGGCTGATGCCCTGCGCAACGTGACGCTCTTCCGCTATATGCTCGGCTGCAATTACGGAGGCGAATACCCCACCAAGTTCAATGGAGGACTCTTCGCCTTCGATCCCCTCGAAGTCGATAGCACCAGCATGGCGAACTTCGTGGCAGGAAAGTTCCACCCGACGCCCGACTTCCGCAAATGGGGCGGAGGCACCTTCACCGCCCAGAACCAGCGCCTCGTCTATTGGGGTATGCTGAAAAGCGGCGACTACGACCTGCTGCAGACACAGCTCGACTTCTACGCCACATTGCTGCATAACGCCGAAATACGCAGTCGTGCATATTGGAACCACGAAGGTGCCTGCTTCACCGAACAGATGGAGAACTTCGGCCTGCCCAATACTGCCGAATACGGGCAAAAACGTCCCGCCGGGTTTGACCCCGGCGTCGAATACAATGCCTGGCTCGAATACGAATGGGACACCGTCCTCGAATTCTGCGAGATGGCACTCGAGGCACGGCGTTACGATGCCTCCTTCCCCATCGAGAAATATGAGCCGATGATTGTCTCCTGCCTCCGATTCTTCGACGAGCATTATCGTTACCTGGCCCGTCAGCGTGGACATAGGAGCGGAGGAATGGACTCCAACGGTCACCTTATCCTCTATCCCGGCTCAGGATGCGAGACCTACAAGATGACCTACAACTCATCGAGCACCATCGCCGCCCTGCAACGCGTCACGAACGACTGCATCCGTTTCATGGAGCAATCGAACGACACGACTCATCTTCCCTACCTAAAGGCACTGGCCACGCGCATCCCTCCCATCCCCACAAGAATGCAGCAAGGCAAACCGTGCATCGCTCCAGCCATCGCCTACGAGCGCATCAACAACGTCGAAACGCCGCAGCTCTATCCCGTATGGCCCTGGCGCATCTACGGGCTTGAGAAAGACGAGCGCGGCGAATACACGGCCAACGACCTCGCCTTGAACACCTACCAATGCGATTCGGTGGCCCTCGCCCATCGCTCATCGAAAGGCTGGAAGCAAGACAATATCTGGGCAGCATGTCTCGGTCTTTCTGCCGAGGCATATCAGCTCACCATGGAGAAACTCAAGGACGGCCCCTACCGTTTCCCCGCATTCTGGGGACCCGGCTTCGATTGGAGTCCCGACCACAATTGGGGCGGCTCGGCCCTCATCGGCCTCGAAGAGATGCTCCTGCAGGAAGACCCGGAGACAGGTGAACCCATCCTCTTCCCAGCATGGCCCAAGGACAAATACATCCGCTTCAAACTATACGCTTCAGATGGTCGAATCATCGAATGCGATACAAGTAGATTGAGAGATTATTAATATATTAATCAATAATTTATAAAAAATTATGACAAACATTCAACAATTCACGAATCTTGAGGAACTCTATAACAGAAAAGGGGAACCTACTGGAGAACTTGTCATCGACAATGTCATCGAAGCTATACGCATGACAAAGACGCACCGATCGGAGGATATTGCTCTACTGCTCAACGTGGATCCTCGTGCGCTGTCTTTTGCCATGCAAATGCTGACAGGAATAAGGCTCAAGGATTTCATCCTCCATTGGCGTGTCATTCAGGCCAAGGAAAAGTGGGAAGAGAAACGCGCAAGCTACAAAGATTCCAAGGAATACATCAAAGAAAAGTCGAAAGAAGTTCCCGAAGGTTTTCAGATTAACAAGGAATTCGTTAAAGCTTATAAGAAACAGATCAGCATCAAGAGCCTTGAAGAAGTAGCCAGCCGTTATGGATGGGATTCCTATAAAAGTCTGCAAAGGACAGCCAAACGATTTGGCGTAAGCTTCGAAGCCCTGCGATTTGTTTCAAAAAAATGAAATAGAACGCCAACGTCCGTAGATGATCCATTTCCAAACGAAGTTGGAGCGTCAGCGTCCGTAGATGTTCCATTTCCAAACGAAGTTGGAGCGTCAACGTCCGTAGATGTTCCATTTCCAAACGAAGTTGGAGCGTCAACGTCCGTAGATGCTCCATTTCCAAACGAAGTTAGAGCGTCAACGTCCGTGGACGTTCCATTTTCGAACGAAGTTGGAGCGTCTGCGTCCGTGGACGTTCCATTTCCAAACGAAGTTGGAGCGTCTGCGTCCGTGGACGTTCCATTTCCAAACGAAGTTAGAGCGTCAACGTCCGTGGACGTTCCATTTCCGAACGAAGTTGGAGCATCAACGTCCGTAGATGTTCTATCTACGAACGAGATGGAGCATCAGCGTCCGCAGACGTTCCATTTCGGTTTGAGATAGCATTTCTTCGCTGAAAAATGGGGTTATTTGACCATTTACCAAAAAAAGTTCTCAAAAAATTTGGAAAAATGGAAAAAACTTGTTATCTTTGCAGCAGGGAAACCGGATATGTAGAGCGGGAAACTCATCGATTAATTACAAGAACCGGGTGAAGCGTATGCTGAAGGCGCGCTATCGACCCTGACGACGCCACGAACACTGGTACCACCGGCGGGAATTCGAAAGATTACGGAGGCGGACCGCAGCCCAAAACCTATATACTGGAGTTTCATCACGTCCAGAGAGCCGGTTTCCTTTTTTTATTTATTCCCCATTATCATGACATCATACCAACTCGGGCAAGCAGGCGAGGAACTTGCCTCCGAACGTCTGTGCCAGGAAGGCATGCAGATACTCGAGACAAGGTGGAAAGACCATGCCTACGAGATGGACATCATCGCTTTCGATCCTGCAAGCAATGAGATGGTCTTTGTGGAGGTCAAGACACGCTCGTCGGGCACTTGGGGAAGACCGGAAGAAGCAATAGACCATCGCAAGATCATGCGTTGTGTGCGTGCTGCCGATTATTACATGCGGTCACGCAACATCGACTATCCCGTCCGATTCGATGTCTTTGCAATCGTCATTCCAAGTTCCGGCAAAACAAAGATTGATTACATAAAAGATGCGTTCTATGCCCCGTTGGGGTAAAAGAATATGGCACAGAAGGAACAACTTGAGACAATGAGCTTCGGCAGCCACTTGGAGGTACTGCGACAGATGCTGATACGTATCGCATTGGTTGTCGCGGTCCTTTCTGTCATTGTATTCTGTTTCAAGGAAGAGACCTTCTGCTTACTCTTAGCGCCCAAGGAAAGCGATTTCATCACCTTCCGTGCCATCGAAAGGATCAGCGATTGGTTTGCATCCCTCTACGGCTCAGGCGAGGGTTTCCGTTTTGCGCCCTATTCCATCGAACTCATCAGCACCCAACTGTCGGCACAGTTCATGATGCACCTCACGGCATCGGTGAGCATCGGCGCTTTGTTGGCGTCGCCTTATATTCTTTTCGAGATTTTCCGATTCATCACACCCGCCCTCTATTCCAACGAGCGCAAATATTCTCTCACAGTCGGGGTTTGCTGTTATGTGCAGTTCGTCATTGGCGTATTGATGACCTACTTCATCCTCGCCCCCATCTCTTTCCGCTTCTTGGGCACTTATCAGGTGGACGAGACCGTACGCAATTTCATTTCTCTCGACAGTTACATCTCCACCTTCACTGGCCTTACTTTCACCATGGGCCTTGTGTGTCAGCTGCCCGTTGTCTGCTGGCTCTTGGCGAAGTTGGGATTGCTGAAAGCAGACTTCATGCGGAAATACCGTCGGCATGCCCTGGTGCTCATCATGATAGCAGCGGCAATCATCACTCCGCCCGATGTGTTCACACTCCTGCTTGTGACGTTGCCGCTGTATCTGCTCTATGAGCTGTGTATCTTTATAGTGAAGAGGTATTAGGGAGATTAAGGGACTTTACAAACTATTGATATACCATTCAATCACCATATATCCATCCTCCCGTATCTGAAGTGCATCTTTGGCATCGTTCGGATTCAGTCCATTAGCTTTTTCCCATTCATCGGGGATGCCGTCACCATCGGTGTCCAGACGAGGTTCACCCAAATAGGCTGGAAGACCGCCCACCTGCTGCGGGTTGGTGATAATGCCCAGCTTGTAACTGTCGGCAGGCAGTCGTCGGTGACTATAGGGCGAACTGAACTCCTCGGCTTCGGGAACAAACGTCGCCGAACCTGTACGAACACTCTGAACGATGCGTTCATCAACGGCATCACGGCAAGGCTTGGTCGCTCCCACATTATTCAATACATATTCGTAGCTCTCTTCTGCGCTCATGATACGCTGCGGTGCATTGTATTCGAAGGGAGTATCCACCTTCAGGGCCTCACGAATCCTCAATGCGTCGCCAAGGCCGGCAGGCTGCACGCCTCCTGCCCAGTTATCGGCCGATATGGTCGGGAAACCTTCCACAATGTTTCCATCAACGTATGCCTTGCCCCAATCATTAGCATGAGCCTCTCCCCTGCCATGCTCGGGTTTCAGGATACGATAGCAGATTTCCGGTGCCTTCGTGGCGCCCTTGTTGGCGGCTGCCTTTTCCGAGTTGCCGAACCCGAACTTCTTGACATTCTTCTTGTAGTTCCGCAGATAGTTATCCACCAGCTGGTTTGCATCGAAACCCGTTATCAGACCTGGCTTGTAGTAATTGTTGATGATATTGATGAAGGAATTGTGGTCGCCACCATCAACCGAACGGTTCCACCAGTTGTAAAGGACATTGTTGACAAAGTTGAAGTCGCCATCCATTGCTATCGAGGGATTACGCGAGATGTTGTTGGCAAAAAGGTTACGCGCAAAGAGCGAGTTATAACCTCCTATCGAAGCCCCAAAGCCATGATTGTAGAGATCCAGGCCCTCGCCGAAGATGCAGTCCTGAATGGTGATGTTACAACAGGCCAGCTTCTCGCCATATCCATTGACCCTACGCGCATAGACGTGACGATACATCGACATCACCTCATCCAATCCCCACGATGCAGAACAATGGTCATAAATGATGTTGCCGATGCCATTGCCGCCACAAGCATCATCTCGGTGGGCCACATCCATTGCTCCGCGTCGGAAACGCATATAGCGGATGATGACATCGTGCGTATCGACCTCGAGAGTCTGACCTGTCACCACCACACCCTGGCCAGGAGCGGTCTGTCCTGCAATGGTGACGTAGGGAGCCCTAAGGTGAATCGGACGGTTTAGATGGATCTCACCCGCCACGTTGAACACGATGATGCGAGCGCCTCCCGCCTCGCACGCTTCTCGCAGCGTGCCAGGTCCTTCATCGGCAAGGCTTGTGACCACCAGGATCTTGCCGCCGCGCCCACCAAAACTATACATGCCGCCGCCCTCTGCACCAGGAAATGCAGGTATTGTAGCTTGTCGCAAATCCGACGGCTGATTGGCCCACGGCACAAACGGTTTACCATTGAGCATCTGATCCATCACTATGGGCACGGCTTTCTGCCAAGCGGCGTTATCCATCTTGGCCCACATGATCTCCTCGGCCATTCCGCGAGCCTTGACGCTGTCGGGGATGGTCGGATACTGTGCAAAAAGTGAGGTGGCAACGAATGCCAGACCTAAGGTTAATAATACATTCTGTTTATTCATAAATCAATGATGCTATGTGTGTTAAACTTGCTGCAAATATAGCAATTCCCGATGATTTGTCCAAATTTTGAGGCGATAATTCTCAAAATCATGCTATTTTTGTCCATCCAATCGTGAAATTCATTAAATTTGCCACCGTAAAACATATAAAATAATATGAAGAAGGCCTCTTTACTTACATTAGCCCTCTGCACGATGTCACTCACCATCGCCAGAGCCGAAACCACCGAGCACTTTGTGGGTGGCGACATCTCTCTGCTTCCAAGCTACGAAGAATTCAATACACCCTATTACGACCAAGACGGCAAGACGATCAGCGATGTCATCACCTACGTCCATGAGTCGTGCGGATGGAACGCCATCCGTGTGCGTCTCTTTGTCGATCCCAAGGAGCGCGGCAACGGCAAGTCGGGTGTTGTACAGGATCTGGCCTACGTCAAGAAATTGGGCAAGCGTGTGAAAGATGCCGGTATGAAGCTGATGGTCGATTTCCATTACTCCGACTGTTGGGCCGATCCCTCCTACCAGGATATCCCCGCACGCTGGAAGGGGAACACCAGCAACGACGTGCTGGCCGATTCAGTCTATACGTTTACCAAGAACTGTCTCACCGAACTCAAGGCATACGGTGCCGAGCCAGACTTCGTGCAAGTGGGCAACGAAATCAGCTACGGTATGTTGTGGCGCAACAACAGCGACAAGGTTTATCCCTCGCAAAGCAAGAGCAGCAACAGTGCAGGTTGGGCACGCCTCAGCCAACTGCTGAACAGCGGGTCGAAAGCCGTGCGTGAAGTGTGCCCCGACTGCAAGATCATCATCCACACCGAACGCACTGAGAACAGCTCACAGACGACCAACTACTACAACTACATCAGCGACGTTGACTACGACATTATCGGCCTCAGCTACTATCCCTTCTGGCACAACAGCCTTGCCAAACTCGGTGCCACGCTCACTTCGCTCCAGAGCAAACTTCCCGACAAGCCCGTACAGATTGTCGAGACCGCCTATTTCTATCAGTATTATCCCAACGATACAAAGTACAATTTCCAATCCACGTGGCCTGCCACCGAAGACGGACAATGCGCATTCACCCAGGATCTCGTAGCCGAACTTCTCAAGCACGACAATGCAAACGGCCTCTTCTGGTGGTTCCCCGAGGAGAACGGCAACGGTGGACCATCATGGAACGCCAACACCATCGTCATCGACAGCTGGCTCAATCGCGGCCTTTGGAACGACAACAACCACAAGGCGCTCAGTGCCCTCTACGAACTACAGAAACTGCGCAGTGGCGATGCCGCCATCAGCATCGTTTCATCCGAAGAGGAATCCTCGTGGCCCATCTATAACCTCCATGGAAAAGCAATGGAAAAGGATTTCAGGAACTTGCCGTCTGGCATATATATTGTCGATGGTCGAAAGATTCTGTTGAAATAATGAGCTATAGTATTTACTGGAAATCCAAAGCCGAGGGAATTGTTGTCCCCTCGGCTTTTTTGTTGGACAAAATGTCATAATTACCTTCTTCGACCATTTTGGCACGAAGTTTGCAAATAGTGGAGTGTCGAAATGAAAATTGTATCGACCTCTGTTGAAATCTCAATATAACTACAAATAAAATTTAAACATTAAAATTATGAAGATTCAACCATTGGCAGACCGCGTGTTGATCAAACCCGCACCTGCAGAAGAGAAGACAATCGGTGGTATCATTATCCCCGACACCGCTAAAGAGAAACCCTTGAAGGGCGAAGTTATCGCTTGTGGCAAAGGCACCAAGGACGAAGAGATGGTCGTCAAGGTAGGCGATCAGGTCCTCTACGGCAAATATGCCGGTCAGGAACTTGAGTTCGAAGGTGTCAAGTACCTCATCATGCGTCAGTCCGACATCGTAGCTATCCTCGCATAAACAACACGATTAATATCTTACTATTATGGCAAAGATTATCAAATTCAATACAGAATCAAGAGACTTGCTCAAGTCTGGCGTTGACCAGCTTGCCAATGCAGTGAAGGTGACCCTTGGCCCTAAGGGTCGTAACGTGATCCTCGACAAGAAGTTCGGTGCTCCACAGATCACCAAGGACGGTGTAACCGTAGCCAAGGAGGTTGAGCTTGAGGATCCATTCGAGAACATGGGAGCCCAGCTCGTCAAGGACGTTGCTTCGAAGACCGGCGACAAGGCTGGTGACGGCACAACTACCGCTACCGTTCTCGCCCAGGCCATGATCAGCGTCGGACTCAAGAATGTCACCGCAGGTGCCAACCCAATGGACCTGAAGCGCGGCATCGACAAGGCCGTTGCTACCGTAGTTGATTGCATCAAGGCCCAGTCGGAGGAAATCGGCGACGACTACACCAAGATCGAGAATGTGGCCCGCATCTCAGCCAACAACGACGAGGAAATCGGCAAGCTCATCGCCCAGGCCATGAAGACCGTCAAGAAGGAAGGTGTCATCACCGTTGAGGAAGCCAAGGGCATGGATACTACCGTCGATGTTGTCGAAGGTATGCAGTTCGACCGTGGCTATATCTCTCCATACTTCATGAACAATGCCGAGAAGCAGACCTGTGAGATGGAGCAGCCACTCATCCTCATCCATGACAAGAAGATCTCCAACCTTCAGGATCTCCTCCCCGTGCTCGAGCCGGTTGCCAAGTCGGGTCGTCCGCTCCTCATCATTGCTGAGGATGTCGATTCGCAGGCTCTCACCACCCTCGTCCTCAACAGCCTCCGTGGCTCACTCAAGATCTGTGCTGTCAAGGCTCCTGGCTTCGGTGACCGTCGCAAGGAGATGCTCAAGGACATCGCCATTTTGACTGGCGGACAGGTTATCTCCGAGGAGGTAGGTCTCACGCTCGCCAATGCCACCGTCGATATGCTCGGCCAGGCCGATAAGGTGACCGTCGATAAGGAGAAGACCACCATCGTCGATGGCGCAGGCGACAAGCAGGCCATTGCCGACCGTGTCAGCGAAATCAAGATGCAGATCGAGAAGACCACCAGCGACTACGACCGCGAGAAGCTGCAGGAGCGTCTGGCCAAGTTGGCAGGCGGTGTAGCAGTGCTCCACGTGGGTGCAGCCTCCGAGGTCGAGATGAAGGAGAAGAAGGATCGCGTCGATGACGCCCTCTGCGCTACCCGTGCCGCTATGGCCGAAGGTATCGTGCCTGGTGGTGGCGTTGCCTACATCCGCGCCATCCCTGCTCTCGATGCCCTGAAGGGCGAGAACGAGGACGAGAAGCTCGGCATTGAGATTGTCAAGCGTGCCATTGAGGAGCCTCTCCGTCAGATCGTTGAGAATGCCGGCAAGGAAGGTGCTGTGGTCGTTCAGCGCGTCAAGGACGGCGAGAAGGACTTCGGCTACAATGCCCGCACCGAGCAGTATGAGCACTTCCACGAGACGGGTGTCATCGATCCAGCCAAGGTTGCACGTGTTGCCCTCGAGCAGGCCGCTTCCGTAGCAGGTATGTTCCTCACCACCGAGTGCGTCATCGCCGACAAGCCCGCTCCCGAACCTCCAATGCCAGCCGGCAACCCAGGCATGGGCGGCATGATGTAATCCGCAGGCTTTCCCACATACTCCCCGATAGGGAGTGAAATAATAAACGCACGGGCGTGTCAAGATCTTTCGCTTGGCACGCCCGTATTTATTCATTGGAAGATGACAACTTCAGATGTATCTTTCCTTGAATAATCGATTTCACAAGTCAATTTCTAATGCCAAGAAGAGAAAAAGCGAAAAAAAGCAGTCAGTTTTGATTGTCGAAACAAAAAAAGATTTATATTTGCATCGATAATAATGGTCAATACTACACAAGAGAACCCTAAGACAACATCATTTGTCAAAGCAGGCCATCCCTATGTGACATGGCTTAGCGAAGCTGTGGATATACTATTCTTTCATGATCATCAGGGCCTTCTCTCGTACGTGACCGTAGTGAACATCCAACGCTTCCAGTACTAAAAAATTATTGTTATGACAAAGAGAGATTTATATGTCGTTATCCTGTTGGCCTTCACGTTTGGATATACCAGTGCGCAGGTGTCAGATACTGAAAAAAAATTGCATAATCTTCCCGACAGTCTTCAATCAGATTCGTCTTATATTCCGTCAAGGACTATCACTGAAATTAATACACTGGTTGATGAGACGAAGATCATGCCCCAATCCCCTACGGTCGGGTCGATAACCTCGTATGTTGATCGCCCCGTGTCGTATTTCTCCGGTACTGCGGGCATCGATGTGCCGCTATGCACGGTGAAGGCCTACGACATCGAGCTACCCGTGTCGCTCAGCTATGGATCGACGGGATGCCAGCCTTCACAAGAGGCATCCTGGGTAGGGCTGGGCTGGAACCTGAGCCTGAATGCGTGCATTTCGAGGACCGTGAGATGTACAGACGATTTCTGCGAGTATATTTCCAACGGGCATGTCGAGAAGGGTTACTATAAGTCGGATACCATACCAAGCGAAGCGAACGCTCTGCCTTCGAGCTATTTCACTTCGCCACCACCTAGCTATGACCATAGCGTCTATCTGAAGCAAGACCCCGAGCCGGACATATTCTATTTCTCATTCTGGGGTGGAAGCAGCAAGTTCATCATCGACAAATACCCGGGGACTGGAGCCCAGTTTACCGACAAGGAGTCGGGATGGAAGCTGCAAATCGTCCCGGACAATACAGGCTATATATTTGTACTGATTGCGAAGGACGGCACGAAATATTGGTTCGACAAAAAGGAGTACACCAAAAGCCTGTCCGCGGCACCGAGGGAAACAAGCATATTTTCGTCCTCCCAGCAGCCCGGCGACCTTCCCGGTATAACGACCTACTCCGAATACACCTCGTCATGGTTCTTGTCTCAGATCGAGTCGCCGACAGGCCATGTCGTCAACTTCGAATACGAGCGCGAGTATTACATCTCTCCCATGTATGAGAGCTGCCAGTCCCGCTATTACAACAATGGCTATGTCAACAACCCGCTGTATTTCCTGAGCAGAAGTGCGGTTGAAACCTGGCGGTTGAAGAAGATCACCTGGGGCAATGGAAGCATCAAGTTCTGGACCTCGGAGCGTGAGGATGTGACCGCCAACCGATACAATTACCTGATGTCATTGCCTGCGGGTACAAATCCATCACAGAGGCTGGACTCGTTAGAGATACGCGATGCCTTCGGCAACACCTGCAGGAAGTTCATGATGACCTACAGCTATTTCAATGGCAGCGTGACAGGAGATTCCGCCTTCCTGTACAAGAGGCTGAAGCTGGACAGGGTCACGGAGGCGGATTCGACCACGAACCAGTACCAGTTCGGATATAACACGGGCAACTTCCCCGTGAAGAATTCCAAGAACGTGGATTATTGGGGATATTACAATGGTGCCGACTACCAGACACTATATTATAGTGTGGCGTGGAACGGCGGTACGCTCAACTGGGGTCGGGTAAAAGGCAGCGTGGAGCAATATGCC
>JAFZBE010000064.1 GCA_017561935.1 Bacteroidales bacterium | reverse complement strand
CAACGACCGGTGCTTACATCTTCGAGGAGGAGATGGTTCCCAACGATCAGGTGAAAGCCGCTATCGCAAAGTAATTTGCAAAACAGCAAGATATAAGGGCTGTCGCAAACGTGCGACAGCCCTTTTTTGCTAATTTGGCTAATCATTTTATGCTAAATAACATATTTTTTCGGCATAAATGGAAGAAAAATGCATAAATAATTTGGTGGTTTGATAAAAAACCGCTATCTTTGCATCGTGTTTTTCATGGTATAAGATTTAAGGTTAGTGAAGATGGTCGTCGTGAGACGGCCCTCTTTTTTTATAATAGTTCGATTTCACCATACTGCATGACACGTTCGCAGTAGATGCAGCGCAGCGACTTGGAGTTCATGTCGAACACTTCCATCTTGGTGGGAATGGGTTGATGATTGGTTACGCACTTGGGATTGGTACACTTGACCACGCCGATAATTTGCTTGGGGTACTTGACGTACTTCTTCTCGACAATCTGGTAATCCTTGATGATATTGAGCGTGACATCGGGAGAGACCACGCTGAGGCGGCCTATCTCCTCGTCGGTGAGATAGCGGTCGGCAATCTTGATGATGCCTTTCTTGCCCAATGATATTGAATCGAGGTTGGTGCCGATGGTAATGGCTCCGGGATGATTGTATAAGTCGAGGATCTGTACAATCTTGAAGGTCACGTTGGCTGGGATATGGTCGATGACGGTGCCGTTCTTGATGGCACTGACTTCTAGTTCTTTCTTGTCGCTCATTTTAGATCAATGTTAAGCATTCGACAAATGATGGCCTCGCGGGCATAGAGTCCGTTCTGGGCCTGCTGGAAATAATATGCCTTGGGGGAGTCGTCGACGTCGTAGGCAATCTCGTTGACGCGTGGTAGTGGATGGAGCACACGGAGGTTGTCCTTGGTGTTGTCGAGCATAGCCTTACGCAAGGTGTAAATGTTCTTGACCTGCTCATATTCGCGAAGATCACTGAAACGTTCCTTCTGGATACGTGTCATGTAGAGAATGTCGGTTTGGGCAATGGCATTTACGTCGAAGACCTCGCTCTCGTCGTAGTAGAGGTTGTGACGATTGCAGAAGTCGCGGTAACCGTTGGGCATACGCAAGAGGTCGGGGGCGATGAAGTGGAACTTCGGGTTGAAGAACGAAAGAGCCTGGACGAGGGAGTGTACGGTTCGGCCGTACTTGAGGTCACCTACCATGGTGATGTCAAGGTTATCGAGTGTGCCCTGCGTCTTCCAGATGGAATAAAGATCTAGGAGAGTTTGTGAAGGGTGTTGGTTAGCACCATCGCCGGCATTGATGATGGGGACGTGGGTGACTTCAGATGCATAACGTGCGGCGCCTTCGAGGTAGTGGCGCATGATGATGACGTCGGCATAGTTGGACACCATCTTTATGGTATCCTTGAGCGTCTCGCCCTTAGTGGTGGAGGAGGAGTTGGGGTCACTGAAGCCGATGACACGTGCGCCAAGACGATTGGCAGCAGTCTCGAAGGAGAGACGTGTACGTGTTGAGGGCTCGAAGAAGAGGGTGGCCACCACCTTGCCTTCGAGGAGGCGTTGGTTGGGGTTCGCCTCAAAACGGGCGGCTTCATGGAGCAGGGAGAGGATGTCGTCCTTGCTTAGGTCTGTGATGGAGATGAAGTTGTTCTGCATAATATGTAAACAGCGTTTTGTAACTTATTGAAAATGAAAAAGAAAGCACGCTATATTTATTTGTCGGGTAACAAAATAGTAACAAAAATGGCAAAAACCACTCGTTTTAGCGTGCTTTCTTGGTGGAATATGCTTTTTTAGTCGGCTTGCTTTTGTGGCGCAAAGATACGGATATTTTTGTACACTTCCAAATTTTTTCCCCTTTTTTTGATAAACACCCCCCCTGCCCCCTTGAAGGGGGAAAAGAAAAACGGCATACAATTAAAAATTGTTGCCGTGTTTCGATACACCCTTTTTTATTGTTTATCGTCTATATAGCCAAACAGCCGCGCCCCGTCCTGCCCGTGCTGCCATCGTGTGGCCTCGCTGTTTGGTAGGCATGGAGTCCAGGGCAAAAAGTTAAAACCTTTGAACTCTTCCCCCTCGCTGCTCGGCCTCAACGCGTCCACATCGTTTGTCTCTAACCAACCATCGCGCACCGCTTTAAGCAATACGGCCGCGTCGTGTTGCGATAACTCAATTTTCATTCCTCAAACGCTCAACAATCTCATATATTAAACTATCGGGCGCGCCTTGTAGCATACCACGTACCGCGTGAACCTCTGCCAACGTCGCGCCATCTGGCGTAATGGCCGCACGCTTTGGCAGTACGTACTGCAACAGCGAAAGCACCACCTTTACGCGCTCCCTCGGCTCTATGTCTTGCAGGTCGCGCTCAAATTGCTCCCTGCTGCCATACAGCAAACCCTCTATCCATGCACGCATTTCCGACGTTACCCGATTTGGCGTGCCTTTCCTTCTGCCGCCCGTCTTGGGCGTTCCCTTCTTCCTTGCCATATCTACTTAAATCTACTTTACATTTTTATTTCTTGCTCCATCTTCAAAAGCATTGTCTTTATGGCCGTGCGCCCCATGTGGTAACGCTCCATCATAACGGCCTCAGCGTACATTTTTTTATTGCCTTGCGCCATTATCTCGATATACTCAGCATATGGCCTCAACAATTCAACATCTTGCACGCTGAGGCCATTTGCAGCCATCAGGCACAACAACGATTTATGAACTTGCAACAACTCGCCACCTTGCATATATACAAAATGTGTATATTTCTAACAACTTTATTATTACACGCGCGTAGTCACGCCCACCGCGTCCCCTCCACCTTCGCGTCAAGTTCTGCTATCAAATCGTCTTTGCCGCTCGCCAATAACTCCTCAATAGCGCACTTGTTTCTATAACGCTGCACGCTCGTCAAGTCTCGCCGCTCCCTCTGCAACTTAAAAAACTCCGACACCTCATCGGGATGCCTTGCACCCCAAAACTGAATAGCCGCATCCTTGTTTTTTTCCATATCTGAAACATTTATTTTCGTTATTCGGTCATACTCGGCTTTGTAGTTTCCCTCCAAATATTGCGCCACACTTGGCCTTAATAGGTCGCTCAACGTAGTGATGCCATATTCTCCCAACCGACCATTGAGGCGCAACTCATAGCGCAAAATATTACCTGCCATCAATATGCCGTGTCTCTCCATGCACTCGACCGACTTGTCATAAAAGCACAGCACCTTTTTTGGCCTCGACAATAACCGACCATAATACAACGTTGTGCCGTCTTGCTCCCTCGGCATATATCGCCCTGCATCGCCCAATCTGCAAAAGTATTCAATCGGCGCGTGTTCCATGTCCCAAGCATTGAACAGCTCGACGCTCGACACCCTCAAAAACTCGGCTTTCTGCTCTACGACCTCGCCAATTATCTGCACCGCCTCCGCGATTTCTTCACGCCTCAACGGCTCTATGTTTGAAGGTTTCAAAACCTTTGGCAAAGACGCGACGATAGAACATTTTGATTTGTAGCATTGCACCGATATGTTGCCGTCAAAGAACTTGCAGCCTACCAAAGTGTCTTTGTCAAATGTCGGTGTCGCGTCGTGTCGTTCCATCAATCGCCGTTTTTCTTCCTCGCTGAGGAAACACCACAATTTGACTTTATCATACATTGGCAAAGTGTTGCGCCGTGCGCTGCTCTAAGTCTGCGATTTCTTTTGCATAAAAGCCATTTGCAACGTCTTTCGCTACCTGCCCAATAGTCAATCTTTGCCCTTTGAAGATGAACATTTCAAAGGCTGCACCCTCAGCATCAAAGATGAACAAATAGTCGTCCATTTCATGCCCTGCAAATGGATTGTCCATTTGCTTTGCAGAATACTTTTGCCCCCTCGGTGGCTGGCCGAAATAGACGTTTTCACCACACGCCCAAAGACCCGTTATATTTACGCTGTTTTTGCCTTGCAAACGATAACGGGGCGCGTCGTTGCCCTCAGATATTGACGTTTGCAGATAGACCGATATTTTGCCGTCTCTGCCCACAAGATGCCGCCACGGCTCATAACGTCCCGCCCATTGTGCAAGCACATATTTGGGCGTGAATGTATCGCCGCAAAGTTCAAACCGACCAAAAAAGAAACAATTACGCCACATCTTCTTTTATCTCCTTTCTACCATCGCGTCCAGTTCTTCCCGTGTCGCTACTTTTGTCCCTCTTACATATTCCTGCAACTCGTCTTTATCAAACCTCAAAATGCCGCCTCTCGGCTTGTAATAGGGGATTGCCCTTGCACTTGTCAGTTTGTAAAGATAGGCGATACTTATGCCCAACACTCTTGCGGCCTCAGCCACTCCGATAAAATTTGATTCTGCCATGCTTTTATTATTATTTGTCATGCCAAACACCATTGTTTGACGATGCAAATATAACAACCAACAGCCACGAAAAGCAAATATTTTACAAATTATTTTTTTGTGCCTATTTTTTCAACATTTTGCAATATTTTCTATATTTTGATAAACTTTCAAAGATTATATAAAAATCAAAGGTGACACCCCACCTTTTTAGGGTATCACCTCCAACTTTTTTACAAAATCTTTCCCGTTTTGTGGCTTGATTTTTTTTGTGGCTTTATGCCGTTTTCTTTCGTTTTCAAACCACGCTTTGCATTTTGTCGCTACAATAAGACCTCGACAAAGGTTATTATCATGTCTCTATCGACTTTCAACTCTGGCCGTTTCTCGGTGTCAATCTCGGCCAACAGCCGCAACAAAGACCTCACCACGTTTTCACTCGACGCGAAGGACGCAAAAAACGTCTCAATTCTTTCCATTTGTTCCATGTCGTAAATTTATTATGTCTTGGTGGCGATATTGCCACCGCGAAGATACGGCTTTTATTTGACACAATTGGTACATTTTACATAGAAAATGCTTGATTTTACATAAAGTGTTAATCTTTTGCACGTTGAGGCAAATTTTTTACCCTTTTTTGAAATTTTGGCCGCGCCCTGCCTCTTATCTTCCGCGCCTTCCGTTCATGTGGGGGGGGGTATCCCTGAGGCCAAACAGCCACACGCGCGTACATATATAAAAATTGCGCGTGCTGCATCTTGTTTCCGTCTCCGATAGTTTCCCCATCTTCTCGGACTTAGTGCAACACGCGCCATTTCTCGCACCTTGCAGGGCTTGAAATTGTTTGCTTTAAGACTATTTCATTAATGCGTCGTCTAATACCGACACCGCCTTTTGTTTCTGCTTATCCAACAGCGTCGCGTAAATCTCGGTAACTGCAACGCTTGAATGTCCCAAAATTTTGGATATTGCGTAAAGGTCTCCCCCCTGCTCCAAACTCATCGTCGCGAAGGTGTGCCTACTTGTGTGCCAACTTATCGGCTTTGTTATTTTTGCCGTTTTTGCCCAACCCCTCACCACGCTCCCCATATACGTGCGGCTTGCAAGGTTGAAAACAAACTCACCGCTTTGGTGCGGCAAAAACCGCTTGGCCGTCTCGCTTAATGGTATCGTAACGACGTCGCCCGTTTTTCTCATGCGCTTGCAAATCTCGCCACGCTCAAAGTCTATTTCGTCCCATCGTAGCGTTTCAACATCTGAAAGCCTCAAACCCGTCAAACAGCAAAAAGCAAAAGCGCCGCAAATATGCTGATCAGTCATGGGTGTCTCAATAAGCCGCTTAAATTCTGCCGTTGTCAAATATGACCTCTCTGACTTCTCGGCTTTTGGCTTGTCGCATTGCTCCATCTGCTCAACGGGATTTGTTGCCAAAAGTCCTTTCACTACCGCGCGTTGCAATACAACTTTTAAACTCGTGAAATACATTCTGCATGAATTTCTGCTCAACGTCTCACCCTCTTTATGATACTTTGGTTTTGACGCTTGCAGGTATTGAGAAAACCGCCTGCAAAACTCCGTGTCCACATCGTTTACAAAGGTCTTTTTCCCGTTTAGGAAATTCACCATATAATGCCGCATTGAACGAACCGATTCAAGCCGCGCAAAACTTCCATTAAATTCAACCTGCCAACCTTTTATTGTTTCGTCTATCCAATCAAACAGCAGCACCCTTTCATTTTTTTGCTTTATGCCTGCCGCTCCGTTGGCCACTTCAATTATGCGCTTTGCCTTGATAGCGTTTGCCGCTGCCATCGTCTCTTTGTTCAATCGCTTTGCGTTTGCGTCGCTCCCTGGTATCAGATACAATTTCAGAAATTCATACGTGCGTTTGCCGTCCACGTAACAATCAAGATAAAGGCTTTCGTTGCCGTTGGCCAACTTCTTAGCGCGAAGTCTTACGACCTCTTTGATTTTGGTTTGCTTTGCCATAGTTGTAAATTTTAGTTGTTATTGTTTTTGTTACCCACCGCGAAGATAGACCATTTGCAGGAAATAACAAAACGAGTAACAAAAAAAAGTAACAAACGAGTAACAAAAAAATGGCAAAAAATAACAAATGTAATCTGCAAATGTCAAATTACACCTGCTTAACTTATTGATTTACTTTGATATTGTTTGATTGTGTTTTTCATGATAATATACTGCATAATATGTGAACTCTTTTCAGTGGGATTTGTTTTGGCTGGAGAGCATATTCTTGAGTTTGGGCGAATAAATCACCTTGTATTGGTCGGAGTTGGGATCACTACAGATGAAGTAGGCCATGAGCGTGGTGTCAGCTTCGAGGATGCGTAGCGCACGCTGGCTGCCCAACACCATGAACGAGGTGGCGAGGGCATCGGCAGTGATGCAGTTGGAAGCAATAACTGTGCTCGACAGGATGTCGTCCTGAGCAGGATATCCGGTATGAGGGTCAATGATATGGGCATAGCGGCGACCGTCTTTGTAGTAGAAGTTGCGGTAGTTGCCCGATGTGGCGACACTACAGTCGGTGAGGAGCATGATGTCGCGAAGGACATTACTGGTCTGGAGAGAATCTTCGATGGGCTCGTTGATGCCCACACTCCACCGCTTTCCCTTCGAGTTGTGACCGCCGCAAGTGATCTCGCCACCTATCTCGACCATAAAATTGTGGATGTTGTGGCTCCGTAAATAGTCTGCCACCACGTCGCACATATATCCCTTGGCAATGGAAGAGGCATCGAGAATGACACGCGGGTCATCCTTGATCAAATGGCCGTCGGCTGTGAGACGGATCTTTTCGTAGCCGACAAACTGAAGGATGGAATCGACGATATGCTGAGATACGCCTTCGGCATTCTTGAACCCAAAACCCCAAAGGTTGACGAGGGGTGCTACGGTGATGTCGTAGGCCCCTTGGGTAAGACGGCTTACTTCGAGCGACTTGTCGAGAACGGTGCGCACGTAATTGTTCACAACGACCGAAGTGTCGTTGCGATTGATGCGAGAGATGATGGAAGTGTCGTTGAACATGGACAGCGAGCCGTCAAACTCTCGAAAGAGTTGTTGGATATCGTCGTGATAGTCATGACGGCCTTCGTACTGGATGTGATAGACAGTGTGGAAGACCATGCCTTCGTGCTTCTTGTAGGTGCCGGGTTCATTGCTGGCTTCGCTATTGGCAGACTGCCTATGCATGGCGATGCCCAGCACGCAGATGGCTGTGACGAGGTAAATGAGGAGTTTGGCGGTACGCTTGCTCATATTTTTGTTAGAATATGTCGTAGTAGAGTCGGAATGAGAAGCCAACATGTGACTTATTGGGACCGTATCCGGGCACAAAGAAGGGTGAACCGTAGTCTGTCCCGCTTTGTGAGAGCTTGACTTTCAGGTATAGGTCCCATCCGAGGGAGATATGTTTGATGATCTGTACTTTGATCATACCACCGAGTTCGACCCATTGCGTTGTGTATTCTTGTCCGCAGATGGAGATGGGTCCCAGCGAGCCCCATAACTCGTCGGCATAGTATAGGTTGGTGATGTCGGCTTTGTTATATGCCAAACCGTAACGTAGAAAGACAAGGTAGAGGTCGTTGGGCCGGGTGCTGTTGTAGTCGAAGTTGTATGCAAAGCCGACTTTACCGAAGGGTGCGAGGTCGGACTTGAAGGTGAATTCCTGTTTGGCACCGGTGCCGAACTCCAGTCCGTTGTCGGAAGTCTCGTCGGCCAAGCCCATGCCGAAAGATACCATCGGAAAGAAACGGTGATGGAAGTCGGCCATCAGCTGTGCTTCGTAGGAGGCATGTTCGAAGGTGAAGAGATGAAGAACGGGGTCGAGGATATCGACAGAGACGTTGATGCCGTTGAAAAGACGATAGCGGTATTTCTGTCCTTCGGGAAGTTCCACGGGCAATTCCTTCTGCTCTTCGGCCTTAACTTCGGACGAGACGGGAATGGAGCGCCCTTGTGCCAGCAGTGCAGAGCTGCTGGACAAAAAGAGAAGGCCGGTCAGAGCCATTGCTATGGCGTGTCGTACTATGTTCATTCCCGAGGACTAATATTCAAAGATCAGGTTCGTGGCATCTCCATCGGCAACGATATTCTCTTCGTTGATGATGAGGTTGCTGATGAGGTGCTTGGTGGTAGTGACGTTGTTGATGTGGAAGAGGACTGTGCAGCCGCATTCCATGTCGATGAACTTGGGTTCGACAGTGTAATCGATCTCAACAGTGTCGGAGTCGGTATAGTAGTCGCCGTAGTCGCTGTAGCTGCAATCCAAGATCATGGTTGTGTGTGTGCTTTTAGGATTGAGCTCGAGGTCGATGTCGGTGAACTTGGTGAGAGTGGCTGTGTAGCCCAGGGTGTCGGAGATGCAAAGCAGACTGATGGAGCGCAACGTCCGGCCGCTGGTAGAGGTGAAGGTGGTAGTCAAATATGCCTCGCGCACCTGTTCGCAACCGTTATCACAGGCGCAGAACAGCATCAGGATGCCACAGACACCCAGCAGAGGGCGCAAAGACCTCGCGCTACGGAATATGTCAGATGGTCTCAGCAATGTCATATTTGTTGCGATCGGCAGAGGTGCGGGAAATCAGTTCGCCAAGGAAGCCTGCGAGGAAGAGTTGGGCACCGATGATCATGCTGGTGAGGGCAACGTAGAAGGCGGGCATGTTGGTGATGAGCGTGCCGGAGCCAGCAGTGCAAAGCACATAGATCTTGTGGCAGACAATGTAAAGGACGGCGAGGAAGCCGACGAGGAAGATGATGGTGCCCCAAAGTCCGAAGACGAGCATGGGCTTGGCCCCGAAGCGATTGAGGAACCAAAGGGTGATAAGATCGAGGTAACCATTGACGAAACGGTCGAGGCCGAACTTTGTCTTCCCATACTTGCGTGCCTGGTGTTGGACGATCTTCTCGCCAATCTTCTTATAGCCGGCGTTCTTGGCGATGTAGGGGATGTAGCGGTGCATATCACCGTAGAGCTCGATGTGCTTGACGACTTCGCCCTTGTATGCCTTAAGACCGCAGTTGAAGTCGTGTAGGTTATGGATGCCGGATACGGCGCGCACAGTGGCGTTAAAGAGCTTGGTGGGGATGGTCTTCGAGAGTGGGTCGTAGCGTTTCTTCTTCCAACCACTGACGAGGTCATAGCCATCTTCCTTGATCATCCGGTAGAGTTCGGGTATCTCGTCGGGCGAGTCCTGCAGGTCGGCATCCATGGTAATAACCACATCGCCCTGCGCCATACCGAACCCCACATGAAGGGCGGGCGATTTGCCGTGGTTGGTGCGGAACGACATGCCGTGCATTTGGGGATATTGTTGGTGGAGCTGCTTGATGACCTCCCACGAGCGGTCGGTGGAGCCATCGTTGCAGAAAATGACCTCGTAGGAGAAGTTGTTCTCCTTCATCACGCGGTCGATCCATGCGGCGAGTTCGGGAAGGGACTCGTCTTCGTTATAGAGTGGTACTATGACCGAGATATCTAACATAGGGGTGGTTATTGTTGTGGTTTCTTGCGAACGATCAAGGCGATAGGGATCATCAGGACGATAGCCACGAAGAGGTTGTTGGAAAGGGCGGAGATAGCTGTTTCGATGGGAGTGAGGACAGGGGCCTCCTTCAATGCATCGATGGCCTCTTGGAGCTTTGGCAAATACCGGTCGAAACTGCCTGATGCTGAAAGGGTCTGCTGAACGTTTTCGTACTGCTCGATGGCAGCCTTTTGGACGACGTGCAGGTTGCCCGGCTTGATGTATTGGTTGAAGACATATATGAAGAGGGCCTCGATGAGGCTGGCGTAAAACATGAGCTGTATGCCGAACGACCATGCCTGTATGCCAAGGATGCTATCGTAGAGATAATCCTTGCGCAGTTTGCGGATGAGCCACCATAGGGCAACGGGTGTAACTACCATCATCGGGAAGACGAGGAAGCTGAGCATGACGTTGCTGTACATGGCGTTCTTGACCAGATATTCCACAATGAACCAGACCGCGAGGGGCACGGCCATCTTCATGAGGTAATTGTTGACTGTAGCGGCAAGTGGATTCATTCTTGCTTATAATTATACGGGTGTTTTTGCGCTGCAAAGATACGAAATTATGGGTGAAAAAGAAATTTTTCGGTCAGTTTTTGCTTTTTTTGTTCGAAAAATTTGGAGGAACCGAAAAAAGTCTGTACTTTTGCAGACGGATGAGTGTCATACGGCATGCTCCTTCTAATCCCCCAGGGCTTGACCGCAGCAAGGGCGTGAGGTTGTAGCGGCGCGATATGAAGAGCTCATCCTTTTTTTGTTTTAAAGCATTGCCCCGAAGAGGAGCAATGCTTTCTTAATATCCCATCATAGCTCCCCAAGCTGTGAGATGATAGGCTGCCAGGAGCTTTTCGGCTTCCCCGTGGAATGGGTTGAAATATCGAAAGTATCCAGCCTCATTGGCGAGGTGTATTGTCTCGGGAAGGGAGACGGCCATTCCGCAGTGGTGGTCGATGTATATCTCCGACCAGAACTGGTCGCTGTGATACTCCTTGATGACGATGTGGCTGAGCGCCTGCAGTGCTGAATTGGCCGCCGCAGCATTAATTTCGCCAAGCCAGTTGATGACGTCCTGGATGTCGAAGAAATAGTACTTGTAATGCACGCTGCCGCTGGTGCCGCTGGATTCGCGACCGAGGAACTGGAAATAATCGAGCCAGTCACTGATGGTGAGGCCATCAGCATTGGCGAGTGTGCCGAGGCGGTCGGCATTGCTGCGGATCAGTTGCTGATAACTCGATGCAAGCTGGGGCATGAAGGTGAGGTCGTAGAGGGCGATGCTTGCACCTTTCTTGCTGCCGCTATAGGGAGCATTCTCGTCGTAATAGCACCGCATGCCATAGTCGAGCGCATCGGGCAGATCGGAAGGAGACTCGCATTTGGCGAGCTTTGTCAACACCTTGCGATAGGGCATACCGGCACCCTGCACTTCGAGCGAACTGGCGACGAGGTAACGTGTTACGTCACGCAACTCGTAGGCGACTTCGGCATTACCCATGTGACAGCAGTCCATAAGCACGTAGTCCAACTTGGGTCCTTGGAGCATGGCTGTCGCCAGGTCCCATAGCTCAATGCTGCCAGTCACTTTGTCCTGGTTATTCTGGTCGTAACCGAAAGCTTTGCGACGTGGGGAGTCGTAAGAGTGATTGGTCGTGACGGGAACCCAGCCAGCGGCATGGGAGGCGAGGACAACGCCCTTGATGGGGGTGTTGAAACAGGTGAACGTGGTCTTGAGCACCGAAGCAAGGAAATCGGGGTCGGCTGTGTCAATATCCTCGGGCCACGATTGCAGCATGATGGTGTCGAGCTGTTGCTTTGCATTGCGATGAACCCAATAGAGTTTGGGCAGCATGTCGCCACTCTGTCGGTTGTCCTTCATGACCACGAGGTTCAGTGTGCCCAATTCGACGCTATCAAGCATGGCGCGATGCGCCTGACGTACATTGTTCTCGAGTAGCGAGGAAAGGTTGTTGTCACCCACCATGTACATCAGCACAGTGTGGTCGGCCACCTTCTCGTAGTCGATGGGCTTTTCGTCGTCATGATCTTTGCAAGACGTACATACAGCGATGGCAAACATCGCAATGATGCCTGTTATCAGGTGGAGGCAAAGGTGCTTGGTTGGATACATTATATTATATATGTATAGTCTTGTTGAGGAGGTAATAATCGAGAATGGTCATTGCCGCCATGGCTTCGACGATGGGAACGGCGCGCGGTAATACGCAGGGGTCGTGACGGCCACGAGCCTGCAAGGTAGTTGCCTTGCCTTCGCAGGTGACTGTGTCGATGGGTCTGAGGAGAGTCGCCACGGGCTTGAATGCGCATCGGAAATAGATGGGTGCACCGTTGGATATTCCTCCTTGGATGCCGCCGCTGTGATTAGCCGATGTCTTAAGTTGGGGAACGACACCCTCTTCGACCACTGAGGCCGGCAGGAAGGGATCTATCATCTCTCTGCCGCGACATCCGCACTGGTCAAACCCCAATCCGTATTCGAAGCCCTTGCATGCATTGATGCTGAGCATGGCGGCACCGAGGGCTGCGTTAAGCCGACCAAAGACAGGCTCGCCGAGACCCGCAGGAACACCTTGGATGACGCAGGTGATGACACCGCCGATGGTGTCACCTTCGGTCTTAACCTGATGGATGAGCTGCTCCATCTGTGTCGCCTTTTCGGCATCGGGGCAACGGACAGCATTTGTCTCGATGAGCGTCAGATCATATTTCGTCCAGTCGTTGTCGAGGCTGATATCGCCCACCTGGCTCGTATATGCCTTGATGTCGATGCCCAGTGTGCGCAAGGCCATCTTGGCAAAGGCGCCACCCACAACGCGGCTCAATGTCTCGCGTGCCGAACTGCGGCCTCCTCCACGATGGTCTCTCAGGCCGTACTTCTGTTGATAGGTGTAGTCGGCGTGGCTGGGACGATAGATGTCACGAAGGGCATCGTAGTCGGATGATTGCTGGTTGGTATTACGCACTTCGAAGGCGATGGGTGTGCCTGTGGTTGTGCCTTCGAATATACCTGACAACAACTCGACGTGGTCGGCTTCATTGCGACCGGTAGTGATGGCCGATTGTCCGGGACGGCGACGAGCCATCTCGGCCTGAAGGAAAGGCATATCGACCGCGATGCCTGCGGGCATGCCGTCGATGATACCACCCACAGCTGCGCCGTGGCTCTCGCCGAAGGTCGTCAGTCGGAATATGTTGCCGAAAGTATTCACCGCAGTTGGGAATTATTTATTGCAACCACCACAGCTGCCACCTTCACAACCTCCTCCGCAGTCATTTCCGCAGTCGCCACCGCAACCACTGCAGTCACCACCACAACCGCCTGTCATCTGACGCATGTATTCGATCTTGTCCTGTTCGGTAGCTTCACGAACCTCTTCGACCTTGCCCTTGAAGCGCAGATACATTCCGGCAAGCGGATGATTCACGTCGCAAATCACCTCCTTAGCGGTAATCTGTTGCACGGTGGACTGGATGATGTCGCCATTCTGATTTTGGAGGGGCACCTGAGCGCCTTCCTTCACCATGTGGGAAAGGAACTTGCCGGTCTTGGGGTCGCAGAAAAGATGCTTGGGCAGAGCGATGACCTTTTCGTCGTCGTATTCCCCGTATGCCTCGATGGGTGCGAGGGTGAAGTCGAAACTATCGCCCTGCTGCTTGCCCTCGATATTCTTCTCAAATCCTGGAATCAATTGTCCTACTCCAAAGATAAACTCAAAGGGATGACCTTCGCTGGTCTCCTCGATTTCTTCAATTACCGGCTCTTCTTCGGGACTGTCCGGTGCCTCATAGCCTGTCAGCTGATAAGATACAGCCACATGCTTGCCTTGTTCGATGATCATAATTGGTATCATTAATTAATATCGGGTGCAAAGATACTAATTATTTCCAAATTCACCAAATTATTAGAAGAATTTGTCTTTTTTTTGTTTTATTCTCTTTTATGTATGCCAAAAATACCTCTATTTGTCATTTTTTGACAGCAAATCTACTTTTTTCTTTACAGATTATTTGGAAATATAAAAAAAAGGCTGTATTTTTGCGGCAATAATTGTGCGAACCATGGGAAATATTTATTCCTAGTCGTCATTCATTCTTCACAAAAACATGGAAGGGCAAGATCTCTTAAGCCTCGTAAAAGGACGTAACTACAATGCCGAACTCCGCGCCGAATTGGCCAAGTTCGGCCTTCGACGCATCAGTAGCAGTCAATGGATTAGCAAAGCTACAGCAAACAAGTACGAATTGGTATTGACCGGAGACGGTGATGAGAAAACTGTATCGGGTGTTGATGTGGTTGAGAAGGACCAGCGTATCCATTTGATGGATGTCAACGAGATGCCGGCGATAGCCGATGGACTGGCTAACGCCAATATTGCTGTACATCACAAGACTCTCGGAGCCATCCGTCGCCAGATAGCAGTAACTTATTCCTTCATTGATTTGATTGACCGCTGGAATGCAGAGATCGACATGAATACTCCCAAGGGACAGGAGTTGAAGAAGTTGACGGGTGGAAAGTTCCTGAATTGGTATGACTTCCTAATCCTTCCTGATCCATTGGCTAGCGGAGACTATCTTTTCGGCAACATTCAGTACGGTAAGGCAGCATCGATACATTCCTGGCTGGACCTTCCCGATGGCAGTTACCTCGTACCGACGGACGGTACCGACGAGGGAGCCCAGAGATCGCTGGAGTGCGGACTGAAATTCCATAAAATGGAGCGAGATCAATTCGCTACGGCTGCCGCTGCTGGACAATATGCCATCAAGGCGCTCAACAACAGCAAAACCACTTATGCCACGGCGATCAAGAAGCTTTTGGGTAAGGAGAATGGATCTATTTCGCGTAATGACTTTTATCGGAACGAGAAGGGCGAGATGTGCCGCATTGTGGTTAGTCGTACCGATGCGGGAATGGCGGTGACCGATGTGCCTGTTACGCCCACAGTGGCCGAATGTATCGATTCGCTATTGTCTCCATTTATCAAGGCCAGGGCGTTTGAGACCATCGGGAACGAAGAGATTTATTAGACCCTGTCGCTCCTGTCATAGAAGTCATGGGCTGACTTCTCCGACTTTTGATATCCATCCTTATTCCGGGCATCTTCCTCGAGGTGCTCGGAAATTCTTTTACGCGACCATTTAAGCATTTGGAAGCAGAGGTAGATGAGGAGGACGAAGAGGAAGCCCGAGATGCCGGCTGAGCTCTCGACGTTCATGTACATCAGGATGAAGTCGTAGAGCGTATGGGTGATAACGGGAGCCGCAAATGCCCAGAAGAGGTGGTTGAGCTTGTTCTCGTTCTCGAACCAGAACTTGGCGAAAAAGTAACCCATGAAGACGCCGTTATAGTAATGGCAGGGCACTGCGAGCAGTGCACGCGTAACGCTCACGCCAAACCAGCTCGACCCTGCTCCAGCGATATATGCCATGTTCTCAAAACCTGCAAATCCCATGCTCACGCAGACGGCATAGACGATGCCGTCCATCTTCTCGTTGAAGTATGGATTACTTCTGACCACCATGAAAAGCATGATGAGCTTGGCCAGCTCCTCGGGAATGCCGGCACCGAAGAAGGCGAGGCGGAATGCTCCAGCCATGGTAGAGTATTGTTTGGAGAAGAGGCCTATGGCTTCGAAGGGCGAGCTGAACAGCATCGACACGAAGATAGAGGCGATGCCGAACAAGATGGCCCGCTTGAGTTGATCGAGCGGTTCGGGTTGCAGGAAGTCAGCCTTGTAGATATGATAGACAAGCACAGCGGCAGGGAGCAGGCCGGCAAGGATAAAGAAGAACATGGAGCGAAGATGATCAGTTAACAGTTAACAATTAATAGATTTATTGGTGGCAAAGATATGCAATTCTTTCCATTTGGCCAAATTATGGCGGATATTTTTAAATTGTGTGCATCTTTTTTTGGCTGGAAGCATTTTATTTGTTATTTTTGCACCGAGCTTTTCGAAAAAACAAATCAATGATACAACAACTACATGGCTATTGGCCTAGAATCGGTGAAGGCACCTTTGTGGCCGAAACGGCAGCCGTAATTGGCGACGTGGTGATAGGCAGGGAGAGCAGCGTATGGTACAGCGCGGTGATCCGAGGCGATGTCAATCGGATTCGCATTGGCGACCGCGTGTCAATCCAGGATTGCACTTGTCTGCATTGCTCTGAAGACGATGGATATATCGAGATTGGCAATGATGTGACCGTGGGTCACAACGTGTGTCTGCACGGTTGCAAGATTGATGACAACGTGCTCATAGGCATGGGAGCAACAGTGCTCGACAATGTGCATGTGGCGTCGGGTTCAGTCGTCGCAGCGGGTGCACTGGTGCTGACAGGAACACAGATCGGCCCTGGCGAACTATGGGGCGGAGTGCCCGCCAAACTTATCAAGAAACTCGATCAGGAGGCTATCGACCGAATTATTACGCCGATGCCCCAGCATTACCAATATTGGGCAGCTGAATACTTAAAGGAACAGGCCGCCATGGCACCTGATCTCAGTTTAGATTAAAATAGATGTTATCTGCGAATGCCAAATGACAGAAACTGAGGCAGAAAATCGTTGTCTTTTTGGAAAAAGGACGTTTGAGATTTTGTCAATTCAGGAATTTGCACTATCTTTGCGCCGCTAAACAGAGAAAGTTGTCACGTGAGTGACGTTTAAGATAAGGCGGTTATAGCACAAGGGCTCCACCTCTTACCATTCCGAACAGAGAAGTTAAACCTTGTAACGCCGATGGTACTGCGAAAGCGGGAGAGTAGGAAGCCGCCACCTTACAGGAGTCTGGACAGCTATAGTCCAGACTCTTTTTTGTAAAAAAATGGAAGAAATACAGAATACAACATCAACCAGTGATGCCGCAAGACAGTTCTCTACGTTCGAAGAACTTGGCATCCATTTCCCTCTGCTTCGTGCCATCGAGGAGTTGGGTTACGAAAGGCCCATGCCCATCCAGGAGCAGATCATTCCAGTAATCTTGAGCGAAGAAGGTCGCGACGTGGTCGGACTGGCTCAAACAGGTACGGGCAAGACTGCCGCCTTCGGTCTGCCCCTTCTCCAGAATGTCGATATTGTTCCCATTTACAGCGATTATCAGATCAAGAAGGATTACAAGACCGGCAAGTGGCTTGATCCCGAGGATGCACCTCAGCCCCAGGCCTTGGTTCTTGCTCCTACCCGTGAACTCTGCCTGCAGATAGCATCCGACTTGCAGGACTATTCGAAATATCTGCGTGGTATTGCCATCCTGCCCGTTTATGGAGGTTCGTCCATTGGCAGCCAGATTGGTGCCTTGAAACGTGGTGTGCATGTCGTTGTGGCCACTCCAGGTCGTCTCATCGACCTTGTGAATCGTGGAGCGGTTCGCCTCAATGAGGTGAAAACCCTCGTGTTGGACGAGGCCGACGAGATGCTGTCGATGGGCTTCCAGGAGGATATCGAAACCATTCTTTCGAACCTGCCCGAGAAGCATCGTACCATGCTCTTCAGCGCCACCATGCCCAAGGCCATTGCTGAGATTGCGAAGAACTACATGCACAATCCCGTCGAGGTAACCATCGGCCATCGAAATGAAGGTGCCGCCAACGTGAATCACGTATATTACCTTGTGCATGCCAAGGACAAGTACGCAGCCTTGAAGCGCATCGTCGATTTTTATCCCAGTATCTATGGCATCATCTTCTGCCGCACCAAGCTAGAGACACAGGAGATTGCCAAGAACCTCATGGATGAGGGTTACAACTGTGATGCCCTGCATGGCGACCTGTCGCAGGAACAGCGCGACCTTGTAATGCGCAAGTTCCGAACCCGCCACCTCCAACTGCTTGTAGCCACCGACGTGGCTGCCCGTGGTCTGGACGTCGATGATCTGTCGCATGTCATCAACTACGGTTTGCCCGACGACATCGAGGTTTATACCCATCGTTCAGGACGTACGGGACGTGCCGGCAAGAAGGGAACGTCGATTTGCATCGTTCACATCAAGGAACGTCGCCGTCTGAATGACATCGAGCGTATGATCGGTAAGACGTTCGAGAAAGGCATGATGCCCACCACCGAGCGTATCATCGAGAAGCAGCTCTTCGGACTGGCCGACCGTCTGGAGAAGGTCGTGGTCAACGAGGAAGAGGTCGAGAAGTATCTCGATCCGGTATTGAAGAAACTGGGTTGGCTTTCGGCCCATGACCTGGTGAAACGCATCGTCTCGTTGGAGTTCAACCGTATGCTCGAGTTCTACAAGGGATCGGAGAACCTCGACATCCCCGAGGAGAGGCCCAAGCGTGAAAAGAAAGCCCCTTCACATACAGGTGAAGGAGCTCGCAATGCCTCTTATGCGCGTATCTATAATGGAGCGAATACCCAGGCCGAGCCGGGTTATGCTCGTCTCTTCATCAATCTGGGCAAGCGCGACGGAATCTTCCCGAAGCAGCTCATCGGACTGATGAATGCCAATGTCCACCACCGCATCGAGATGGGTCGCATCGACCTGCTGACCAACTTCTCGTACTTTGAGGTGCCGGAACAGGATGCGCGTTTCGTCATCAAGGATATGAATGGTGCTGATTGGCACGGACGTAAGGTAGTGGTGAGTCCTGCCAATGAGGAGCCTCACACCGAGGAGAAGCCCTCAAAGAAGAAACGCGCCCAGCGTTTGGAGGAGGTGGAACACCTGCCTTTCGAGAAGTTCCGTGGTCCTAAGGGGCGGAAGAGAGGGCGCTAATCTCTCCTTCTGCCGTTTGGATCTTCAGCAAGGAACCTTGGGGCACCGAGGCAGCCGACTTGACGGCATGACCGTTGAGTCGGGTGATGCTGAAACCGCGTTTCAGGATATTGTCGGGTTGTGCCATTTGGATGGTCTTCTCGAAGAATTCCAATTTGTCGTTCTCGCGTTGCATCCGTTGCAGGATAAGCATCCGAATGTTTTGTCCCTTCATATCCAAACGGCTGATTTGTTGGGTCAGGGTCACGTGTGTGTTGCGCACAGCATTGCCCAT
This sequence comes from Bacteroidales bacterium, assembly GCA_017561935.1. Classification (GTDB taxonomy): domain Bacteria; phylum Bacteroidota; class Bacteroidia; order Bacteroidales; family UBA3663; genus Liminaster. The sequence goes on along the minus strand of JAFZBE010000064.1, from coordinate 5,849 downwards.
ATACTGCAGGCGTTGATGCTCGTCGTCCATTATTTGCTTCAGATTGTCCTTGATTTCCTCCTGGAGGTCGAGGACTTTTTGCATCTGTCCGGCCATTGCGTCGATGAGGAGGGCTGCAGCAGCAGTGGGAGTCTTCACCGAAGTGTGGGCCACGTGGTCGAGCACCGTCTCATCTCGGTCATGGCCGATTCCCACAATGATGGGGAGAGGGAATTGGGCTATGTTGAAAGCAAGGAGATAGCTGTCGAACGATGCCAGGTCAACGGTAGCTCCACCGCCGCGTATGATGACGACGACATCGAAATATTCGTGCACTTCATAAATCCGTTCGAGGGCAGCAATGACTGAAGGCTCGGTTTGTTGTCCTTGCATCGTGGCAGGGAAGAGGTGGCAGTAGAACTTAAGTCCCTCCGTGTTGGCTGAGAGCTGTTTCACAAAGTCGCCATAGCCGGCGGCACCTTCGGCACTGATGATGGCAATACGACGGGGGAGGAGGGGAAACTGTAGCTCACGGTTCATGTTGATGACTCCGTCGTCGGTGAGTTGCTTGAGTATCTCGCGGCGGCGACGTGCCAACTCGCCTAGGGTATAGGTCGGATCGACATCCAGAATGTTGAGACCCAAGCCGTAAAGCTCGTGCATCGTGACCTGCACAAGGATCATCACCTTGAGTCCGGAGGCGAATTGTTGTCCCGTTTGCTCCAAAAAACCGTCACGAAGGAGCCACCAGCGGTTTGCCCAAATCATTCCCCGCACCGATGCCAGCGTCACGCCTCGTTTGGGTTCCTTCTCGATGAGCGTCATGTAGCAATGCCCATTGGCGGCTACGTGAACGTCAGAAAGCTCCGCAACGACCCAGATGGGGTCTGCGAAGCTATTGTTTACCACGCCAGCGATGCGCTGGGTGAGTTCATGAAGTGACAACGGGTTCTTCTCTCCCGATTGAGCCTTAGTCCTGTATGCCATTTGCCAGGATTATTCAAACCGCTCCATGCGTTTGCGCACATAGTCGGCGAGGAACTGTGCTGTATTTTCTTCACCGCCCAACTTGGTCACATCGACGCTGAGGTCGTACGAGTCGGCCTGTCCCCACGTCTTGTCGGTGAAGAAATCGTAGAAACGTGAACGCTCGCGGTCGTTTTTGACAATCAGGTCATCGGCCTCTTCTGGGGTGATGTCCCGTTCCTTGCAAAGGAAACGGATACGGTATTTGTAAGGTGCGTGGATGAAGAGCTTGATGAGGTTGGGTTCTTCACGGAGGATATAATCGGCTGTACGGCCCACGATGAGACACGATTTTTCGGCAGCCAACTGCTTCAGGGTGTTGCTCAGCTCCACAAAGCTTTGGGAGGAGCCGAAGAGGTGGCTCGTTCCGATGCGTCCCGCCAGGGCATAGTCGAAGAAGCCCGGTGCCTTTTCGTCATGTTGGGCCACATAGTCGGGGTCGAGTCCACTGTTGCGTGCAATCTCGGCGATGAGTTCACGGTCGTAGTAGTCGATGCCCAGGATTTCGGCCAGTCGTTTGCCTGTCTGCTGGCCACCGCTTCCGAACTGGCGGCCTAAGCTGATGATTACTTTTTTATCAAGCATGGTATCCGTTTTTTGGTTTCAATGTGGCAAAGTTAGTGGAAATTTTTTGTTCTTCCAAATATTTTACTCAAAAGTTTTGGATTTATTGAAAATTTTTGTATCTTTGCCCCGAATTATACGTAAAGAAAGTAAATCAAAAATCCAAATAAGTAGAAATGTTAGCAGAAATCACCTGGACTGCCAATCCAGTCATCTTTCAGGTTGGCTGGTTTTCTTTGCGCTGGTACGCCCTGATGTTTATCGTGGGCTTCTTCATCGGCATCAAGATTATGGAGTGGATCTATAAACGTGAGGGACTCGACCCCGAGCGTGTCTATTACCTATTTCTGGCCACGTTTATCGGCACGATCATTGGTGCGCGTCTCGGACATTGTTTCTTCTACGACCCCGACTATTATCTGGCACATCCTCTTGAGATCTTCAAGACCTGGAAGGGAGGACTCGCCTCGCATGGTGGCACCATCGGTGTTATACTCTGTGTGCTTTATTATGCCAATAAGGACCGGCTTTCGAAGCTGTGGCTTCTGGATCGCCTCTCAATCGCTGTGGCTCCCGTAGCGTGTCTTATTCGTATGGGTAATCTGTTTAACCACGAGATCTACGGACATGAGACTGCTCTGCCTTGGGGATTCCGGTTCATTCAAAACATCCCGCAGTGGGAGCATGGCGCAGACCCCATCTTCTGCAATCCTTCTCATCCTACGCAAATCTACGAAGCGTTGGCCTATATCGCCGTCTTTTTTATCTGCTGGTACCAGTATAAGTTCACCGATTCCGGCAAACATCGTGGCATCATCTTCGGTACGTTCCTGGTAGGTATCTTTGGTTCGCGATTCTTCATCGAGTATCTGAAGAATGTGCAAGAAGCCTTCGAGGAGAATATGCTGCTCGATATGGGTCAGCTCCTCTCAATACCATTCGTTATCCTGGGCATCTGGCTTATCTGGCGCGGTATGAAATCGCCTGCTGTCGAAGGACATAGCCCTGTAACCCATAAGAGATAGTGTGAAACCCCTTAATCCCCCTATACAATGAATTACAACGAAATAGGCAAGACCGGCATGAAGGTCTCGCAACTTAGTTTTGGAGCCTCTTCTCTTGGTGGCGTATTCCACAGTGTAAAGGAGGCCGATGCTCTTGAGGCTGTCTATATGGCCGTCGAGTTAGGCATGAATTTCATCGATGTCAGCCCCTATTATGGCCACTATAAGGCCGAGACGGTGCTTGGCAAGGCCCTCAAGGAGATACCTCGTGGCAAGTATTACCTTTCGACCAAGGTAGGACGTTATGGCAAGGATGGCGTCAACACTTGGGACTATTCTGCCAAACGTGTCAAAGAGAGTGTTTTTGAGTCGATGGAACGTCTTAATATCGATCACATCGACCTCATCAATGTGCATGATATCGAGTTCCAGGCCGATCTGCCGGGTGGACTGCAAAAAGTGGTAGATGAGACCCTGCCTGCCCTTTGCGAACTACGCGACCAGGGCGTCGTGAGCCATGTGGGCATCACCGACCTGCAGCCTGAGAACATCAAATGGGTCATCGAGCATGTGCCTGCAGGAACAGTGGAAGCAACCCTTTGTTTCTGTCATTATTCGCTCAATGACGAGTTGCTGAACGAGTATTTCGACTTCTTCGAACAGCACAATGTGGGCATTATCAACGCTTCACCGCTCTCGATGGGACTCCTGAGTTCGCGTGGAGTACCGGATTGGCATCCAGCACCCAAGTCGCTCGTCGAGGCATGTCAGCGCGCAGTAGCTCATTGCAATGCCAAAGGTTATCCTATCGAAAAGCTTGCTATCCAGTACGCCATCTCGTCTCCTCGTATTGCCACCACGCTCTTCTCGTCGGCCAATCCCGCCAATGTTGAGAAGAACTGGCAATATGCCGAAGAACCCATCGACTGGCAGCTCGTCAAGGAGGTGCAGGAGATCATCGGCGACCAGATGCGTGTTCGTTGGAAGAATAGCTAATCATTTCTTGCAAATCCTCAATTGTTAATTGTTAATTATTAATTGTTAATTACTTATTGTCCATGGTAATTATCGATGCCCATAGTCATCTGTGGATGCTTCAGAATACGATAGTCGATGGCCAGCCTATCCGCACTCTTTCGCCCAATGGTTCGCGCAGCACATTCTTCGGTGAGGAGGTGCAGATGCTTCCTCCGTTCATGATCGACGGTCAGAACAGCGCCGAGGTCTTCCTCAGCAACATGGATTATGCCCAGGTGGGCGGTGCTGTAGTGGTACAGGAGATCATCGATGGCATGCAGAACGACTACCTGCTCGAAGTGATGCAACGTCATCCCAATCGCTTCTTCTGCTACGCGATGCCTGAGCTCCGTCCCGTCCAGCGTCGTGCACGTGGTCTCATGGATCCCTTGACGCAGACCAAACAACTGTTCGAGAACGGTTTTCGCGGCATTGCGTTGCCTGGTCATCGTCTGTTCGCCCCAGGGCAGCTCGAGATCAACAGCCCCGAGATGATGGAGGTCTATCATTATCTCCAGGACAACAAGGGCTTCCTATCGATATGTCTCTACGATGGAGATTATCACGTGAAGCAGATGGAGGAGATTATCCAGACCTGTCCTCGTCTGAAGGTGGTCATCGGGCATTTCGGTATGGTCACACGTCCGGGTTGGCAGGAGCAGATCAAGCTGGCACGTTATAAGAACGTCTATGTGGAGAGTGGTGGCATCACATGGCTCTTCAATTCAGAGTTCTATCCTTTTGTCGGTGCTGTGCGTGCCATCCGTGAGGCCATGGATCTGGTGGGAGCCGACAAACTGATGTGGGGCTCCGACTATCCCCGCACCATTACAGCCATTACATACAAGATGTCGTACGACTTTGTGCTGAAGGACCCAGAGCATCTGCTTTCTGAAGAAGAGAAGGCAAAGTTCCTTGGCCTTAATGCGCAGAATCTGTATGGCTTCGACAAGATTCCTTCATTGCCCTATATTAAGAATATGTCTGAATAAAAAAATGAAAGCTTTACAAATCCCCTCTTTTAAAAAGATTCAGGTCATTGACCTGCCGAAACCCGAGGCAGGCGCAGGCGAAGTGCTGCTCAAGCTCAAATATGTAGGCTTCTGTGGTAGTGACCTCAATACGTTCCTCGGACGTAACACCATGGCCAAGCCCAATGTCATTCCTGGCCATGAGATTGGCGCTGTCATCGAGGCCATTGGCGAGGGCTGTCCTGCCGAGTTCAAGATTGGTCAAGTGGTTACTGTCAATCCTTATACGAACTGCGGACATTGTGCATCGTGCCGCAATGGTCGTTACAATGCATGTCAGAACAACGAGACACTCGGCGTGCAACGCGATGGTGCTATGCGTGAATACATAGCTTTACCTTGGCAGAAGATTATCCCTGTCAAGAACATCACTCCGCGCGACACCGCCCTCATCGAGCCTATGTCGGTGGGATTCCATGCGGTGAGCCGTGGTCAGGTGTCGGATATCGATACGGTACTTGTACTTGGTTGCGGCATGGTAGGTCTTGGAGCTATCATTCGTAGTGTGCAGCGTGGCGCTACCGTTATAGCTGTCGATTTGAGTCAGGAGAAGCTCGACCTTGCCATCAAGGCTGGCGCTGCCTATGGCATCAATTCGACCAAGGAGGATATCCTCACCAAGGTGATGGAATACACCGATGGAATGGGTGCCGACGTGGTGATCGAGGCTGTCGGCTCGCCAATTACCTATGTTTCGGCCATCGATGCCGTTTCGTTCACTGGTCGTGTGGTTTGCATCGGCTATGCCAAGAGTGACGTGGCATTCCAGACCAAGTATTTCGTGCAGAAGGAACTCGACATCCGTGGTTCGCGCAATGCCACACCCGACGATTTCCGTGCCGTTCTCCATTACATGCAGCATACCAAGATGAAGATGGATCCCTTCATTAGCGGCATCATTGTGCCTAAAGAGGCCCAGCAGGCCATGGATGCATGGGCTGAAGCCCCTGGCAAGGTCTTCCGCATCCTGGTGAAGTTTGAAGAATAATATCCTTGAATATATTTGAGTGTCTATGAGGATAAATGGAATTGTTCCATGCCTCATAGACACTCTTTTTTATTTCTCAGATTTATTTGAAGAAGTTTATTTGTGCCATATTTTTGCTGACAACGTTGTCAAAATTTGGAGATTTGAGATATTAGCCTTATCTTTGCAGTGAAAATAAAAACGATACAGCTATGAAAAAGAAGATCCTCAACATCTCATCGGAAATCGCCATCTTCTCAT
>JAFZBE010000063.1 GCA_017561935.1 Bacteroidales bacterium | reverse complement strand
CCCTTTTCTTATTTCAGCAATTTCAAAACCTGTCGATCAGAAGCATCAGGCAAAAACTTCTTGAACTGGGCAACCAGCCGCTGGAGTGACTCCTCCGGCGTTCGCACCCCGATAGCTGAGCGCACAAAGTCGGCGCCATACATCACCTCAGGCGTGGAATATCGTGCCAAGCCCCAACCATAGCGATTACCATGCTGGTCGATGTTGTATTCGAAATCCGAGATGCAGGCCCACAGTCCCATCTGCAACTGCGCGATATAGCGTTCGAAGGTTGATTTAAGCTTCATGCCGTAGAGTCCCACCTCGCGCTTCAAGTCTCGCGAAAGCACATCCCTGTCGAGACGAAGCACCTCGTAGATAAGACGCTCGGGAGCTTGCGAATCTTCTGGTGGCAAAGGATAGGATGCCCTGCGCACATTGACAAGGTCGGGCAACCATTCCAAGGCTACCCAACCGGCTTTTCGGTTGAAGAACTTCCCGTAGGCCGTATGTCCCAGCTGGATGATGGGACCTTTCCATTCCCAAGGTCCGTCCTGTTCGTCACTGAACCAGAGTTCGGAAGGTGTATGTTCGGCCACACTGAATCCCGCGATGCCGTTTTCGAAGAATGGCAGCATCCCCACTTCCAGCACCGTCTTTTCGATGTCGGCTGGATGCCGGAATTCTAAATTGGAACCGAACATTGCCCTCTATCAATACTCAATCTTATCGACCTTAAGGCGCCAATCGCGGAAGGCCTGCTGCGCCTCATGACGGAGCACGCAGATCGACGGGATGGAACGCTCGGTAGCCGGACGGTCGATCTCATCGTAGATGAACTGGTCGTCGAAGTTGATCATCTTGGCATCGATGGCCGTGTTGCCATAATAGATCTTCTGTATGCCGCTCCAATAGATTGCACTCAGGCACATCGGGCAAGGCTCGCACGACGTATAGATCACACAGCCGTCCAGATTGAACGTACCCAGTTTCTGGCAAGCGTTGCGTATGCACGACACCTCGGCATGGGCTGTGGGGTCGTTGTTGGCCGTCACACGGTTCACACCCGTAGCCACCAGTTCTCCGTTCTTGACAATGGCTGCGCCAAAAGGTCCACCGCCATTCTTCACATTCTCGATCGACGCTTCGATGGCGACGCGCATGAACTTCTTGTCTTCCTCAGTAATCTCTCGGCTCTGCACCATGGCGAGACTCTCGATCCTGATATCGTGGAACACGGCATGGATATTCTTGCGTCCGTTCATGAACTCCTTCTCTATCATGAAGGCTGCACCTGCAATCTCAGCTCCTGCCATGCGGCATAGATCGAGCGAAGCAATGGCAGAACTGCCCGACGAAAGGAAGTCATCGACGAAGAGCACCACATCGTCCTTGCCCAGATATTCCTTGCTGACTACAAGCTCGTAGTTCTTCGACTTGGTGAACGAACGGGCGCTGGTCTTGTAACAATCCTCCATGGTATTGGGTCGGTCCTTCTTGATATAGACCACAGGCAAACCCATAGCGAGACCGGTCATCAGGGCTGGGGCAATGCCACTGGCTTCCACAGTGACAATCTTGTTGATGCGCGTTTCGTTTCTGAAGAGACGAGCCACCTCACGACCTACACCCACCATCAGCTGAATATCAATCTGATGATTAACGAAACCATCAACCTTGAGGATCCCTCCTGGGAGGAAATGACCCTCACGAATGATTCTATCTTCAAGTTCTCTCATAGTTTTGTGTATTTTTCGGGTACAAAGATAAATATTTTTTATCTTTCAACCAAATTTTTACGCAAAAAACTTGTTCTTTTCATCAAAACCACGTATATTTGCAGCGTGCCAAATTGTTAATTGTTAATTATTAATTGTTAATTGGACAAGATTACTATGGATACCTTAGGAAAACTCATCGGTTCGTACATGACCGAAAACATCCCGTTGATGACCAGCATCGCCATCCGTCTCGGACTGGCCCAGCACCGCCTGGCGCGTTACTACGTACAGGAACTACGCGTCCACGAGGGTGGAATCCATCTGATTTCACGTCATGGTGAAAAGAAGAACAAGATGTATCGCTGGAAAGACATTCGCCGGGTATGGTTCGAACGCTTCGAGACCGCCAAGGACGGAAAAGGCGAATTCAGCTTCCGTATCGACATCATCGCTCCCAACCTCGACGTCATCTTCAGCATGACACAAAACGGCTGTACCCCCGAAACCGAAGATTACCAGCTTATGTCGAAAATCTACGAACTATGGCATAAGGAGACGTGGCATCACTATCATGTCGTGGCCGCCATCATCCATGTGGTCAAACCTGGCGAGAAAAACATCGTGTCGAAGGATACCCGATTCCTCTGCACGCAGAAGGACCAGACGCGCCATCATTACACCAGCTTCCATTGGGAGTTCCCAGGCGGCAAGGTAGAGCAGGGAGAAACCGAAGAAGAGGCACTGGTACGCGAGCTGAAGGAGGAGATGAACTACGAAGTCACTATCGACCGCCACTTCATCACAGTCAATCACGATTACCCCGACTTCGCGCTTACTCTCTCCTGCTATCTCTGCACCGGCAAGGACGAGCATTTCACACGTCGCGAACACCGCGACCACCGATGGCTCACCCCCGAAGAAATGAAGGGACTCGAATGGTGTGATGCCGACAACGCGGTCATCGAATTGCTGAATCAGTTGTAAAGGTTACTCTTCCGCTCCCTTAGCCTTATATTTCTCCCAAACCGGAGAGCCGAAGAAGGTAACGAAGAACTTGGTCAGTCCTGTTCCGACACCCTTGCTTCCGTTGATGACTACCTCAGGAAGATTCTTCATCGAATCCACTACGGCCTGACGCTTCACATTGCGTCGGGCCGTGCTGTCGTGCATAGCCACAGCACCCTCCATGAGATAGGTGCGTGCCACATAGCCGATGCGCAGCGTCATCAACGCATTCACGGCACCATCGATTGCAGGGCCAGCTATGATGCCCGGGATCTTGAAGTTGCGAAGAATGGCTCCCAGCGAAAAGCCCGACTCAGCCTCTGGATCAATGTCGCCGGCATCCACCACCACGTCCGAACCATCGACAGCCACATCGGTGCCGTCAGCCACCTCACCCACATTCACATCGGCACCATCCACACCGCCAGAAAACAGTGAGAACGGGTGGATGTCGCCCACACCATGCAAAGCTTCCGACACACACCACGAAAGCACCGCAGTGATGAGGATGCGCCAATACAGACGCATCAGTTGCGGATAGGTGGGACGATAGCCAGTGGCAAGAATCAGCTCCTTCACCATTGTATAATCGAGCACAAGGCACGACAGTGTATCAATCTTGCTGCTTGGCGAGACTGCCGTCACCATGAACACCGTCTGTGCCCACTGCCGCACGAGCGGATCGATGCCACGCACTCCCAGTGCCGCATCACCATGCAGACGCAGTTGTACCTCGCGGTCAACCACCAGGCTTAGGTTCTGTTCGTCGTGCCACTGCTGCACATCGTTGCGCAGTTGCAACTGATGATCTACGCGCAGTTTCTCGTCTGCGATATAGTTGCAGTTCTCGGCCAGACGTGCGCCAAACTTCTTCAGCTCGACGACGTTGTTCACCCCCTCATGGTTCAAACTCGGCAATTCGGGCGTGCGATGCAGTTTGACAATAGGACGAATCACCAGCCAAAGGAACGCCAAAAGAATCACGCCATAGAAGGCATATTCCACCCACCAAAGGTGCGTCACCCTTGCCAGCTTCTCGCCTATCGTAATCACGTCACCGATGAACATCAGCACGATGATGCCCAGGATAATAACCAGTGTGATGATGATGTTTCGTTTCATATTTAGGGTATTTAAGGATTCAAGTAACGCATCTACGTAAACTGAATGCCCTCCAACTTTGTCTTGAGGGTCTTCAAGGCAGTGATGCGGGCATCCACCTGGTCGAAGTCGGGGATGATGGCAGCAAGCACCTCGCCACGTTTCTCTTCCAGCAACTTCGAATAAGCTTCACTGCGCTTGCGGATGATGTCCTGCAAGCAGTTGGCCACATCCTGCTGCACACTGGGCAGAATAGTGGTCTGAAGGCATCCGCCACGATAGATGCCGGGCTCCGATGGCTGTGTGACGCCGATCACCGTCATCTTGGCCTCGTTCATCATGCTGCGCATACGCTCATAGCTATATCGGTCGATGAGGAAGGTATCACCAATCTTCTGCTCCACGTCATACGCCTTCATGACAGCGTTGCTCTCGACCACCTTCAGTTCGTCGTCCTTGAATCCGCTTAAAGGTTGGATGGTGATACCCGCTACACGGTTCAGGGCATTGCGTATCTCGAGGAAGCGGCTCTCGGTCATGGCGTTGATCTTCTCTAGATAGTCTGTCATCGAAATGTGGCTATCGACATACGTCCTGATGGTCTGGGCAAACATGTTGAGCATCGAAGTGACGATGCCGCGAGCAGTAGCGCCATTGTATTTTGCACCCATGTTCAACTGCTGGCTCATAGTCACGTTGGCAATACCGTCGAGGCTGCTTGCCAGGTCATCTGCCGAGAAATGCAAGGGGAAAGCTGCGCGTGAATAGACAAGCTGATGGTCTTCGCGAATGGCGTCGAGTTCCTGCTCTGCCTTGTCGTACTGCTCACGTGCCTTATCAAACTTCGCCAGCTGCTCGTCAATCATCTTGCAGAGCAGTTCCTTCTCGTACTTGATACGACCCAGACAGTTGTTCAATCGTGTCGTATGCTGGCTGCTGATAATATGCTGGTAGAGTTCCTTCTCAATCTCGCGGAAAGACTGGGTGGCAGCCTCCAGCTCGGCACGATACTCAGGCAGAACGATGGAGCCTGTTGCTCCCTCGCTATTGTCGGCCACCTTGCCCAGGTTAATCGAGAAGCAGTTGGCGTCGGGCAAGTTGAAACCGCGTGAACGGATTATCTCCTTCGCCTTCTCCATCTGTCCACGAATGGCGCGCTTTTGTTCCTCCTCGGTGCGCCAGTAGGCTGACTCGAAGTAATTGTGGATCAGGCAAACGGGCGCCGAACCATTGCCTGCACGGAGGATGTCGAAGAAGTCGGTTGAGATCTTCGAAATGGCCGAATTGGAACTCTGGATGAAGATTACCAAATCGGCACGGTGCGCGATGATGGGATAAGCCTTGTCCTCAAGGTTGGCATTCAGGCCATCGAAGCCCGGCATATCGACGAGGAAGATATCACGGCCCAGGAAATCGCCACCGGGTGCTGTGATGGACGTTAGCACATTGTCGGTCGTGACGCGCACCACCTTGTTGTCGATAGGCTGCTCCACATGCTCGGTGAGATTCTCTTCGTTCAGCGGATAATGCTGCACCTCAAGGCCCGACAAGTCGGCATAGCTCAATCCCTTGATGTAGTCGATGATGGCCTCCACGTGGTCGGCCTTCGAGGCCTCGGGGTCAAGCTCGGTCTGTCGGAAGGTCGTGATACGACACTCCTCCCCCGCTTTGCACTGCGAGATAACAGAGGGGCGCACCGTACATTCGAGGAAGTGGGTGGGGCTGACGTATGCATGGGCCAGCGAATTGACGAAGGTCGATTTGCCAGACTTCACGGGACCCACGACAATCACCACAAACGCCTTGCTGTGCACTTCCTCAGCACGGTTCAGGAGCAAGTGCATCTGCGTGTCGAGCTCGGTGTTCCATGTGAGATCGGTGTCGTGTGCAATCGTCTTGAGGCGGTCGCTCACCCTCGCTGCCGTCTTTTCGAGCAGCTCCAGACTTGTATTAGGGGTATTAGCCATTGATGGTATCTTTTTCTGGTTTCCTTGTATTATCGGTTATTCTTCAACTCTTTGTATATCCTGCATTTTGACCATAAGCATGACCAAAAGTTTAGTCAAGCAGGGCTTCTAATAATTTCGCCTTTTAAAATCGCCGCAAATATACAAAGAATTTCCGACATGACGAAACAATTCTGCACTTTTTTCAAAACAGGCACAAAAAAGGAGCTGCAGCATGCTACAACACCTTATTCAATGAGTGAAAATCCGATACAGATTCTTCAAATTCGTCTTTTTTCGGCGCAAGCACTATGTCGGCCGTTATAGTGCTCTATCAAATTGCGGAAGCACTATGTCGCGCATCATAGTGCTTTATCAGATCGCAACAAGCACTATGTCGCGCGTTATAATGCTCTATCAAATCGCGGAAGCACTATGTCGCGCGTCAGAGTGCTCTATCAAATCGCGGAAGCACTATGTCGCGCGTCATAGTGCTCTATCAAATCGTAGCAAGCATTATGTCGGCCGTTATAATGCTCTATCAAATCGCGGAAGCACTATGTCGCGCGTCATAGTGCTCTATCCATTCTAAGACGACAATTCCTATCTTCTAATGAGTTTTCCGCTGAAAAAAGAATCTCGATAACTACTGTATTCGTGTGAGATATAATGTCTATAAAGATAGAATCTTCATAATCATCGGCAACTCTATTGCAAATATGAATCAAGATCGTATTCCTCCGATACAATTTGGAAGTCGGATAATTCTTGGTTTGCATTGTATTTTGACGATTCTATCACCCTCATACTGATGGTCATTCGTTTGCCTCTAAATGTCACTTGAGGATAAGCTATATAGTAATCGGCCTTCTTTTTGAAATCGGAACAATCTATCCCATATGGAACTAATAGAATATTCGGCTGGTTCTCAGCAAAGTAGTTCGGAGGGTAATAATCACTTACTTGGTAAATCATTACATCATCCTTTTTTGATTGTGTTTGAATGTAATTTATGGCCTTATTTCTACATTGCTCCAGCAATGAATCAAAAAGTGTTGACTTGCGAAACTCCAATTCCGGTTTCCATCCTTTCTCAAATATCCATTTATTCTTTTCTTTATTAAAGACAAACAAAGAGATATAGCTGTATCCATAACGGAATCCGCCTTCTGCTCCAACGCCCGCACTGTGATTCATCACAATAATGGAATCTCGTTTTAATATGATAGTAGGAGTATCGATGAAGTATGTATCCTGTTTGAAATTATGAGGCCATTTTTTCCAGGGGAATGAACGCAATGAATGATACTGCTTTTTTCTTATCAAGTTTTTTGTTTGATGGTTTTCCTCAATTGCAAAACTATTGGAATTGAAAAAGGTCAGGTTTTTTGGGAAAAATAGTTTGTTGCTTGGGTCAAGATGTTGGCAAAAGTCAACATAAGCAATGTCAAGAATCTCGTTCAAATCCTGTTCTTGAGCTATTGCTAAATTGTGGAAAGCAACAATAAAAAAGAAAAGAATGTATCGTTTAATCTTTTTCGTTTTCATAATAAACTATATGATAAATGTTAATGTTTGTCTTAATGTCCGCTTCTATATAACAACAAATGCTATCATTGATATTAAGGTGAAAATGGCATCATCTCTGGCTTCAATAGCCGAGACTCTGCCGGAAAATTGTGACCTCCAATAGGTCACATAAAATTGCTGACGCATAAAATATTGCTCGTCGATGAGGTGATCAAATTTGGACAAGCTTTATTTTATGCCCGTAGGGCAATTTTATGCAGGTATTGGACCTGCAATTTTCCGGATTGTGAGACGGGCTATTGAAGCCCACGTCTCAAATCCATTTTTGCCTCCTTTTCTTGTTATTATCGGTTTCTGTTTTCGACTTGTCGAAATGTCCGATGCAAATATAGCCATTTCTCCCCATCGTTCCAAATTATTACAAAAATATTTTCATTTTTCTGCAACATAGCGATATTTTTTGCTACATCGTAATGAAAAGCAAAAAAACAAACTTCAATATCCACTCTAAAAACTAAGAAAAATGAAAACTCGTGTATTTAACCTCATCATCCTCGACGAGAGCGGCTCCATGAGCTGCATCGAGCGTCAGGCCCTCACCGGTGTCAACGAAACCCTCCAGACCATCCGTCGCGCACAGGAGAAATATCCCGAGCAGGAGCAGTATGTCACCTTCGTACCCTTCCAGACAGGCAGCATTAAGTTCGTCCGCGACTGCGAACCCATCTCGGAGGTCAAAGACCTTGGGCCCAAGGATTACAACCCGGGCACCTGCACACCACTCTACGACGCCATCGGCCTCTCGGTCAATCATCTGAAGAAGAACGTCGCCGAAAACGACTCCGTGCTGGTGACCATCATTACCGACGGTTACGAGAACGATTCGCATGAGTTCACCAGCCGTGACATCAGCCGCATGGTCGAAGAGATGAAGTCGAAAGGTTGGCTCTTCACCTACATCGGTGCCAACCAGGATGCCATCGAAGTGGCCAAGACGATGAACATCAAGAACGCCTTGAACTTCGTGCAGGACGAAGCGGGCACACGCAGCATGTTCGCAAGAGAACGCCGTTCGCGCGAAAGTTTCATGGATAAAGTGTTTAATTGCTGCTATGCCATGTCACCCAAAGAGTCACAAGCAATGCGCCAGAAGCTGGCCGACTCGGACGACTTCTTCAAGGATGATGACAAATCTTAAAGGACTTGGTTGACAAGGACGGAAGGGAGAATGACAATAATGGGAGCACCCGACTTGGGCGACTCCCATTATTCTTTTTCAAGACTTTTTCGAACTGAATATTTTACTAATTCCTGCAGCGATAGCCACAACGCCTACGGCAATGATTTTCCAGAACTTCAATAGCAAAACCCCAATCTTTGCCAACAAACCAGTTTTTGCAAGAATGCTACCTGCAACCAATCCTCCAATTGTCCAGTCGGAAATCTTGTCTCGTTTTTCATCGAAGTCGGCATAAGCATATCCTTTGTCAAAATGAATACTCTTGACCATTGAAGATTCAGTAATTGAAACTTCATCAACGAATTCCGGATCGACTACCGCATTGACGGAGACATATCCATCCTTGCCAAGTATTCGAATATCATAATTGACTGTCTCCCCATGCTGGAATGCCAACGTCCTTGCCCAAACCAATGCATGGTTCACCGAGTCATAATGAGGAGGAACTGCCCATCCAATCAACTCACATCTGTTAGCCTCAGGAAGAGATTTGTTATTATCTTTGAAATCCTCTTTCATTCGCTCCAACAATTCATCATAATCGACACTTTTGGCATCATTGTCCCTTATGTATCCGCAATTATCATACGAGATTACATAAGCCACGTCTATCTGATAAAAATACTCATTTTCACTGGGCACGAGAACTCCTAACAGGTCTTCAAGAACACTTTCATGATTATCCCAATAATCAATCAGCAAGTTCTTTGCCTGAGTCTTATCAAGATATACTAATCCTTCCGGGACATCGATCTGCGCGTGGCATTCAGGAAGGAAAACCTGTCCAGTCTGTCCATTTACGACATCTTGCTTAAGAATATCGAGTTCTTCTGTAGTATAGCCCTCGGAAAGCATTTCTTCATCCGATGTGCTTTTGAAAGAACATAGCATCAACCATAATGATGCCATTAAAAGAGCAGATAGAATAATTGATGATTTACGCATAACAATAAAATTCTACAAATTATTAATTAGTTGCCAAAATAGCATTCGCCGTTATACAAAGATAACACCGAATGGGTGCGCAAAGATAATCGATTTTGGACGATTCTCCAAATATTTTTGAAAAAAAAGTAATTTTTATTGTTGTATAAAGGATTTGAAACTCGAAACGAAGTTTTCGATGAAGCTCTTCTTGCGTGCTTGCTGTGCCTCTTCGACATAACGTGCCATCTTCTTTGCGAAAGGAATATCGAACTTCGGCAAGTGGAATGAACGTTTGCTTTCACGGATTGGTTCTTCAAGTTCGAAGCTGGAATCAAAGTCAAGTTCTCTTCTAAAGCATGCTTCTTCAAGAACAATTCTCTGCTGCTCTTCCTGCTTCCTGATTCTTGCCTCCAGGATATCGTTATACTGTGGCAACTGGCGTTCGGATGTAGTCACCAAACTATCGACGATACCGTCCAGTGTATCCTCATTGACACGACAGATACTATCGACCAACAGAAGGTTGTTGGCATCGAGTTTGGCAATTTCATCACGGTTCATCTCGGTCATCAGCCGCTGCACCTCTTTGCAGCATCGACTGACGCGCGAACGGAAGGTAGTGTACTTCATTCCGAGGGCCTGTGCGGTCTCCTCATCGCTGAGTTCGTCGCTTAGATTGAATGATTTAGTCACCTTCTTCTTCATGCTGCGGAAGAAGATGTAACGATCCTCAATCGACCCGAACTGGTTGTACCATGCCAGGCTGAAAGCGATGCGCGTAAGTTCGATCTGCGGCTCGTTGAGGTGTTCATATTTCTGTTCCTGAAGATAGGCGGGCAGGGCTTCGTCGAGTTTCACCAATGCGCGTCGCTCGCTGCCAATGAACTGCTTGAAGCAACGCTGCATCCAAGCATCGACCTTGGTGTTGTCGGTGATGGTCTGCAAATAATAGTACTGGGTAGGTCCCGCCACATAGTCGGGATGTCCCTCATAGAGGTAAATGTAGAAGTCGGAGAGGTAGTCGTCGAAAGTCTTGAACGCATCGACGTGGACATCGTCACTGCACTGGTTATAGCAGAGCTGCAGTTTGTCGTGCAAGCGCACCGAGAGGAAGTACCAGAGTGCAACGGTGCTCTCGTTGTTGCAAAGCAGGATGGCCGACAGCAGTTGCGCCGAGGTCATGCCCTCATAGCGCATCATCTGCTTGGATAATATGATTGGTTTCCTTGTTTCCATGATTCGTTTCTCCTTCTCAAATCATTGTTAATTGTTAATTGTTATTTCTTTTATGCTTCTCTTTACGGGTGTAAAGTTTCTTCGAGCGGTGCACCTTGTCCTTGGCGTGGAAGCCTGGGCCCAAGCGTTGTTGCTCGGCTTCGCGATTGGCCTTCTTCATAGCCTTCACGAAGTCGTCGATGGTGATTCGCGTTTTGCTTTTTCTAATTCGTTTCATGAGGTCTCCTATTCTTAAGTTTAGAGTGTAGAGTGTAGTGTTTAGAGCTTCAAACTTTGTGTTTAGTGGGGTGCAAAGATACGCATTATTGTTGAAAGTTCCAAATTTTCGGACAATTATTCCGTTGTTGTTCCGTTTTTCGGCACGGAAACTTGGATTTACTGATTCTTCTTCGTATCTTTGTGCCCAAAACAAGAGACAATGCAGACTGGTGAATGTTACGTCAACCGTTTCGACCCGAGCAAGGTGTACAAGGTGCTTGACATCCGCGACACGAAACTTTACGCCGAACAATGCTTCTGCCGTCCCGATGGCATGGAGGTGAGCGGTTTCTCTTCGTCGATGGCCTATCGCATCAAAGATCCGCAAATACAACCTGAGACCTACGAGCGCATCAAACAGCAAATCGAAGAAGCCTTGCAGATGTGCGTCCAACTTGTCAAAGAAGCTGAGACCTCTCCCCTCCTTCCCTCGTTCGACACTTTTGGCGATTGGGAAGCCTCACCTCAATCGGGTGATTTTATCGTTGCTTATTACGACGAGGTTACCACCCTCTTCCATGTCACTAGTTGCAATGGCAACAAAGTCTCAGGCGAATATTTCCAGATCGACTCCACCTACGTCGAACACGACAGGGCCCGCGCTTTCGACCTGCCCGATCGCGTGATGCTAATCAGCGAAACGCTCTTCTCCAAGATTCCCAAGGTGATGCAAATGACCGAGTCGGTGGTCAAAGCTTTGATCAAAGGTGACCAAAAATCAATGAACAATTAACTAATGAACAATAACAATGAACAATTAATAATTGACAATTGAGATTTTCGCACCAAAATTTGGCCACATAGAAAAAAATATGTATCTTTGCGCCGATTTTTAAGGATAAACTAAAATGATTAACAGACTACTTATACGTATCAAGACCATTCAACTCGTCTATGCCTGCATACAGAGCCAAGAACGCCTCTATGCCGACGAGAAATTGCGCGAGTCGCTTGAAGCCACCCAAAAGCTTTACAATTACCTGCTCGCCCTCATCGTCAAAGTGACCGACTATCGTCGTAAGCAGATATTAGCTGCCAAGGGAAAATTCCTGCCTACTGAGGAGGATCTGAACCCAAACACCCGCTTTGTGGATAACAAATTGGCACGGATGATTGCCGAGAAGAGCGAAGCTGTGGAATATTGTGAGCGCGAAGGGCTCACCAGCGACTTCGACACCGAGCTTTACCGCTCCATCCTGGAGGCTGTTGAACAGACCGAGGGGTTTGAACAGTACATGACCCAGCGTGAGACACCTACCTTCAAAGAAGACAAGAATCTTTGGTTCGATATCCTTTCCACCATCCTTCCGCAATGCGAGAAACTCGACGAAGTGCTCGAGGAACGTGACATCTATTGGAATGATGATCTTAGCACCGTTCTCCATGCACTGACCACAATGATTCAGCGACTGAAGGAAAATGACGAGATGATTCCTGCCGGCAAGCTCTTCCAAAGCGAGGAAGACGAGAAGTTTGCCCTCGACCTCTTCCACTACGCCCTCGACGACTACTATGACAACGTGAAGCTCATCGATGCCATCACGCCTAACTGGGAGGCCGAACGCATCGCCATGATGGACCGTGTGATCATATCGTGTGCCCTGTCAGAGATTCGTCATTTCCCCGACATTCCCATCCCTATCTCGATGAATGAATACCTTGAACTCGAGAAGCACTACAGCTCGGCCAAATCAGCCAGCTTCGCCAATGGCGTCATCGACAAGATCGTCAAGCAGTGGCGCGCCGACGGCGAGATTTTCAAGAAATGATAGAAACAAACTAAATATTCCCAATAATTATGCTTAACACTATTCTACTTCAAGCCGCTGGAGGCGGCAGTCCTTACAGCTCGTTGATTTTCATCGTACTGATTATCGCAGTGTTCTACTTCTTCATGATCCGTCCGCAGCAGCAACAGCAGAAGAGACTGCGCGAGGAGCGCAACAATATGAAGAAGGGTGATTACGTCGTCACCACCGGTGGCCTCTATGGCAAGATTGAGGGTGTGAAGACTTCGCAGCCCGACAAGAAAGGCAATGTCCAGGTTGAGAGTTTCCTCATCAGCCTTAAGCCCGACTACACCACCACTGTCCTTGTGAGCAAGGAGTGTGTCTTCAAGGACCTCAACGACGTCACCGCTGCTCAGCAAAAATAACATGGCTTCGTCAAGGCATAATAGTGACAAAGACCAACGTCAGTCAAAATTCATCAGGAAAGCCAACATATTCTTCCGTCGTATTCGACGTGGTGAATTGGGGACATTCCTGGTCTTTGTTGCCATAGCCTTTTTCTTCTGGACCGTCCAAACAGCTCGCGAGGAATCAGCTTCTGAATTCATTGTAAAGTTCTTCGTCGAGGATCAGCCTCAGGACATGGTGTTCACCACCCACGTGCCCAAGGAACTCAAGGTGACCATCACCGACACCAATTCCCGACTCTCGAACTATGGCTTGAACAATCGTTTGGATTCACTCAGCGTGAATTTCGAACGCTATGCCGACGTGTTGGGCAATTTCCGCATTTCGGCAGCAGAATTGCAGTCGCTGCTGATGGCTGGCCTTGAGAGTAGCACCCGTGTTGTGTCCATCACCCCTTCGCTTATCGATGCTCGCTTTGCACAAACCGAGGGCCGTAAGTTCCCCGTCAGATTGAGTGGCACTTATACCGTAGCCGATAACTACCGCATGCGTCCCCCATTAATCCAGCCCGACTCAATCATCATAAACGCACCAGCGGCCGTGCTCGACACCATGCAGTGGGTATATGCCGTCAGCAAAAGCAGGCTGAATATGACCGACACCATCGAGGAGACGCTCTCCCTCGAACTGCCTATCGGCGTGAAGGCTACTCCCTCAAAAGTGAAGGTGATGATTCCTGTGGCCCAGTATGTCGAGAAGACGATGGGCCAAGTGGAGGTGCAGGTGCTGAAGGAACCGAGCAATCGTCATCTCATCATCTTCCCCTATTCTGTGGGGTTGACTTGCCTTGTCGATTACGAGCATTATCGTGACATCACTCCTGAAGACTTTCTCGTCGCTGTCAACTACGATAGCATACAAGACCAGAGCCGTCAAGGTAAAGTGCCCATCGTTGTGCGTTATATCGGGCCGCCGGAGATTGTGACCAATGTTCAGATCACACCTCGAATGGCAGAGTATGTCATTGAGAAAAGATGATCCCTACACTCATAGCAATAACAGGCGGGATAGGCTCCGGCAAGTCCGTGGTGTCACAGTTGCTGCGCACCATGGGCTTTACCGTCTATGATTGCGACGAGCGCGCCAAGTGGGTGATGACGCACGACGAGCAGCTACGCAACGAACTCTGCACCCTTTTTGGCCCCGACACCTATCTCCCCTCCTCTAACGGGACGTGGGAACTCAACAAACACTATCTTTCGGACATAATCTTTTCGAGTACCGATGCCTTGACGAAGATGAATGCATGCGTCCACCCCGCTGTGTGGCGCGACATGCAGCACCAACTTAGAGCCGAAACCCGCGAGCGTTTCTTTTTCGAGTCGGCCATCCTTTTTGAATCGGGGTTCGACCAGCTTTCCCATCCCGATGAGGTGTGGACAGTCAGCGCTCCCCTCGAACTGCGCTTACGTCGTGCCATGCGGCGTGACAATGCCCCCCGAGAAAAGGTCCTGAGCCGCATCGCCTCACAACTGCCTCAGGAAGAGAAGGAACGACTCGCCGACCATACAATCGTCAACGACGATGTCCATTCGCTCATCGTACAAGTACATGAGCTTTTGTAAGCCTTTGGTTTGCGAATATTAAGACAGAAATATCATCATAAACAATGAAACGAATCTTTTCGCTAATCCTTCTGCTGCTGACCATCTGCACAATGGTTTCGGCACAAATGGTGGACCCCGTGAAGTGGAACCACAAGAGCCAGGTCAACGGACAGGAGCTTACCGTAACCTTTACGGCCAACATCGACCCAACCTTCCATCTTTACGCGATGGACATCCCCGAGGGCGGTCCGCAGAAGACCGAGTTCACCTTTGAAACCCTCGAAGGCCTGAAGGTGAAAGGTCCCACAAAGGTCACCAACGGCAAACTCATCAAGACACACGACCAGGCCTTCGACATGGATCTGTCGTTCTACGAGAACACCGTCACATTCCAACAGAGGTTCAACATCACCGGCTCACCTTACAAGGTCGAGGGTTTTGTCTTTTTCATGTCGTGCAACGATGGCATGTGCACTCCGCCCACTCGCTATGAATTTACAGTTGCCGGCGAGGCAGAGTTAGCTGCAAAGGATAAGGACGAAAAGCCTGTCGTGACCGAAGAAACACCTACTGCGCCAGTGACCGAGACACCGATCGATGCGGGAACCGACACTGCACCCGTTGCCGATGCTGCACCCGTTGCCGTAAGCACCGAAGGGCTCTGGACACCAGTCATCGACAAACTTGAAGCATTTGCCGGTGGAGCTACGACGGGTGACAGTTCGGGACGCGCCCACTCCTGGTGGTATATCCTCATCGCCGGCTTCATTGCTGGCCTCGTGGCCCTTATCACCCCCTGCGTATGGCCCATGATACCCATGACCGTGAGCTTCTTCCTCAAGCGAACCAAGGACCGCAACAAGTCAATTAAGGACGCTGTGACATACGGCATCTCCATCATTGTCATCTATGTAGGATTAGGCTTGCTCATCACCGTCTTATTCGGAGCTTCGGCCCTCAACAGTCTGGCCACCAATGCGGTGTTCAACATCATCTTCTTCCTTCTGTTGGTAGTCTTCGCCCTCTCGTTCTTCGGAGCCTTCGAGCTCACGTTGCCCGAATCGTGGACCACCAAGCTCGATGCGAAAGCCGATGCCACCACAGGCCTGCTGTCGATCTTCTTTATGGCATTCACGCTCTGCCTCGTCTCGTTCAGTTGCACCGGTCCCATCATCGGCACACTGCTCGTCGAGGCTGCCACCTCGGGGTCGATGCTTTATCCAGCCATCGGCATGTTCGGCTTTGCGCTTGCCCTGAGTCTGCCTTTCACATTGTTCGCGATGTTCCCATCCATGCTCCAGTCGATGCCCTCGTCAGGCGGATGGCTCAACATGGTGAAGGTTGTCCTCGGTTTCTGCGAACTCGCCTTGGCCCTGAAGTTCCTCTCGGTGGCCGACCTTGCCTATGGTTGGCGCATCCTTGACCGCGAGACATTCCTCTGCCTCTGGATCGTCATATTCGCCCTGTGCGGCGCATATCTGCTTGGCTGGATACGCCTGCCACATGACGATGACCCCGACCCATCGGAACGCGTGTCGGTTACCCAGCTGATGCTGGCCCTCGTCTGCTTCTCATTCTCGATGTATATGGTTCCAGGTCTTTGGGGTGCTCCCTGCAAGGCCATCTCGGCTTTTGCTCCCCCGATGTCCACCCAGGATTTCAAGCTCGGCGAAGACGCCATCACAACCTATCACAGCTATGAGGAAGGCATGGAGGCCGCACAACGTGCCGGCAAACCCGTGCTCGTCGATTTCAGTGGCTATGGTTGCGTCAACTGCCGCAAGATGGAGGCTGCCGTGTGGACCAACCCACAGGTGAAGGACATCATCGACAACGACTACATCCTCATCGAGCTGATGGTTGACGACAAGACGGCTTTGCCCGAAATTGAGATTGTCAAAGAAAACGGCAAGGACGTGAAGCTGCGTACCATTGGTGACAAGTGGAGCTACCTGCAGCGCTATAAGTTCGGCGCCAATGCCCAGCCTTTCTATGTATTGCTCGACGGAAAGGGCAACCCGCTCAACGGCTCCTACTCGTACGACGAGGACATCGATGCCTACGTCAACTTCCTGAAGACTGGACTCAAGAACTTCAAGCAGTAATCAACCTTTATGATAGAGAAAGAAGAACGCCAACGGATCATTGCACTCATCAATAGCGAAGTGGTGCCCGCCATCGGCTGCACCGAGCCCATGGCCGTCTCGCTTTGCGTAGCCAAGGCCGCCGAGACACTTGGGCAACGTCCTATCGAGATTGACGTGCTGATGAGCAGTAATATCCTGAAGAATGCTATGGGCGTAGGTATCCCCGGCACGGGAATGATAGGACTGCCCATCGCCATCGCCCTGGGCGCATTGATCGGACGGAGTGAATATGGGCTCGAAGTGTTGCGCGACGTCACACCCGAAGCCGTGGCTGAGGGACAGCGATACATGGACGAGAAGCGCATCAACATCGGCCTTAAGAAGGACAACTGCCCCGACAAGCTCTATATCGAAACTGTCTGCGTGGCAGAAAACGGCGACAAGGCGAAGGCCGTCATCGAGCACGACCACAACCACTTTGTATTTGTGTCAAAGACCGTCGAAGGCAAGGAGGCCATTCTGCTCAATACCCCCCACGCACATGTCCTCGAAGACGAAGCCGGTGACGTGGAGCTCACACTCCGCAAAGTTTATGAGTTTGCCTCCACCTCCCCTCTTGAAGAACTCGACTTCATCAACGAGGCACGTCGCCTTAACGTAAATGCTGCACGCCAAGCTCTCAAAGGTAACTATGGCCACGAACTCGGAAAGACGCTGAGCCGTCCGCTGGGACGCGGCATCATGGGCGAGTCGATCTTCAGCCACATCTTGTCGGAGACCTCCTCAGCATGTGATGCGCGTATGGCTGGTGCCATGATTCCCGTAATGAGCAACTCGGGCAGCGGCAACCAGGGCATAGCAGCCACCCTGCCCGTCGTCGTCTTCGGACAAGAGAACCACAACACCGAAGAGGAGATCACACGAGCTCTTATCCTGAGCCACCTTACAGCCATCTACATCAAGCAGAGCCTCGGCAAGCTATCGGCCCTCTGCGGCTGCGTGGTGGCTGCCACTGGCTCGAGCTGCGGCATCACCTACCTGATGGGCGGCACGTACGACCAGGTGGCCTATTCGGTCAAGAACATGATTGCCAACCTGGCAGGTATGGTCTGCGATGGAGCAAAGCCGTCGTGTGCGCTGAAGGTTTCGTCGGGTGTTTCGACTGCCGTACTGAGTGCCATGCTGGCTATCCAGAACCGCTATGTGACCAATGTCGAAGGTATCATCGAGGATGACGTGGACCGTTGCATCCACAACCTCACCCGCATCGGTGCCGAAGGCATGAACGAGACCGACGAGATGGTTCTCGACATCATGACTAACAAGAAACTATCATGAATATGATCAAATGCTTGATAATAGGAAGCGGTCCTGCAGGATATACTGCAGCTATCTACGCTTCACGTTCCGGCCTTGAACCCGTCTTATACGAAGGCCCTATCAGTGGTGGACAACTCACACAGACCACCGAAGTCGATAACTTCCCTGGCTATCCCGAAGGGACCACAGGTCCGGAGATGATGGAAGATATGCGTCGCCAGGCAGAACGCCTCGGTGCCGACATCCGTTTCGGCATCGTCGATAGAGTAGATTTCTGCGAAGATGGCAGCAAGCCTCACCATGTGCACATCGATGATGGTACGGAACTCGATGCCCAGACCATCATCATCGCAACGGGTGCTTCGGCCAAATACCTCGGACTGGCCGACGAAGAGAAATATGCCGGCATGGGCGTGTCGGCCTGTGCTACGTGCGACGGCTTCTTCTATCGCAAGAAAGTAGTGGCTGTGGTCGGCGGCGGCGATACTGCCTGCGAAGAGGCACATTACCTCTCGAATCTTGCACGGAAAGTCTATCTCATCGTGCGCCGCAATGTGCTGCGTGCCAGCGAGGCTATGCAGCAGAAAGTGAAGGAACGCAACAACATCGAGATCCTTTGGGAGACGCAGACCGTGGGCCTCTATGGTGAAGACGGTGTTGAAGGTGCTCACCTCGTCAAGGGTAAGGGCACCGACCAAGAGACGTTCTACGACCTCCCTATCGACGGCTTCTTCCTCGCCATCGGACATCACCCCAACACCGATGTCTTCCTGCCCCGCACCGATGCCGATGGCACCGTTCATCATGGTGTGGAGGTCGATGCACAGGGTTACATCAAGGTCAATCATCCCTACACTTCGACCAACATCCCCGGTGTCTTTGCCGCAGGCGATGTGGCCGACCCCATCTATCGTCAAGCCATTTCCGCTGCCGGCAGCGGCTGTCATGCCGCCATCGATGCAGAGCGCTATCTGAACAAGTGATTCAGCACTTTTGCTTATCTTTGATTTTTCGCAGCACAAATATATTTAAAAATTCTATTACCACTATGAAAAAGATATTATTTTCATTATCGTTGATTCTTATCACTATACAGGCGATGGGAGAGAACAAGTACTTTCCTGTTGGAACAACATGGAAAGAGGAGAGTCGTTTTTGGGGAGAGAGAGACACAATCACTTACGTTGTGGGTGAAGAGGTCTTGATAGATGGTGTCGCTTACAACGAAGTGCTTAGAAATGGCAATCGATACTGTCTGCTCAGAGAAGAGGGTCCGTTGGTCTATATGTGGATTGATGAAGATAGTCACGGTCTTTTGTATGATTTCGACTGGTGGGAAGGGAAAGATTATGTGATTGACTTTCCCAATCCTTGTTATGGGGAGTTTTATTTTGATGTAATATCCAATATTGAAGAAAAGGTTATGATGGATGGCCAAACTTATAAAATCTGGGCCCCTGATCAGATGTGCGGCGATTACATCATTTGTGGCGTAGGAGGCACAAATAGTATTTTGGGTTATTATTATCCTCCTACCACTGGTGGTACTATTATATCCTTGCTTGAATTCACCAGAAATGGGCAGCTGATCTTCAGTAGTGATCATCTCAATGGCATCCAAGTTGTTGACATGGAACTACCTCATGAATCTCGCCCCATCCGTCTGAAGCAGAATGCTACCGGCAGCTATGACTTGCAAAAGCGAAATGCCGATGGCACTTGGCAGAATGTGAAGTAAAAAAAATTGGTGAACTATATAATTTGAATCTCAATGAAAAACATTCATAACTTTAGACGTATCGGTTTAATGACGCTCCTGATGTTGCTGATGAATCCTCTGTGTGCGCAAATCACTTTCTATGAGGTTACAACACCCGAGGCAGGGAAACTTGAAACGACACTCGGGGACGACAAGGACAGCATCGTAGCATTAAGAGTCATAGGAAATCTCAACGCTACAGACATCACCACCTTGCGAGCGATGTTAGGCTACAGCAACGGCAATTTCGTGGATTGCAACCTCAGGATTCTTGATTTAAGTCAGGCGCATATCGTGGAAGGCGGCGAACCTTATGTCGTAGGCTTAGGACATAAAACAGAAGCGGGCATCATCGGACGTGAAATGTTCGCATGGTGTTACGGATTAGTAGCCATCGCATTACCAGAAGATACAAAGAAGATTGACGGAGACGCCTTTAGCGCATGCAACAACCTCTTAGAATGCGTCATGCCCAATGGCATCGACAGCATAGGCAGATACGCTTTCCAGATGTGCTGGTATCTGCAGTATGTAAAGCTCCCTGCGTCATTGAAATACATTGGCGAATTAGCATTCAACGGATGCAAGAGTCTGAAAGAATTGTATATCCCTGATGAAGTGACGGTGATCGAGACCAATGCCTTCGCAGGATGCGACAGTATTGAGACCGTGAGGTTGTCACCCGTTCTCAAGGAGCTGCATCCTGGTGCCTTCCAAGAAAATTTCTTACTGAAGGAAATCGAAATACCGGGAGGCGTGAAAGAAATCGGCTATCGTGCGTTTTTCCGTTGTGGGAGTTTGCAAAAGGTGAAACTGAACGAAGGCACCGAAGTCATCGGCACAGGAGCCTTTGAATTATGCGAAGTGCTGAGTGACATCAATTTACCAAAAAGCACAAACATGATTGACGGCTGGGCGTTCTATCTTTGCAACTCACTGAAGGAACTTCACCTGCCCGACGGCATTACGGAAATAGGTCAACAAGCATTTGGCGGATGCAAGCAATTGGTGACAATCAACATCCCCGCATCGCTGAAAGTCATCCCAACAGACGCTTTTATTCGTTGTGAAAGTCTGAAAGAAATCACCATCCCCTCTACCGTTAACCAGATACATAATTCCGCTTTCTGGCGTTCGGGATTGGAAAGGGTGACTATCCCCTCCTCGGTGACCTTTCTTGGAAGAGACATCTTTTCCAAATGCGAACATTTGGAAGAAGTGAGCCTGCCAGATAATATGACCGAGATTACTGATGGCTTTTTTTATCATTGCCACAGTCTGAAGTCAATCACATTGCCCAATAGCATCACAAAAATTGGGAAATTGGCATTCGTGCAATGTCCATTCACCACACTTTACCTACCCAAAGGCGTGCAGACGTTAGGAAAATTCAGTTTGTACCAATGCTCGAAACTCGAAACTTTGTATATACCCTCGACTTTGACAAGTATTGGCGAATCTGCGATATCTGAATGCACTGCTCTCAAAGATATCTATTGCGACTGTCAGACTCCACCCACGTGCGAGAGAAAAGTGTTCAAAGGCACGAGAACGGCGCAGTGCACGCTGCATGTTCCTGTGGGCTCAAGCCAAGCTTACCAAGCAGATGATACCTTCAAAATATTCAGTAACATCGTGGAGGAAGACATGAGCGATATCGACCCCATCATGATGGATAGAAATGATTCGCAAATCCTCCTCCGTTATTCGCCGAATGGGACGTTATTGCAAACAAATCGGAAAGGCTTCAATATCATTAAAAACGCAGACGGAACGACACGTAAAATCTTTTGCAGGTAATCGAATTACCGAACCTGACAACTATCTCTGCCAAAAAAGAGAAAACCTCGCAAAACAACCATCATTTCATCCGATTTCTGATGCAAATCTGTAAAAAATGATGTGTAAAGCTATGTTTTTGTATGAAATGTTTGTTATATTAAACATTTTTGCTTATCTTTGCGCCCAATAATATACAATTATGGGAAAGAATACGTTTGGAAAGACGATGCCAAGGGCTTTGACACAGCAGCTGCAGCTCATGGGCGAACAGATCATGCTGGCACGCAAACGCAGGCATCTCTCTATGCAGGACATAGCAGACAGGGCAACGGTGACACGACTGACTGTCTCGAAGGTGGAACATGGCGACCCAACGGTTTCTATGGGTATTTATGCGCGTGTGCTCTTTGCCCTAAATCTTGAAAAGGATATCTCGTTGCTCGCTGCCGATGATGCTCTCGGCCGTCAACTTCAGGATGCTGAATTATTGAAAAGATGAAAATATCGCGCGTCTGAGGGGTTCGTTTGATGATTTTATCTTTTATAATTTTATTTTTTTATTTTTTGATTGCCTCAATAGGCTTGTTCCATTTTAGAACAAGCCTTGTCTTTCGGCACTTTACAAATCAGCAGTCATCAAGACAACGGAGGACGACTGCGCGCAAACCTTTATTTCTCGATGTAAAGATAGCAATTATATTATTTTCTTCATAAAAATGGGAAATAATGATATTTTTAATTGATATGTTTTGATTTTACGGTAAAGATTACTATCTTTGCAGCGGAATTTAAGACATGACAAAGATTGCGATGCATTTCGGGTAGTGCAAAAAGTCCCCGCCACGCGAAGCATCACTCCAAGGAGTAAACTCAATCGTCATGCATTTCTGGGGCGAGTAAAAAAGCATCCGTCATGGATGCTTTTTCTTTTGTCTTGAACTTTTCTTTTTGTCTTTAGAAGATATCTTTATTTGACTTATTGGTGGTACAGAAATACCATATTGAATCTTTTCTTTTGTTCGTTTTCTGACACCCACAGTCAGTTTTACCAGTCCAAGTTCTTCGATATCGTACTTCATAACCAAAATCTTTTCAAATGGATTCTGGTTCTTATCGTTTTGCTTTGGCATTGTTTCCTCTACCTTTATAGCTTTAGCCAAAATCTCATCCATCATCA
Organism: Bacteroidales bacterium; assembly: GCA_017561935.1. GTDB lineage: Bacteria > Bacteroidota > Bacteroidia > Bacteroidales > UBA3663 > Liminaster. The sequence continues at coordinate 127,512 of JAFZBE010000063.1, read as the reverse complement.
TGAAAGCACGAGTGGATTTATAGCTTTTTGAAGAATGTTCTCGAGCTTCGATTAGGGATATATTACGAATCAATATATTCTCTTTCAATTGTTCATTATATACCATCTGCTCAGGATGTAATTCTTTCCATTTATGAAAGAAGTCCCTAATTATTTCAGAACGCAGTTTTATATCTTCCATACTATCACCTAAAGGAATTCCATTGGAATCCTTCATGATAGATGCATCTGCTTCAGAATCGTCTGCCACAGAATTAGGAAGAACGGGCAATACGATTTCTTGATCTAGTTCGAAATCTAATAATTCGTAATCGAAGGTTTCTGAAAAGAGAATAAAGTCATTGCTCATGATTTATAGTGGAAATCTGTTATGTCATTGTGAGGCTTTTAACGATTCGTTCGAAGCCTTGTGTTTCAGTGTATTACTTCGTTAACTCCTGATAAAGCTCGAAGAGGCGGGCGACGCAATCGGATTCGGTGAAACCCTTTATGGGGAAGCCGTAGGCGGCCATTACGGCGCGGTCGTTGTCTTGATGGGCACGGCGCAGTTCGGGAGGCATGGTGACTTCGTCGTAGAGGTCGGCGAGGGAGCTGTCGGGATAGAGGGCGCGTGCGTCGAGGATGGCTTGTGCCGTCTGCTCTATCCTCGCCTTCTGTTCCTCGGTTGGTGTGGGCCAGGGGAAATTGTTATAGACGATGTCCTTGCTGTAGCGGTAGTCGCTCTTCAATCGCCCGCAAACTGCTCGCATCCATGCCATGTGGACGTTTGATTCGAGGATGCCGAAATGGTAGAGGTTGGCGTCGGGGATGATGAAAAGCAAATCTGTCGCTATAGTATCGCTATTGAGAAATCCAATAGGGACATATCGACGACGCTCACTTGAAACCTTAGGAACAGCAATATATCTCTTTGGATTCATCGTTTCACGAAACAAATGGGGTTTTTCCGCGAGTTTTTGCCTGCCTTTGTCGGGAGAAGCAAGGCGTTCTTGTCGACATCGAGTTATTCGCTCAATGACAAGCGGCATCCTTCTCAGTTCTGCAGGACTTGCATCTATTAGCCACAAGCAATATCGTTTCTTGTTGTTAATAAATTCCACAGAGCCTAACAATCGTTTAATATATTTTTTGGCAAGTGGCTCTCGATTAACGAAATCAAAATATTCCTCTTCCTCAATAATTAGATGACCACCATCAGAAGGACGATTGCCAGTTGTCATTTCTGGAACATAAATAATGGGTGTAGCTCGGTTCTCAATATAAATATCTGGGGCATCAATCAAATAACCATTAATATGAGTTGCAGTTATAGCTCGATCACCTTCATAAATAGCAGGTAATTTCATATTATAGTTTGAGGCAGAGAAACCGATTATTACACAATGTACATGCGCTTTCAACGAGGCTTCACTATCCCATCTGAAAGTGCGATAAGCGAAATCAATATGGATGCCGAACATTTCCTTCAAAGGCTTCCAGATTGCAGCAACCTGTTCACCTTGTGTAATGCTGTTCGTTGATACCAATGCAGCACGAATGTTGGTATGCTGCATCAGTTTGGATGCCTTGTAATACCATCCAGCCACATAGTCAATCTTGCCTGCGGTCTTAAATGGTTTGCCTTTTTCGTCAACGAAAACGCTCAGTATATCTTCTTTTTGCTCTTTGCTTTGCAATGAATATCCCACAAACGGTGGATTGCCAATGATATAGTTCAGCCGTTCCTTGGGCACAACGCTTTCCCAATCGATGCGGAGGGCGTTGCCTTCGACGATGTTCGTGTAGGTCTTGAGGGGGAGGAAGTCGATGTCCTGCTGGATGATGCGTTCGGTCATGGAGAGCATCTGCGCTTCGCTGATCCACAGGGCGGTGGTGGCCACGGTGACGGCGAAATCGTTGATCTCGATGCCATAGAACTGGTCGATGCTGACCTTGATGGGGTTGGCGAACTCGCCGAGCATAGTCTGTCCGTGATGACGCTCGCGGATGATGTCATTCTCCAAGCGGCGCAGACTGAGGTAAGTTTCGGTGAGGAAGTTGCCCGAACCGCACGCAGGATCGAAGAAGGTTAGCGAGGCCAGCTTGTCCTGTAGGGCATCGAGGCGACGGGCACGCTGCTTCTCAATCTTCTCTTCGAGTGCAGCTTCGTACTCGTGGCGCAGCTCGTCGAGGAATAGCGGGTCGATGACCTTGTGGATGTTTTCGATGCTGGTATAGTGCATGCCTCCCGAGCGACGCGTCTCGGGGTTGAGTGTCGATTCGAACACCGCGCCGAAGATGGTAGGCGAGATTTCGCTCCAGTCGAAGTCGAGTGAAGCGTTCTGCAGCAACGTCTGCCGCAGCTCGTCGGTGAACTGTGGTATCTCGATCTCTTCGGTGAAGAGGCCGCCATTGGTATAGGGGAAGGCTTTCAGATCGTCACGAAGGAATTTGCTACGTCGGACGATAGGTTTGTTCAACGTGTCGAAAAGCTGGAAAAGTGCCATTCGCATACCCTCGGCATCGAACTTCGCCAGGTAGTTGTGGAACTGGTCACGTGCGAAGATGCCCGCATCCTCTGCATAGAGGCAGAAGACGATGCGCACGCAGAGGATGTTGAGCCAGCGCAGGGCTTCGGGCGAAGCGTCGTCGTACTGCTTGAGCAGCGCGTCGTAGATGCGCCCCACGATTTCGCCCGCCTGCATCGACACCTGCATCTCACGCCGTAGGTGTTCGCTGCGTTCATCGACGAGGAACTGCAGGCGGTAGGCTTCGCGCTCGAGGTTTTCGAGCAGCAGCTCTTCAGGTTCGCCATTGGGCTGCTCCATGTCGTAGATGAGGAACGAGCGGAAGTTGCACGTCACCACCCAACGCGGACGCTTCGAGTAAGGCATCTCGGCGGCATAGCGCTTGGCCTGCTGGAAGGGAGTGAGTGCCGTGCCATCGGACTGGGGGACGGGCTTGCGCAGGTCCTTGTCGATGGATTTCTGCTCGATGAGCACCTTGGTGGGAATGATATAGGCATCGATGAACGAGGTGTGAGAGAGCTGCACCTGGTTCTCGAAAGTGATGATGTCGTAGGGATTTTCTACGCCAAGCACATTGTGGAGCAATTCGAGCCAGAACGTCTGGCTCTCACCCTTCTCATATCCATGGCCTTTCCACTTCTCAGCAAACGCCTTTGCTGCTATCTTCTGCTTGCTATCCTGCATGATGGTATGATTTAATTAACGCCGCAAAGATACAGCATTTCATCGACACCACCAAATCTTCAAAGATATTTCTTCAGTAATGGACGAAAAAAAAGCAGGCCGACACTGCTATCTTTGCGCCCGCTTAAGCTCTAATTCGACCAAAAATATTGTAAAATTGTAAAATTGTAAAATCATTTTATTGTTTTCGTGGGGGATAAATAATTTTAAGGGGGGTGAGCGTTTTATTGCAATAAATTTTATATTAAATATTATATATTATATATTACGTGCGAGGGTCGAAATGATGAAATGATAAAACAATTTTACAATTTTACAATTTTTCGTATTGAAGTTGGTGTGTGTCTCATAGAAGCAATTGCCAGAAATTTCTGCATAAATTGAGGAGAAATTGACAAAACTTTATCTAAGAATCTGTTAAATCCGATGGTGTAAGCCCTATTTTAAGCGAATAATCCACGAAATATGAGTAACTTTGCAGTATCGAAAAGATAATGCGCATATCTTCAAGACACAAAGCACTCTGACGGCCGACAGAGTACTTCCTCCTTTTGCAGAAACATCGTGGCGGCCGACAAAAAACTTCCGCGACAAGTTGAAGAACTACAACGGCCGACAGAGTACTTGCTACAACGGCGGAAAAACTCCGACGGCCGACAGAGTACACGATGCTGCACAATGAAGTACTACAACGGCCGACAGAGTACACGATGCTGCACGATGAAATACTACAACAACTTCCGACAAAGTACCTGCTACAACTGCGAAAATATTCTCACGGCCTCCAGGATGCTTGCTTCGATAGGACAGAGTATTTCGATGGCTGACAGAATGCTTCCGCGATTGGATAGAGTACTCCGACGGCCGACAGGATACTTGCTTCGATAGGATAGAGAATTTCGACGGCCGACAGAATGTTTAATGATGTTGGAGGCGACAAAAATGAAACGAACATCACAATTTGTCGCTATTTGGGTGTTGTGTCGCATGGGTTTAGTAGTTTTTTGCCTATATATTTTGCAGTAACAAAAAAAACAATTATATTTGCGCCATTATTTGGAGTGTTCGAACAAGAAATACAGATCTTCAAAACAATAATAAACAACATGAAAAAGAACAAAGTAATGACATGGGCCTTAATGCTCGGCTCGTTGGTCGGTGCTCTGACCTCGTGCTCGATTGACATGCCCAAGGAGATTCATTCGTCGTTTGAGACGATGACAGTGAGCAAGTCTGACATTGAGGTACCGATCAAGTTCAGCGCCAGATTGAAAGGACAGTCCGATGTAACCATTACACCTCAGGTGAGCGGTCAGCTTATGAATATCTGCGTCAGCGAGGGACAGCAAGTGAAAAAAGGAACGACACTTTTCGTCATCGACTCCCGCAACGCACGATTGGAATTAGAGGCAGCTGAAGCCAATTTGCAGGCTGCTCTTGCCAAGGAAAACAGCGCCAAGCTGGAATTTGAGTCGAACAAGAACCTGTTCGAAAAGAACATCGTAAGCCGCTATATGCTCGACAACTCACAAAACAGCTACCTGCAGGCTCAGGCTTCGGTGAGTCAAGCAAAAGCATCGGTGAGTCGTGCTCGTGTAAACCTTGGCTTCTGCACCATCACTGCTCCCGTAACGGGCGTGATCGGCGAGATTTCCGTGCGTACCGGCGACCAGGTGTCACCAGCCACCTCCCTCACCGTGTTGAGCGGTAACACGACTATGGATGCCGAGTTCTCGGTAACCGAGGCAATTATCGAAGCACAAGTGCAGTCTGGCTTGACACAGGATGACAAAGCAAAGCATATAGCTGCCCTCCCCGATGTAACATTCGTGATGAAGAGCGGTACGGAGTATCCACACAAGGGCCGTATCACCAGCTTGACGGGCGTTGTGGATGCTGCCACGGGCTCACTTGGCGCTAAGGCATCGTTCCCCAACCCCGATGGTCACCTCTTCTCCGGCATTCAGGGCACTGTGGTTCTGCCGTTCCAACAAAAGGATGTGATGGTAATCCCACAGGTAGCTGTAGTGCGCCTCCAGGACAGATCGCTGGTATATAAAGTACAGCCCGACAATACCGCCACCGCCATCACTGTGACGACACAGGATGTCGGCAACGGTCAGGACTTCATCGTAACCAGCGGCCTCAACGTGGGCGACAAGATCGTGACCATCGGAGCCAATAACGTACAAGAGGGACAGCAAGTGATCTTCCCCGATGCCCCGAAAAACGAGAAGTAGGCTATGAAGAATAATATATTCATTAACAGATACGTGATGGCATGCGCCATCTCGATAGTGATTGCGCTGGTGGGTTACATCTCGATGAACACACTGTCCATCGAGCAATACCCCAGCATCGCTCCTCCGCAGGTGATGGTGACAACAACCTACACGGGTGCCGACCCGAACACCATCATGAAGGCGGTGATCCAACCGCTCGAGGAGAACATCAACGGTGTGCCCGGCATGACCTACATAACATCGAAAGCCTCCGCATCGGGCAACGTGAGCATCAGCGTCTATTTCAAGCAGGGCACCGACCCCGACATGGCGGCGGTGAACGTACAGAACCGCGTGAGTAAGGCGCAGGCACTGCTGCCCGCCGACGTGACGAAGGTGGGTGTACAGGTGATGAAGATGCAAAGCAACATCCTCCGCATTCTTGCCGTGAGGAGCTCGGACGGGAAATACGATGACGACTTCATCTCGAACTACGTTGACATCAATATCAAGCCGCGCCTGCAGCGCATCACCGGCGTTGGCGACGTGATGGCCTTGGGCAACACCTACGCCTTGCGCATCTGGCTGAAGCCTGACGTGATGGCGCAGTATGGTCTGGAACCCAACGACGTGTTTGCGGCAATCAGCAGTCAGAGCTTCGTGGCCGCCACGGGTTCATTGGGCGAGTTGTCGGAGAACAAATACCAGTACTCCATGGAATACAAGGGCACGCTAAAGTCTGTCGAGGAGTTCAACGATATCGTGCTGCGCACGTCCGCCGGCGGCCACCTGCTGCACCTGAGCGATGTGGCCGAGGTGGAGATTGGCGCCCAGAGCTACAGTTTCCTGTCGAACATTAACGGCAAGCCTGGTATTCTGCTCATGGTGTTCCAGGCACCTGAAGCCAACGCGACGGAGGTGAACGCACGCATCAACAAGATGTGCGACGACATGAAAGCCACGATGCCCGCCGGTTTGGAGTTTGTGACAATGCAAACCTCCGACGACTTCCTCTTTGCCGCCATCCACAACGTGGTGGAGACGCTCATCATCGCCATCATCCTCGTCATCCTCGTAGTGTTCTTCTTCCTGCAGAACTTCAAGGCCACGATCATCCCGTCGATATCCATCTGCGTGTCGCTGCTTGGCACGTTTGCCATCGTCATGCTGGCGGGCTTCTCGCTCAACATCCTGACGCTGTTCGCACTGGTGTTGGCCATCGGTACAGTGGTGGACGATGCCATCGTAGTGGTGGAGGCTGTGATGGCGAAGATGGAGGGCGGGGTGTCGGATGCCCGTGAGGCTACGCGCCAAGCCATGTCGGAAGTCTCGGTGGCTGTCATCTCTTGTACCCTGGTATTCATGGCGGTCTTTATTCCCGTGACGTTCATGAGCGGCACGTCGGGCACGTTTTTCACGCAGTTCGGTGTCACCATCGCCTCGTCGGTGGGTCTCTCCTGCGTGTCGGCCCTGACGCTCTGCCCCGCCCTCTGCGCCATCATGTTGAAGGTGACCGACGGCAAGAAAGAGGGCAAGTCGCTTTCATACTACACCAAGAAAGCATACGATGTAAGCTACAACGCCATCTACAATAAGTATTCGAAGGCAGTGCAGAAGTTCATCAGGCGCCCAGTGTTATCGTGGGGCCTTCTGGTGATTGCCGCCGTGCTGCTGTTATTCTTCATGAAGCACCTACCGTCGGGCCTCGTTCCGCAGGAGGACCAGGGTGTCTTCCTCGCCGAGATCCGTGCCCCGGAGGGTTACACTTTGCAGCAGACGCAGGAACTGACGAAGCAGGTGGAAGAAAAGGTAAAGGAGATTCCCGAATTAGAGAGCTTCGCCGTATCGTGCGGTTACGGTCTGGCATCGGGCAACGGCTCCAACTTCGCCACCCTTGTCGTCCGACTGAAACACTGGGACGACCGTCCAGGCATGAACCATCTTATCGACCTAGTCATCGGCCGCTTCTACTACGCCTGTAAGGATATCAAGAACGTACAGGTACTGCCCTTCCAGTTGCCTCAGGTGCCTGGCTACGGCACGAGCAACAGCGTAAGCCTCGTCGTGGAGGACCCGACCGACGGCGACCTCTCGGAGTTTGCCAAGCAGACGCAGAATTTCCTGACTAAGTTGGCCGAACGGCCGGAAATCGGTATGGCGATGTCATCCTACTCGGAGCGCTACCCGAAGTATCGCGTTGAGATCGACGCCACGCAGTGTGACCGCGCCGGTGTGTCGCCCAAGACGGTGCTAACCACACTCGGCTCTTTCTGCGGCGGAAGCTACATCGGCAACTTCAACCAGTTTGGCAAGGTCTATCGCATCATGGCCAGCGCCACGCCTGATGCCCGTCTCGACCCATCATCACTGCATAATATTTTCGTCAAGGTGAGGGGTGGAAAGATGGCACCCATCTCTGAGTTCGTCACCCTGAAAGAGATTGTCGGCCCGTCGAACATTGAGCATTTCAACCTGTTCCAGAGCATCACCTGTAACATCACCGCCGCCAACGGCTGCAGCGAGGGTGAGGCCCACCAGGCCATCGCCGAGGTGTTCAAGGAGACAATGCCCGCCACCGCAACCTACGAGTACAGCAACATGTCGCGCGAGGTGGAGGAAGCCGCAGGAAGCAACTCCACTGCCCTTATATATATTATATGCGTGGTGCTGATCTACCTCATCCTGGCCTCGCTCTACAACTCGTGGTTCACGCCGTGGGCCGTGCTGCTCTCAGTGCCCTTCGGACTGATGGGTGCCTTCGTATGTGCCTATCTCGGCTCGCTGCTCCATCTGCCAGGCATGGACAACAACATCTACCTGCAGACAGGTGTCATTATGCTCATCGGTCTGCTCTCCAAGACCGCTATCCTGATTACGGAGTTCGCCTCTGAACGCCGTGCGCAAGGCATGAGCATCAGCGATGCTGCGTTTGAGGCTTGCAAGGAGCGTCTGCGTCCTATATTGATGACGGTACTCACGATGATTGCCGGTATGATTCCTCTCATCATAGAGGGTGGTGCCGGTGCAAATGGTAACCGTGCGCTCGCCCTTGGCGTTGTGGGCGGTATGTCGGTAGGCACCCTTGCCCTGCTCTTCGTCGTCCCCGTCTTCTTCATCGTGTTCCAGAATCTGCATGAAAGGTTCCAGGGAAAGGATCATATAAAAACTGAAGAATAAACTATGAAAAGACTAAGCTATATATTCACCGCTGCAGTCGTGAGCTTATTGCTCACGGACTGTGGCATCTACAATACGTTCGAGCAGAAGGCAGAGACTCCCGCTGATGTCTTTGGCAGGACACAGGACATCACAGCGGCCTCCGATGGCACATCGATAGCCATGATGTCTTGGCGCGAGTTCTTCGTTGACCCGTTTCTACAACAACTGATCGAACAGGTGCTGGCCAACAACACCGACCTGAATTCTGCCCGTCTTGCCGTGGAAAAAAGCGAGGCTTCGCTGATGGCTGCACGTATGGCTTACCTGCCAGCGCTCTCCCTTGCACCGCAAGGCACCATAGCCAGCTTCGACCAAAGCAAGGCCAGCCAGACCTACAACCTACCGCTCCAGATGTCGATGGACCTTGACGTATTTGGCTCAATCACCAATAAGAGACGCGCCTCGAAAGCAGTACTCCTTCAGGCACAAATGCGCGAGGAGGTGGTACGCGCCAACCTCATCTCGACCACGGCCCAGCAGTACTACATGCTTCAGTTGCTCGACCGACAGCTGGATATCCTCACGAAAACCGACAGCCTCTGGAACATCTCGCTGGAGACGCAGAGAACGCTTTGGGAAAACGGCAAGTCGTACTCCACCGCAGTCAATCAGATGGAGTCGTCCTACCTAAATGTGAAGACTCAGATTGTCGATACCCGACGCAACATACGCAGTGTGGAGAATGCCATCTGCCGTCTTTTGGGCAGCACGCCCCATCGCATTGAACGGGGTTTCTGGGGATCTTCAGAATTGCACCATCCACAAGCAAAGGGCGAGACCGGCCAACGCATGTTCGACACGGAGTTTCTTAAAACTGGCGTGCCAGCCACGATGCTGGAGCAGCGCCCCGACATCCGCATGGCCAACCACGCCCTGGAAGAAGCCTTCTACAACACACAAGCCGCCCGCTCGGCCTTCTTCCCCAGCATCACCCTATCGGGCACGGCTGGCTGGACCAATTCAGCAGGAAGTATGGTCGTCAATCCTGGCAAACTGCTGCTCACGGCTGTCGGCCAACTCACGCAGCCCATCTTCGCTCGCGGCAAACTTTTGGCGAACCTGAAGATTGCCAATTTGACCAAGGAAGACCTGCAGAAGAAGTATGTGCAGACCGTCATCGACGCCGGCAACCAAGTAAACGAGGCCATGGCCGACTGCCAAGCTGCTCGTGCCAAGCACCAGTACTACCATCGACAGGTGGAGGTGCTCAACGATGCCTACAACGGTACGCATGAACTGATGGACAACGGCAAAGCCAACTATATCGAAGTACTTACTGCTCAGGAAAGTCTGCTCAACGCCCAGCTTAGCGAAGCTACCAACATGTATAAGGGTGCCCAAGCCGTAATCGCCCTCTACATTGCATTGGGCGGAGGCTCGAAGTAAAAGTGAATATGAAACTATCTATCCTTTGTCTGGTGGCCACTTTGGCTTTCCAACACGTCATTTCGCAGGAAAAGGCACATAGCCTGAACCATTGGGTAGATAGTGTGCTGACCATAGGCTACTTCAAGGGCAACATCGACACGACATACGTCACAAGACCGAAGACCAAGTGGACCATCGCAGCGCGACTCAACGTGTCGGGGGCAAAGCTGGAGACCATGGGGGCGACGGATGGGCAGGAATTCAATTCGGAGATAACTGCCGACTACAAAAGTACGCTCAGCGTGGGCGTGAGTTATCTTGGATTCTCACTCAGCGCGGCCCTCAATCCAGCCAAACTAATGGGCAAGTACCGCGACTACGAACTAAACTTCAATTCGTACGGCAAGCGCTTTGGGTACGACATCATCTACCAGGATGCCCATAACTTCACGGGGTGGTACGATATGGAGGGAATGGAACGCATCGAGCTACCCGCCGACATGTTGTCGGTAAGGACACTGAATCTGAATGCATTCTACATCTTCAACGGCCAACGGTTCTCCTTTCCAGCAGCGTTCACACAAAGCTACATCCAACGCCGCTCGGCAGGCAGCTTCCTTGTGGCTGTGTCAGGTATGGGACAACATACCACGCTGAAATGGGAGCAGGAGACACAGATCAAGATGACGAATATCGGCATCGGTGGCGGCTACGCCTACAACTACGTTCCCTCGCAGGGCTGGTTGATGCACATCTCTGCCACACCGACTTTCATCGTCTATAGCAACACTTCGATGACCTTCGGCGATTCGCGGGTGCCTCTGCATTATCATTTTCCCGAAGCCATCATCACAGGACGAGGTGCTGTGGTGCGTCAGTTGGGCAACAAGTTCTTCGGCATGTCGATGGTGTTCAACTTCACCAATATCGGCGACGAGGAGAATCTTGCCTTGCATAACATAAAATGGCGCATCCGCATGTTCTACGGTCTGCGCCTGTAGGCGAATTGATTTTCTTCGCAAGAAACACAACTAACTCTGCAATGCCTCGAAGAGCTGATCCAAGGCCTTCGAGGCATTTCCATTTGCCTCATCGAGCAACTGGACGAACTTCGAGCCGATAATGGCCCCGTTGGCATTGGCCTGTGCCGACTCGAGCGTCTGACGGTTGCTGATGCCAAATCCAATCATGGTGGGGTTCTTGAGATGCATAGCGTGTACCTTGTTGAAGTAGGCCTGCTTGGCCTCATTGAACTCCTTCTGTGCTCCCGTGATGGCAGCGGAAGAGACCATATAGATGAAGCCTGAGGTGTTGTCATCGATGAAACGGATACGTTCGTCGGATGTCTCGGGCGTAATGAGCATGATAATACGGAGGTCATAGCGGTCGGCGATGGGCTTGAAATCCTCCATGTAATCCTTGAACGGCAAGTCAGGAAGAATAATACCATCGATACCGACGCGAACACATTCCTGGCAGAACCTTTCAAATCCGAAATGGATGACAGGATTCAGATACCCCATGAGAATGAGTGGGATGGTTACGTCGCTACGTATGCCCTCAAGCTGGGAAAAGAGTTTTTGGAGAGTCATTCCATTGCGCAGCGCACGAGTGGCTGCATCTTGAATGACGGGGCCATCGGCCATCGGATCGCTGAATGGTATGCCAATCTCAACCATAGCGATACCATGCTGCTGCATGGCACGAATCACGTCGGCTGTGCCTTCGAGAGTTGGAGCACCGGCACAGAAATACAAACTCAGCAGTTTCTCAGGTCTGCTGGCAAACAAAGCGTTGATTCTATTCATTTGATGAATAATTAGCTGTTAGATAGGAGAAAAAAACTATCGTGCTCGAATCGCCTCGATGAAAGGACGGAGCAGGGCAATATTCTTGAAGGCGGGGGAAGATTCAAAACGGCTGTTCAGGTCAACCCCTATCCACTGGGGATGTTCGAACTCGAGAAGAGCTTCAAGCGACTGCGGACCAATGCCACCCGACAGGAAGAACGGTGTATTGCCATGGTAACTCGACAACAGTTTCCAATCGAAAGACTCGCCCGACCCACCATAATCTGAAGTAGGCGTTTCGAAAAGAATGCCATCGACGATGCCATTCCACATCATTGACTCAAGCACTTTGCTTCGAGAAGTAACATGAATAGCCCTTACGATGCGAGGCGTTTGGTCCATCGAATCTGCCAGCAGTTTCTTGAGGCTCGAGACATAAGCCAAATCCTCGTCGCCATGCAGTTGTACATAGTGGAGACCATAGTCCTTCACTTTTCGCACCAACGCCTCAGTCGATGCATTCACGAAGACACCTGTCCGCTTGGCCTTGGTGGGCAAATATGCAGGTTTTTCTGCCACATAACGCTTCGATCCAGACCAAAAGATGAAGCCGAGGATATCGACACCAAGATCTTCCACTTCGCGAATGTTCTGGGCATCGCGCATACCACATACTTTGATTAACATGGGGATAAAAGGGGGTATGGGAACTATGAAAGTATCTCTTCGACAAAGTTTGTTAATGCCTGTCCCGGGTCGGCTTCTCGCATAAAACACTCACCGATGAGGAATCCTTGGAAGCCGACTTGACGAAGCCGCTTGACCGTCTCGGGACTTGAGATGCCGGACTCTGAAACCAACACAGGTGCCTTTGCGCCCAAATTGGCAATGGCAGTCCGCATCGCCTTAGCAATGTCGAACGAATGTTGCACATCGGTATGGAAAGTGCCGAGACAACGATTATTAACACCGAGCATATCTGGCACACCCGCCTTGAGATATTCTAATTCGAAGGGGTCATGAACCTCGAGCAACACCTCCAGATTGAGACTGTGTGCGAGATTCAAAAGCTTGGCATATTCCTTTTGCTCCAAACAGGCGGCGATGAGCAAGATGGCATCAGCTCCAAGAATCTTCGCCTCATAAATCTGATAGGGATCAACGATAAACTCCTTGCGAAGAATCGGACAATTGCCAATAGCGTTGCGCACACGAGTAATATATTCTGGTTTACCTCCGAAGTACTCCTCGTTGGTGAGTATCGACAAGGCAGAAGCACCATTACGGGCATAACGAGGGACGACCTGATCAGGCTCTACATCGGCATGTATCCATCCTCGGGAAGGACTCTTGCGCTTGAATTCGGCGATGATACCGCTTCTGGAACCGCGAAGGGCATCGGCCATAGAGACGCGCTTTTGTAGCAGCACATCCAGTTCCTGACGCTTGTGGATAACGATCTCGTGAAGAATATCTTCCATCAACTGTTAATTTGAACGAATTTCTTGAATGCTGCCAATGCCTTGCCCGAGTCAAGCGACTCGCGTGCCATATCGACGCTCTCCTCAACACTAAGATTGCGGTCGATGATCGAGATAGCACAAGCAGCATTGGCGATGATGACCGATTTCTGTGCCTCTGTGGCCCTACCTTCGAGCACATTGTCGAAAATCTTCTTTACATCGGCTGGAGTTCGACCCCCAAAGATGTCGTCAGGATTGACATAGTTGAGGCCAAGGTCCTTGGGCGTGAAGACTTTCTCGAAGTTGTTGGTCACCAACTTGAAACCCGAGGTAAGGGAGATCTCATCGTAGCCATCATAGGACGAAATAACGCCAAAAGTGTCGCCAATCTTCTGGTGCGCATTGACATAAAGCCGCATCTGTGCCTGGTTAGCAGTGCCATGAAGCGAATACTTGGGATGACAGGGATTGACAAGCGGACCCAAAAGATTGAAGCAAGTAGGTACGTTCATTGCCCGACGGGTAGGACCTACAAACTTCATGCCGTAGGCGAAGAGGGGAGCGTGGAAGTAGCAGATATTGGCCTGGTCGAGCGAACGACGAATGATGTCGGTATCGGCTGTGAACTTCACGCCATGTTCCTGCAGCACATTCGAAGCACCCGACACTGAAGTGGAACTGCCGTTGCCGTGCTTCGAAACCTTATAGCCCGCACCGGCAACAACAAACGATGCACAAGTGGAGATGTTGAAGGTGTTCTTGCCATCTCCTCCCGTGCCTACAATGTCGAGAGTTTCGTAGCCGTCGAGGTTGACACGGCGGCCCGTCTCGAGCAGTCCGTCGCGAAAGCCAAGTAATTCGTCGACAGTGATGCCTCGCATCTGCAATGCCATGAGCAGAGCAGCTATCTGGCAGTTGTTGTACTTCTCCTGGGTGATGCCCAGCATGATGATGTGGGTCTCCTCTCGTGTGAGTTCCTGACCCTCGATGATTTTGGAAAGATACTGCTTCATATTATTGATTTATTAGTTATTTTGTTTCGGAGTTATTTTTGAGTGATCTGAATGCCCCAAGAAGTCTAAAGGTGCAAGAGCCAGTTATTGATTATCTTCTTGCCATCTGGGGTGAGGACGGACTCTGGATGGAACTGAATGCCACGGACGTCGTATTCACGGTGACGCAAAGCCATCACCTGTCCTTCATTGGAGGTGCAGGTGACTTCAAGACAGTCGGGCAGTGACTCGGCATCGACCACCCAAGAGTGATAGCGACCCACAAGAATATCGCGATGGAGACCTCGGAAAAGGTAATCAACCTTGTGTTCGCCATATTCGACAAAATCGACGATGTGTGCGGGAGTCTGCACACCATGGAAAACATCGGCCAGATTGACAAGACGAGCGCCAAAGGCTTCGCCAATAGCTTGTTCGCCCAAGCAGATGCCCAGAATGGGCTTCTCCCCAGCATAGATGCGTATCACATCGAGCAGCAGACCTGCCTCACTCGGAATACCTGGGCCTGGTGAGAGCATGATCTTATCATAGGTTTCGAGATCGGAGAGTTCGAACTGATCATTGCGAAAGACGTTGATTTCGGCACCCAATTCCTTTACAAGATGCACAAGATTATAAGTAAAGGAATCGTAATTATCGATCATTGCTATTTTCATAATCGTTGTTTTTTGTTTTATCTATTTGGGCTATCACAGTTTTCTTCTTTCACATCCCCGCCGCCATACTTATTGCATTTCGCAAAGCTCCGAGTTTGTTGTTGACCTCCTGGAGTTCGTAGTCCTCATTACTCTTGGCAACGATGCCGCCGCCCGCCTGAAACCATAGCTCGCCATTACGACTGACGAAAGTGCGGATGGTGATGGCCTGATTGAGCGAACCATCGAATGAGAGACTGCCCACGCAACCTCCATAAGCTCCTCGATTATGGGGCTCGTATTCCGAGATCAACTGCATTGCCCTCACCTTGGGAGCACCGGATAATGTGCCTGCAGGGAAGGTGTCGATAAAAGCTTTGATAGGGTCGGCATCTCGATTGAGGATGCCGGATACGCGGCTCACAAGGTGAATGACATGGCTATAGTACTGCAACTCCTTGTAGAAATCGACCTTAACATGATGACAATTGCGCGACAGGTCATTGCGCGCCAAATCGACCAGCATCACATGCTCGGCATTTTCCTTCGGATCGTTGCGCAGATAATTGGCGTTCTTGATGTCCTGCGCATCGTTGCCCGTTCGACGGGTGGTGCCAGCGATAGGATCGATGTAGGCCATGAAACGATCGCCGCTACGTTCGATGCGGCAATGCGTCTCGGGCGAAGAGCCGAAGATACGGAAGCCTCCGAAATCCATATAGAAGAGGTAGGGTGAAGGATTGATGGAACGCAGGGCGCGGTATAGGTTGAAGTCATCTCCCTCATAGAGCTGGACAAAACGACGCGACAACACAATCTGGAAGACATCTCCACGTTTGCAATGTGCGATGCCTCGGCGAATATTCGCCTTGTGTTGCTCGTCGGTCAACGTGCTGCTCACTTCGCCCACCGGTCGAAAAGAGAAACGGCTTACGGAAGGTCGATTCATCATCCGCTCAATCTCATCGATGCCCGACGGCTCATCGGGTTGGAGGAGTTCACAGATGGTCAGTCGATTGTTGAAATGATCAAACTCCAACACATATTTAAACAATATATAGAGCATGTCGGGAGCGTCGTTCTGCGTCTGTCTTTCATCCTTGACGGCAATGTCCTCAAAGTAACGCACTGCATTGAACGAAGTGAATCCCCACAACTGACAGCAACGTAACTGATGCTCGTCGCCTTCGATTGCAAACGAACGCATGAACTCACCAATGATGGCATCACTGCGGTATGTACGGTCGATGAGATGCTCGAAGGTCTTACCATCGGGGAAGAGACAACTGCCCACACCATGTCCAATAGCAACGTGTGCAATGGGTTGAAGCGCAATATACGAACGAGCATTCTTGCCAGAATGATAATCGCTGGACTCCATCAGGATGGACTGTGTCGAAAGGTCACGAAGTCGCAGATATGCACTCACTGGGGTCACCAGATCGCCCAGCATCGATTTGCTGTTTATCTTATAGCAATACATAATCGTTATGAGGGGGTTAAGAAGGGTTAAGAGAGGTTAAGAGGGGTTCACACCCTCGTCGTCCTTATGCTTAAGATAGGTATCGAGGTCTTTGTCGCCACGACCAGAGACGGTGAGCACCACGACATCATCAGGGCAGAACAGATGCTTGAGTTTAGGGAGCAAAGCCAAAGCGTGTGCGCTCTCCAGCGCAGGGATAATACCCTCCATTCGCGTCAGTTCGAAGGCGGCATGCAGTGCCTCGTCATCATTGGCAGGCAATACTGTGGCACGTTTCTGCTCATAGAGATTGCAATGAATGGGACCTGTACCGGGGTAGTCCAGCCCAGCCGAGATGCTGTAAGGCTCAACAATCTGGCCATCGTCGGTTTGCATCAGTTTAATGCGTGAACCATGGAGGATGCCCAACGTTCCGATCTGCATGGAGGCTGCCGTCTCGCCAGAATCGATGCCATGACCACCGGCCTCAGCCAGTACCAGACGCACACGCTCATCGTCGATGTAATGGTAGATGGTTCCTGCAGCATTCGAGCCGCCACCCACACAAGCCATCAAATAGTCAGGATAGTCACGTCCCACCTTTTCACGAAGCTGCCACTTGAGTTCCTCGGAGATGATGGACTGCAAGCGAGCCACCATGTCGGGATAAGGATGTGGGCCAACCGTGGAGCCGATAATGTAGAAGGTGTCGGAAGGATGACAGCACCAGTCACGGATAGCCTCGTTGGTCGCATCCTTGAGTGTCTTATTGCCACTTTCGACGGGATAAACTTCAGCACCAAGCATCTTCATTCGCTCCACGTTTACATGCTGACGCTGCACATCGAGGGCACCCATATAGACGCGACATGGCATATTCATCAACGCACACACGGTGGCTGTAGCTACACCATGCTGTCCAGCACCCGTCTCGGCCACGATACGTGTCTTGCCCATACGTCGGGCAATAAGAATCTGTCCGATGGCATTGTTGATCTTGTGGGCCCCCGTATGATTGAGATCCTCGCGCTTCAAATAGAGCTGACAGCCATACTTCTCGCTCAAGCGTTTGGCGAAATAGAGCGGCGAAGGACGACCTACGTAGTCCTTTAGCAATAGCCGATACTCATCCTGGAACTCCTTACTCTCAATGATGGGGAGATATGCCTTCTTCAAATCCTCTACCGTCTTGTAGAGAATCTCCGGAACGTATGCTCCGCCAAACTGGCCATAGTAGCCGTTCGAGTCAACCTGAAAAGATTTCATATACCTGATAATATTTTTGAATATGCCAAGAAGATACGATAAAACGAAAGGACTCGCAAGACGTTGTGTCCTGCAAGCCCTTCGTATGCTTTATAGGTGCATAAGGGTGCGACCCACAACGTCATGTCATGAGTTCGAGCCACCACCAATATGCACGATTCATTGTCATTTGCAAAATTCGTAAATTTAACGCTGCAAAGATATGACTATTTTCAATACATCGTGCAAAAATGACTGTTTTTTTTGATTTTTTTGCAAATTTTCTATGTTTTGGGCGCAATTTTTACAAAAATGTCAGAATAATTGAGTATATTTGCGCACGAAAACAAAAAACTGCCGATAATGGAATGTAAAATCATAGCACATATTGAAACCGACTTCGACAGCAAATTCGGTATTCCCCGACAATCCGGACTCATCCCCGAACTCGATGGGCGCATCATCTTCGAGTCCGACTACCGTGTGAACGAAGCCCTGAGAGGACTCGATGGCTATTCGCATCTTTGGCTGATTTGGGTCTTCTCGGAGGTCTTGGCTGAGCAAACGTCGAAAGAAGCAACTTCATGGTCACCGACCGTCAGACCACCCCGACTGGGAGGCAATAAGCGCATGGGTGTTTTTGCTACGCGCTCGCCCTACAGGCCCAACCCCTTCGGCCTGTCGTGTGTCGAGATAGCAGGTATAGATTTCGACTCACCTGATGGTCCCATCATCCATGTGAAAGGCGCCGACCTGATGAACGGCACACCCATCCTCGACATCAAGCCCTACCTCCCCTTCGCCGACAGTCATCCCGATGCCCGTGGTGGATTTACCGAGCAGACAAAAGAACAAAAGCCCCTCGAAGTAGTGATACCCGAGGAGCTCTATACATTATATAATTTAAATAATAATCAGTGGACAGCGCTTTGTAAAGTGCTCAGCCAAGACCCTCGCCCGCATTATCAGCATGACGAGAAACGCATCTATGGCATCTCGTTCGCTGGCATAGATTTTCATTTCAGAGTGACCGACGATGGCGTCGTGCACTTATTGGGACCAACTGCCTAAAACGCTTGCTTGTCTTTTCTGACGACATTCCAGATGGTCTTGAAGATAATCTTTATGTCGAGCGAGAATGACCAGTTCTCGACATACCACACGTCCTTCTTGACGCGATCTTCCATCTGCCAAAGCTCTTTGGTCTCACCTCGGGCGCCATTGACCTGCGCCCATCCTGTAATGCCTGGAAGCACCCAGTGACGCACCATATACTTGTCGATGAGTTTGGAATATTGCTCGGTATGCATCACCATGTGGGGACGAGGCCCTACGATCGACATATCGCCTTTCAGCACGTTGATGAACTGAGGTAGTTCGTCGATGGACGATCGACGGAGGAAATCGCCAAACTTCGTCTTGCGTGGATCGTTCTCAGTAGCCTGCAGGCGGTCGGCATCATCATTGACCTTCATCGAACGGAACTTATAACAAACAAATTCCTTGCCGTTCAATCCATTGCGTTTCTGTTTGAAGAACACTGGGCCAGGCTGAAGGAAATGGGTCAAGATGGCAACGATGGGGAAAATGAGGAACCAGAAGGGTATCATGAATATTGCCGACACCACGAAATCGAACACACGCTTGATGATGCGGTTAGTCAGCGAGTCAAGAGGATTATCGCGAATGCTGAGCACGGGAATAGAACCCAGAACCTCGAGCTGCATCTTACGCTTCAGATAAGAGCGAAGCTGGGGAATGGCGTAAAACCGCACACAACTCCGTTCACAGGTATCGATAATCTCCAGAATCTCGTTGGCACGCACAGCTGGAAGAGAACAATAGAGATGCTGCAGGTAGGTGTGTTTCTTCACATACTCGATTGAATCGGTCACTTTGCCCAGATAATTCAAGCCCACAGGCGGGTTCTCCATAGGCTCATCGGCAAAATATCCCTCCACGCGATAACCATAGAACGGATGACGCATCTCTTCTCCAAGTTCGCGGATGGGGTCATTATTGCCGACAAATATCACATGATGCAAGTTTCGACCTGTTGTGCGGAACCATCGGATTATCCAACGACACAGGAATCGCCATAAGGCCAAACACACATAAATGCTAACCAAGACATAGATGATGCGTATGGACTGGAACTTGATATTAAACTTGAATACCAAGGCTAAAATCCAAAAGGCCATCGTCATCGTGACTAAAGTCACAAAAACATTGCCCAGAATGGAGCCTCGACGATCAGAACGGTAGAAGAACGAGATCGGTCGAACCCAAACGCCCAACACATACGAGATTGTAAGCGACATCGCCATAAATCCGAACTGGTAGGAGATATCGAACGGATGCTCGCTGCCCGGACAAAGGATGCCCTTGTAGAAATAGTAGAATATCAGATTGATGATGATGACCTCACTGACATACATGCCCAGCTTCAAGAAAGCCGGCAACTGATACATTGTTCTTTCTTTTGTCATACGGAAACGGCTCCCTTAATTGCTGGATGACACTGGTAGTCGGTCAAAGTGAAATCCGAAATACGGAAATCACGCAGATCCTTTATGTCGGGATTGAGCTGCATCTTGGGTAACGGGTAAGATGTACGTGTAAGCTGCAGGCGCACTTGATCAAGATGATTCGTATAGATATGGGCATCACCAAAGGTGTGGACGAAACTGCCTGGCTGCAATCCTGTGACCTGGGCAGTCATCAGAAGCAGCAGAGCATAACTAGCAATATTGAAAGGCACACCCAAGAAGATGTCGGCCGATCGCTGATAGAGCTGAAGCGACAACTTACCACCCGCCACATAAAACTGGAAGAAACAGTGACACGGAGGCAACCCCATACGATCAATCTCCTCGACATGCCATGAGTTGACGATGATGCGACGAGAGTCGGGATTGCGCTTGATGTCATCGACGGCCATCATCAGCTGGTCGTAATGCTTGCCATCGTTGCCTTCCCAGTCACGCCACTGTTTGCCATAGACTGGTCCCAACTCACCCGTCTCGTCATCACCCCACGAATCCCAGATGTGTACGTTCTTCTCCTGCAGCACCTTTTTATTGGTAGAACCGCTGATGAACCACAGCAGTTCCTCGATGATGCCTCGCGTAAACATCTTCTTGGTGGTAACGAGCGGAAAGCCCTCGCTGAGGTCGAAACGCATCTGATGGCCAAAGACACTAATGGTGCCAGTTCCTGTGCGGTCTTCCTTGTGGACACCCTCTTCCAAAACACGTTGTATAAGGTCTAAATACTGTTTCATGTGTAATACAAATGCAGCCAATTTTGCAGTTATTGGCTATTCAAAAATCATTTTTTTATGATTTCGTGCGCAAAGATACAAAAAAATATATATATTTGCGCCGCAAAAGAAGAAAAATGTCCAAAAATACGTGAAAATATTCGGATTTCTTGGATTTTGTCACAACAAAGTGTAAAAATGCATAAATTAATATCGTTCCTGTTCTTCTTGATGATCTGTTGCATCGCTGCCGGATGCCAAAAGGAAGGAAACAAGGAACAGGGAACTGTCGATGATGAGGACTTCTCGAACATACCAGGCATGGTGACCACCGATGTCTCCATGCTGGTTTCCGACTCCGGTGTGATACGCTATCATGCCAATACTCCCATCTGGTACACATATAACCTCGACCCGAAGAAATCCTACTGGTATTTTCCCGAAGGCATCGAGCTGCAGCAACTCGACGAAGAGCTGCAACCTGCTGGCCGATTGCAGGCCGACACAGCCTATCATTTCGAGAAAGAGCAACAGTGGCATTTGATAGGCAATGTACGTGTATCGAACAACAAGGGCGAGAAGTTCAATACCGAAGAACTCTATTGGGACATGAAGAAGCACACCGTCTATAGTGATTCCTTCATCCACATCGAGCGCAACCGCGACATCCTGGAGGGCTTTGGCTTCAATAGCAATGAGACGTTCACCGAATATGAGATTCGTCAAACCACGGGCATCTTCGAGATGCGTCAGCAAGACGGCACGACGCCCGTCTATGCTGACAATGAACTCGACGACGGTGAGCACCTGGCTGAAAACGATGAGCCCGGCACCATCGCCCCTACCGACACCATTCAATCCGAACCTCTGACACCGCAGGAGAAAGCCGCCTTGGCTCGACAGCGGCGCAATCATTCAGGTTCTCCAAAGAATATTCCTTTCGATAACAAAAGATGAGCTATTCCCTATTGATCTGCATCTTACTGACACTCCTGTTCAGTGCGTTCTTCAGCGGTATGGAGATGGCCTTCATCTCGGCCGATCGCATCCGCCTGGAACTCGACAAACAGGAGGGTGGTTGGGTTGCACGCATCCTGCAATACTTCTACAATCACTCCGAGCGTTTCATCAGTACCATGCTGGTGGGTAACAATATTGCCCTCATCATCTACGGTATCTTAATGGCCCAACTTATGGAGTCGCCGATACGTGAATACATTTCGGAGAACGATTTCATAGTAGTGCTCACACAGACCGTTTTTTCGACCATCATCATCCTGTTCACCGCTGAATATCTGCCCAAGACGCTATTCAAGATGAACCCCAACATGATGCTACGCATCTTTGCGGTGCCGCTTTGGCTGATCTACTGGATCCTCTCCCCCATCTCTCTCTTTAGCACCATGCTGAGCCATGGCATCCTGCGTCTTTTCGGCATGCCCATCATCAAGGAGAAACAAGGAGAACTCACCCGTGTTGATCTCGACTTCTTCGTGCAAAAAGGTATTGAGAACGCCGACGATGATGACGAAAAGGACGACACAAAGAACCACAGCGGCCTCAGCAAGGCCGACGATGACGACAATCTGCAGGAGCTTCAGCTCTTCAAGAACGTCCTCGACTTCTCGGAAGTCAAAGTGCGCGACTGCATGATTCCACGTTCCGAACTCACTGCCGTCTCTATCGATACGCCCTTCAAGGAGCTTAACCAACTCTTTGTCGAAACCGGCTACTCGAAAATCCCCGTCTATAAGGAGGATATCGACAACCTCATCGGTTACATCCATTCAAGTGAAATGTTCCGTCGCCCTCACCAGTGGCAACAAAAGATCATCCCTATCCTTTTTGTACCCGAATCGATGGCTGCGCCTAAACTGCTGCGTATGCTGATGGAACACAAGAAGTCCATTGCCGCTGTGGTCGATGAGTTTGGCGGCACAGCAGGAGTCATTACCACGGAAGACCTCTTCGAGGAGATTATCGGCGACATCGAGGACGAACACGATCAGGTTCAACTCATCGAGAACAAGGTGAACGACCACGAATGGGAACTTAGCGGACGCCTTGAGATCAGCCACATCAACGAGGATCTCGAACTCAACCTGCCCGAAAGCGACGAATACCAGACCTTAGCTGGCCTCATCCTCCACCACCTGCAGACCATGCCCAAAGTTGGTGACACCATCACTCTCGACGATGAACAGATCAGTCTGACCGTAGTGAAGACCAGTGCCACCAAAATTGAGCTTGTTAAGTTGTCAAATTTGCCAAGTGAAGAGTGAGAATTGAAAGAATTGGAACAATTTTACACGTTTTTAGCAAAAAAATCCGCAAATTTGTTCGAGAATTGAAATTAATTATGTATATTCGCGTCCGATTTTGTGCACTTTGACCCCCTTACACAAGCGGTTCGAACACTGAATAATAATAATATAACAAAATACATTAAAACAAATGGCAGTATTACAACGCATCAGAAACCATTCCATTCTCCTCTTGGTTATCGTGGGTTTGGCAATGGTAGCATTCATTGTCGGAGACTTGATCACAAGCTCCAGCTCCATCGTACAGAGCCGACGCGATAAGGTCGTGACCATTGACGGCGAAAAAGTAACCTATGAGAGTTATGAGGCTGCACGTCAGCGTCGTCAGGATTTCGTGAAGGCCATGCAGGGCCAGGAGCTTGACAACCAGAGCACCCAGCAGCTCAACAATCAAGTTTATCAGGAGATCGTCACCAAGACCCTCATCGAGAAGGCTTGTGATAAATTCGGCATCGTAGTTACCAAAGACGAGATCAACGAGCTCGTTCAGGGACAGAACATGTCTCCTATCCTTACCCAGATGTTCGGACAGCAGGCCTCCCAGGTCGTTTCCTACTTTGTCAACCTCATCACCACCGATGGTTTTGAGCAGGCAGCTCAGCAGAATCCTTTCTTCTCGGAACAGAACTGGATGGAAATCGAGAACCAGGTTGCCCTGAATCGTCTTGTCGAGAAATATACCGGCCTTGTAGCCGCAGCTGTTGCTCCCAACAAGCTTGAAGCCAAGGACAACTTCAACGGCGACAATACCGAGTGCAACTTTGCATATGTCAAGCAATATGCAAGCAGCGTTCCCGATTCAGTGGTAAGCGTGAGCAAGAATGACGTCGAGAAGTACTACAACAGCACCAAGCGCAACTATAAGCTTAATGCTGAACGTCGCAACGTGAGCTACATCAACGTAGCCCTTCGTCCTAGCGACGAGGATTACGCACAGGCTGAAGCCGACATCAAGGCCCTGCGCGACGAGTTTGCTACCACCGATGAGGTGACCGAACTGGTGAACGGCAACTCTTCCATCTCCTATATGGATGCCTGGGTACCAGTCAGCAACTTTGAGGGCGACACCAAGGAGTTCGTGCAGAACAATGGCGTCGGCGCCATTTTGGAGCCCCACCGCGAGAGTGGCGACTACTACATGATGGCTCGTATCCTCGACAAGACCGTAGCTCCTGATTCCATCGAACTGGCTATGGTAGTTGTTCCTACCACAACTGAGGCCGACAGCATCAAGGCTGTTCTTGCGGCTTCATCCAACGCCACCACCGCCCTTGCTTCCTACGACCAGCAGCAGAAGTTCGTAGGCTGGATGGAGGATCCTTCTCTCCTGCAGAACTTTGGCAATGACCTTCGCAACAAGATTCGCTCTTGCGCCGTTGGCAACACTTTCATCCACGACATGAACGACAATGCTCACTTTGTTTGCAAGGTGACCAAGAAGACTGCTCCCGTAGCCCTTGCTAAGGTAGCTATCTATGCCAACGAAGTTTATCCTTCGACACGCACCCGTGGCGAGGAATATGGCAAGCTCAATCGCTTCCTCACCACCTACAAGGACGTTCGTTCAATGATGGACAGCGCTCGTGCTGAAGGCTTCATGATGACGCCTACCACCCTCTACTCCACCTCTTACAATGTAGGTGGCGTGCAGGATGCCCGCAGGGCAGTGCAGTTCGCCTTCCAAAACAAGAAGGGAGACGTCAGCGACATCATCGAGACAGGCGACAACCTTCTCGTGGTAGCCATCACCGGCGACATTGAGAAGGGTTACCTCGACATCAACGACACCACGTTCTACAAGCAGCTTGCTCAGTTCAACGTCCTGCCGCTCAAGAAGGTCGAGAAGCTCTGTGCCGACTTCGATGCCGTAGCCGACAAAACCCTCGCTGGCTATGCTGCTGCCTTCAATGGTGCCAGCATCGACACCGCTAAGTTTGTCAACTTCAACCTCAGCAATGTGGTTGGTCTGGGTTCCGAGCCAAAGATCTTCGAGGCTGCCCTCAAGGCCAATCCTGGTGATGTGCTCACCGTTGCCGGTCGCAATGTTGTCGTTGCCCTCCAGTTGCTCAGCAAGAACGACAAGGGCCTCACTTACGACGAGAAGGCTCGCCTCGAGTCAGTAGCTCGTAGCCGCGACTATGCCCAGGCAGCCAATGCAGCCCTTCAGGTCCTGACCGAAAACGCCAAGATCGAGGACAACCGCATCAACTTCTATTAATCAGATGCATCCAAGCCCATCGCCTGAAGCATGGGCCATCAACGAAAAAGGACGGACAGCAACTTGCCCGTCCTTTTCCATTCCCAAAAGAAAACCATGACTCCACTTTTAGGTAAGACAATCATCGAACTGCAGGAGATAACCGACACGCTCGGCATGCCGAAATTTGCGGCCAAGCAGATTGCCCAATGGCTCTACATGAAACGCGTGCGCTCCATCGACGAGATGACCAATCTCTCGAAGGACAATCGCTCTATGCTAGCATCGGAATACACTATCGGATACAAAGAGCCGATAGGTGCAGCCCGTTCAACCGACGGCACCATTCGCTATCTATTCGCCACTCCTGCGGGAAAGCCCATCGAGACCGTTTATCTGCCCGAACATGAGCGTGCCACACTCTGCATCTCCAGCCAGATTGGCTGCAAGATGAATTGCTATTTCTGCATGACTGGCAAACAAGGCTTCAACGGACAACTCTCCGCTCATCAGATCATCAATCAAATCTTCGCCATCCCCGAGTCATCGCAACTTACCAACCTTGTCTTCATGGGCATGGGTGAGCCGCTCGACAACTGGAAAGAACTACGCAAGGCCCTTGACATCATCACCGCACCTTGGGGTATGGCGTGGAGTCCCAAGCGCGTCACCGTATCGACCATCGGACAAATGCAGCACCTTCCCGATTTCCTGCAGGAGAGCCATTGCAATCTTGCCATCTCCCTCCACTCTCCTTTTGCCGACGAGCGACAAAGGCTGATGCCCGTACAGAAAGCTTATCCTATCAGCGAGGTCATCGCTTTGCTCAAGACCTACGACTGGACACATCAGCGCGAACTCACCTTCGAATACATTGTCTTCCGTGGTCTCAATGATGACCGGCATCATGCTCAAGCGTTGCTTCGCTTGCTCAAAGGACTGCCTTGCAAGGTTAACCTCATCCGTTTCCACGCCATCCCCGATGTGGAGCTCAAGAGCTCCGATCTCAAGGCCATGGAGGCATTTCGCGACTATCTTTGCCAGCATGGTTTGATCACCACCATCCGTGCCTCTCGTGGCGAAGATATTTATGCCGCATGCGGCATGTTATCAAGCAAGAAGGAAGAGGAGCGTCATGTCAAGGAATAATCTTGCATTTTGTCATCCATTGGCTGCAAATTAAGGTATTTATTGTATCTGACAACAGTTTTTTTCAGAAATATTTGCATTATTTATGAAAAGTGAGTATATTTGCACCCGATATAGGAAAAACAATTATACTATCTCAACAAAATACATAATGAAGAAACTGTACTCCACGATAATTGCCCTCATTCTCTGCTCCTCGGCCCTTATGGCTCAGGAGGAGACTACATTTGCCTTCATGTACGGCGATGAGGTCATTCCCAATGGTGGCACAGTGACCATCTCGGAGTATGAAGATTTCGACTTCATGATTGAGATGCAGGCTGCCATTTATATCAAGAACGTCAGCGAAGATGCATCCAAGCTAACCTTGACCTGCATAGGTAAGGACAACTATAAGGGGATCGAATTCTGCCCCAATGGCAACTGCATGGCATGGCCAAATGATGGCAACGAACTCACCACCAACTATAAGGATGCTATCCTACCAGGTGCTACCGTTGAGCAGGGCAACAATTGGCTGCATGCACAGGTTTTCGACTCAAAATCCTTTAAGGGTTCTGTCGAGCTCAAGGCTTATTGTACTCTCGATCCCGAGGACTGCACCTCCATTACCGTTCAATTCGACACCGATGCACAGGGCATCGACAAGGTGACAAACGATCAGAACAAGATGGAAGTCTATAACCTCTGCGGAAAGAAGATTGCCGAAAGCACCAAGGGGCTTACCAAAGGCATCTACATCATCAAGCAGAACGGTGCTTCTCGCAAGGTGGTTATCAGGTAAAAATACTTACACACACATATTATTAATAGTTCAGAGGCAACGTGAACAAACTGTCACGTTGCCTCTGGTTTTTCTTTTCGTTTTTCGGGAATATCAATACTCGCTGGCCGCAGTCTCTTCTGGTGTCAGTGGTTCCTCGGGGAGCTCAGTGCCTTTGAGCTTGTTCATGATGAGAGCCTCGATCTCATCAGCCAACTCGGGATTGTCGAGCATGAGCTGTTTAGTTGCATCACGTCCCTGGGCCAGCTTGGTACCATTGTAGCTGAAGAATGAACCGCTTTTCTTTATTACACCATATTCCACACCCAAATCGACGATTTCGCCGGAACGGCTGATACCCTCGCCAAACATAATGTCAAACTCTGCCTTGCGGAAAGGAGGAGCCACCTTATTCTTGACAACCTTCACGCGCACCTGATTGCCCAATACCTGATCACCCGACTTGATGCTGGTGACACGACGGATATCGAGGCGTACCGATGCGTAGAACTTCAAGGCATTGCCACCCGTGGTAGTCTCCGGATTACCGAACATGATGCCAATCTTCTCACGAAGCTGATTGATGAAGATGCATACGGTCTTGGTCTGGTTGATAGCCGAGGTGAGCTTGCGCAACGCCTGACTCATCAAACGAGCCTGCAGACCTACCTTGTTGTCTCCCATGTCACCCTCGATCTCGGCCTTTGGTGTCAAGGCAGCCACCGAGTCAATGACGATGATATCGATAGCGGCCGAACGAATCAGGTTGTCGGCTATTTCGAGTGCCTGTTCCCCATTGTCGGGCTGCGAGATGAGCAGGTTGTCAGTATCGACACCCAACTTCTCGGCATAGAAACGATCGAAGGCATGCTCAGCATCGATGAAGGCTGCAATACCACCCTTCTTTTGAGCCTCAGCAATAGCATGGATGGCCAATGTGGTCTTACCTGATGATTCCGGGCCATAGATCTCGATAATGCGTCCCTTGGGATAACCTCCAACGCCAAGAGCTGCATTCAAACCAATCGAACCCGTAGGAATCACCTCTACCTCTTCGACCTTCTCTTCGCCCATACGCATGATGGAACCTTTACCGAAGGTCTTGTCAATCTTTTCCATCGCCATCTGCAACGCTTTCATCTTGTCGCTCAATGGGGCGGTTTCTTTCTGTACCTTTGCCATTTTTATTATGATTTAAAATTATCGAATCGATGTTGAAAATAACTCCCAAGTCATCGCAGTGAACAATGCTTGTAGTCGGGGTGGTTCTTGCCTTTAAGGATGGCCTGGAGTTTGTTCTTGATGAAGGGTCTGCGCAGTGGTGATACTTTATCGATGAACATCTTTCCATCGAGGTGGTCATACTCATGCAATACCATACGGGCAGCAAAACCCTCAAGGCGTTCCTCATGCTCCACAAGATTCTCGTCAAGATAGTTGATCACAATCCAATCGGGACGCTTCACGCCTTCATAAACACCGGGTATCGAAAGGCAACCTTCATCCTTGACATTGGTCTCTTTGCTCTCTTCCACAATCTCAGGATTGATCATGCAACGACGCACACCCCGGCACTCAGGATAATCCTCGGCCAGTCCATTGCCATCAACCACAAACATGCGCAAGGCCAATCCCACTTGTGGAGCCGCCAGACCTACGCCATTGGCCTTCTCCATCGTCTGGAACATATTCTCGGCGAGTGTCTTGAGTTCTGGATAGTCCTCGGGCACTTCCTCGGCTTCCTTTCGGAGCACCGGCTCGCCATATAAGTAAATCGGTAATATCATATCTTCGTTTTTTCTTAGTTATCTGGAGTCTCTAGAGCATCTAGAACATCTAGAATATCTAGAGTCGCTAGTCTTTCAAAGGGAACATCACCGCCGTATAGCCAGGCATGGATCGGTTGTCCATCCACTGCTGAAGGATGATAGTGGCCGACACCTCGTCAATCATGCCCTTATCCTCACGGCGACGCTGCTTGCCTACACCGCTCATCAAGATGGTCTGCGAAGCGAGCTTCGAGGTGAAGCGCTCATCCACCAGTTCGATGGGCAAATCGGGCAGCAAAGTATGCAAACGATTGAGGAAAGGCTCGATGTATTGCCACGATTCGCTCATCTCGCCACTCATTCGTCGTGGCATCCCTACAACCACACGCTCCACTCCCTCCCGTGTGATGTAATCCATCAACCATTTCTCGAGTTCCTTCGTAGATATGGTAGTCAAGCCGTTGGCAATGATCTGCAACGGATCGGTGACAGCCAAGCCCGTACGCTTGCGTCCATAATCAATACTGAGGATGCGTCCCATAACGGTCAGTTTTCTATCGCGTGCAAAGATAGCACATTTTCGCGAATTCTGCAAATATTTCCCCTAATATTTTCCAAAATAATATCTTTTTCACATTCGTTGTGAAAACGAACCCCTGTCACAGCAAGCTGCGGCAGGGGTTATGACATTCGAGGGGATTGATGCACTCCTATTTTACAGCATCGATGACCTTCTTGATGTGAGAGAAGATTTCATTGATGTCACCCACACCAGGAATAGAGACATACTTCCCTTCGTCAATATAATATTTCTTCAAAGGCTGTGTCATGTGGTGATAATTCTCCAGACGATGTCTTGCAGTATGTTCATTGTCATCAGGTCGTCCCGAAGTCCTGCCACGAAGCACAATGCGATGGATAAGCTCTGCATCATCGACCTCAAGGCCAATGACGACCGAAACATTCTCGCCACGTTCAGAAAGCATTTCGTCAAGCGCTACGGCCTGAGGAATAGTGCGTGGGAAGCCATCAAAGATAACACCCTTGATATCCTTGCCCTCTGCATCCAGCACAGAGGCAAGAATCTGGATCATGAGAGAATCTGGAATGAAATTGCCCTCGTCGATATATGAGGCTGCAAGTTTGCCGAGCTCGGTGCCCTTCTTGATTTCTGCGCGAAGCACATCACCTGTGGAGATATGTTCAACGCCATACTCCTCAATGATCTTGTCACTCTGGGTGCCCTTGCCAGAACCCGGGGCTCCGAAAATCACAATATTCAACATACTCAATTCACCTTAAAAAACAAATAACTATTTTCTAGAAAAATCATAAAAAAACTTGACAAAGGTAAACATAATTTATCTGGAAAACAAATTTTCCAACAAAAAACTTGGGTTTTGAAGAAATATCGCATAAAATTGACAACATAAGTAATCAATTCTCACTCGCTAACCACCCAGATGTCAGGAAGGTTGCGTCCCTGCTCATTGTAGTCCAATCCGTAGCCTACAATAAAGTCATTGGGTATCTCTAGGGCCACATAATCGAGTTGCAGGTCTGTCACCTTCATGGCTGCGGGCTTTTTGAGCAGGCAACACACTTTGATGCTTTTGGCGCCCAGATCACCCAGTTGCGAAATGAGTCGTTGCATCGTATAACCGCTATCTACAATATCCTCAACGATCACAACGTCGCGATCCACCACGCTCTCAATCAGTCCCACGATGGTCTTTACCTTTCCAGTGGTTCGTGTGCCTTCGTACGACTTCATGCGTATGAACGTGATTTCGGCATCCGGCAAGGTGATTTGACGGAAGAGATCGGAAGCAAAGACAAATGCGCCATTGAGCACACACACGAAAAGCGGACGCTCCACGCCCTTGAAATCTTTCGATATCTCTTGGGCCACACGAGTCACCTCAGCTTGGATTCTCTCCTTGCTGAGATAGGATTTGAACGTTCTGTCAGATACTTTGATATATTCCATAACAACTACTATTTTATTGTTCTATTGGCAGCCAAGTTTGGCTGACAAATAATTCACGCAGTCATCACTTTCAGTTTCTTGAGAAGTGCAAACATCACAATAGCACTAATAAGGCAAAGGGCTATGAGGATACCCCAGTTGTGCATCAGCGGTATCTTGTTCCAAAGCTGCGACGGGATGGAACTCAAATAATTGCCGATGGCAGTTGCTACGAACCAACCACCCATCATCAATCCCTTGTATTTGGGAGGAGCCACCTTGGTTACGAACGAGATGCCCATGGGCGAAAGGAGCAGTTCGGCCAACGTCAACGTAAAATAAGTGGAGATGAGCCATCCGGGCGAAAGGATGCTCTGCGTGCCTTCGCCAAGGTCCATAGGCGACGTCAGGGAAACAGAGGCCAGCGAGATGACGGCAAAACCGAGACCTGCCACCAGCATACCCCAAGCGATACGAGCCGGTGCACTTACTTCCTTACCTTTTTTTGCCAGTGTGTCGAAGAAGAGCATGCTGAATGGGGTCAGTGCCACTACAAAGAACGGGTTGAACTGCTGGAAGTCTGAGGGCTGTGCATGAGTAGGATCCGACATGCCGCGATAGAGGGCGTAGGCGCCACCCAGCAATACCAAAGTGATACACCACAGCAGAGAACGGTTTTTCGAAGTCTTTGCTCCCACTGCACCAAAGCCCGTATAAACGGACAAAGCGACAAGGGCAAGACTAAAGATGTTGAAGCCTATGCGCAAAGGTCCGGTAACCGTAAGGTCGGTATATCTCTTGGCAAAGAAGGTCAATGCCGAACCATTCTGGTGAAAAGCCATCCAGAAGAAGATGACCACAGCGAAGACGAGCAGCAGAGCAAAGATGCGGTCTCTTGTCTGCTTGGGTGTCAACTCCACTATCTCGGCATTAGCCACCTTAGCCTGTTTCGCAGTCACATCGGCATGCTTGAACCAATTGCGGCAGGAGAAATAGATAATGGCCGAAAGCACCAACGAAATGCAAGCCACGCCGAAGCAGAGTCCATAGCCACTATAGAGCGCCTCCAGATAGGCAGGATCCTGGTTAGCGGCATCATAGACGAAGCCTTTGCCCGCCAAGTGAAGGTTGGTGATCCACTTGGCCATCGACGGTGCAAACATCGCACCGATGTTGATGGCCATATAGAACAGGCTGAAAGCCGAATCGCGACGACTCTGGTAACGAGGATCATCAAAGAGATTGCCGATAAGCACCTGCAGATTACCCTTGAAGAGACCCGTGCCAAGCGACACTCCTGCCAAGCCCGCATACATGGCCCAAGCACCCGCCGTATTGGCTGGCGTAGGGATGGCCAGCCCCAGATAACCCAGGAACATGACGAGCATTCCGACGACCACACACTTCCCGTAACCGATCTTGTCGGCTACCCAGCCACCTACAAGAGGGGCAAAATATACTACGGCCAAGAAGATGGCATAAACCTGTCCCGCATGGGCCTCGTCCCATCCGAACTTGGCCTGCATGAACAAGGCAAAGATGGCAAGCATGGTATAATAGCCGAAACGCTCACCTGTGTTGGCCAATGCCAAAGCATACAGGCCCTTGGGTTGTCCTTCAAACATATCTGAAACCAAATATTTTTCGGCGCAAAGATACATAGTTTTTTTGAAACTACCAAATTTTAATTTGCACATTTATTCACAAATATTTGGAAATGCCATTTTTATTGTTTATCTTTGCACCGCAATTTCAATTGTTATTTGCCAAATCACAATTGTTATTCGTAATTGTTAATTGTTATTTGTATAATATGTTCAAAAGTCATCCCAAGGGTCTCATCCCTGCCGCGCTGGCCAACATGGGCGAGCGTTTCGGCTACTACATCATGAACGCAGTGCTCCTGCTGTTCCTGGTGTCGAAATTCGGCCTTTCCGACGGTACCGCCGGCATCATCTATTCAGTGTTTTACTTCGGCATCTATGTGCTGAGTCTGGTGGGAGGCATCATCGCCGACCGCACACAAAACTACAACCGCACCATCCAGTGGGGTCTGATCATTATGGCGTTAGGCTACATCGCCCTCGCCATCCCCGTCTTCAGCCAGACGGACTTCAGCGGCAGCTGGTGGGGTATTCTCATCTTCACTTGTGTTGCCCTGCTTGCCATCGCTTTTGGCAATGGTCTTTTCAAGGGTAATCTGCAGGCCATCGTCGGCAAGATGTACGACGAATATGAGGCCGAAGCTGCCAAGGAGGGTCCCGAAGCTCTTAAGATAGCCAAGGACAAGCGTGACTCGGGCTTCCAGATCTTCTACGTGTTCATCAACATCGGCGGTCTGTTTGCTCCCTTCATCGCTCCATTGCTCCGCCAATGGTGGCTCACCAAGCACGCTCTCGTCTATAATGCCGACATGCCGGCACTATGCCACCAGTTCCTCGCCGATGGCCAGGTGACTACCAAGTTCACCGAGACGCTCGACAAGGTGCTCCTTCCCGGCTACAACTTTGTCGATAATGCTGCATTCAGCCACGACTACATCACCGTCTTCAACCAGGGCATCCACTACTCGTTCATCGCTTCGGTGATTGCCATGCTCATCTCGCTCGCCATCTTCCTCGCCTACAAGCATATCTTCCCACAGCCGGCCAAGAAAGTGGCTGCCGCTGTTGTCGAATACACCGAAGAGGAGAAGCGCACCATGGCAACCGAAATCAAGCAACGTCTCTACGCGCTCTTTGCTGTGCTCGGTATCGCCATCTTCTTCTGGTTCTCGTTCCATCAGAACGGGCAGTCGTTGAGCGTCTTCGCCCGCGACTTCGTCAAGACCGACTCCATAGCTCCCGAGATTTGGCAGGCGCTCAATCCGTTCTTCGTGATCATCCTCACCCCCATTATCATGTGGATCTTTGGAAGCCTCGCAGCCAAAGGCAAGGCCATCTCTACGCCACGTAAGATTGGCATCGGCATGGGCATCGCAGGCTGTGCCTACCTTTTCCTGATGCTCTTCTCGATGTTCAGTAATTATCCTTCGGGCGATGAGTTCCGTGCTCTCGATGCTGCCAGCATGGCTGCTGCCGGTCTGGCCAAAGCTTCTCCGTGGGTGCTCATCGTGACCTATTTCTTCCTTACTGTGGCCGAGCTCTTCATCTCTCCACTCGGCTTGAGCTTCGTTTCGAAGGTGGCTCCACGTCACATGGTAGGTCTCTGCCAGGGCCTCTGGCTTGGTGCGACCGCCATCGGCAACCTGATGATCTGGCTTGGCCCTGTCATGTACAACGCATGGCCCATCCAGTGGTGCTGGGCAGTGTTCCTTATCGTCTGCCTCATCTCGATGGCCATCATGTTCGGCATGGTCAAGTGGCTCGAAAGGGTTGCTTGCTGATATAGAATTTGTATCAAAGATCAGTAATTTCTAGAAGGAGCAGGTCGAATGGCCTGCTCCTTCTTGTGTTTATGGTTCGCCTATGGTTCCTTTCCCAAATAATGCTTCTCGTTATATGCTGTGGGGGTCAAACCATACATTTCCTTGAATGCTGTGGCGAAATTGTTGGGGCTGGAAAAGCCCACCTCATAAGCCACCTCGGCAATCGACATCTTGCGCTGAGCCAACAGTTCGGCGGCCTTGGCCAATCGGATGTTGCGTATATAACTGCGTGCCGTCTGATTGGTGAGCTCCTTGAGCTTTCGGTAGAGGTGAACGCGGCTCAATCCCACCTTGTCGGCAATCATCTCGCTGGTCAGTTCAGTATTGCTCAGGTTATCGTTCACGACCTTTAGAATGCGTTGCAGCAGACGCTGGTCGGGTGACTGCAGTTCGGGCGTATCAACTTGAGCTGTTGGCAGCTGCTGGCCGCTGAACGAACTTCGCAAGCGAGCATGCTCCTCAATGAGGTTCTTGATTGTCATAAGTAGTATTTCCACGTTGAATGGCTTCGAGATAAAGGCATTTGCACCAATCTCAAGGCTCTTCAACCGGTCCTCGTCGCTTGATCTTGCCGTAAGCAACACCACCGGCAGGTGATTGAGCAGCACATTGCTGCGTATATAGCGGCAAAGCTCCACGCCATCCATCACAGGCATCATCACATCACTGAGCACCAGATCATAGGCATCGGCATGTTCCAACAGTTTCTCGAGCGCCTCACGGCCATTCAAGCACGTCGTTACCCGATAGTAGGGTCGCAGTTCCGTATCCAAGTAATTGCGCACGTCATCTTCGTCATCGACCACAAGGATACGTCGTAAGTAACGGTTGGACTCCACCAAAGAATCATCCATCGTCTTGCCTACCGCCTTCTTTGCTATCGTGACAGCATTCAAGTTGTCTGACAATTCCGCACTTAAGTTCTGTTTCGATATCTTTTCTTTGTCTGTATAGGCGTCATTGCCGATAGGCAACGAAATAATGAACACAGTCCCCTGCCCTTCCGGGTTATCTTCCACCTCAATGTTGCCATGATGCAGGTTAGTCAGTGCCCTCACAAGGTTCAGGCCAATGCCTGAGCCGATGGCCTGGGTGCTGTTGTCGTTCGAACGGTAGAAGAGCTCGAAGATGTGCTTCTTATCCTCTGGAGTTATACCGACACCTGTATCGGTCACGCTGATCTGCAGCATATTCTCTGGCGACAATCTGGATTCTACGGTAATCTGACCGCCGCGAGGTGTATATTTGATTGAATTGGAAAGCAGGTTGATCACAATCTTGTCGAAGCATCCCTTGTCAATCCATGTCGTGAAACCATCGGGCAACAAATTATTGTATTTCAAGTTGATCTGCCGCTCTTGGGTCAAATCCAACACCGTATCACAAAGGTCCTGGAGCAATTGGGCAGGCAACAACTGCTGACATTGCAGATGCATCTGAGCCTTGTCGATCTTCCTGAGGTCCATGAGCTCATTGATCAGGCCAAGCACACGATTGGCATTTCTGTCGATAATCTGGTAGCTGCGCTGGCGTTCCGAATCCGTATCATTCGACATCAACTTTTGCAGCGGACTTACCACCAGCGTCATAGGAGTACGAATCTCATGGGCAAGATTCATGAAGAACTGCAGTTTCTCTTCCTTGATAGCCACCTCACGGGCATGCTTCATCCGCAATCTAGTCTCACGATATCGGCGTCGAAGTTGCTGGATAACGAGCCAAACGATGATACCGAAGATGGCAAGCCATATTAGTAGTGCCCACCATTTCAGGAACCACGGACGGGCGACGAGTATCTGCACAGTCTTGACAGGCGAAAGTTTTCCATCGACATCGGTCTGGAATCGGAACGTATGTTTACCTGAACTGATACGACTGAACGTGACACGATTGGCCGAAGGGGGTAGCGTCTGCCAGGCATCGTTGTCCATCGCATAAAGATAAGTCACGCTGAAAGTCTGCATAATGGGGCGTGTGGCCAGTTCGATCGAGAACGAACGGTCCCGCTCCTCGAGTTGATAGACGCCATCCTTGTCGGGCAAAATGTTATTAAGGTCGGTACTGAACCTCACCACACGAGCCTCGACCATGGTCTCATTCTTGCGGATCTCTCGCGGATTGAACCAGTTGATGCCCTCCGTTCCACCGAACCACAACGTCCCATCATCATCGCGCATCGAGACATTCTTGTAGAACTCGTTAAACTGGAGTCCTTCTCGCGACGTGTAGTTGGTAATGGTCCGCTGGCTCAGGTTGAGTTTCGAAATGCCTTTACCACTGCTCACCCATAGATTGCCTTCGCCATCGGTCTGCGAAGCAAAGATATTGTCAGTGGGAAGACCTTCCTGCGTTGTATATACCTGGCCGCATCTTTTCTGTGTGTCGAAGATGATCAGGCCGGCATTGGTACACAAACTTATTTGCGTGGCAGAAATACAAGTGATGCTATAGACAACCAGATCCGGGTAATACTGTTCACACGTCATCTCAGAATCCAGCTTGCCGATGATCATCAGGCCGCTGTATGTACCCACATACAGTTGGCCAGTCACCGCATCATAACACAAGGTCCCTGCCCAGTTGCAGGATGCAGGCAGGTTCTGACGCACGAACGTTCTTCGCTGCTCATCGTACTTCAGTATGCCATTACCCATCGAAGCCACCCACACATTACCCCTCTCGTCCTCCTCGAAGTCATAGATATTGCTGGTATTGCTTCGCTGGTTCTCCAAGGGGATATAATGGCAGACACCCGTCTTGACGTCCATCATACCTCCACCCTGTCCGTACGAACCGAACCATACACGATGATGCGAGTCTTCATACAAGGAAATCAACGCCGTCGGCACCGACCCTGGACCTGAATTGCACGGATAATATGCCACCGTTTCACCCTGATTATTCAAGCCATAGACACCGCCATTGTCAGTGCCTACCCAGAGAATGCCCTCATGCGAACGGATCAAGGAGGTCACACAACGATCGCCGATGTTGTTATATCGCAGGGAATGCGGGCCAAAATAGTGGAAGTCGAACGGATTGCGCGACACCACCAGCACACCTTTCTGATAAATAGCCATCCAGATATCTCCATTGCGCGAGGTAGTCAGCGAGTGGACCTTCTGGGTTCCCGCCTCCATTTGGGCATCGTCAAAGTTGAAGTTCGTCAGCTGACCCGTCAAGCAATCCAGTATTTTGACACCTTCCCCATCAGTACATACATAAACCTGCTGCTTGCCGGGGAAACAGCGCAGCTCACACACCCTGAAATTGTCATCTGGACGAGTAATCTCCTCTATCCGCTGTGTCACATTATTATATTTATAAAGGCCGCGAACCACACCGCCCATATACACCACACCATCAGGGCCTGTCAGCAGCTCCTGGATGCCTTTGATGTCATCGCCTAATGTTATCTTCTCCAGTTTTCCCTGCTTGTTGAGACGATGCAAACCACGTACTAATGAGGTTGCCCAAATGTTGCCTGAATAATCCTGACAACAGCAAATACTTGCTCTCAGTTCTTTGGTCAAGACGTTCGCCAAAGCGTGAGGCTCACCGTTCTCATCAATGTGAATCGTGAAGGTATTGTTCCCGCAAGCTATGAAGTCGCCATTTGCCAAACGTGTCAGATGCGACACATTGACGGGGCGAATCCCCTGCAGTGTGTCACAGATCACCGTCGTAAAGTCATCGGTCTCGGGTCTGTACATCTGCACGCCGCCCATCGTACCCACCAGTACATGACCATCATCATCGGTACAGATGGCTCGTACGACATTGCTTTGTAACGAATGCGGATTATTCGAATCATCGGTATATGTGACAAACTGAGAACCATCGAAACGGCACAAACCATCTTCGGTCACCACCCAAATCATCTCGTCTGCACTCTCCTCCACCTGATTGACCAGGCTGTTGGGCAGATTGTTCTCGGTAGTATAAAGCAGATTCAACTTGGCATCCGCCTCGTAGGCCATCCATCCCAGGGCAATGGATAAAGCGACAATTCGATTGTGTAACATAGTCTTTTGTTTTTCTGTGGCAAAGATAACGAAAAATCCCAAAACATGTTACATATCCCGCAACAAATATCTCTAAAAATGTAACATCATCTCAAATCTCTTCGTTTTTTGTACGATTTTACACCCAAAAATACAATAAAGGGCAACAATTCCTGAACGGAAAAGTTGTCCCTCTTTGCATTTGTCTTCGAAGACACTGTCTTATGCCTTACTCTTGTACAAACGGCTTCAGACCTTCGGCTGCCTCAGCGGCAGTGATCTGCTTGCCGCCATTGTCGAGGTCGATAAGTTTGTAGCGGTCGTGGCCCATGCCGAGCTCCTTCATGTAAGAGAGCTGGCGCAATCCGTGGCGTGTGACGATGCGTTCCAACAGGTCGTGGTGCTCCTCTTCGGTCATGGCAAAGACGATGTCGATGCAAGCCTGGTCAACAGCAAGTATATCGGTCGAAGAAAGGATGCCGACGTTGGGCGTAACCACAGGAGCAGCGGCCAAACCCTCGCAGTCGCACGACACACTCATATTACGCATCACGTTGACGTAGGTTACATGTTCGCCAAAGAAGTCGATGGTGGCCTTGGTCGATTCGGTCATGCGCTCCATGAACTCCTCCTCCTTGATGTCCCACTGGTCGGGTTGTCCGGGTGTAGTGTGGATCATCGCCTTGCCGATACGGCCATCGGCACAACCGATGCCGATGTTCTTGTTCGAACCGCCGAAGCCGCCCTGTGTATGTCCCTTGAAGTGGGTCAAAGTAACCAGGGAAGTGTAGTTCTTGAGGTTTTTGCCCACCGACATCTCCTTGAACCACTTGCCACCCTTGACAGGCAGCATGGCAGTGCCATTCTCGTCAAGGATATCGACGGGGCAGAAAGTCCAACCATTCACCTTCAGGGTCTCACGATGTTTCTCGGTGGTGTAGCGGTCACCCTCGTAATAGGTGTTGGTCTCCACGATGGTGGCATCCTTCAGATCCTTTTCAAACAAGGCCTTCACCCATTCACGTGGCAGGATGTTCGGACCATTCTGTTCGCCGGTATGCAGCTTCACAGCCACCTTGCCCTCAATATTCTGGTTCACCTTTTCGTACGCAGCAATCAGACCATTCGCACTAAGGTCACGGGTAAAATAGACGACGGCCTCGCCGCCAGAACGCTCGTCATAGTTCACGTACCTGCGGCCATCGGTGTTGTTCGCAGGATTGTTTTCAGTCTCGGCAGGCTGTGCCTTCCTCGAATTGCAGCTGGCCATCATTCCTCCACAAAGGCCAAGCAGAAGTGCTCTTTTAATCATTTTATTCATAATTATTTTAGAAATTTAAGTCAATAGCTCCAAGGGTACACAGTTGGCCATCGCCTCGTAAGCCCGCTCACTCGGATGCAGATGGTCGCCCGAATCGAAGCCAGGCGCGAAAGCAACCGGTCGCTCTGGGTCTCTAACTGCCTCGTCAAAGTCGATGCAGCCATCAAAATCGGGTGCCGTACGCAACCACTCATTGAACTCCCGACGAATCTGGTCGCGGAACTCGGCGAAGGTCCTCCAGTTCCAGATGGGCAGCAGCGTACCGCTCCACACACGAAGCCCCAGATGGCGGGCGTGCTCGATATAGAACTTCCTCATACCTTCGATGAGGTCTTCAGTGGTGGGCATATCGCTCATGGGGCGGAACGGATTGACATCGACACCCACCGGATGGATGATGTCGTTGATTCCATGTTGGATGATCACATCGCGTGCACCCGCCACATTCATCTCGATCGGGAAACGTGTCTCGCCCTTCAATCCGTAAGCCTGATAGGTGATGCAATTGTATTGACGCAGGATGCGCGTACCGCTCACCGCACGACGGATGATGGCCACATCGTGCAAACCTTCCTTCCACGCACGGTTAGCCAAGTAGTCGGGCCAGCTTTGCGCAGTTATCGAATCGCCATAGCACACCAGCGCATGGTTCTTCTCTTCGGTCAGAATATCGATGGTGTTGAGGAAATAGAACCAGTTGGTGTTCCTGGTCAAGTCGAGCGGCAGCACCTTGGCATCGGCATAGTCGCCATACGAGAACTTGCCCTTCGAGAGCGGTCCTGTCACCAGTGTACCTGCATTCATCTGCGTATAGCTGCCCAGATAAATGCTTACCTCGATGGCATCTCCGGCATTTATTGCCAGAGGTATCTCATCGCTCTCAACCTCTTTGCCTGGCGCAATGTGGATACGCCGGGCCCCATCGAAAGTGATGGCTACAGGACGATAATGCTCCACCACTTTCGCCACACGCACCTTGGTGAGTGTCACCTCTTCAGTACCCGTCAGGTTCGAGAAGCGGAAACGCAGCTTGCTTCCACTGAAGCACATCCTAACGGGATACCTCAGCGTGATGTCCCGCGCATACACCGACATCTTGCGGTCGGAGATCGACGTGGCGTTGCCCCAGCATGCCACCCACTTGGTATATTTATTTGCTTGTTCCTCCATAGATATTATTTTTCGGTGCAAAGTTAAAACAATTCGCGCGAATCTCCAAGAATCTGCCCCATTATTTTCAATTTCCCGCCGTTTTTTCTCATTCTGTACCGACAACATTGTCAAAATCACCGACTAATCTCCGAAACTCATTATCTTTGTCCCGGCAAAAAAGATGTGTCATTTTTCACAGTTTCCAAGTCAAACTGGCATTTTCAAGGTTGATTTCATCAAAAAAACAGTGTAAACTGTCCGAGATATTGCAAAATTGACTATATTTGCGCCGATATTTATTTACAATCGGAAGGTATAAGTCTATACCAAAACTAAGGAAAAACCTATGAAGAAACAAAAGTCTCTGGTGACTCGATTTCTCGTCCTCGCCTTGCTCCTATCCTGCGTCTCTTCCCTTTGGGCTCAAAGGGAACGCAACTATATCTACATCCTGGATTGTTCGCGATCGATGGTGACCGAATATCACATCTGGGATGCCACGCTCGACTATCTTGAGAAGGATATTGCCCGTCTGTCGGACAATACGATGGTGACCATCGTTCCCTTCCAGGGCACCGTCTATGGCAAGTCGGTGAAACATGAGCTCAAGAAGGACTTCGACTGGGCGAAATTCAAGAAGGAGGTCTATCGTTATCCCGATGCACTGACAGGCACCAACATCTGCCAGGCGTGGGACCATGCCCAAAGCTATATCGACCCCAACAAGGACAACTACATCTACCTGCTGACCGACGGCAAGGACAACAAGAACCCCAGCCCCGACGGTACCGAGAACGTCTGCAAGCGTATCCGGCAATGGTGCGAACGCGCCGGCAATTCGCAAGGCTATTACGTAGCGCTCTCCAACGAAGCCATCGACGACCGCATCCGTACGGCTGTTGAGCAATGTCCCAAGTTCAAGACGGTCAATGGCATTCAGAATCCGTTTGGCAGCTTCGACAAGACAGAGATGAACTACAACACCCTCGACCCGCACGATGCCATCCTGCCTTTCTCGGCCGAAGGCAATTTCAAGGCCAGCGCACAGTCGGCCGACACATCGATCGGCGTCACGCTTGTAGGCGGCATCATTCAGCAGGGCCGTGCCGCCTTCCACTTCACGCCCACTACCGACATCAGTCAGATGCCCCAATCGTTCGACGTGCCCATCAAGGTGACCAGCGACGAGATCGATATCCTCAATCCCGACCTCATCCTCCACGTCAAGAATATCGCCGAGCGTTCGCTCCTCCTCCCCACCGAAGAGATTGACCTCGGCGAAGCAGAGTGGTACGACAGCTTCTGGTGGAGCGATGCCAAAGCCCGGGATACCCTCACATTCGACCTTGATCCGCAGTTCAACGAGTCTGCGAGCAGGATGGGAGCCCATATCCAGCTGCGCTTCTCCGAGACAACGACCGACAAGGACAAGCCCCTGGGCCAGCAATGTCAGTTGCTCTTCAACGGCGAACCCTCCGATGGCAATCTCAATATCGACCCTGGTCAACCCGCCGTGTTGAGCATCATCCCCAACACCGACAGCCGCGAGGGCAAGCACTACTACCAACTCATCTCTGTGCCAAGTTCGAAACAAAACCTCGAGAACATCAACGGTGAACCGGTGTCCGACTATCAGCTTACCCTACGCTCCAGCTACGATGTCGATATGAATCCGCTCAAGTGGGCCGTCATCATCTTCTGCGCCATCATCCTCGCGCTGCTCATCGTCTGGTTCCTCATCATGCGTCCACTGCTCTACCCCACCATCCGTCTCAGCAGCATCCAGATGGAGTGCCAGCCCATCTACAAGACTCCGCGCATCAAGGGCTGTCGCCGTGTGGTATTCAGCAACCGACGTCGTCAGCAAAGTCTGCTCAACCGTATCTTCACGGGCGAAGTGAAATACATCACCGAAGAATTCTGGGACAAGGAATGGTCGCTCGTCCCAGGCTCCAAGAAGACGCGTGTCCGTGCCCTCGGCGTTTCGGGCTACGCCATGAATCCTCCGGGCAACACCATCGAGGCATTGACACCCGTCGAGATGAAGAGCCTCGCCACAGGCAAAAAGATCAAGATCACCCTCAAGAAATAATCCTTCGACAAAACAATTAAAAAACATCATACTATGGCAACAAAAATCAAACGCAGCCTTTACATCGGCTTAGGTGGAACCGGCATGAACGCATTGCTCAATGCCAAGAAACTCTTTATTGAAACCTACGGCGAACTGCCACCCATGATCGGCTTCCTCGGTGTGGATACCGACGGAGGCGCTTTCAAGAAGGAAATCGACTCGAAGATGGGCAAGATCCGTCTTGAGCCCTACGAGCAGCTCTCACTGCAGGTCATGGACCCGCGCTCATTCTACGAGGTGAATCGCAACCACTTCTCCTGGCTCTCCGAGAAGAACATCTTCGCACTCCAGTCGATGATGCTCGGTGCAGGCCAGGTTCGCTCCAATGGTCGTTTCGCCATCACCTACAACTATCAGAAGATGCAGACCCAGGTCAAGAACGTCCTCGACCGCATCGCCGATGCACAAATCTCCAACAACCCGCGCTATGAGCTTGCAACCAGCGATGTCGAGATCCACATGATATTCTCGGTATGCGGAGGTACAGGTTGCGGCACATTCATCGACGCAGCTTACCTGGTGCGTCAGTTGGCTCCCAACCGCAAGCTGACGGGCTATGCCGTGCTCCCCGACGTCT
Organism: Bacteroidales bacterium; assembly: GCA_017561935.1. Taxonomy (GTDB): domain Bacteria; phylum Bacteroidota; class Bacteroidia; order Bacteroidales; family UBA3663; genus Liminaster. Next base: position 83,856 of record JAFZBE010000063.1, on the reverse strand, counting down.
TCGAAAGCATGGGTAACGGCAATGCTGCCATGGCGCGCGTCAAACCCAATGCCTACGGCGCCATCCTCGACCTCGACTGGCTCATGCACCTGCAGATGGACAGCAAGCCCGTGACCTTCGACTACGTGTCAACACCCATTCTCGAAACCAGCCAGAACCCGTTCGACACCGTCTATTTCATCGACAACCGCAACTCCAACGGCGACATCTACAACCACGTCGATCAGCTCACCGACATGATCAGCCTTGCGCTTGTCACCTCGGCCGGCGAACTCTCCAGTGCCTCGGCTTCGGTAAGCGACAATGTGCAGAAGATGATTGCTGCCGGCACGATGGATGTCGAAGGCAAGCGTGCCTGGTGCGCCGGCATGGGTGTATGCGAGATACTTTTCAAGGGCTCCGAGCTCCGTTCGCTCTACGCTTACAAGGCCGTCAAGCGCCTCATCGAACGTCTGTTCAACAGCTGTGTCGATAGCGATTCCATAGTCAATGGTTGGATCGACTCCGACACCGTCAAGATCCGCGAGAATGGCGGTGGCGAACACGACGATGTGATCGACTACCTGCTCGACATCAACCCGCCCTTCCAGCTCTCAGAAATCGACAACAAGGACAGCGCCAACGCCGAAGTACAGGACTACCTCAACGGTTCGGGCATGAAGGGTCAGGAGAATATCGACGGCAAGCTCCGCCAGCTCAAGGAACGCGTCTTCGACGAGCTACACAAGCTCATGGTCAAGACCATCAACCAGGAGTGCGGCATCGGTGCTGCCGAAGCCGTGGTGCTTGGCATCCAGTCGCAGGTCAACATCTTCTTCGACGAGATGAACAAGGAATACAAGGACCTCACCGACCAGCAGCCGTTGCTCATCTCCGCCCTCGACAACGCCATCCAGGACCTCACCGACTACAGCTCCAAGTTCTTCAAGACACGTTCGCGTCAGCAGGAATATGCCGACGATGTGCTAAGCTGCGTGGCCAACCTCGCCCGTAACAAGCGCGACCTGCTGCGCCACTCGTTCGCCATCTCGTTCTTCACCAGCCTTCAGAACGAACTGGTTGACCAATATACCAAGATCCAGAATATCAAGCGCCTGCTCTCCAACGTCAACGACGAGTGCACCAACGCCATCTCACGCATCGTCAACCAGGTCAACCGCGAGACGCAGATCTTCCAGATCGACCTCGCCAAGGAGTTCGTGGGCGATGTGGCTGTCAACGACAACGACCTGCTCATCACCGACCTGCTCAAGGAGTTCGAGGGCGACAAGCTCTTCAGCCTCGACACCATGCACAGCGAGGACGTGCTCCGCAAGCTCACCGACTTCGCTTCGCGTCTCAAGGCCGCTTCCGTCTGGGAGGGCATGACCATCGACAATGTGCTCGACAAGATGAGTCCCGCAGCTTTCGAACACGTCGTTCGCATGGCCATCAACAAGTCCAAGCCGCTTATCCAATACGACGATCGCGGACACCGCCCGATGGTGGCTCCCACCGACTCCTACTACATCGGGGTGCCCGACAAGCTCAACTCCCGTCTCTTCAAGGATGACTACTTCAAAAAGAAGATCGAGAATCCCGTGGCCACCGTCGATTTCGCCAACCTCGGCACCAACGACCGTGTGATCATCTATCGTCAGTTCGGCGTCTTCCCCGCCTTCCACATCGCCACGTTGCAGAGCTACAAGCCCAAGTACGACCGTTCGACCGTCAGCTGCCACCTCGACCAGAACATGCTCAACCGCATGATCCGTGAGGATTACCGCATCGAACCCACTCCGAAGGCCGACGATTCGCTGGGCCTCTGGATACAAGGTCTTATCTTCGGTCTCATCAAGAACGAGGACGGTCACTACCAGTACCAGAATACTGAGGAGGGCGATCCGCTGTTCGACTATTGGATGGAACTCAGCGAGTACCGCGACGAAGCCTACCAGGAGTTCAAGCGCCACATCGAAACCATCCACGACGAGTACGAGGCACTCATCGAGGAGATTGGCAAGAAGAACGGCAGTGAGTATATGGACAAACTCCTGCAGGATGTCAAGGAAAACTATTTCGAGAAGTATTCCCAGATCAACATGGACAAGAAGCAGATCACGGCCAAAGGCTATGAACCCATCCGCCAGTTGATCACCGAGGAAATCAGCTTTGTCAAAAAGGAACTCTGATGAACAATAAAATGCGACATACGGCACACCTGCTTATCGGAAGGGAGCTCACCGAAGCGGCTCCCTTCCTCAAGCAGTACACCCTGATGTACGGTGCCGGCGATGCCTGCGACTATTTGCAGATATTCTCGTGCGAGATGGCCGACGATGGCGGGTTCCGGGTTCAAAAGCTCGTCCAGAAGCCCATCGAAGTCGAGACCACCTTCACCTCGGGCATCAGCTACCGCTACCATGTCGAGGCCGACCCGAGCCCGACGCTCACCAATGCCGCACAGCTGCAACAATACTTCGTCGAGCTCTTCAATCGCACCGTCACCATCGACAACCCAGGCGAGACGGGCATGCTCAACCTCTGCCTCTACCTGCCCCTCTATGACGAACGTTGTTGGTCCATCGCCCAGCAGCTCATCGCCGCCATCCGCAAGTCGGGCAAACCCTATCTCATCGATGTGATGGGATTGCCTGCCGTGCTGGCACCGCTCCTTGTCACCGACGAGGACGCCAAGACACAGCTTCCCGATCGGATGGGACAGCACAGCGAAACTTGCCGCAAGGTGGCACGCGAGGTCATCGCACATGCCGACGTGCATCGTCTCCTGCTCTTCGAGGACTCCAATACGCAAGGCCTCGCGCTCAACCTCGACCGTGAGGGATTGCTGCGTATCCTGGGCGAATTCGCGCTCCTTGCCGTCGAACATTATCCGGCCATCTTCCCCGCCAATCAGCTCGGCAACGACATCGACGTGACCACCTTCGGCATCTCGATGCTCGCCTTCGACAAGATCTATTTCGTCGATTATTTGCTCCACAACGCTTATCTGGAGGTATTGGGACGCGAACGTGTCGAAGAGACGAAGATTAACGTCAACGAGGCCTCCGATACCGCCCTGCGCCTCCTCGGTCGTCATGTGCAGCTCTATAAGGACTTCGTGCACGACCGTGTCGATCCGAAGATTGCCGAAGCCAACGCCCGTGGATCCCTGTCACTCAGCGAAATGCAGCAACTCGAAAAGGAGTTGCAGCAGCGCATCGATGCCTCGATCAACGACATGCAGTCGTTCATCAACGATGAGCGCCTTTCCCTCCCCCACAAGCAGGCCATCATGGCACAACTGCTCGGTGAGGACGATGCCCTCCTGCAAGGCATTCAGTACCATAAGGAACAGCTCACCCTTGACGACTGTGACGCCGAAACCATCAACCTCTTCATCACCGAAGACAACAAGCAGGTCTATATTGAGGAAGCCACCGCCGACCAGCCGCGTCGCGTGCATCGCGGAGTCCTGACCACCCCGACCGACATCAACGAGCACGTTTATCTGCCTCTCGACGAGATGAAGCTGCTTCGCGCACAAATACGCCAACGTACCGCCTTCATCCGCAAGAAGCAAGAGGAACTCGATGCCATCAAGGTACAGGTAAAGGCTGTCGAAGACTCGCAGAAACGCCTTTCCGACGGCGGCTTCAACTTCGAAGGGCAGATCTTCCGCCTCATGCCCACCGACCGCGAGGTGCGCCTCTTCGAGGAGACCTACGTACCACGGCAGACCAACGAACGCAGCGTCGATCTGCGTTCCAACTTCACGATACCCAAGAATCAGGGCACCCTCGGCACATGCTCGGCTTTCGCCATGGTTTCCATCTTCGAATACATCATGAAGAAGGCCAATCCCTCCAACCCCGACCTCAGTGAGATGTTCGTCTTCTACAATGCGGTCGATACGGGTGGCGTGAATTGGAAGGACAAGCTCAAGGAAGGCATCTCGTTCTTCGAGGCCGTCAGCGCCATGTCGGCATTGGGCATCTGTAGCGAAGACCTCTGCCCCTATGGCGAGAACCTTATCAAGCCCTCTCCCGAAGCCTACGAGGATGGCAAGACGCGTCTGGTCAAGACGGTTAAGAACGTCGAGATCACCCACGAAGCGCTCACCTCGGCCCTCTCCGAAGGCTATCCCGTCGCCATCTCGCTCCGTATCTTCGACTCGTTCCAGGCCGATGGCAACGGCTTCATCTATCGTCCCACCGACCAGCAGATCAAGGACCACGACGAAGGCAACCATGCCCTCGTGATTTGCGGATTCAGCGAAGACGACAAGGTCTATATCGTCCGCAACTCGTGGGGCACCAGCTTTGGTGACAAGGGATATTGCTACATCCCCTTCTCCTACATCGACGATCCCGCCCTTTGCAACCAGGCCTGCATCATCACTGATGTCGAAGTCACCGAGAAGGTCAGGGTATCGGGCATCGACAAGCGTAAGACCGTGTCGTTCAACCTCACCGACGACAACATCCGCGCATCCATCCTGCACATCCTCATCGATTCGGAGACACGCCTGCTCAAACAGGACACCGCACGCTACACATCGCTCCGATTCTCCTACGAACAGCTGCTGCAGACCCTTTCGAACCCCTCCAAGCGCGACCAGATCTTGCAGCAGTCCGTCGCACGTCTCGAAAGCGAAATAGCCACACAGAAGGATGCCTATCAGACGTTTGTCTCCGAGAAACGTCCCCAGGCCATCAAGGAGTTCAAGCGTGTTCGTCGCAAATGGCTCTTCTGGGGAGCCGTCTGCATCCTCATCTTCCTGCTCGATGTATGGCTCCTGTTCTACCTCAACCTCACCAAGATGGCTACCATCACTTCGGTCTTCACCGCCGTCCTTATCCTCTTCTACATCCTCGGCGTTTGGTATGCCCACCACCGTTTCGTCAAACTAAAGGAAAGTCTCGACGAGGAAGCTGCCGCCATCAAGTCCAGGATTGTCCACGCCGAACAGGAAAAGGCCGAGAAGCACCTTCGTCTCCATCTGGCCGGCATGGTCGTATCGAGCCTCACCGACATCAAGATCAAGCTCATCAACAAGTATCATGCACTGGCCGATTACGTCTCCGACCTCGGCAAGTGGAGCCAGGAGGAACAGCAGACGCTCAAGCAGATGACTGTACCTTCGCGCACCCCTTGCATCCAGCTGCTCGACAATGCCGTGCTCGACGCCTACTTCGACAAGCATAAGCAGGATATCACCGGAGGCCTCCACCTCTATGACCTTGTCGATAGCTACAAGATGTCGCAGGACGACATCCTGCAGTTCAAGATTCAGATACGCGACAAGGTCATCGCCCAGTTGCGCAAAGCTTACTCAGGCTTCTCGATGGTCGAATATCTCACCGACAAGACACGCTATCCTTATCTCAGCGACAAGGCCAGCGATGTAGCCCAACTCATGCCTTTGCTCGACAAACGCAGCGACTGCTTCCTTCACATCGTCCAGACGGGCGTCACCCTTGACGAATCACTCGAAAAGATGGTCTTCATCCACACCGACTCGCAGGCCGACCGCAACGTTTGGCGCGACACTTACCAGCGCTACTTCAGCTCACGTCCTGCCGATCTCGACCTCGACTCCCGCTACAAGCTCATCGAGCTGCAGATCCAGAACCTCAAGATCGATCAGGTCGCCATCCTCAACTGACATCACCCCCTCAGATACAACAAGCCGTGCGAAGCATTTCACTCCGCACGGCTTTATTCTTCAACACGAATTATCATGAATATTCATGAATTTTATTCAATGGTCCAGCTGTCAAAAAAATTAACGATAATTACATGGTAATTCGTGTTAAATATCCTTGCCAACGCAATTCAATAATTCGCAAATTCGTGACAGAATACGCGATCAGAAGAACTTGACGACTTCGTCAAGCGGCCTATGCTCAGGCTGATTAGGCTCCTGATCGCGATAGCCCAGCGAGATGACGGCCATCACCATCTCTTCGGCAGGGATATTGAAGATGGAGCGGAGCGCATCGCCGTCGCGCATACCCATGATGAGGGTGTCGAAGCCCATGGCGCGAGCCTTGAGGATGAGGTAGCAGTTGCTCAAGCCATTGTCATAAGCCCCCCAGCCATCGCCGATCTCGTTGGTGGGCTGTCCCCGGAAGAAGCCCGACTTGCCACGTTCGTAGGTCGAGACGATAAGCACAGGCGCACCTGCCACACGCTCCTTGTTGCCGAATATCGCATTGCTCACAGCCTCCCGCTTCTCCTCGCTGATGGCCACATAGTACTTCGTAGGCTGCTGATTGGCCCAGGAAGGGGCTTCCTGCACGGCGGCCAACAACTGGCGCACCTCTTCCTTGCTTATGGTCTTGGTGGCATCGTAGCTGCGGATGCTACGGCGGGTCATGAGCACCTCATCAAACGCAGGTCCTTGGGGTGTTTCAGGCACACTCTGTTGCTTGCTGCAAGCGGTCAAACCAAGCAGCATTACTACTGCACTAATAAATAGACTCTTTTTCATCGTAAATAAGAAATAAATTGTTATTTGTTAATTGTTAATTGTTATTTGACGATCGTGACCACAACGCGGCGATAACTTGTGAGGGCAGGCGTGCCCTTGTCGGTCACCTTGAGGATGAAATGCAAGGTCTCGGGTTTCTCGACCTTAGGTGCCTGCACCTTCACATGGTAGATGTTGGGGGAACCTTGGATGGGGACAATCTGTTTCAGGCTTCCAGCTTCCGGATATTGGAACCACAGGTAGCTCAGATTGTCGCCATCCGGATCGCTCGAACCCGTGGCATCGAGCATGAACGTATCACCACCCTTCACTGTCATGTTGGTGATTTCGCGAGGAGCGTTGTTGTCCTCCCCATAGCCCGCCACCTCTGTCATCAGTCGCGCCACAGCCACAGGAGCATGATTGGCCTCGGCATAATCCTTGATACACCAGTCCATGCGTGCGGCAAAGTCGTTCTGCACTTCGCTGCGCCAACGCCATACGGTAGCTTGCGGAGTGCTGTAGGTGGCTGTGTCGCTTCGCACGGCACAACCATATTCATTAAATATATAAGGTATATAACGATCGACAGCATTCGTCCAAATGGCACGAGGCTCCTCTTCAATCGGAATGGAACCATTGAAGCCCGTGGGGTCGCAGTCCTCGCGACGAGGCCTGTAGAACGTATATCGTCCACCCCATCCGCCCCAGTCGGGATGCTCCGGCTCATTCAGGCCATTGGGAATCAGATTGAGCCACGACGGTGTGTCGCCCTCCATGCCGTAGGCCACATCGGGATAACAAGCCCCGAGCGGGCCATGTCCCTGCTGGATGTTTTCGGCAAGCCATCGGTTCGACACCTTCTCGTTGTCGGCACCCTCGGCCACCTGCATCATGCCCGTCCATGTGGCATTGCCATAGCCACCTGGGCTGACGATGTAGAACAGCTTGGGGAACTCACGGCGCATCCAGATGCCCGTGTCGTCCTGGTCGGAGATGGTATAGACGCGCAGCTTGCCGACAAGTCGCTCCAGATTGGCTGCCGACTGCGTAGCCCTCAGCTGATAGAGTGCCTGAGCCAGCACATTGGCTCCACCCCATGCGCAAACCCACAACGGCCTGTCGTCATCGGTGCGCAGCAGTTCGCCGACAATCCAGTCGGAGCCTTCCGAGTTCTTGCCCTTCCCCACTCCATTCATGCCATAGAACGTCGAGCCTTTCTTCACGAGCGCGTGCAGTGCATCGTCCTCGGGAAATCCCGGCTCATGCTTCAGCAGGTTACTGCGCACTTGTCCGTAGGCATCAATCACCCGATGGATGGTCTCGGGAGCGATGCGGTTCCTCATGTGTGTCGAAGTGGTGGCAATCAGTCCGCGCACGTCAATCCGATTGGTGTAGAGCATCAGTCTGACAAGCGACTCGTTGTCATCCGGTTCATTCTCCACATCGGTCAGGATAATCACGCGATGCTTGGGCATCTCGCTGCTGTCATTAGCACGAGCCTCCATGCTTCCTCCAGGCCATACGAGCCCCACGAACAAAGACAAAAAGATAAACGACTTTTTCATCATTCTTTCGATTTACAGGTTTTCTACTTCTATATAACAAAGAATAATAATGATATTTAGGTAAAAATGGCCTCGTCTCTGGCTTCAATAGCCGAGCCCAGTTTATTTTATGCGCGAAGCGCAATTTTTTGCAGGTATTGAACCTGCAATTTTCCGGATTGTGAGACGGGCTATTGAAGCCCACGTCTCAAATCCATTTTCACCTCCTTTTCTTGTTAATGTCGGTTTTTGTTTTCGATTTGTCGAAATGGATGCCGCAAAGATACGAAGAAGATTTCAAATATCCAAGAAAAGGACGAAATAACACCCGATTTTGCGTGCGTAGCGTAATATTCTACGAAACACGCGCAAATAATCTCGTATCCAAGACAATAAACAACGAAATCTTGCGTTTTTGGAACAGATAGTTTACCTTTGCATCAGATATTGACAAAAGGCATGAGACTCGAACAAGACAAATACGAAGAATGGCTGACTACCATCGCCAACACCCGACTCATCTTCAACACCATCGAAGAACTTGAGACCTTCCTCGAAGCGCCAAGCATCCACAGCAACGGCATCAAGCGCTGCTTCACATCGGCACAACGTCTTCGCTCGGCGTTCCGTGATCTACAAGTGGAAGTCGAACAGATGACCGACGGCATCATCAACCTCGAAAGCGTGCTGGTGCAGTATCAGAAGGCCTGGACGTTCTTCCGCGACAATCTCTCACGCCGCAGCAATCCCTTCACTGTCGCCCTCGAACTGCTGCGCTACAGCTATCCTCCCTATAGCGAAGCAGGTCTGAAGAAACGCAAATCCGACATCTTCGAACAAGCACATGAGCAAGACATCAATATCCCCTTTCTGGTTCTTATGCTGCTGAAGGTCATCCCAGGCTACGACTCGAAAGATGGCGATGTGATCGACTTCTCTCACCAGTACGAGTATGCCATGTCCCTTCTCGAAAAGTTTACCGAAGATGGGGAACTGTTCTCCACCCTACCGGCCATCACTTCGGCACGAGAGGAACCTCGGAAGTCACGTATCATGCTGCTCTATCATGTCAAGCAGATTCTCCATACCTACGCCTCGTATGCAAAGCAGGAAGACCTATACGACGTGAGCCGCGACATGAAGGCCGTTCAGGTAGATCTCGACATCAAGGGTTTCTGGAATGAAAGCGACGGCAAACCACTTTACACCAGCTTCTGGCAGGTTGAAGAAGCCATCAACGATGGCACCTACTTCATCACCTCATGGCACAAGGATGCCGAAAACAACATCACAGGCATACGTTACACGATGTTCTTCTATGAAGGGCTCGATGGAAACCTGATCTGCTACCTACTCCATCCCGAAGCCATCAAGCACCGCATCAAGGGACAGCCATACGGCGATGGCGACCAGGTTTGGTACAAGACAGAGATGCCCACTACGCAAAAACCCGATACCCTCAACTTCCGTCGATTGATGGCTTCATCGGTATGGCCTCAACAAATTAACCTGACCCGCGTAACTGACGAAGCTACCATCAGCATCTATCGCCAATGGTTGAGCACATGCAACACCGTCAAGAAGTTCGAACACCTCGAATACGAATTCTTTCCCAGCATTTTTGCCATCACCCACGATGCCATCTACATCGCTACGGGTACAGAACACGAATACTTCAAGGTACCCAAATCAAGTTTCGAGGGTTTTGCCAGGATTACCATCGACGACAATGTTGGACTGATGACGATGAACAAGCGCCAATATATCGTCTTCGACGAATTTCTCCTCTATATTCCCATCACGACCAACGAACTGAAGAAATACGGCATCACAAAAGTCGATCACGTGGAGTGACCGACTTTCTTATTTCCGTTTCTCGTAAAACGACCTCCGATACCGCACAAAGAGCCACCGATGGTTGCGCCAGCCGGCTTCTCCGTGGCAGTTACATTCTCACCCTCTGTCTGCGCATCGTTGGCAGATTCAGTTTGAGGCTCGATGGTTGGTTCGATATCGTTCTGTCTTTTGTCGTCTGATCCCATAGTTTACTTGATCTCAGGCATGTTTGCATGGGTACAAAGATACCACAAAATCCAAAAACCATGAAAACCATGGACAAAAAAACGACACGTTCCCGTCTCACCTTGCTCACATTATGTAAATTACTACAAAACGAAAACAGTGCGAAAGAGTTCCTAAATCTGCAAAAAACAACAATGTGACCAGCCGAACTGTATCCTTAGTTGCTTCATTTAGCCTCATCTTTTTCGGAAAAAGTCCTAATTTTAACGCTAAATATTCGGAAAAAGTCCTAATTTTAACGCTAAATATTCGGAAAAAGTCCTAAATTTGATTTGAAATTTGAGGAAAAAGTCCCAAAACTATTGCATTATTCAAAAATACAGCGTATATTTGCAGCAAAAATCACACGTTATGCTATACAGAAAGTTTACAAGCCTAATAGAAGATTTTCTTCTTCACCAACCCAACAAGATTCTGCTGGTCAACGGTGCCAGGCAGATTGGGAAATCTTATCTAATCCGATATGTAGGAAAGAAATTATTCAAGAACTATATTGAAATCAACCTGAAAGAAGATAAGGAAGGACGAAAAATTTTCTCTACTGTCGCTGACACCAATGATTTCTATTTGCAGTTAGGAGCTATAGCTGGTAACCGCCTTGGCGAGAAACAAGACACGCTGGTATTTCTTGACGAAATACAGAGTTATCCGCATCTTATGACTATGCTGAAATTTCTCAATCAAGATGGACGTTATACCTATATTGCAAGCGGTTCTCAATTGGGAGTTGCTTTGGCACAAACTGCGTCAGTCCCTATCGGCAGCATTTCGATTGAAGAAATGTATCCTTTGGACTTCGAAGAATTCTTGCTTGCAATGGATTGCAGTCAAAGCACCATAGACGGTATTCGGGAAAAATACCTTTCCAAAGAATCGCTGAACGACTCGTTGCACCATTACATGATGCAACAGTTCAAGCTATACCTCCTGGTCGGAGGAATGCCCGAAGCAATTAATCGGTTCAAGGAGAACAGAAATATTACTGAGGTCAGAAAAGTTCAGCGTGACATCCACATGCTCTACAAAGTGTATGCCTCGCAATATGATGAGGAGAAGAAGCTCGTCATCCGTAAACTCTACGACCTTATACCCTCCAATATGGAGAACAAGAAGAAAAGAGTCGTTGTAAAGCGAATTGAAGGCGCATTGAGCCACAAGCAATTTAGCGACTACGCAGAGGAATTCGAGTATTTGACCAATTCTGGTATAGCGCTTTCCGTACAAGCTATCAGCAACCCGAAGTTTCCATTGCTGGAATCTGAAAACAAGAACTTGATCAAACTCTACTTGAATGATGTAGGGTTATTGACATATCTCCTTTATGATACCAACATTAATGCAGTATTGAAGGATGATTATAGTATCAATCTTGGTTCCGTTTATGAAACAGTTGTAGCACAGGAGTTACACGCGCATGGTTCCCGCCTTCACTATTATGATAACAAACAAAAGGGTGAAGTGGATTTCCTAATAGACGATTACAAACATCTGACCATACTACCTATCGAAGTCAAATCCGGCAAGGACTACAAAGTGCATAGTGCGCTCAACAATTTGCTTGAGACACCTGACTACAATATCGGAAGCGCTATAGTACTAAGCAACAATCAAACGGTTCACGAAGATAAAGGCATCACTTATCTCCCCATATATTACTGCATGTTCCTCGAACGCAATTCCACTGAAGATAACAACTGCTATATACCAGAGATAAAGTTAGAATAACAATCTACAAGTATCCGCCAACTTCGGTAATGAAAATCGGCCAAATACAGGAATGACTATCTAAAGCGATTGGTTATCAAACCGTTAAAAAAAAGCTTGTCTTTTAAGCAGTTCCATAGGCCGAATCACGTTTTTCTGGTGCAAAGATAATGAAAAATCACATTTTCCGAACAAATTTAAGCCGAAAAATCACATTTTCCGGCTATTTTTCATAAAAAAATCCACATTTTCCCAAAAAGCTTACATCCTACTGATCAATTTACAAATCCAACTTGCGAGTGGCGACGGACAGCTAAGTATATTCTCATAATTACACAAAATAGTGTCGTTTTGTGTATGTTCGATACACTTTTCGCTACTTTCGAGTGCAAAGATACACTATCCGATTCGGACGGGCACAAATTCGCCTATTGAAGAGAGGACGGCATCTATGTTGTTCCTATTGGATGCTTGAAGGACTGAATTGCAAACAAGAAAAAAGCTAATCTGCTGACTCCTGGGCATAATATCCATTCATCAACTCATATAGATAGGCTGGACTCTGCACATACAATTCACCTTCTTCGTCTTGCAGCGCTCTCATTAGTGGCGAATTATACACACGCTCCATAGCCTGTTCTATCGAACAGCCTGTGTCTTCAATCACATATTTGATCAGTTCGCTGATAGCGTAGTTAATCAAATATGTCGCTATCTGGTGGTGTGTCGGTTGGTTCATAACAATTCAACATCTAATTTATGAAGAAAGGACAATGCCCTATCAGTGCCAAAAAAGTATTGCTGGTCAAGATATTTATCTTGGAGCAGTTTAGCAGCCTGCTCTGGCGTATAAATACCTTCATGATAATTAGTCAACTGCAGAACCACGCCATCATTAGCAATAGGACCAATAACTATATCGTAATCATGGACTGGATTATTGTTTTTCCTATCCCTATTAGCATCGACAAACAGAAACCACTCAACACTGGCAATGACAGGAAAAACTTTAATCTTCAAGTCAGACTGATAGACATTGTCATCCATTTCGTAAGTTATCAGAGTAGCCTGACCATCGAAAAGCCGTGCCTTCTTTAGCGCCATACGAATTGCAGTAGCCCTTTCTGGCGTCAAATAGAATCCCTTGCCGAAATCTTTGTATTTCAACCCTTTCGACAAATCTATTGATTCTATGTCAGTATTAGTTCCGTGATAAAGTATCATGCAAGCGTACCTCCGTTTTTTTGGCATATTATGAGCAAATCGTCAATCGTTTCTTCCATGGACTGGAGGTGTTCCACATCGTAGAATTCTATCAAGAAAGCCAGTCCCTTATGTTCATGCAGATACTGGAAAGCTGCTTGCCTTGACATGGCAAACCGCTCCCCGAACGCATGGACACATGTAGTTAGATATGGAATCACGAACTTGTTCATATTATCTTAGATTTACTTCCATTGGCAGCATAAATCAACCCAAGAAGTTGCTAATTCTGCCAACGTTGCAAAGATACACTATTTTCCATAATATACAACAAATAAAGTAGCAATAAAATAAAAACCGTTCCTATTTCATCTATTTCTGACAAGTACGGATTATATTTTTGTACTTTCAGCAACTAATCATATCATTGAAACAGTACCGCTTGTATCACTTGAAACAGTACCACCTTCAAGCCGCGTGCTTATCCACCGTCTTAAGCATATCCTCCTCAGTGGACATATTATAGTATTCTCTGAAAGCCAAAACGAATTGGCTTTCAGAGAATGCTAAGTGTAACTTGCAGAGAAAGCTATCAAAATTTATGACCACAATTTTGGCAGATATACTTTTTTTCAGAAAAAGGAATTAAATCACGGATTGTTATTATTGGAAGGGGATCTAACATGTCTGATAATTTCGAGACATTGGTACTGTTACATTTTGGACAACGTGGCATAATATTACCTCCTATAAATTTACCTATAAGATACCCGAATTCAGCATTAATGGTTATGGATAGAAAGCATAGTATCTTGTCTCAATACAGTCAACTTATAACATTGAAAACTCAACTAGCATCAAGAATGCCTTCTAAATTTGTGAGGTAAAAACTGAGAACTCAGCAAAAGGAATGACATTTGGTAGTCATCATATAGAACTGCGCAGTGTAGGAAAAAATGTCATATTAACTCAGATAATCATCATACGATCGTTCGAGCAAGGGATGCAAGACGAAGCCCTGAAAGTGATGCCCAGAAGCCCCTTCGTAAAAGACATCGAATACACATACAGGATATATTACAGGCTTTCGCGATACTATCTGGACGGATGCCGCAATCATCTACACAATGATGGGATACTGCAAGGCAGCAAGAGCCGACTTCCGGCAGTGGACCAGCTACCTCCTGAAGCACATACACGAATACGACAGCGACTACTCAAGGCCCCTGGATGACTTCCTGCCCGCGATTCTCAAGGAGAGAGGGCTGGTCTGAACCGTCTCCGATGAATCTCCGAAAATATCTTCAAACTTGTACAAGTTTCTCCGAAAACTCTATCTTTTTTGGAGAATGTTTCATAATCTTTGATTGTCAATACGGGGTTTACCGAATGCTTACGGTGAATCCTTCACAGTCTTTGACTTCCGAAACAAGGTTTGCCGATTGTTTTCAAATCAAATTCTTAGCTGTCTCAAATGCTAATTTGTCCAAAGTTATTAACGCTTTGTACTATTGCGTTTGCAAACATTTGCTAATTGAGCCTCGTCAATATCCAGATCTTTCCCTTTTTCCTTGAAAAAATGTTGAATATCTGACACATAACGTACAGGTGTATTTTCAATAACTAGAATGCTTTCGGCATTATTACCATCTATTTTTATAGTATCATTGCCATTAACGTATTCTGCCTTCCCATTGCCTTGGAAACCAATAGCACCAAGCACGTCTTCTTTTAGTCCAATGGGATATGCTGTATTTGAACCTAATGGTGGAATTGACCCAATGATCACCGAACCATCAGGCTTATAATTGACTAAGCACTGATTGTCATTATCCCATAAAAAATCGCCTTCTTCAATAATAATCTTATAATCTTTCATTGACATAAAGATTTATATTTTGCAATTTGTTTATCCGCAGCAGCATCAATAGAAGACAAGAGCTTCGACTTGTAATCAGCAAGTTTTTGCTTAATATCAGACACACTAATTGCAGAATTCATCATTGATGAAAATTCTGACAAGCTAATGTCGATAACCTCAAAAACAAACGTTTGTGAAAACATCTCATCTTTCTTTGCTTCATTAAATGAAGACATAGAAATAGTGGATTGTATTTCTTTCTGTTTTAATTCCATAAAGCTTTCCCATTCAGTTGTAGTTTTCTTTACAGAATCAAACACTCTTGATATTATTACATTTTTAAGTGAACCCAAATTAACAAATGTCTTTGATGAAGAAGAATGTGTTGAGACACCTCCCGTTTTAGATAGTTTATACCCTCCAAATGCACTTGCAGCTGCAATACATAGATATAATACCTTATAATCATCGGTTGAAAAAGCAGCTAAAGTAGAAAGACCAGCGATTCCATACAACACAAAAGATATTGGTGGAACGTGTTCTTCATTTTTCTTCTGCTTTGATGACTGAGAGGCATCCTCAGAAGGAATCTCGATAGTTGCAAAGTATCTATCTGCCTTTTCTTTCAATCGACTACGTTTCTCTTCGATCGACAGAACGATCTGATCAATTTTTTCTTTCATATTGTTATCTATAAAAAGTTGCTATTTCTGAAACACATTCTATAATAATATCGAGTTTCTTTAACACGGTAGTTTTCTCTTCCATATCCTTTTCGAGGCTAGCCAGATAGGCTTCACCCTCTTTCTTCAGGTTATCAGCAAACGATGACTTCATCGTCTCAATAACGGTAATGGCGTTCTGAAGGTTTTTATTTACTTCTGTTCTTACATCTTCCTTAATAGAATCAGACAGTATCCTAAACCTACCAATCATGTAGGAAATATGTTCTCTCAGACTTCTAGCAAGGTAGGATGCAACTTCACCTTTTTTTAGTTCATCTGTTCCAGAAGGATAAAATTGGTCATCTGCGATATCGTCGCCCTGCCGAGTGTAATCAGATATTATGTCGCCTATTGACAATTCTTTATTATCACTCAATTCTTCCAAAGCCTTGTCCACCAGACTCCGATAATAAGAATCCTTGAAGGATTTGCTCATGAACTGCTTTTCAAATTCAGTTATGGCTTGGTTCAACTTGTCTGACATTTCCTTGCGCGCATTGCCAAATAGCATCTGCCACTCCTGGTTCCATGCAATCCCGTATGACTCAACAGCCTTGCCAATCATTCTGCTAAGTTCATACGTATTTACATGGTCGAACTCCATTTCGTCCGTATTATGTCCCCAAAGCATTCCCTTGTAAGTGACACTTTCTATCGTTCCCTCGGTAGGAATAGTTCTAATATCATTAAATCTCACATTATTGGCAATGTGCTTGATGTCATTCTGGATATTACGGCTGAAGTTGCTGAAAATGCCTGCAAAGGTGGATTTGAGTCCGTCAAAAAGTTCACACTGCATTTCTTTCTGTCGCTGTATCTCCGCAAGGGTTGTCTCATTGATCTGATCATGTCTGTTTCTGAAATCGTTCAGGATCTTTAGGACTGTCGATTGTATCTCCTGACTATTCATGGCAAAGTAATCTTTTACCTTTTGAGACATTATTTCCTCCTTATTTTGCAAAAAGACACCATCAAGATATTTTTCTTTGATATCTTCGATGTTTGCAAGTCCTTCGAAGGATTCTTTGATATCCGATTCTGTGGCGAAATACTCCGGGTAGTATCGTTTCATTTGCTGAACCACCTGTTTCTCTACATTGTCCCATTTATCTGATGGCTTATGAGCTATGGAATATCCGATGCCTGCTGTGGTGTCCAGTTTGATTTTTCCACGCAGCTTCTCATCAATCGTATCTGAAAGCTCACGCAATCTGCGCTTGAATTTCTTTGTCTGCATCTCGGCAGTATCGGCCAGGTCGCCCCTTTCCTCCTGCTTCATTTCTCGATCTGCACCAATATCCTGCAATACAGAGTCAAACTTGCTGGCAAGGAGTACCACCGTGCCGATGCCAGAGCCACCAACGCGCGAATTAAGGAAACTTATATCTCCACTTCCGAGGAAGTCGGTTGAAGCACTCAGCAAAAACACGCCATGGCACGCGTGGAGAAATGTACGTGTCCTGTTCTCTCGCGATACTACAGGATCGTTGACACCCGGCGTATCGACGATTCTAAGCCCATCGAGCCTCTTGTCATTCATCTTGATATAAAGGCTCTTGACGACAGACGTATATTCTCCATTCGCACCAACATATTGTTCAAGGACATTCTGCAGATCATCTAAATCAAAGAATTCCTTTACATCGTTCTTCTGTCCGATTTTCTTTTTGGCCTTCGTGCTGCAAGTGGAGACCATCTCGTGTGCAGAGCGTATCTTTTCAGTAGTCCTATGCTCTACCTCTTTCTTTATGATGTTTTCAGGTGCATTGGGATTCTGTGTACGCACCTCTTCTTCCCTCTTGATATATTCCTCGTCCTGACTCACGAAGATGGCCCAGTCCTTCTCATTGAAGTACTCTATCTCAAAGGTATTTTTTTCTGCATATTCAATGATTGTCAGACCTGCAGTCATGGGTGTCGAGGCCTTTGGCAAGACATTCTCACCATTGAAAAACAGTGAGTTCAGGAACGATGATTTTCCAGCTTTCACCTGCCCGACAATACCTATTTGAAGAATATTGTCTTTCGAGAGCAGACTTTCACCGCCTTCCTTGAATTCCTTGAAGACGCTCTCCAACTCAGTGATTCGTTCCTTAAGCCCATCATAATCGATGGTCTTAAGAAATTCGAGTTTCTCCCCGGACTTCTGTATCAAGTTCAGCAATTCTTCCTTGTTCATAATCACATTGCGCTGTTTATTTCATTTTCTATCCATCGAGCGAAAGTATCCTTTTTGGAAAGCTCCTTCGCTGTTTCCCCCGTTGCAGTTTTCGAATCAATCAGCTCGGGGTCATTATCCAAAAGGATCTGACAAATATCACGGAATTGGTTTTCAACGGCAGTGTGGAAGGCATTAAATCCTCGCTTATCCAGTATGGAAGGGTCTGCTTCATGGTCCAACAGGAATTTCACCATCGTGTTATTACCTGACTGAACAGCCAATGTCAAAGGGCTATAACCTTCCGAATTACAAACCGACATATCAACGCCATCCTCGAAACAATTCAGGAAGAGTTTGTAATCATCTTGCCTGATGCAGTCAAACACATTCGGCTGAGTGGTTTCTTCGGTTTGGACATTCGCTGCCTTGTCAGCCTTCTGGTAAGCTCTGATGGCCAATTCCAATGCATTCATGAACATTTTTTTATATTCCATAAAATTTTTTTCCATGATTTCAGCATTGCTTTTGCGCTCAAGCAAGTACTCACAATGCTGACAATCGGACTCATACAACTCCTTAATTCTATCGGCAATGTAGTTTTGAATTCTATCGGCCAAATCCTTCCGGTATTCTTCCGTATGGTAAGAATATTCTATCGCAGAATTGTGCCTATCACAACATTTTTCATATTCCTTTGCAGCTCTATCTATCTTTGGCCTTAAATTATTATCCCAACATATATGGTCGCTATTATCCCAATTATACATTGTGTTTATAAAATCTACAAATTCGTTTAACGAACTAAGGCCGGCCGATGCAATTTCCTGAGCGACAGAAAGCACCTCATTGTAACTGTCGATCAGGACATTTCTGACTTCGCTTGTGATATAATCGTCATCATTGTACATAATATCACGATACATTGTTTCGTTTTCACTTTTTTCTTTGACCGCTTCCTTATATTCTTTTTTTATAGATTCCAATGCTTTACGGAGCTCTGAAATCTCTGTATCAAACAGCCCTTCGATGAGTTCTTTCCACACTTTCATTTCAGAATTTCCATTTCCGCTCTTTTTGGCTTCTTCCACAATTTGAGGAAGGCTTTTCTTGTTTTTTGAGTAGTAGATCTTGTTATCCAAAGTGGAGTAAGCAATGATATCTATTATTTCATCTTGTGAAATTTCATTATATAAGGTGCGAGCTGCTTCCTCAACTATCCTTTTACATTCTTCTTGCCCCTTTTTATCTGCTTTGTTGAAGATGATTACCTTTTTACCCTCAAACTGTTTGATCATCTCCAAATCGTTCGATACCGTAGTGCCACGCTCACAATCCACCAGCCAGAACAATACGTTTCCTTCACCCAATGCTTCGAGAGCAGTGTCTCTATCCGTTTTACCATTCGACTCATTGGGCTTATCTGTATTATTGTAGCCGGGGGTGTCAATGAATACAATGCCATCCAGATCTTGTGACGGGATATTGACAAATAGCTTATCGAGCACTGAGGCCAAGTATATATTCGATTTCTTTGCATGCTGAATGGCCGATAACACACCCACATTCAAATTGACAAGCACATTTTTCTGATTGACACCCTTGACCGAGATCCCCTTGCTATTTCGAGAACAATACAAATAGGTTTTCACTACCGAAACTGGCTCTACACCTGTGGGCAGGAGGTTTGTACATTTTGTCAGACGATTGAGGAATGAAGACTTGCCGGAAGAGAAGCCTCCTGCAATAACAATCTGCGTATGATCTGTGTTTTCATGACTGGCAAGATTAATAAGTACATTATCCAGACATTCCTTCAAATCATGCTGAAAATCATAGTTATACAATCTACCCCGATTTTGCTCGAAATACTCATCTAAAAAAATACCTCTATCAGTAGATAAACTTTCTACCATTTGATTTTCAAAAATTTCCTTGCTAGCAGAAGGTGTGGCAGAACAAATTTTGGCCATGAGGTCCAATACATTTTCCGGATTCTCATAGGGATTCACCTGTATCACCTGCTTTTTTGAAGCAGATGTGGACGTTGACTCTTTGGGTTTTTTCTTATTTATTGCCATATCGGATTTTGAATAGGGAAAGGAGCATGTTCCTGGTACAACATGCTCCAAATGGTATATTTCAGATTTGGCCTAAAATAGAATTCAAGTGAGAAATTGCAGAAGTAAGCTTTGATATCTCTGCCTCTACCTCCTCTTTGGATTTGTTTGCATCGTTCATTTTTTCGCGCAGACCCTCCTTCACTTGCTCCATCTTGGCAACGAGTTCGGCTTGAATCTTCTCCTGGATACGCTTTTGGTTCTCGATTGTAATCTTATAGATTGCAGGTTGGATATTGGTAACCACCTGATTCACACACTTGTCCATAACTTTGGTACGCACTTCTTCAAGGACTTCCTCGTCACTCTTCCCGAACAGCCAGTTGATCATCTTTGGCAAGAAGGGTAGAAGAACGCGGGCCAATTGACCCCAAATGCCACCAAAGGAAAGCAGGGCTTCGATATAGTCATTAACGATTTCTAAGATTCCCGCGAAATCGCCCATAAAGTCTGTATCTACTTCAATAGACGCTATGTCTTTCACAGATTCTTCCACCGCTGTACCAAGGGCCGTTGCATACTGTTCGCTTTCCTCCTTCAGAGAAGAGATGATTTCAACACGCACTGTACTAACAATGACCGACTTGATCGCCTCCGGATCTTCCTTATCGATGATCATCTGAGCTATATCTTTCGACTTCGCTTCAAGTGCAGACCGCACATTGTCCAAGATGTCCTGGGTCGATTTCTCTGGCGTGTCTGCGTTATTGTTATTGGCCGGCAGCTCCTGCTTGACATTCGATATCTCCTCCTCAATCTTCTTGATCTTTTCTTCCACGTTGGCCACGTCTTTGCTCCTAATGTCAACGCGGACTCTGATCTGATCAATTACAGAGTTTATGATAAGCTTTAGTTTCTTGTTTAGTTTTTCGGCTAAAAGTTCACTGGGATTAAGAACGTCGAGATATTTATTGAGTCCATCAAGATCATTGTTTACCGCACATACCGTTCCTATAAATGGATTGGAATTGCCAAGCCGTGTCATCTGATATTGAATATAGTCAACAATATCCTTCACATCGGCCTCCGGCTTCTTATCTATCTTGGAAACGAGAACAGCTGGATACAAATTATACTGACTCAACTCGTGCATAAATGCAAGCGTGCTTCCCCTCAGTGAACCTTGCTCCGCATCGACAATCAGGATGAAGGCCGTCCCGCTATGGATATAATTGAAAATGGCCGCATCGTGTCGCTCAATTCCGGAGCCGATGCCTGGCATATCCACCAGGACGATCCCCCTTTGCATGAGTTCCCTAATTGGTTCACTTGTACAATAAACCTTTGCAATGTCTCCAGGCTTAGTATCCAGCTGCTTGATATCAGTGAGCGGTAGAGTCTCAACCTTCTTCCCGTTCCTATACAATTCTACACATTCTTTCTGCGCATAATACAGCTCGTATGCTACAGCCGTCTCAGGCAGCGTATCCACGGGGAGCATTCCAGGTTTCTGGGTGAAGACATTAAGCAGCGAGCTCTTACCTGCGCTAAACACACCGACGAGAGGCACCTTGACATACTGCGAGTCTTCAACATCCTTCATGAAGTCTTCTGATTTAGCCTTTAGCTCGACCTGCGCTTCACCAGTAAGCAATGGCGATACCTCAGATATTTTATCCAAGGTGACCTGATATTTAATTTGATTGTTCATAGGATGTAAGATATTTGGGTTTAATAATGATTGTATTTATCTTGATTTGCATTTTCTTAATTCTTTCAACCGGCCATACCGGTATTTATGCTTCGAGTCACTTCGTGCAGCCCTTTCGGAGCAGCTCCGATATGCCCCTCTTTAGGCTGCTCTGCGTGCCTCTCATCCCCCTCCTCCGGAATTTAGAACTCCGAATGAGCTCCGCTGATAATAGGTTGTTACTCGGAGAGGACAAGGCGCAAGCCAAGGTAGTTGTACCCGTTGTCGGGGTAGTGGCTGCGGCGATTCGACGAGCGACAGGACCTCGCGTAGTTGCCCCAGCCGCCCCCACGGTACGCGCGGCCCTGCCCACTTCCAAGACCTTGCGGATTCGTCTGTGGCGAACCATTGTAATTGGCAGACCAGTCGCTGCACCATTCCCAGACATTTCCGCTCATATCGTAGAGTCCAAGTTCGTTGGGATTCTTGGTTTTCACGTCGTGGGTCGTGCTGCCGCTGTTGCCATCATACCACGCTACGTCCTCAAGCTTATTGCTTCCGCTAAACTTGAAGCCCTTGCTCTTGTTGCCACCACGCGCAGCGAACTCCCATTCGGCTTCGGTCGGCAGACGGAACATCTTCCCTGTAGCAGCATTCAGTTTCTTGACGAATACCTGACAATCATTCCAACTTACATTTTCGACGGGACGATTGTCCCCCGTGAAGTGTGAAGGATTGCTGCCCATCACCGCTTGCCACAGTTCCTGCGTGACCTCGGTTTCACCGATATAATAGGAAGGAAGCGACACTTGGTGGGCTGGTTTCTCATCATTGAGAGCATCGCTGTCGTTATTGCTTGCTCCCATCTGGAACGTGCCGCCCTCGACGTACACCATGTTGAAAGTAACGCCATTCGCCGTGATGGGGAGCAAGGAAGGTGATTGGGGTGATACGAAGGATTCCAATTCCTTTGCCCGCGCTTCGCTGATGCCAAGACCCTGTCTGATCTTATCGAGCATCCTGTGTTCACGAGAGGTGATCTCTGAACCATATTCCATCAGTTCCTTGAGGGCATCAAGGTATTCTTGTTCCTCTTCTGTCAATTGAGGATTAAGCAAAGAGTCTTCAAGTTCTTTGGCTCGCTCATCGCTAATACCAAGACCCTGTCGGATCCTACCGAGCATCCTGCGTTCACGAGAGGTAATCTCTGAACCATATTCCATCAGTTCCTTGAAGGCATCAAGGTATTCTTGTTCAGATTCTGTCAAGCCGTCGGCTTCTTCCAACTTGGGTTGTAGTGAAACGTCATCTTCCTGCTCAGTGGTCAGCGAAGGTTCACTATTCCCTCTGTTTTGCCGAATTTTATCAAAAATGTTGTTACGCGAACTTGGATATTTCTTCGTAAAACTCATGATTTTATATTGATTGACTTTTTTGAAATTGATGATCTTATCCAATCCTATCCACTCTCAAATCCACCGTATTCAGACAACTGGCTTTTTTGATATCAATGCCATAGATGCGATAGAATGCATCGATGACAGCCTGACCGCCATTGGTGGCGACGGGATTGCTCAGACTCTTGGTTACAACCTGAACTGACATGACAGGTTCGATGCGGATACCGTTCACGCTCTTGCGATACTTGGTAGTTACTTGATAGATGGGCATAAAATATAAGGGTGTTTAAGGGTTGTTTACTTAATTGCGGACAAAGATATATATTCTATGTCGAAGAAATAAATGCTACTTGAGAAAAATGATTGGCTAAAAAACAAATTGTGTTTATTTCGTAAAAAAGTACAAGATACGAACAAGTCAATTACTGCGAGAGGAATGCATTATATGGCAACAGATGACATAAATCTACGATGGGAAGAAAGTAATTTGAAGAGATATTGAGTTACAGAAATGGAAGATAAGGTAAAAAGGGGAAAAGGAAAAAGAATAAAATTGAAAACTTGATAATCAAAATAGATATTGAATCTACAAGTAATAAGTCATTTCGGAACGCAACGCGTCCCATTATGTTTGCCTTACAATATTATTTGACACTTTGGATAGGCTATAAAAGTTCAATTCGCGACTCAGTGTGTCACAATTATATATCGACCAAATAGTTTACATTATACCCATATTTGCACAATGTATTGCAAAAATAGCAGTTTAATTTCCCGTTAAATCCTAACAATCCCAATCAACAATAAAGTCTTATATATGAAAATTAAAAACAAATTCCAAATGAAAAAGATTATCAAAGGTTTATTGTGTGCACTGAACATTCACGCTGACCAAAATCAGCGCTGGTTGTTAGTCAGTGTTACCATCTCAGGGTTACTCTCAACTTATATCTTGGCAACTCTTTCGAAAGCGATCATATCTGAGCTGCCTGCTCAGTGGATTGCCGCTCAATCCCTGGTAACAGCCATTGCGGCTTTAACTGTGGGATTAATCTGGAAAGGTCGATTTAGGAGAGGTGCACTATCCAATTTCTTCATCCTGGCAATCGTTGAATCAACATTAGGTTTTCTGCTGGGAATCTACCTGTTGTTCTATTGGAACGTATGGGTTTTCGCCATCGTGTCATTAATTTATTCAACACTTATCACAAACATTGTTGGCAAGTGTATGATGGCTTTCAGATCTGTTTTGTGGACGGAGAAGGATAGAGAGATATATGACAACAACAATCAAATTGTGGGTTCAATAATCTGCATTACCGGTTTTGCTTTGTCAATCGTCGCTTTGCCGTCCCTAAAAACATCAATCTTCTTATGGGCAGTCGGTTGTATAGTTGATGACATCGGCTGGATCATTGTCTATAGGAAGAATCAAGAATTACTCAAAAAAATATAAGAAAGGGAATAATTCACACGCTCATTTATAAGTTTTGTGGCGTTTTTCTTGGAGATATCAGAAAAAAAGACGTACTTTGCAGCGTCCATTTCGACTAGTCGAAAACAAAGACGAGTTATAACAAGTAATAAGATGGTGAAAATGGCAGACAACCTCGGCCCAATGGCCTGGTTGTTTCTGCCGGAAAATGAGCAGGTCCAATACCTGCAAAAAATTGCTATCGCAGAAAATCCATCCGGCCTTCAAATAATAACACCTTGACTGCACAACTCTGCCAGGATTTGACGCACATAGTCATCATCATATTTCGGGAAGCTGTTGTTGAAAAAGATCTTTCCATCACTGCTTCTGACAATAATGTTTACAATCTTCTCTTTTATTGTCATTTATCAGCGAATAAATATTCTTGTTTGCTTACAAATATTTGCAAAATTTGTAAGTTTTCAGTAGTTTTTTCATAATAATGCGGTATCATTTGTAGCAAGCATCATCACGCGCGATATAGTGCTACTTCCATCGTGGGAAGCATTATGTCGCGCGGGATAATGCTATGTCCAATCGTGGAAGCATTATGTCGCGCGGGATAATGCTTTATCCAATCGTGGGAAGCATTATGTCGCGCGAGATAGTGCTTTATCCAATCGCGGAAGCATTATGTCGCGCGAGATAGTGCTACTTCCAATCGCGGAAGCATTATGTCGCGCGAGATAGTGCTACTTCCAATCGCGGAAGCATTATGTCGCGTGACATAGTACTCTATCCAATCGAAGATAGCATCATGTCGCGCGACATGATGCTTGCGCAAAAAGAGTAAGCATTATCTCGCGCGTGATAATGCTTCCGCCTCGCGAGCTAGCCATTCAATAGCGGAACAACCGCAATAGCGCTCAAAGACGTGCGACATCACCCTTTCAGTTCGCCATCCACAACGATGGGCTGTTTCCGTCAGCAGTTTCTTGTAAGCCTTGGCGCCAAGGCTCACAGTACCCTTCTCGGATAACCTTTTACGGATCCAGTCCTGAGCTTGCATTACTCGCCATTGGGTGACCACCTCATTGAGGTGTGTGCCTGTCAGCAGATGCCATGCAGTACGCAGTTCTCTCGGATCAACGTCGAGAAGTAATGCCACGTCCTGTATCAGGATTACCTTGAAATGCCGAAGGACGTTTATCACCTCGTCAATCACAATTTCTCCAAAAGGCTCTTTTGCGTGGTACATTTCTTCCACGCTTTCTACAATGTGTTTCATTAGTTTTTTAATATCATGAATTGACGTTTATTAATAGGGGATATAGTTGTTAGATTCATAACGGGCAGAATGAGACTGATCCCCATGCCTTTTTCTTAGCCAGGATAAAGCCGTATGATATGCACTTCGCTTTGTTCGAAAAACATTCGTATCGTTTTCCATATCGAGCAAAACATCTTGAATCTGTGTATCTGTATAATATTTCTTTAGCCAGCCATATTCTGTCATTGTCAGCGGTTGTTCCATTTCAGATAAATGTGGACAGTTCTTTTTCAAAAATGATTCAATCAGTAATTCATTTGCTATGTCTGGTCTATTTTTACAAAGAGCCTCTGTGATGCGAGAAACATCGTTTTGTGTGCCTTCATCTGCTTTACTCTCAATTTTATTATTAATAACTGACAAGTTATAAATTTTATTATCTTTATTTTCTTTAAAAGAGGAACGGGAGGGTGTACACGCACCTGATGACGCGTCTGTACACGTGTCTGATGACGCGCGTGATGACTTGCGTGACTCGTGTGACGCATCTGAGGCGCGCGAGGAAGAAGAAAAAAAAGAGAGGTAACTTTCGAGCGACTTTTCTCCGATGCCGTTCCCTTTGTCTATCTTCAAGGTGACATAGTTGTTTTCATCGACGTCGAAAAGATCATAATCGTTGATGATAGCTTTGACAATGTTGAAGCTGATAGGTGGTTCTCTCAAAGTCAGGATGCTATTGAAATGCACTTTGATGGGGCATAACATGAGCAGCTCGACGACTTTCCAATAAAAACCAAGTCCAGCCAACTTGTAATCTTTCTGCAATTTCTGCAGTTTTGCAGAATCACATGCTTTGGTAGAATGAATAAAAAAATCCATAGTTTTAGTTGTTAAATTGTAAATGTTTGATTGTAAAATAAATCGCAGCCCAGACTGTTCTGGACTGCGATGCAAATATATACAAAAAATTTCAGATATTAGCAAGTTTCAGGTCAAAAAAGACAAAACTAAATGCAAAACTAAAGAAGTTATGTTTCGGAACTAAAGAACAAAATAAGTTTAGCTTCCTTTATCGGCTGGAATAAGGAAATCCTGAAGATTCTCGATCAAATTCTTCTGGAAATAATCGGCCACCATCGAGTAACTGTTGAAGGTCTTTTCCTGTGTAAAGCCTGCCATGTAGAAACCATTGATGTCCCAAGGATAGTTCTTCTCATCGCGGAAATAGCTGGGAACAGTATCCAAAGATGCTTTATCACAAGGCACGCTTTCCGGGTGAATATTGGCGTTCACCCAATCTGCAAATTTCGGTCTCGAAGCGGGCAGGAATATGGGAGAGCCATTCAACTGTTCCAAACTTTGGCGCAACACGATATATATCGAGATCCAATAACTCTTCTTCTTGAAGTAGTTCGATTTGTATTGTCCATCGGTATAATTCCTGATGAAGTCAATCAGCTTGGCCACATCGATTCTCTTGTTGATGGATCCGTCGGACATCGTATGTCCCCTTGTTTCGTCGGTACCGAAAAGGAACTTGTGGTACTGCTCTTTCAAGCCGTCGTACAACTCACACTTGATCAGATTCTCAATGTGTATTCGTGCGAAGAAGAAATAAACATTGTAACGGTTCAAGTATCTGTCCCAAAGATTACATGAAAAGCACAATGCCTTCAAATCAAAAAGATCCTCGGGATGTGAGTTCTCTTGCAAAAAGGCTAATATTTTTTTTTTCGCGCATCATTTCATCTATCTCATAACGAGAATACAGATCTTTGTACGCATTGTACTCGAAAGGCGTTCCATCAATAATCTTATTGACCAGTTCGTTGTCGAGTTCAGCGAGTCGAGCCCAATGTAGTTTGGACAGTTCCTCAAGCCTATTGGATTTGAGTTTCAAAGCGGAGTTCTTGAGCTTCTTCGGGAACTCATATTTCTCTTCAGTGGCAAAACGTCGAAACTCAGAGACTACGAAATCTGGCATCTCCTCGTCAAACCTCAGTTTTGCATCTATGTGTCTTAAGGTTTTGAAAACCTTATCCGATAATCTATTAGATAGTTCAATTATGATGTCGATTGACTGGAGAAAAGAATGGATGTTTAACTGTATTGCCTTCAACTGATTGGCAAAATAATTATACTCATTATCTTTCAAGTCTTCAGCTTTTAGATAATAATGAAAGTCTCCGGAAATATCACCAAGAGAGAGTTCATCATTATGCTTTTTTACCAGGTTTAACACATGTAAAAAATTGTCTGAAGATGCTGAAAAAGAATCGTAGATATTACTTAAATCCAAATAGTTCGATATGTCAAGTTTCAAGACATCAACCTCTGAGCATTCGGATTTCACGTAATTACAGACAAGGAAAAACAATTTTAATAAACCACTCTCGTAAAATGATAACACATCGAAATTTTTACTCTTTACGAACAATTCCATATTTGAATCCAGACTATGCAATAGGCTACTTGACTCAGGGAATTGATACTTGATATCTTCGTGAAAGTCCATATCGTCTTTAGTTTAGAAAATTAATGAACAACCTAAAAATTGGGTGCAAAGATAGTTATAAAATGTCAAACGGCCAAATATTTCATACTTAATTACGCACATTTTATAAATTCTTGGGGCAATTCTTTGGATTGAATGAGGAAAAAAGCTATCTTTGCAACGCAAAGTTGTAAAAAAAAAATATCAGAATTATGGAAAAGACTATCAAAAAATGCATGCTTATTGCTCTCATGTCATTTATTTTCTGGATAATCAGTTTCAGCATCATGGGTCTCGTCGGCGAACGAATCAAGTTGTCGGATGAGACACAGACGGAAGTTGCTGAAACCTGGAGCAGGAAACAGGATTTCGTCGGGCCAATCCTCTGCGTGCCCGTGGTCAGAGACTCTCAAAGCGTCGTTATGCCTTACACCTGCATGTATGTGCTTCCCGATCGCATCGAGCTGACGACGGATGTGGAGAGCGAAGTATTGCATCGCGGCATCTTTGATGCTTTGGTCTATCGGACCAAGCTGTCGGGCGACGGTGTGTTCAATTTGAAGGAGATGAAGACAACGGGCGTCATTGCGGGCAGTTCGAAACCCGTGCGCTTCGACTGGAGCAATACCCAGGTTATCATCGCCATCAACGACAAACGTGGTATCGAGGAAGCTGTGAAGGTGAAGATCGGGGGCAAGGCTATCGAACTGAACCAGTCGTTCCACAACTATGGCAATTCCAATCTGAAACATATCTTCAACAACGACAAGGAGCTCGTCTGCAAGATTATAGATTTGAGTGACCAGGTGGGCAACGAGGCCGTCGCCTTCGATATCGCCACAGAGCTGAAGGGCTCGGACGAACTCAACCTCTCCCCTATCGGCAATGTTTCCGTCCTCACGATGCAAGGCAACTGCAAGGACCCCAGCTTCATCGGATTCATGCTGCCTTCGAGTCGCGAAGTGACCGACGAAGGCTTCAAGGCGACCTGGAAGATTTCGAGCCTGAACCGCAATGACGTGGACCAAGTCTTCTATTCCCGCGACCAATCGTACGATTTACTGCACATTGGCACCAAACTGCTGATCACAGGCGGGCAATACACACGAATCAACCGTGCGCTGAAATATGCCTTCCTAGTCATTCTGCTGTCGCTGGTGGCCATCTTCGTAGCGGAGATGTGCGTCAACAGCGAGATCAATTTGCTCAACTACATACTTATCGGTGTGGCACTGGTGCTCTTCTATCTGATGCTGCTTTCGTTCAGCGAATGGATAGGCTTCCAGAAGGCCTACCTCGTGTCGGCGCTGATGATACTGGGCATGGTATTCGTTTACCTGAATGCGATCATCAAGAAGCGGAACGTGGCATTGGCCGCCTGCTCGTTCATGGCGCTGGTCTATATCTTCATCTACGTACTGCTCTGCATCTCCAGCCTTTCGCTTCTCGTCGGAACGCTCGGACTATTCGTGATACTGGGTGTGGCCATGTACTTCTCGCTTCGCCTAGTCAATGCGAATAAAACGGAATAAGTTTTTAGGCAAATTGAAGGCAAATGGCGAAAAAGACACTCGCAACAGGTGTTTTTTTCGCCATTTGTTTTGGATTACAAAAATATTGCGTATATTTGCAGCGGTAAATACAACAATCGTGCAAGTTAGACACGAAAAATGGGCTTAAATCATCCGATTGTATAATTTATAACACGGCGTAAACATGACAGATTATTATGAATTTTCGATACCGGAACTAGTACGTTTACTGGGCACTCGTTTCAAGGATTACCGTATGCGCTCGAACATGACTCAACGAGACGTGGCTGATCAATCGGGGCTCACGGTCAACACCATCCACAAGTTCGAGAACGGCCTGGTGCCCAACATGTCGCTCAGCACCTTCCTGCTGTTGCTGAAAGCCATCGGCTGCATCGACGGCATTGATGACCTTTTGCCCGAACTGCCCGAATCGGCCTACCTCGTCAAGGATGATGGGAGGAAAGCGCAGCGCATCAGACATACCACCAACAAGTCAAACACCCAATAACGACTTACCATGACAACAAGAATACTGAAAGTAATGTTATGGGGACGCGAGGTTGGCAGGTTGAGCATGGATCTGCGTCGAGGCTTGCCTTACTTCGAATATAGTCGAGAGTGGGTGGAAAACGGGCTTGACATCTCGCCACTCAATGCGTCCATCAAACTGCCTCAAAGCCTTCGCCCAATTTATGGTGCATCGGAGAAGATCTACCAGAAGCTGCCACCGTTCTTGGCCGACTCTCTGCCCGATGCTTGGGGTAACGAACTGTTCGAACAATGGAGGCAACAACAAGGCATCAGGCTGGGAGAGATTACGCCTCTCGACAAACTCGCCTTCATCGGCAAGAGGGCAATGGGGGCCTTCGAGTTCCAGCCTGAGACATCCAATTTCTTGTCGAAGGATAGTCTGAATCTGAAAGCCTTGATTGATCTGGCCAATCAGATATATGCAAATCGAGAGAAGGCGCACATCGATCCTGAGCAGTCGCTTACGATGCAATCATTGCTTGCTGTAGGCACCTCGGCCGGTGGACGTCAACCAAAGGCAATCATCGCTTTCAACCGAGAGACAGGAGATATTCGCAGCGGACAAGTCAGCGACCTTGTCGGATATGATTACTGCATTTTGAAGTTCGGCATTCGCGAACGTTCGACTGCCGAGTTGGAAATGGCGTATTATGAAATGGCCCGCAAAGCAGGAATACAAATGATGCCATGCAGACTGATTGACGTTGAGGGCGAAAAGCACTTCGTCACCAAACGCTTCGACCGAGAACAGGGAAAGAAACTCCACATGCAGACCCTGGCAGCCCTCTATCCTGAAGCTGACAGTTATGAGAAACTGTTGTGGGTATGCCGCAAGATGCGACTCACCGAGCGAGATAGCGAAGAGGTGTTCCGACGTATGGTGTTTAATATTCTGGCCAACAATACCGACGATCACAACAAGAACTTCTCTTTCCTAATGGACGAACAGGGGAACTGGCGCCTGTCGCCCGCTTACGATATGACTTACATCTTCAATAGCGGAGGCTATCTGCCCGAGACGCACCATTGCCTGATGATACGAGGCAGGTTCGCAGACATCACGATTGACGATGTCATGCAACTCGCCACAGAGAACGGCATACGCAGGCCCGAAAACATCATTCGCGAGGTAGCAGAGGCCATTCATGGATTCCGCGCCCTAGCCGAGAAGCATGGTGTGCAGGAACGTTGGATAGCTGCTGTTGACACCACTCTCAAAGCCAATATTGAAGCATGGAAATTGTCCCTATCAACTGCCATCGAATGCTATTTTGACGATCTGGGCCGCAAAATCGAGAACATCCGCATCGAACAGCAGTTCAAAGGGAACTACCATCTTTTGGCAACCATCGACGGGAAAGAGCGCAAATACATCATACGAAAGAAAACTGCCGAACACGAGGAAATCAGTCGCCACGGACCTTTGGGTCTATCAATCGATTATCTTAAAAGACTAATCACACAGTTCCTTACATAAAAACAAAACGATTATGATTGCACTTAGCTATATCTTCACGCCGCTGATAGCGGCAGCCATCGGATATGTGACCAACGACATTGCCATACGGATGCTGTTCAGGCCACATAAGGCAAAACATTTATTTGGTAGAAGGGTATGGTTCACACCTGGAGTGATTCCGAAGGAGAAAGGGAGGATAGCCACATCGATAGGCGAGGCCATCAGCGCCAACCTGATGAACCACGACGTGATGAAGGAGACGCTGTTGTCGGACGAGATGCTCGACAAGGTGGGTTTGGCCTTCGACGAACTGGTGGACAAGCTGACCGACGACCGCGAACCCCTGCGCGAATACCTGAGCCACTATATGGCGGAGGAGGAGCTTGTGGCTTTGGAGAAGAATGTCACACAGGAACTGTCGATCATGGTGGCCGACAAACTGGTGCATTCGGGTTTGGGCAAACAGATAGCGCACATCGCCGTGGAACATGCGCTCGACAAGATGCAGCACGGTGTGGCAGGACTGTTCCGTGTGGATAAGGTGCTGAGCTTCGTGCAGGGACCGACCGAGAGCCATCTGGCGAAGAACATCGACGAGATGCTGGAACAGAAGGCGCCCGAAATGACGGTGAGGCTGGTGGCCGAAGGCGTGGCCCAGGTCATGGGAATGCCCGTGCAGGACCTCATCAAGGACCGACCCGAACAAATCGCTTCGACGCGTCGCGCCATCATCCAGCTCTATCAGTCGGTGATCGAGGAACAGTTGCCCAAGATGCTCGAAGCGCTCGACATCAGTCAGATTATCGAGCGCCGTATCAACGAGATGGATATGATAGAAGCCGAACAGCTCATCACGAGCATTGCCCAGAAGGAGCTGAAAGCCATTGTGTGGCTCGGTGCGTTGTTAGGATTCCTGATCGGTTGCCTTAACTGCTTTCTGCTTTGAGGGACACGTCTTTGCTTCGTCGCAGGAACAACCACCGCAACAGCCATCGCATCGGCGACCGCCAGTGCGACGCAGGGTGGCGACTGACCAATAGACGCCTGCGGCAATGATTAAAACAACGATGATGGTTGCTAAGTTCATTTCTGAAGTTTCGACTACTGACGAAGAACGGAGGTGATTAGAAGGACGTGAGCAAGAGATGGACAAAGAAGGCCACCAACCAGGCGACAGCACACTGGAGGAGGACAACAATGAGCGCCCACTTGCCACCGAGCTCGCGACGTACGGCTGCAATGGCTGCAACGCAAGGCGTGTAGAGCAGACTGAAGACAAGGAAGACGAAAGCCAACGCGGGCGTCATGATCTCATGCAGTCCCACATCGCCCGGGAAGAGCACACCTATAGTGCCCACCACACTCTCCTTGGCCATGAAACCCGAGACGAGGGCCGTCACCCAACGCCAATCGCCCAGACCAAGAGGAGCAAAGAGCGGAGCTATGGTTCCAGAGATGTCGGCCAACATACTCTCCGACTCATTGACCATGGAAAGATGCCAGTTGAAGTTGCGTAGGAACCAGATGACGAGCGCTGCCAGGAAGATGACGGTGAAGGCGCGCTCGATGAAGTCCTTGGCCTTTTCCCACATAAGACGAAGCGTGTTGCGCACACCCGGCAAACGGTAGTTGGGGAGCTCCAGCACAAAGGGAACGGGTTCGCCACTGAACGTGAAGCGACGCAAGATGACGGCTACGATGATGCCCGTCAGTACACCGAGGACATAGAGCGAGATGATGATCCAACTGCCATTGTTCGGGAAGAACCGCATGCAGAACCATCCATAGATGGCATATTTGGCCGTACACGACATGAAGGGCGTAAGCATGATGGTGAGCTTACGGTCGCGTGCCGAGGGGAGGGTGCGCGTGGACATGATGGCAGGCACCGAACAGCCGAAGCCTACGAGCATCGGGACGATGCTTCGACCCGAGAGACCTATCTTACGGAGAATTTTGTCGGACACGAAGGCCACACGGGCCAGATAACCCGAGTCCTCGAGCATGGAGAGCCAGAAGAACAGGATGACGATGACGGGCATGAAGCTGAGCACCGTCGAGACGCCGGCATAGACGCCATCTACCACCATCGAGCGAACGATGTGGTTCACTTCGAGACGGGTGAGCAGATTGGCAAGCCCTTCCCCACCCCAGTCGAGCAAGGCAGCAAACTCCTCCTGAATCCAGCCACCCAGTGAGAAGAACGTGAAGTAGAAGATGAAGCCAATGATGAGGAAGAACGATGGCAGGGCTGTCCAACGCCCCGTCAAAACCTTATCGATGGCATTGGTGCGTACCTGTTCGCGACTGCGGCGAGGCTTGACGACGGTCTTGTCGCACAGTTCCTTGATGAATGCGAAACGCATGTCGGCGATGGCTGCTGCACGGTCGATACCTCGCTTCTGCTCCATCTCCTGGACGAGGTGCTCGATGGCATGACTCTCGCTCTCGGTGAGCTGGATGGCCTCGATGGTCATGGGGTCGCCTTCGATGAGCTTGGTGGCCGCGAAACGCACGGGGATGCCTGCACGTTCGGCATGACGCTCGATGAGGTGCATCACGGCATGGAGGCAACGATGCACAGAGCCTCCGTGGTCATCGGGCGTACAGAAGTCCTGGCGATAGGGCGTCTCATGATGTCGGGCCACATGGACGGCATGTTCGATAAGCTCGTCGATACCTTCGTTCTTGGCTGCCGAGATAGGGATGACGGGGATACCCAAGGCTGCCTCCATCTCGTTGACGCGAATGGAGCCACCATTGCCTCTCATCTCGTCCATCATGTTGATGGCAAGCACCATGGGCGTGTTGAGCTCGAGGAGCTGCATGGTGAGGTAGAGGTTGCGCTCGATGTTGGTGGCATCGACGATGTTGAAGATGGCCGAGGGATGTTCGTCGAGGATGAATCGTCGTGAGACAATCTCTTCAGCCGTATAAGGAGAAAGGGAATAGATGCCAGGCAAGTCGGTGAGTTCGGTGTTGGGATAGCCACGGATGACGCCTGTCTTGCGATCGACGGTGACACCCGGGAAGTTGCCGACGTGCTGGTTGGAACCTGTGAGCTGGTTGAAGAGCGTGGTCTTGCCACAGTTCTGGTTGCCGGCGAGGGCGAAGGTGAGCGTGGAGCTTTCCTGCTTCGTTGCTTGGTGCCCTTTCATCTCCTTACGACGCCGCTGGTCCTCCTCATGATAGCGGCCGGGCTCACCGAGACCGGGGTGCGGGATCTCGTCGCCACGAGGCTGTGGCTTGGGAGGCTGGACGGGGATGTCGGTGGTGATCTCGATCTGGGCAGCGTCGGCCAGACGGAGAGTGAGCAGATAGCCGCGCAACAGAATCTGCATCGGGTCGCCCATCGGTGCATACTTCATGAGTGTGACCTCGATGCCCGGGACGATGCCCATGTCGAGGAAGTGCTGTCGCAAGGCCCCCTCGCCACCTACTACGGTGACGATGGCGCGATGACCGATCTTCAAATCCCTTAGTGTCATATTTTCCGTCAGTGCTATTTCTCAGTAAACGCTGCAAAGATAAGGATTATTTTGACAACTTGTTGCATTTTGGTGGGAAAATACCTACTTTTAGGTATAAGAAAATGCCCGTGCCAGAAATTGGCGCGGACATTATTCGATTGATAGCGGCTCGGAGAGCGATCAGGCATTCTTCTGGAGCATGTCGAAGAGCTGGAGCAAGGACGTGACAGTAGGCTCATACTGGATGGTACTGTCGGAGTTGTCCCAACTGGAGCCACGAAGCCAGATGGCATTACATCCGAGGTCAAGAGCAGGTTCGATGTCCTTCTTGAAGCTGTCGCCGATGACGGTGATGTCCTTCGGGTCGAGGTGAAGCCTGTCGATGGCGAGTTGGAAGATGGCAGGGTCGGGCTTACGAACACCCACCACAGCCGAATCGATGACGACGCGGAAGCAACGGCCCAAACCGAAGTCCTGGATGACCGATGCCAGGTTGCCGTAGAAGTTGGACACCAGTGCGATCTCATAGCAGTCGGACAACTTCTCGATCAACGGGATACTGTCGAGCGTACAACGTCGTGCATAGTCGTAGCAATAGCCGGCAATGATATCGACGAAGTGCTGTGCGAGTTCGCGCATGTCGTCGATGATTGGCACTTCGCCCTCGCTGAAGATCTTGAGTGCAGTCTGGAGGATATCCTCGTTTAGCAGCCCTTGACCAATCAGGTAATCGATCTGGATGCCGATACGTGCCTGCATCAGTTCGAAGAAATTGTAGCTGGGTTGGATGACGGGTGTGAATTGGACGTATCGTTCGGCATAGATATATGCCTCGCGGAAATGCTCCTTGGTTACTGGAAGAGAGACCTGACAATAGCCCTCCCAAATGACCTCAGACCAGTGCCTCCCTCCGCTATCAATGGTGGCACCATAATCTAAAATTAAACCCTTCATATTATATAATATTTGTATTACTTGCGTTTCATGATGGCCAGTCCGACAGCAATCCAGAAAAACTCGCGGATGCGCGTAGCGAAACTGAGCGTCAGCGCCACAGGCAACAGATGGCCAGAGAGCAGATATTGGAGTGCCAGGAGGATGCCTCCTTCGCGCGTTCCAACCTGCATGGGTGAAAAGAACAGAATGTTAGCCAACAGCGAACTGAAGGCAACTACGAGCAGCGCCTCGAAATATCCGAACGAGGGATAACCGAGGGCCTGCATGACAAGCCAATATTCAATGACGTTGACAAGACGGCTCGACAGTTCGAGCAACAGGGCACGAATGAATCGGCCCGAAGGCAAGAGCGAAGGATCGAGCAAAGACCAGTTGACCCAACGACTCATGAACTTAAGTGCAATGCCCCGGCGATAGAGTCGCCAGAACAAGAATAGCAAAAGGAGACAAGCGAGCATCAAACCCGCTACCCAAAGTGTCTCGTCCCACCCGATGCGATCCTGTCCACGGGTGAGGGTGGCAGTGGCCAAAGCCACGAAGGCGGCCAGAATCCAGAAGAGGAAGTGCGAGGCGATGTGCATCATCGAATAGAGCACGACACCCTGCGTGGCCTTTTCGGTGCCCATGGAACGTTTGAGTACCCATACCCTATAAGGCTCGCCACCAAGGAGCCCGAAGGGAGTGATGTAGTTGAGCGCGTAGCCCGAGATGGTGACCCCCAGCGTGGCAAGATAGCTGAGACGGGCACCTGTACCGATCAAGACATGGCGGAACGCCGCCGCATTGAGCAAATATCCTACTGCCCACACCAGGATGCACAAGGCAATGGTGCCAGGCGTGGAGCAAAGGGTGTGCCACAACTGCAAGGGACCGGCCTTCCAGACCATAAATCCCAGCAGGAGACAGCAGCCGACAAAGAGCACTGCCTTGAGCAGACGTCGTGTATATTTCCTCATCTGCCATGAAGTCCTTCAAGTCGAAGCAAAGCCTTCCGACACATCGACTCATGCCTATAAACCATGTAGAGGCAGAGGACATTGAAGAGGGTCAGTTCGACAACCCAATAGAGCCAGGGCATCCCGAGCATCAGGGCAATGAACAGGGTGATGGCGCGGCAATTGAACGTCAGCGCATTGGCAATAGGCATGAGCGGTAAGGACTGCTCGCGCAACTGCTGCCAGAACCTTTCGCCCCCCTCCTTCCTCAGCTTCTGCAGCTGAGGAGTGATCCTCTCCTGTCCTGCCGTATAGTTGCGATAGAACCAGAGGAAGACCTTGAGGACAGGGTTCTCGGAGAACTTTGTCTCGGAGTATTGGCGCGCCACGTCTTTGGCATCGTCAAGTTCGGAGCCCTGCTCGCCCTTGACGCAAAAGAGGTGGAACTGACGATAATAGTCGGCCATGGCCGCCTGCTGTGCATGGCAAGCACCAGTGACAATGGCCAAGATCCAGCACCAGATGCCCCATTCGGGCGTGAGACGCAGGGCGATGGCGATATAGATGGCGGCAAACCAGAAGTCGCCCGCCGCACCATCGAGGATGCGACCCAGTTGGCTGTACTGGTGGGTGAGACGTGCCAGTTGTCCGTCGGCCGAGTCGCCGATGTCGGCAAGGATAAGCAGCACGATAGCCAAAAGGTTGAGCCAGAGGTCCTGCGGATAGCAGAGGATGCCACAACCTATACCGAGGACGATGCTCGCGATGGTGATCTGGTTGGGTGTCCATCCAAGCCTGCGTCCCAAGAGTGCCACACGGAATCCCACGGGACGGTAGAACCACAGGTCGATGGGCTCCTCAACATCGGGGTGCTTGAGGCTGGCCCGATACTGTATCTTGTCCGCTTCAGTCATCTCACTTCGTTTTGGCCAATGAATCGGTGATGAGCGCAGCGATGGCCGATGCTCCTTTCTGACGATAAGCCGAGAAACTGGGCCAATCGTTGACGTCGATCACCACGATATGCCCACTGGGCTCGATGACGACATCGAATCCGAAGATCTCGATGCCGAAGGTGCGGGCAATGATGCCGGCGATGGCACGAAGCTCCTCGTCACTATATTCGATATGCGCCAAAGCGGTGTTGTGCTGCTCGGCCGTGCCGAACTTGGTGTAGTTCATCTCCTGCGGATAGAACGCATAGACGAAGTCGGGCATCACGGCATAGACCTTGAGCAGGTCGCCTTCGACGTGACGCGTCACCACGATGTCGGGCACACGTTGGGCGGCAAGCTCCATCACCCGCGCATCGGCATCGAGAGGCGTCTCGACCCAAGTCACATCGTCGTGGCGTGTGCCGCACTCGCGCATCACCTTGATCCATCCGGGCAGGAGCTGCTGAAGCTGCGGATCGCATTGGAACATCTGGTCGTCGGACGGCTCGTAGGCCCACCACTGAGGCACTGCGATACCCGCCTGCTGGAGCAGTTCGAGCGTCATCTCGCGACTTTTGGCCACTGTCAGCACCGCCTGGGGTGCATTGATAGCGGGCAGGCCAAGACGTTGCAGCTTGAGAAGCGACGACATACGGCGCATCATGTGGATGACGAGCTCGTAGGAGTGCAGTTCGCTGTCGGACATCCGACCGAAGGTATCTTCATCGACCTCCTCCACACGGAATCCCTCCTCTTCGAGCCTGGAGGACACGAGCTGGAGGATGACTGCATCGCTCACAGCAAGGTTGGGCGAGAATTCAGGAGCACGATGCACAGCCAGGATGGTACGCGTCTTGCTAGAGATATCGAGCCACGCCTCGGCCTTCCGAAGATCATCGGCATGATCGATGTCCATCACCTTGCCGAAAACGTAGGCCGACAAGGGAACGCCGGCATTCACCAGTGCTCGTTGGAAGTTGCGCATCCGGTACTGTCCTTCGGCAAGACACTGTCGAAGGACGGGCCATGCTGTGGACGTCTCCAGGCCATAGATGCCACCGCTGATGAAATGCCACTCGTCGTCGGACATCTGTGCCTCGTCATCATAGAATCCTCGGATGGCGGGGCATACACGGCCATCAATCGTTCCCGCAGTCTCCTTCGAACAGGCCACCCACAGGGGCCGCTCGTCATCGACAAAAGGCGTAACGGCAAAGAGGCCGCCCTGGCTATGTTCGAACGCCTGGATAAAGGCGGCAAATTCCCGTTCGTGAAAGATGGTATCGACGGTAGTCACACATACCTTGCCCTCTGGAATGACAGCGGACAGACGCGCAAGGCTGTGCATGGAACTCGGCGTACTTTCGACCACAATATTCAGCAACAGGTCGGGATGTCTATCATGGTAGGACAGCAGATGCTCGTGAACCTCCTGCATCTGAGAATTGCAGATGATCGAGATGCTCTCGGCTCCGCAATCCATCATGATATCCATCAGCCTATCCACCATAGCTTTTCCCTCAAGCGGGACCAATGGTTTAGGCAAGAGGATTCCTTCGTCACGAAGGCGCGAGCCCTCTCCAGCAGCTATGATAGCGTAGTGCATGACTATTGTCAAATTATTGAATTCCGCGGCAAAGGTAGTCTTTTTTTTGCTAAATTGTTCCTTTTTGAACCTTAAAAAGTATAAAAAAAGCCTAAAACTACAAAAAATAGCGTGAAAAGTGCAATTTTTTAGCGAAAAGTTTGTGAGTTATCGAATATTCTTATTACATTTGCATCGTCAAAGACCGGGTTTTCCCATTATTAACGACACTACATCAACCCTAATAATTTAACATCACTATGGAAGAATTGGTTCAGAAAATCAATGAACTTTCAGCCGCCTTCGCTGCTGACGCTACTGCACAGGCAGTAAAGGGCAACAAGGCTGCCGGCCTCCGCGCCCGCAAGAATGCCCTCGCAATCATCGGCCTCCTGAAGGAGTTCCGTAAGGCTTCGGTGGAGAAGGCTAAGGCTTAATCCGCTTTTACCTTAATCACCATCCCCCATTACTCAATGAGGCATCCATGGGCTAACACATCTGCACGTGGATGTCTCGTTATGTGGTCTATGAAGCAATTTCTCCTGGCAGCGTTACTGACGCTGACTTATTTTTTACCCGCGCGTGCGCAAATAAACTTCTCCGACTCTTTGCGCATCAGTTTGCTGACCTGTTCCCCCGGCCCCGATGCGTACGAACGTTTCGGGCATACTGGTTTACGCATACAGGACCTGCGCAATCCGGAGATGGACATCACATTCCACTACGGAGTGTTTTCGTTTAATACCCCCCACTTCATCTATCGCTTTGTGAAAGGTGAGACCGACTACCAACTGGGGGCTGTCTATACACGCGACTTCATTGGAGAATACCACCATCGCGGATTAGGCATGACCGAACAATGGCTGCGCCTTGATTCAGCACAGGCACAGGAGATGTTGCGACGCCTGCTCATCAACTACCGTCCCGAGAACCGCACCTACCGCTACTCGTACTTCTTCGATAACTGCGCCACTCGTCCCTTCCACCTCATCAACGCTTCGGTGGGCGAACCGCTTCACTACGACACAGCATGGGTGAAGGACATCACCTTGCGCGAGATGGTACAGGAGAAGACACATCGCAACAACTGGCTCGACTTCGGTATTGCCCTGGCTGTAGCTGCACGCTCCGATCAACGGGCATGGTTTGAAGAACAGATGTTCCTGCCCGAATACCTGAGTCTGGCTGTCGCCAATGCCCAGATTGAGAAGGCCACTGCCTCAAACCGCTGGCATGTGCCCTTTGTGACTGAGTGCGACACGTTGCTTACCATGCGGCCCGACATTGCAGCAAAGATAGCGGCACCCGACCGCATCGCACCAGCCACCGTGTTCGGTATAGTTCTCCTTCTGGCCCTCGTCCTCTCGGCTTGGGAGTGGCGCAAGAGGAAAGAGGCGGAGCAGAAAAAACTGCAAGCCCAAGTGCCCGTGCTTGTCAACACCTTCGACACCGTACTGTTCCTGGCAGCCGGACTAACAGGATGCGTGGTGTGGTTTCTCAACTTCTTCTCGCTCCATCCTGCCGTTGACAACAACCTGAACTGCTTCTGGCTGCTTCCAACGCATGTCATTGTGGCAGGGTTGCTTTGGGTCAAAGGACTCAAGAAATGGTGCAACATCTATTTTGGCATAACATTTGCATTTATCATCGCATACGTAATCTTCGACTGGATCATCGGACAATACTGTCCACCAGCCTTCCTACTACTACTGGCCACCCTGCTGCTTCGCAGTTATATGAGGTTCACGTCGTAACGGGAAAGGTTCGAAAGGTTCGAAGGGTTCGAGAGGTTCGAAAGGTTTGAATAGTAAATGAATTCACACAGGTCTGACATACAGACATTGGCTCAGCTGGTCCTTTTGCTGACGGCGCTCCATGCGCTGCCAGCAGTTGCTGTTGAGCCTGACCAGCGCTACGCTGCCGCAAATGCGAGCAGTGAGAGCCACGTCATGCCTCGACTCATCGTCGGCATCACCATCGACCAACTGCGTACCGACTACCTCGACATCCTGCAGAGCCGTTTCGGACAAGGTGGGTTCCGCCGTCTGATGCAGGAAGGACGAGTCTATGACCAGGTGACCTTCGAGCTCGACCATCCCGATGCCACAGCAGCTATTGCCGTTCTGGCTACTGGCAGCTATCCTTTCCAAAATGGTATCAGCGGGGAGTTTTCCTTCGACAAGGAGACCCTGCGCCGCCGGCCCATCTTCT
This sequence comes from Bacteroidales bacterium, assembly GCA_017561935.1. Classification (GTDB taxonomy): domain Bacteria; phylum Bacteroidota; class Bacteroidia; order Bacteroidales; family UBA3663; genus Liminaster. Next base: position 42,173 of record JAFZBE010000063.1, on the reverse strand, counting down.
TCGACATCCAGTACATCGGCAACTCGACCGATGGCTACTGGTCGCCACGCGCCCTGCTGAGCAGCACGTTGGCCGACGAACTGAAGCTGGCCTCGATGCAGAACAGCAAGATCTACAGTATCGCGCCCAATGCACAGGAGGCGCTCATCACTGCCGGACATACGTCGGACGGAGCATTCTGGGTAGATGACAAACGGGGCAACTGGTGTTCGACGACCTACTATAAGGACTTCCCGTTCTACGTTTCGAACCAGAACAATAACCATCCCCTTTTCTGCGATGCCGAGAGCAAGGGCTGGGATTCGCAGCTCCTGACACAGAACGGTGTCTGCGCCCTTTCGCCCTATCAGCCCTGCAACCCTTATTTCACCCACAAGTTCCAGGAGAGCAAGCAGGTGATGTACAGCTGGATCAAGACCTCGCCCATCATCAACGAGGCCGTAAGCAAGATGGCCCAGCTCTTCATCAACAGCGGACGAGTAGGTACAGCCGAATCACGCACCGACATGCTGCAGCTCACCTTCTATGCCGGCACCTATCAGCATGTGGCCAAGGAGGTCTATCCCTGCGAACTAGAAGAAACCTATCTGCGCCTCGACCAAACCCTAGAAGAACTGCTCAACTTCATCGACAAGCAGGTGGGCCTACGAAACACCCTCATCTACGTGATGGGAACCGGCGACACTCGCAAGGACACCGAAGAGATACTGGGTCTTTCGTTGGGCGAATTCAATGCCAACCGCTGCACGGCCCTGCTCAACATACAGCTCAATTCGCTCTATGGACAGGGACAGTGGATCGAAGGTTTCGACGACAATCAGATCTACCTGAATCATAAACTCATCGAACAGAAGCAGCTGCAGATCGACGACGTGGCCCGCGAGGCCGCCAAGTTCGTTGCCCTCTTCAGCGGTGTCGATGAGGTCTTCACCGCCCAACAGCTGCTGCACGAAGACTATAGCCTGCGCATCGAACGCATCCGCAACAGTTACCGCAAGAACGGAGGCGGCGACCTTGTCATCATCCTACAACCCGGATGGAACCTGCGGCTCGACGACAACAGCCGACCGCAACCCCAGAAACGCTTCGACGTTTATCCAGGGCCTGCCATCATCTTTGCACCTTCGCTGGTCAAGGCCGAGCGCATACACACGCCCGTCGAGGCAACAACCATCGCCCCGACCGTCGCCAAGACCATCCGAATAAGGGCACCCAGCGCCTGCCGCGCCCTCCCGCTCTTCTAAAGAGCAATCAAGCGAACTAGAGAATCTGGAGATTCTAGAAAATCTAGAGATTCTAGAAATTCTAGAGTATCTAGACCCCCAAAAAAGTAAACTAAATAAAAACTATAACGATACATGGGATTTAACGATTTCTTAAAGAAAATCTTCGGCGACAAGTCGAGCCGCGATATGAAGCTCATCCAGCCATGGGTGGAGAAGATCAAGGCTGCCTACCCTGCCGTCGAGAAACTCAGCAATGACGAGTTGCGTGCCCGCACCAAGCAGATCATGCAGGAACTGGAAGCCAGCGTCAAGGCTGACAAGGACGAGATACAACATTTGCGCGACACCGTTGAGGACCTTGAGGTGGAGAAGCGCGAGGCCGTATGGGCAGAAGTAGATAAACTCAAGAAAAAGGTTCGTGAGACACAGGAAGAGAAGCTCACCGAATTCCTTCCCGAAGTCTATGCCATCGTCAAGAACACGGCCTACCGCTTTGCCAACAACGAGACTGTCGAGGTCACAGCTACACAGATGGACCGCGACCTAGCTGCCACCCGTGACTTCGTGACCATCGAAGGCGACAAGGCCATCTACAAGACCACTTGGATAGCTGGCGGCAACCCCACCCGTTGGGACATGGTTCACTACGACGTGCAGCTCTTCGGTGGTACCGTGCTTCATCAAGGTAAGATTGCCGAGATGGCTACCGGTGAAGGTAAGACGTTGGTGGCAACGCTTCCTGTCTTCCTCAATGCCTTGACACACAATGGCGTTCACGTAGTTACCGTCAACGACTATCTGGCCAAGCGTGACTGTGAATGGATGGGACCACTCTACCAGTTCCACGGACTGACCGTCGATTGCATCGACCGCTATCAGCCCAACTCCGACGACCGCCGTAAGGCTTACAACTGCGACATCACCTTCGGCACGAACAATGAGTTCGGCTTCGACTACCTGCGCGACAACATGGCCACACATCCCGAGGACCTCGTGCAGCGCGAACACAACTTCGCCATCGTCGATGAGGTTGACTCGGTGCTGATTGACGATGCCCGTACACCTCTTATCATCTCTGGTCCTACGCCCCGCACTTCGGAGTATTCCGACGAAGAGCTCTATCAGACCTACCGCGACCGTGTGGAGAACGTGGTGCGCCTGCAGAAGACTCTGGCCAACCAGCTGCTCAACGAGGCCAAGAAGAAGGTGAATAACCCCGACAAGCACATCAAGGACGAGGGAGCCACCCAGCTCTACCGTGCCTTCCGTGCATGGCCAAAGAACTCTGCACTTATCAAGTTCCTTTCGGAACCAGGCGTTAAGCAGGAGATGCTGCGCGCCGAGGCTTACTACCTGCAGGACAACCAAAAGGAGATGCCTGTAGCTCTCGAACCACTCTATTTTGCCATCGAAGAGAAGAACAAACAGGTCGATCTGACCGACAAGGGTATCGATGCCCTAACAGGCAGCTCCGAAGACCCGAAGTTCTTCGTGCTCCCCGACGTGGGTTCCGAACTCGCCGAGATAGAGCATGACGAAAGCCTGTCGAAGGAGGAGAAGCTGGAGCGCAAGGACAAGATCATGACCGAATACACCACCAAGGCCGAGCGCGTGCATGCCGTCGATCAGTTGCTCAAGGCATTCTGCATGTTCGATAGGGATGTTGATTACGTGATCTCGGAAGACGGAAAGGTGAAGATCGTCGATGAGCAGACCGGCCGTATCATGGAAGGTCGCCGCTGGAGCGATGGCCTCCACCAAGCCGTCGAAGCCAAGGAACGCGTCAAGATCGAAGCCACCACACAGACCTTCGCCACCATCACCCTGCAGAACTACTTCCGCATGTACCACAAGCTTTCGGGCATGACAGGTACGGCCGAAACCGAAGCAGGCGAGTTCTGGGACATCTACAAGCTCGATGTGGTGACCATCCCCACCAACCGCCCCGTGGCTCGTATCGACATGAACGACCGTGTCTATAAGACCAAGCGTGCCAAGTACAAGGCCGTCATCGCACAGATCGAGGAATATGTCAAGGCAGGTCGTCCTGTGCTCGTCGGCACCACGTCGGTCGAGATTTCCGAGACGCTCTCGAAAGCCCTGCAGTTGCGCGGCATCAAGCACAACGTGCTCAACGCCAAGCTGCACCAGCGTGAGGCCGACATCGTGGCTCAGGCCGGTCAGACATCGACCGTGACCATCGCCACCAACATGGCAGGTCGTGGTACCGACATCAAGCTGTCGCCCGAAGTGAAGGCTGCAGGCGGCTTGGCCATCATCGGCACCGAACGCCACGAGTCACGCCGTGTCGATCGTCAGTTGCGCGGACGTTCAGGACGTCAAGGTGACCCAGGTTCGTCGGTATTCTTCGTTTCGCTCGAAGATAACCTGATGCGTATCTTCGGCTCGGACAAGATCTCGAAGATCATGGACTCGAAGATGTTCGGCATGGCAGAAGACGACGTCATCGAGCACTCACTGCTCAACAAGTCGATCGAGAATGCACAGAAGAAGGTCGAGGAAAACAACTTCGGCATCCGTAAGCGCTTGCTCGAATACGACGACGTGCTCAACAAGCAACGTGAAGTGGTGTATGCACAGCGTCGCCACGCGCTGATGGGCGAGCGCATCTTCATCGACTTCATGAACATGGCGTACAGCGTAGCCGGTAACCTCATCGAGCAGTTCAGCATGAACAACGACTTCGAGGCACTGCAGCTCGACGTGCTGCGTCACTTTGGTGTTGATGTGCCGTTCACCGAAGAGGAAGCCAAGCGCCTCAAGACCGAGGAGATGATCGAGAATATCTACAAGGCCGGCATGGAGAGCTTCAATCGCCACATGAAGGATTTGACGCAAAAGGTCACCCCACGTCTCAAGGAGATATGGGAACAGGTTAAGGATGGCGGACAAATCAAGAACATCATCATCCCCATCTCCGACGGCAAGCGCGTCTATCAGATACCTTGCCCATTGCAGGAGGCTGCCGAAACCGATGGCAAGTCGATCAGCAAGACCTTCCTCAAGGTCATCATGCTCCACAACATCGACGAAGCTTGGAAGCAGAACCTGCGCGACCTCGACGACCTGAAGCAGAACACCCAGAACGCAAGCTACGAGCAGAAAGACCCGTTGCTTATCTACAAGCTCGAGTCGTACCACATCTTCGAGCGCATGGTGGCAAAGATGAACTCGAAGGCCGTCTCGGTGCTGATGCGCGGACAGCTTCACCTGCCCGAGCCTACTCCCGAGGAGATAGCACAGCAGCAGGCAGCCGCCGCACAGCGCCAGCAGATGCAGCAGGCAACCGCACAGCGCAAGATGGCTGCCATGGGACAGACGAGAGGCGGCGAGACTCCTTCGCGACCAACACCTCCTCCACCACCATTCCCACCACAGTTCCGCACGTCAGGCGATCAGCGTCAGCGTCCCGACTTCAGCCGTATGCAGGCCATCCACGCGGGTGCCAATGGTCAGAACACCGTGCAGCGCAAACCGGTGGGCACCACGCCTCATGTGGGACGCAATGACCCATGTCCCTGCGGTTCGGGCTTGAAGTACAAGAACTGCCACGGCAAGTAATTGCTTTCGAAATACCCTACACGAATTATCATTCCTGTTCATGAATTATCGCAACTCCCAACCCCCAATCCCTTAACCCCATCCCTCGATATTCATGTTCAAATGATAATTCGTGTTTTTTTATTATACCTTTTTTAATACCTTTTAATAAATCCATATTAAACCCACCTCGCGAAACAAGTCTTATAGTTATGAAACACCCCATGACACTCACACTATCATTATTGATGCTGACAACTACGCTCTCGGCACAGCATCCCGACCTCAACCGCCCCTTCGGTTGGGCCAATTGCACTTCGCTCACCTCGGGTGACGACTACCGTGTGACGGGTGGAATGGCCGTAGCAAGCCCAAGCACCATTACGCTCACCAACACGGGTGGTGACATGCGTAACACTCTCATCAAGGCCATCCAGGAGAACGACATCATCATCCTCGATGGAAGCAAAGGTGATTTCACCATCAGCAGCACGATGCGTTTCAAGGATCTCCAGAACAAGACCATCGTCGGCATCAACAATGCCCGCGTCTGCACCCAATTCTTTCTAAGTCCCGAGATACACCAGTTGATGAACGACAAGAATGTGCTCGAACAGAACACTTCGAAAGCAGAAAAAATACTGACCCTCTCAAACGGAAAACCTGTGGGTGAGCCACGTGAATATCTCATCCGCCAAACCCTTATTGACCAGATGAAAGACCCTGAAGAGATGTTCCGCAATGCCGGCCTCTTCAATATCTCCAACTGCCAGAACATCATCATCCGCAACCTGACCCTACAAGGGCCAGGTGCTATCGACGTAGGTGGTGACGACCTGCTTACACTCAGCCGCGGTTCTCAGCACATCTGGGTCGATCATGTGGAGTTCATCGACGGCATGGACGGAAACTTCGACATCAACAGTTTCTCGGACTTCATCACCGTCACGTGGTGCCGCTTCCGCTACTCCAAGCGCACCTACATCCACGCCAACACCAACCTCGTCGGCTCAAGCGACCGTGCCGAGCATAATGGCGAGGACAATCTGAACGTCACCTTTGCCTGCTGCGAATGGGGCGAAGGCTGTGACCAACGTATGCCGATGGCTCGCTTCGGCACCATCCATCTGCTCAACGACCTCTACACCTGTGCAGGCAATGGCGCAGCCGCCAACCCACGCTTTCACTCGGAGTTCCGTATCGAGGGCTGCTATTTTGCCAAAGGTGTCAAGAGGATCTTTTCGCAAAAGGACCCCAAGGCTTTCGTTTTCGTCGGCAACCATTACACCGAACCCTTCGAACAACCTGCCGACCTGGGTAGTGTCACCCTCCCCTATCGCTACGAAGCCATCGCCGTCGAAGATGTGCTGGAAATTGTTGGCAAGCATGCAGGTGCCACCCTCTCCGATCCTTTGAACATCTCGAAGGAATAGTCCTTCGTCATCATATCTTCCCCCAAAATCACTACATCATGAAACGTAATCTTTTTATTGCTGCCTTAACCGCCATTATGAGCATTCTACCATTCTCCAAATCAAACAGTCAAGGTTATGATGACCTTTGGAACAACGTTTACGACCTGAAGCAAAAGGACATGCCCCGCAAGGTGATCGACGAGGCACAGAAGATCTACGACAAGGCTTCGAAGGAGAACAACTTCCCCCACCTCGCCAAGTCGTGGATTACCATCGTCGAAACCAAGTGCGACATCGACCCCGACAGCTTCCTTATTGCCAACTTCCCGCCTTTCCCGCACAAGGGTTCTGTCCAGGATGCTGTCTATAACGCCATCATGGGCTCGGCATATCTCGCCATGAAGGACAGCCACATCTCCGACTTTGACGAAGAGACTCAGAGCGACTACAGCGCGAAGGCACGAGAACACTTCGCCCTCGCGCTGAAAAACAAGCCTGCCCTCGCCAAAGCCTCAGCAACAGGCTATGATCCCCTCATCCAGCCAGGCGAGGACAGTAAACTCTATCAGCACGACATGCTGTCGCTGCTCACCCGCTTTGTCCTCGACCACGCACAAACGGAAGAGAGTGAGCAGTCCCAAATCCTCGGCGAAGTAGCTGCCTACTACAAGCAGAACGGCCCACGCGATGCCTATGCCCTCACCCAACTCCAGTATCTTATCAGTTTGCATCGGCACGAGGACTACAACCTCCGCATGTCGTCCAGAGAATATGAAGCGGCTCTCAAAGCCCTCGTCGAGGAAACCAAGGACATCGAGGCAGGTGCCGATGTGGGCAAGACCTTCTGCGAGACAATCTATAACGATGACGAGAAGTTGACCTTTGCCCGGTGGGCACAGAAGCAGTATCAGGGTTCGTATTGTGCTCCCTACTTCTCGAACGTGGAAGGAGAGATGATGAATCCCACCTGCACCCTCGACGTACCTTCGGGCATCCTCCCCAACCGTCCCTTCGACATCGAACTGCGTTACAAGAACCAGACACAAGCAACGATCGAAGTACGTCTATACAATGGCATGGACAAGAACCGCCAGTTCAAGACCGACGGCAAGCTCATCGACAGCCGCACCTACACCCTGGGCGACGACAGCCTTTGTGTGGCACGCCGTGCCGAGAACCTGCCCACCAGCGGCAAGCGTATCGATCAGTTCTCGCTGCCTGCAGGGCATTATATCTTCATCGCACGCACTCCGCAACGTGTGGCTATCGACGACATCGAGATCACCTCGCTGCGGCTCTTCCTCTTCGAACTGCCCAGCAAGGAGACGCTTGCTTTCGTCTGCGACATCGAGACAGGCCGTCCCGTGCCCAATGCCTCAGTGGTTCTTGAAGATTACAGTGCTGACAACCAACATTACTATGCAGTCAACAGCAAGGGCGAAGTTCTCATCCCGGCCAGCGACCGACGTGCATACGCCTGGGCTTGCATCAAAGGCACCGACGACAAGACCAGCAAGACATATCTCTACTACTATGACTCACGTGGAAAGCAATCTGAGTTGAACAGCAATCTCTTCACTGACCGCGCCATCTATCGTCCGGGACAAACCGTCCACGTCTCGGCCATCGTCTATAAACAACTCGGCGACCACACCCAGGTGGCACCCGACCGTAAGTTCACCATCACCCTTAACGATGCAAACGGCAAGAAGGTCGAAACACGCGATGTTGTGACCAACGAGTACGGCAGCTACGACTGCGACTTCGTCATCCCCACCGACAGGTTGCCAGGCATGTTCTCCATATCAGACAACAACCACAGCAGCGTCTCTTTCCGTGTCGAGGAATACAAGCGACCCACCTTCGACGTCACCGCCAAGGCAGCCGATGCCGGAGGACGTGAGATCAAGATCGGCGACACCATTGAAGTCGAGGCCGTAGCCAAGACTTACACCGACGTGCCCGTACAGGGTGCCCAGGTAAAATACCGTATCGAGACAGCCAAATGCAGTTTCTGGTTCTGGCACTTTGGAAGTTGGGAAGAGCTCAGCGAAGGTGAAGGACAGACCGACGATGCAGGCCGCATTACCATCCCCCTCTACCTCGACCCCAAGAAGCTCGACGAGGGTTACAACGACCAGATGTTGCGCTATCGCGTCACCTTCGACGTCACCGACATGGCAGGTGAGACACACAGCGCCTCCTACGCCACGGCCGTATCGCGCCAGCCGTACAGCTTGAGCATCAGCGCCAATAGTCCATTTGACTTCAGCGGTTCGGAACACATCGTCATCAAGGCGCGCAATGCCAATGGCGAGGATGTCAAGGCATCGGGCTTCTTTGAAGTAAAACCAAGCAACGACAATTCGGAGACCGTCGTTCACAAGGGCAACTTCCAAGCTGGCGTTCCCATCGAATTGCCATCCTTGCTCCCCGGCGAATACAACATCAAAGCTTACGCTACCGACGAGGGAGGGCAGCCAACAGGCATCAGCGCTTACACGAATGTCTCCTTCTTCGACTCGAAAGCCGCTATCCCGCTCCTTCCCGGCAAGATGAAGTCGGACGAGACACAGAAAGATCGCACACGCTTCGCCAACGGCTTCTTCCACGTCACCGAAAACGAGTTCTCCGAAGACAAGTCTGCCGAGGTGATCTTCAGCCCCACGAAAAAAGATGTCTATGTGAGCTATATGATACTCTCTAACACACGCATCGTGGAACGCGGCAGCCTCGAACTGGGACGTGAACTCTATCGTCTCACCATCCCTTACGATGCAAGCTACGGCGATGGTGTCAGGCTCTTCATCTGGTATGCCCGCGACGGAAGTGTACGCAACGAATCGGCCACATTGACCTACGTGCGTCCCGAAAAGCAGCTCAAGCTTGCCTGGAGCACATTCCGCGACCGCCTCTATCCCGGACAGGATGAGACATGGACACTCACCATCCAAGGCCTCGACGGCAAGCCCGTCGTCGGAGCCGAACTTCTTGCCACGATGTACGACGCATCGCTCGATCAGTTTGCCTTCCACTCCCTGCCTTTCTCGCTGTCGTTCCCGCGCTTGATACGTTCGTTCGAAAACAATACCTCACGTCCCAACTACGGCACGAGCGTACATGCCACCCGTGCCTTCAGTGGCAAGTCGATACGCAACCGTCGCTACGATGAGCTCACCGAGTACATCCATCAGCGCTGGCGTCGCAATCGCCGTATGCTGGTGCGTGGAGCCGCTCTTGGTGCAGCACCAGGTGCAGTATATGAGACGATGGCTGTCGATTATGATTTGGTTCCCGTCCAAGACGATATGGAAGTCGCGGAGATGGAGTCTCCCGTCGCAAACATGGCCATGGCGAAGTCTGCCACCGCCTTTGACGTGGTGGCCGAAGAAGAAGAAGCTTACCAGCAGGAAGCCGAAGCTGGAGGCACCTCACCCGCCCCGCAGCTGCGCAGCAACTTTGCCGAGACCGCCTTCTTCTATCCCCACTTCCTCTCCGATGCCAACGGCAACGTCAGCATCAGCTTCACCCTGCCCGAAAGCCTCACCGAATGGAAGTTCCTCGGCCTGGCGCACGACAAGGATGTCAACTATGGCCATATCCTTGCCACCGCCGTGAGCCGCAAGGACTTCATGGTGCAACCTAACCTGCCGCGCTTCGTACGTGAGGGCGACAAAGCATCCATCGCCTCGCGCATCATCAACCAGGGCGATCAGCCGCTGAGCGGCACGGCACGCCTGCGTCTGCTCGATGCCGAAACCGAACAGGAAGTCTATAACGCTACGCAACCCTTCACAGTCGGCGTGGGTCAAACCACTGCGGTCACCTTCGACATCGACATCGACGACCGCTTCCCGATGCTCATCTGCGAAGTGAGCGGTGTGAGCGGCGACTTCTCCGACGGCGAACGCAACTACCTCCCTGTGCTTACCTCGAAGAAGTACGTCACCGAAGCCATCCCGTTCTACGTAACACGCGACGAGCAGGAGAAGCACATCGACATCAGCAGCCTCTTCAACGACGGCAGCGCCACGGCCACCCACAAGCGCCTGCTCTTCGAATACACCGACCGTCCCGAGTGGACCGTCATTTCGGCCCTCGATGCCATCAAACTGCCCACCTACGACTGCGCCACCTGGTATGCTGCCTCGCTCTATGCCAACGTTGTGGCTCGCCGCATCGCACAGAGCATCCCGGGCTTCGAGGATGCATTGAATGCTGCCAGGAAGGCAGGCACCGACCAGCAGAGCCAACTCGACCGCAACGAGGACCTGCGAGACATTGTGCTCAAGGAATCCCCATGGGTCAACGATGCCTTGCTGGAAGCCGAACAGCGTACCCGTATGCTCGACCTCTTCAACGATCGTCTGATGGATGAGCGTATCGAAAAGGCGCGCACACGCCTCCAGAAACTGCAGCTCGGCGACGGCTCATGGAGCTGGTTCGAAGGCATGAAGGGCAGCTACTATATGACGCTCGCCATCTGCGAAGACCTTGCCATGCTGATCAATGCCGAAGGCAAGGAAGGATTGGACGATGTAGCAAAGATGCTCGAACAAGGCCTGCGCTTCCTCGACGAGAAGGAACTCGAACACTACGAGTACTGCATCAGCAAGAAGCTTCCCATCAATGCCAGCAACAACACTCTCCAGTACCTCTATATCAGCTCGCTCGTGCCCGACCATAAGGTCAGCAAGAAAGTGGGCACCATGCGCGAAGCATACTTGAAGGATATTGAGAAGAACGTGCGCGACCTCACCATCCACGGTCGCACTGTAGCAGCCTGCGTACTGCGCACCTTCGGCCATACCCAAAGTGCCGACGACTTCCTGGAGTCGGCTGTCGAATACACCATCACGAAGCCCGGCATGGGACGCTACTACGCCACCGACCAAGCCTACTACTCATGGCGTGACTACCGTATCCCCACCCAGCTCGCTGCCATGCGTGCCATTCGCCAATCGTCACGCAGCGACAAGGAGCAGCTCCTCAATGAGATGCAGGTATGGCTGCTGCGCCAGAAGCAGACACAGATTTGGGACAACGAGATGAACACGCTTTCGGCCCTCGACTTCCTACTCACGGGTGCCGAAGCCAGCGGCAAGCAGGTCTCCGCACGTCCGCAGACCTTGCAACGTTCGTTCAGCATCGACAGCAGCATGCTTCCCACTCCAATCGACACTACGCGCTTCCTGGCCGAACAACTCGGCTACGTGCGCACCAATGTCGATGATGCCATCACCGCATCGCCTATCCACGACCTCACCATCAAGAGCAATGCTCCAGCCAACGAGCTCCCCGTCATCTCGTGGGGTGCCCTCTATGCACAGTTCCTCGAGGATATGGATCGCCTGAAGAATCAAACGACAGGCGAGCTGAAGGTGACAATCAAGTTTATGAAGGACGGCAAGGACTTCAATCCCGAGACCGAAACGCTGAAGGTAGGCGACAAGGTGACGCTCCGCGTGATCATCACCGCCGACCGCGACATGGATTTCGTGCAGATACGTGCCCAGCGTCCCGCCTGCTTCGAACCCGTCAGTCAGATATCCGGCTATCGTTGGATGAATGGCCGAGGAGGTTACGTCAGCATGCACGACGCTTCGACCGATATCTTCTTCGATGCCTTCACCAAGGGCACAACGACCTACGACATCGAATTCCGCGTCGATCGCATAGGCCAATACCTCTCGGGCATCACTACCGCCCAGTGTGCTTACGCTCCTGAATACGTGGCTCACACACGGGCATATCGTATCACGGTTAAGTAAAGAACAATGAACAATTTCCTATCCATCAAAGCGCTGCGAGAATCGATGGTCAACGTCACCCGTCGATTCCCCGCAGCGTGCGCTTTCGCCTTTCTACTAGCCTTTGCCCTCATCATCATGGTGTGGCGCGAAGAGTATCGTGGCGTGGCCGTCTATTACCTCACGGCAGGCTTCCTGCTCTCGCTGATGCTGTCGCTGTGGGCTGAGGAATATCATCGCCCGAAAGTGATGTGGACAGTTACCATCGCTGCCCATGCCCTGCTTTTCATCGATGCTATCATTCTATGGAATACAGTCAGCACGAAATTCAACGACGAGCTTTACATCGCACGTTCAGCCGTCTATGTGGCGCTGATCCTCGGCATCCTCTTCCTGTCCTTCTATAAGGAAAAGAACGACGTGAAAGCCTGGAACTTCACCCGACGTATGATCATTGCTCTGGTGCTTTCATTCCTGATAGGTAGCGTAATGACTGCGGGTATCGAAGGACTGTTGGCAGGCATTCAAAGCTTGTTTAATATCGAAATAGACAGCAAACTGTTCGCCTCGGTCGCCATCCTTTCCGGGTTGCTGCTGCCCTTGCTCCTGCTGCTTGCCCGTGTTCCAGAAGGGGAAAGCAAGCACGACGAGTCTATCGTCACCTCCCGATTCCTCACCGGCACCACCCGCTATCTGTTCATCCCTCTCGTGGCCTGCTATATGCTCGTACTCTACGGCTATCTGGCCACAATCTTGGTCAATTGGGAACTACCCAAGGGCACTATCTCGTGGCTCGTTTCCACCATGATGTTCGGCATCATCGCCATCGAGTTCCTCCTCTATCCCGCCATGCGAGGCGAAGACACCAAGACGTTCGAACGCTGGGTGGTACGTTGGTTCCCCATCCTTGCCCTGCCTCTGGTCATCCTCATGACTGTCGGCATTGTACGAAGGTTCAGCGACTATGGTATCACCGTCAACCGCCTGTATATCCTCACGCTCAACCTCTGGTTTTACATCGTATGTATCGGACTTTATTTATCCAAGGCGCGTCGCATCCATTGGATACCTCTTTCGTTCGGTGCCATCCTCCTGCTCACCTCTGCACAGCCGATGAACTATTGCGAGATTGTCAAACGTCACTACAAGCAGCAGATCAGCGACGTCATGGCACAATACAAGCCCGAACACCTGCCAATGACGAGCGACGAGTACAAACAGTGGATGCAGTCTTTGCCCGAAGACGTTGCCCTTCGCACACGCGACCAACTGCGGTACCTCGACAACAACTACAAGGATCAGACCTCTGTGTGGCTCGACGACGACATCCCGATGTGGTGGACTCCACCTTCGAAAGAAGAAGAAGAGGAAAAGGAGATTTTCTCCTATCGGAAATCCAACGACTACGTCCTGCTTCCCCAGGGTTACAAATGTCTGTTCTCGAAGGATCGCAACTATTACGAACCGTCCGACAGAAGCATCAACGACAGCATCTTTACCCTCATCGCCGAAGGAATGGTTGAAGAGAAGCTCACCTTCCAAATCAATCTGAACGAGTTTGAACGAAAAAAGAAACAAGGCATCGACACCCATCCCCTCTATTTCAGCGAACAGCAACGCGGCGACTCCGTCATTCTCACCTTTGACAGGCTCTCTATCGAAGGCGACAATCAAAAAGTCACGATAAGTTATCGTGCCCGCATCTTCTATAAATAAAGGCAAGCGGAGTGAATAATCACACAAATGGACGCATATCATGAAAAAAGCTATCACGCTAATCTGTTCCCTCTGTCCTTTGCTGTTCAACCTTGCTGCACAACAGCCGGCCATCGAGATGCTCAGTGATAGAACCATCATCTATCCAGACCGGCTTGACCTGCAAGGTGACGAGACACTGATGGGTATCCTCCAGATGTATCCCGAATTGCTCATCGGCGGATACGACAACCTGTTGGGCAGCTATCAGCTACGACTCGACAACGTGGCCATCTCGGGTGACAGCCGCCTGCTTATGTCGCAAATAAAGGCCAGTATCATCAAAAAGATACAAATCTGCGACAACTCCGGTGTCGCAAAAGGTCGCACGGGCGAAGGTTGCGTCATCGATATCAACCTGCGCGAAACCGAAGATGGTGCTCATGGCTATACCGTCCTTCAATATGCCACCGACCATCAGTTGAGCGGCACGGCCAACATCCGCTACGGCGACGACGACACCGATGTCTTCGTCAACGCCCAGTTCAACCGCACCGATGTCAAGGGCATCTACAAGGATCAGCAGTACCTGCATGCCGAGATGACAAACAGGCTGACCGATCGCGATGTAATTCGCTCATACGTCAACCAGAGTTACAAGAACACTAATACGCCCTCCGAAAACCTCCGCAAAAACCTGCGCGAAGAGATGTTTCTCATCCGTTCGAGATGGTTCCACACCTTCAACCAGCTGGGCACCGAGCTGCTCACCATGCTTACCTATACCCGTGAGAACAATCCTTTGGAGCAATTCGCCATCCGTGACAACGAACACCGCATCATCCGCAACAGCTATGACCTCCCGGCCTGGCTACTCGAACTGAACACTCCTATTCCGTCCGTCAAAGGGCTGAAAATGATGACCGGAGTTGAAGCGGGTTACAATATCCAGGACTATGCCATCAATCAACACAATGAGACTGGACTGGCATTCGATGAAGAGAGCGAATACCACATTTTTCACCACGATGTCTATCTGCTGTTCAACTACAAGCGAGGTCCTCTGCTCTTTACCATCGGCGACCGTGTGTTGTTCTACTACTACAACCAAAACGGATATTCTGGCGGATGGTCGAAGAACTCCACGCGCAACATGTTCCAGCTGAGCACCGTGTTTACCCCACACCCACACCATCAGTTCCAACTCGCCTACTTTCGCAAATTCACCAACCCCAGCGCCCTCGACGTATTCATCGAACTGTGGCCCAACACCGCCGGCACATTCATCGGAGGCGAGGCCGATCTTGAGGAGACGCGAGTCAATCAGTTCAAAGTCGCTTACGGCTACACGCAACGCAACTTCACGGCCAAGGCCAACGGCAGCTATTACACCACCAGCGAAGATGACAAGTACTACAAGGTCGATGCTTCCATCTACTACAAGGTAGGAAATCTTTCACTTACGGTAGGCTATAACCTCTACTCCATCAAAAATACTGCAATTTCCGATGCTGAACGCACAACCTATCACGACGCGCGAATTGCCTCCAAACTCTCCCTGCCAAATCAATGGCTGATAGGTGCACGATGGATCTGGTATTCCAAGGACATGCCTTATCGGGTGAACAACTATGACGACAAGCCCTTCTATGGGGGATTCGAGGTCACTAAGCGGTTTGGATCGAATCGTTCCCTTGGTCTCCACTGGCACGATATGTTCCACAGTGACCTCAGCGCTGTCATCGCCACCGCCCAGTGGAGCTTCTGATCAAAACCCAGACCCCCTCTAATCCCCCCTGCTTAGGGGGAAGAACCAAGCCCCGACAAGCAAGCCCTCCCCCTAAGCAGGGGGACCGAGAGGGTCTCCCCTTAACACTCAATACTCATAAATATAATCCACATAAATGCCGCGCATGAAGGAATCGTGTGCGGCATTTCCTTTCCAATAGATCGACTGGGGCGATGCGAGTTTGAAGTCGGGGAACTGGATGAAGGTCCATCCACTCTTGGGAACCACGTACTTTGACTTGTCGCTCAAAACGGGTTTATCAGTACCGATATAGACGTGCGCCGACTTGTCGGTCGCCCAAGTGAACACTTTGTGTCCCTCGCTGTCGGTGGGGAGGGCATCATAGATCTTTTGAGGCACATAGACACGCGCGCCATAGCGTACCCCAGGCTTAGCCGTAAAGATCAGCGACTGCGTCAAATCCTTTCTATGCACGGTCATTCCGTAGGGCGTGGATGCACCTTCCTTGGTGTAGATCCACGTCTTGTTTTTTTCGCTCGATTTGATCAGATCGACAGCGCTTACGGCACGCGGCACGTTGAGTTCATGTTTGGCACATTTGATGGGTGGAGCGCCTTCGAGATAGAAGGGGTATTCTCCGCGTCCCCAGGTCTGCTGCACGGCAATGCTATGGTAAGCTCCACGACCTTTGGCATAGACCACCCAGGGGCCAACGGCCTTGTTCATGCCTCCTTGTCGCTGCAGATAGACCGAATTGAGATTGATGACGGTGGCTGTCTTTGGTAACGCAGTTCCATCATCACCCACTCCGACGATTGCATAATAGCGGTAATAGTCTGTAATCTTATGGCCTTCGGCATCGACTGCATAAATCTTGCCGTCCTCCTCCACATAGCCACTCGTGATGATGTTGTCATCTATATCGATGATGTTGCCCTCGCTATTCCTCCAATAGGTGCGATAACGTTTCAGGCCGTTGCCGAAATTGGAGACCGACACCGACTGAACGGTGATGTCATGGAAGCCAATACTACCCCCGAATATAAACCACTTGTAAAGTCGTCCTCCACCTTTGGGTGGGGAGTAGCCTTCGTCACTGTCGTATTTCATGCTTGATGAAGCACCCTTGATGACCTCTGTTCCGCTCTGCTTGGGACAAGATCCTTCCACCTGTATGTCTCCAAACTCGCAATGCGTGAAGTTCATCTTGCCGGGCTTGCCATAGAAGAACGTTCCACAACATGCTTCGAAATTGAAGTAATAGAAATAGCAGGCCGAAACATCGCTCGGTCCAGGAGGGTCAAAGAGGAAGAGCGGAGCAGCCTTACCTGTAGCACCTATCCTTCCGCAATTCCGCACATTGGTATAGCCGAAATGACTCTCATAACATCGACGTAGGAGGACACACGTACCCTTGACGTGCTGGAAATAGAGCCCGTCGAACTGGCCGTATGGACAGCAGTCGAGCCATAAGGCAGCCTTGGTGACATAACGATAGGTACGGTGGGTGATTTCCTCGCCATACTTGGGGACAAACCCCATATCGACCATCGACTCGGTACCTGTTGTGAAGCCAAGATCGCACACCTTACAGCCACGCATGAAGACAACCTTGTCCTTTTCGAGCCAACCCAATCGGAACAGATAGGGTTGCGACTTACGGTAAGGGAGGATGCGAGCACCCGAGGCATTCATCTGCATCTTCGTGCCGCGTATGCTAATGCCCAAGGCCGAAAACGCGGTACCCTTACGCACAATTAATGTAGGTGAGAAGGCATAGGCTCCAAAAGGTAGCATCAAGTCGTAGGTCGTGGCATGTCGGTCGAGAAACGCCATCCATTTCACCATAAAAGGCATATTATCGGGGTGAGCATCGGCCGTCTTGCGTCGTGCACCCAATTGCAGGAAACTTATCTCACCGTTGGCAGGAACCACGAGGTCGGCGTATAGTTCGGCTTCGGTATTGGCCAGACGAATTAGCGTAGCGGTGTCGAGATAAGCCGTCTGATGGTTACCCACCTGTCCACGCCACGTCAGGTCATAGGCATAACCCTCCACGTTGTGTTGATCATCATAAACGAGCAGCGAAGCATCAAGACGTCCCTTGATACTGTAGGTGCTGCCTCCACCATCGCCCGCCTCGTAGAAGCCTTTGGTGATGGCCACGTCACCTTTCTTCAAATTGGTACTAGCAGCCAGATCGGCCACAGTTTCGTAAATGTATGCCTGCGTATAGCGGATGGTGTCCGAACGCGATGCTGTTGTCCAATTGCCATAGATGCCGCGTTCCTCCTTCGGAACTAAGGGGGTATAGACCGCAGCCTTACGCGGATCTGGATCCTTTGCGGCGGACTGCCTCGTTTGAGCCAAGCCACTTGCTCCAAATAAAGCAACTGCAAGAATTATGAGGTGATGAAGTGCTGGTGTCATGTAGTTCTCTTCTTAAAAACTGGGCAAAGGTATAGACTTTTTCTGTGAAATACAAAAAAATCGACGATAGAGAAACGATTATTGGGCTAATTTAGCTTTTTTTAGGACAAGAGGATGCCATCCAATCATATTTCTTGCTATCTTTGTGCCGTCAACATTACCTATTACTACAAAAAGATGAAACACCTTTTCTCAACTCTTGCCATAGCGATAAGCATGGCATTTGGTCTCCAAGGCCAGACGTGGCATCCCGACCTCGTGATCAAACTATGGCCCAATGGCGCACCCACTGACAACGGCGAAACAGAACCTGAAAAAGACTACGGCACCCACTACGAGCACCCCAGCGACCCTGATATCTCAGTCTATCTGCCAGAGCATCCATGCGGGCTTGCTGTACTCGCCATACCAGGTGGCGGTTACAGTGGCGTATGGTACGGGCACGAAGGACACCTGCCCGCAGCCTGGTACAAAGAGCAGGGCATCGTCTATGCCGTGCTGAAATACCGATTGCCCAACGCCCATCCCCAGGTGCCCCTCGAAGACGTGCAGCAGGCCATGCGCATCATGCGTGAACACAGCGACGAGTGGAACATCCATAAGCTCGGCGTACAAGGTTGCTCGGCAGGCGGACACCTCGCCTCCACCGCAGCCACCCATTATCGTAAGCCCGCCGACCGTCCCGACTTCCAGATCCTCTTCTACCCCGTCATCACGCTTGATCCCGCCTATACTCACTTCTGGTCGAGCCATTTCCTGTTGGGTGACAACCCACCGGCCCAACTCGTCCAAAGCTACAGTAATGAGCTGCAGGTCACAGCCGACACACCGCCCGCTTTCATCCTTGCAAGCAGTGATGATGACCTGGTACCCGTGCGCAACAGCATCGAATACTACAACGCGTTGGTAGCCCATGGTGTCTCAGCCACTATGCACCTCTATCCCGTGGGTGGTCACGGCTGGTGCTGGCGCGACAATTTCCTCTACAAACCACAATACGTCAGCGAACTGGGCCAATGGCTGCGTACCTTCCTGCCTTGAGTCACTAGATGACTGAATCGGTTTGAGGAAGCGGGACGTTGCATTTCTCCTCAATAACTCTGCTTTTTCCAGCCTATTTGAGCTTTTTTTCCCAAGAAGCTTGGAAGAATCAAAAATAATTGTTATCTTCGCGGCGCTTCCAATGAAGCAACAATGACTAATTATTCATATTTATTTGTAAATAATTAATTGTTAATTGAATTTGTTATGAAAGATAATTCCTGGCAGAACTTCCTGAACAAAGGAGCTCAGAATGGTCCTAAGGGCAAAGGCGGCAAGCAAGCAGGTGCTGCATCTACCAAAGGCAACAAGGCTGCTCCAAAGCAAATGAATCGTCGCTCGCAATAAATCCTGCGTAGCCTCCTTACAAAACCATCGAATAATCGTAGCAAGCATTTTGTCAGCCGACAGAATGCTTGCCGTTTTTCTAAAAAAATTTAGGGCGTGCCAAGTCGGGAAAGACCTATGGCACGCCCTAAATTCAATTATTGTTCAGGAACTATTGTAGATTATTTGATCATCACCTTCTTACCATTGATGATGTACATGCCCTTTTCGAGCGACTGGATATCACTTCCTACATACTGGCCATGGATGGTGAAGATGCGAGTCTCGTCCTCGTCAGTATTTATGGTGCCGATGCCCAAGGTACCCCAATCGTTGAAGTTACTGTTGCCATCAATTGCCGACTGCGTGGTTTGGAAGGCGATCTCATAGAAGTACGACTTCTTGACGCTCACAACCACCTTATAAACCTTGCTGGCATCGAGGTTGTCGAGTGTGATGACGAAGCTGTTGCCCGCTGTGCTGTACGAACCAGTAGCCACAGCTGATGACGATGCCGATACAGAGCCGTTGGAAGATACCGTACACTCATAGACGTTGATGGTGGTAGAAGGACTGCTAAACCACGAGCTCGGGTTGTAACCATAGACCTTCACAGCTGTGAGGTTGCTTACGAAGTAGTTCTGGGTAGCCGTGCCACTGGAGCTTGAAGTAATGGCACGCGATGACGAGCTCTTAGAGAACCAGTTCGAATAGCCCTTGAAGACATCATAGCTGCTCCAGGTGGTGCGTACTGTGCTGTTGCTGCTGTAAGAGATCCAGCCCTGGTAACTGCTCGAACTGTAGGCGCCATAAGCTGGAACAGTGATCCATGCCGAACCGTCGGACTTCTCAGTGTAGGCATAGAGTGCATTCACACCGCTGTAGCCTGCATCGCTGATGGTGCTGTACTTATGGAGGTTGAGATAAGAATCAGAAGCTGTGCCGCCTGCTGGTTCCGGCTCGGGTTCGGGGGCTGCTGTTGCACTGCCCGAAAGGGTAACACTAGCCGAAGCACTGCCGCTGGTGAAGGTAACGCTGCCGTTGTAGTTACCAGCGGATGCAGGATTGAAGGTTACAGTGATGGTAGCACCTGCCTGAGCAGCGCTGGCCGAAATAGTCGAAGGACTTACAGTAAATGCGCCGTTGCCTCCGGTGAGGCTAACGCTGACGTTCTGTGTGAGGTTTGCACCCGTGAGGGTGAAGGTTTGGCTGACAGGTGTGCCTTCTTCGGTGCTGAAACTGAGCGAAGACTTCGAAACACTGAGTGCAGGATCTGGAACGACGGGATCATCGCCCCCGCCTTCACCAGGCACCGTGATGGTAGTCTTCTCATAGAAATAAACCTTCGAAGAGGTCGACGTGATGGTCCAACTACTGCTGTAAGCAAGATACTTGTTGCCGCCGCTCGAATAGTAGAGTGAAGTTGCACTCGAACCAACGGTCCACTTGGCATAGCTGGTCGAAGTATTCATCGAGAGCTTGTTGTTCTTGTGATAGAGATAATAACTACCATTCTTGAACGTCTTGCTCGAACTGCTCGTGCCACAAGTCCAAAGAGCGTACGAGCTGGGTTCTTCGATGTACTTGATGGTGTTGCCATTGCCGTCGTCACCACTCTTGATGCTGATAGAACTGTTGGTGACAGTGTGGCTTGCATTGGTGGCAATAGCATTTGCCGCACCCACATCATTGCTGTTGACGATCATGTACTGTTTGCCTGAAGTAACGCTGCTCACAAGCTTATAAACCTCCTTGGTCGTGGTAGGTTCCGGATCAGGATCGGGCTGCTGCTGTGCAACCGATGTACCTGCGAGGGCGATGGTGACAGCTGCTGCCGATGCGCTTGTGAGGGTAAGGGCACCCGAGTATGAACCTGCAGTGGCGGGTGCGGTGAAGGTCACATTGACAGCCTTACCTGCTGCTGCCTGGGTGGCAGAGATGCTGGTAGTGTTGACCGAGAATGCCGAGCCGCTGACGGCTACGGTGATGTCACCCGTGAGGTCCGAACCGCTGATGGTAACCGACTTGGTTTGTGTCTCACCCGCATTGGCGCTAAACGAGAGGCTGGAAGCACTGGCCGTAATGACTGGCGTAGTAACCACTTGTCCTGGTGTCGAGCCGAGAATCTGCTGAATGCCTGCGAGGGCATCAATCTTACCATGACCGAAGTGAGAGCCGTTGGTGCCACGTGTGTAGCTGTCGGTGATGGCCGTCTGCTGCATGATTGTCTTGACATCGGCATTGGTAAGCGTCTTGCCTGCCTCCGTGGCAGCCTGGAGCCATAGGGCTACGATACCGGCAGCGGCTGGTGTTGCCATCGACGTGCCCTCCATCGTGCCATAAGGATTTGTGGTATTGGAATTGACACGATACATGCCATAGTCGGCATAACTATTGTCGATGTAGCTATCGCTGGTGTGATAGTGATTGACGGCAGAAGCGATCGTGGCTCCTGGTGCAGAAATCCAAGGAACCATGTTACCCGTTGGACCTTGTCCCGACTCCTGATAGCTCGAGAAGTAGGCGATGTCACCCAAAGTATAGGTCGAACTCAGGCTGTGAGTAGAGCCGTTGTAGTCGGTTACACTGTTCTTGGTGACGTATGCGCCGATGGCAATGACATTGGGATCGGTAGCCTCGTCACTTACCGACGAGTTGTCAGAACCGTTGGTCCAAGTGTAGCCACTGGTCGAGAGGTAGTTGGTGAAGTAACCATAGCTACCGCCCCATGCGTCGATGGTGCAGCTGCCACTGGTGGGATAGAACTGCACGGCAAGAGTATATTTGCTCTTGTAGTAAGTGCTACCGTTCTTGGTAGTTGTCGTATAGCTTCTAGACGTGAGACCAGAGGTGTAGAGCATAATCTGGCTCTTGTTGGAGCTGACATAGTCCTTGTAGGCATAGAGCGTGCCGCTGAAATAGCTCGACAGACCGCTCACAGTGCTTCCGCTGGTGGATGGAGTCACCGTCACCGAAGTCTTGACGGCACCTGTGCTGGAATCAAGAACAAAGATCTTACAAGCGAGGCTGCCGCTACCCAGCGAGGAGCGCGACCAGGCGTTGGCGATGATACCATAATAATAGTAACCGGCATCGGTGTTGGAGTAAGAAGCTGCACGCAGGATAGAACCGAGGGGACTGGAGCTCGATGCCGTTCCCGACACGTGGTAGCCGCCACCCTCACCGTCCTTCGACTTGCCTGCATCGTTGGATGCTGCGAAGAGACAGATGTGGTTGGGATGGTTTGAGCCGAAATACTGTGCGGTGATGTCGGCAAAGTCGCCTGTGCCATCATGAGGGCCATACTGCGAACCCCAGCTGTTGCTGATCACAACGGGTTTGCCTACGCCATCGGCATAGTTACAGATCTTCTGGAACGCATTGGCCATGTAGGTACTCGACAGGCCATTGATGCCAGCAAGGTAAAGGTCGGCGCCAGGGGCCATTCCGCCATAGGTAGCGTTGGCATGGTCGTTGGTAACCGTCACATTATTGCCACTGATGATGACACTGGAACCACCAGCAGTAGAGCTGGTATGTGTACCATGGTCTTCGCTGCTGTCATCGGTGGTGGGGCTGCTGCTTGAAATGGTAGAGTATTCGGAAGCTCTCGAACCATTATAAACGTATGCGCGTTTGATGCGGCTGTTACCATTGGCATCCTTGAAGGCAATATGCTGAAAGTCGATACCCGTATCAATCACACCGAGAACGACACCCGTACCATCGTACTTCTGGCTGAGACCGAGAGCTACAGCATCGGCCGATTTGGTGAGCACATCATCGACATTGGAAGCCGAACGTGCATTGTTGGTGAACGGACGCATCAGCATCGACACGTTGATACGCTTCACGTTACTGAGGCGAGCCACCTCCTCAATTCTGCTCACTGGGATAAGGGCTGTATAAAGTCCATTGTCGAAACTGCTCTGGATGATGACGCCCTTGCTGTTGAGCATCTTGACGTCGGCATTGTTGTCCATACGGATAAAGGCAGAGATATAAGCACGACCATCGATGGTGTCGGGAGCGGCATAGATACGATCGTCATTCTTGTTTGCCTTGAGCCTCTTGCCCACGAACTCCAGGCCGAGACGCTTCTCAGCGTCAACATTACGTTTCAACTCGAGCGCACCATCGCGCTCATCAATGAACATCTGCGTCGAGATTGACAACTTGTTACTGATGTCACTCTGACCAAATGACAGCATACCAGATGCCATCAGAAGAGCAAATAATAAACCTTTTCTCATAATGAATCAGTTTTGAGGTTGTAGTAATTATTTTGTAAAAAACGCCACAAAGATATGTAATAAAATGATACGGCAAACATTTTTGAAAGATTTTTTCGAAAAAAAACACTATTTTTCTAGAATTTTCTTGAAAAACCTATAAAAACACAGCAATATTTACGCATTAATAACAAATTGAAAAAACAATGGCACACTATTCCCGAACGCATTGCATACAAAATGTCAGTGGACCGACAGAAATACTATCATTATGATTCGCCTTATCCTATTTTCGATGAGAAATGAAAGAGCCCACGTAGTCAAAACCACGTGAGCTCGATGTAAATAATATATATGTGTAATTAACTAACGGCCTCATGCCTCGGCAGCAGCAAGAATTATCTCGCTGAGCGAAGGATGGGCATGGACAGTTTGGGAAATGTCATGGATAGTGCCTCCACGACGCATTAGAACGGTAACTTCATGAATCATGTCGCTGGCATGGGAGCCCAGGATATGGGCACCAAGAATCGTACCCTCAGGGCTGACAAGAACTTTGACCAAACCATCGTCGGCATCCATTGAGAGCGCTTTGCCGTTGGCGCGATAGAATGCCTTATGAGCACGGTATTCAATTCCCGCTTCTGCAAGCTGCTCTTCAGTCTGACCCACCATGGCTACTTCGGGTGTTGTGAACACCGCTGCAGGAATCACTTTCAAGGCATCGCGATAAGGATTGGCTTCATCGGGATGAAGGATATGCTGAAGTGCACAATAACCTTGGAAGGTTGCTGCATGGGCAAGCTGACAGAGACCATTGACATCGCCGATGGCATAAACGCCCGGGATGTTGGTCTGCATATCCTCATCGACGGTAATACCGCGACGCGAATACTCAACGCCAATGTCATCGAGATTGATGGCCTCAACATTGGCACCACGACCCACAGCCATCAGGACAAGGTCACATTCGAGCGACTGAACCTTACCCTTCTCCTCATATTCGACGCGCATCGGAGTTCCTTCGTAGATGGCCTTGGCGGCAGCACCCACATGGAAACCGATGCCACGCTTCTTGAGCGAAGTGCGCAGACGTTTGGCGATATCGCGGTCGAAAGCGGGAAGAATCTCCTTCATGAACTCCACCACTTCGACTTCCACTCCGAAGCTACGGAAGATGCTGGCAAACTCCATGCCGATAACACCGCCACCAATAATGCAGAGACGGCAGGGCAGGCTTGTGAGGTTGAGAGCCTCGGTCGAAGTAATTACACCTTGGGCATGGGCACCAGGAATAGGAAGGAACTTAGTCACGCTGCCTGTGGCGATGATGACATTGGGAGCCGAGAATAGCTCCTCTGCCCCATCGACCTTACGTACAGCCACCGTGTGGGCATCGACAAAGCGAGCCTCGCCCTCGACGAACGTGATGCCAGGCGTCTTCATCAGCATGGCGACACCTGCTCGCAGTTTCTCGACCACGCTGTCATTGCGAGCCACAAGGGCTGCGATATCGACAGGAGCATCGGCATAACCTGCGGCAACAATTTCGTCGTGAACTTCGGCCGAATGACACAAGCACTTCGTGGGGATACAGCCTGCATTGAGGCAAGTGCCGCCCAGCGCGGACTTCTCGATGACTACGGTCTTCAATCCCGCCTTGGCGGCACGGACAGCCGTCTCGTAGCCACCTGGACCAGCCCCGATAATGATCAGATTGACTTCATTCATAAGCGCAGAACCAAAATTATCGATTGAGTTCATTCATGATAATTGATGGCGATTCGTTATTGAAAAAGGAATCAAAGGTTCTTGAAAGTAAACTTGGGCTCCCTGACAGCCTTCACATCGTCGAGACGACGGATGGGTGTGTGGTGAGGAGCGGTCTTGACCATCTCGCGATCGTCGCGCGCCTCTTCGGCTATACGTTTCATCACAGCAATGAAATCATCGAGCGTATCCTTGCTCTCGGTCTCGGTTGGCTCGATCATCAGTGCCTCGTGGAAGAGCAACGGGAAATAAATGGTGGGCGCATGGAAGCCGTAGTCGAGGAGACGCTTTGCCACATCAAGTGTGGTGACATGGCTGTCGTCGTGATGGTCGCCACCGAATTCGGGACGCAGACCATCGAAGACGAACTCGTGTTTGCAAAGCCCCTCAATGGGCAGCTCATAATGACTACGGAGACACTCCTTGATGTAGTTGGCGTTGAGCACTGACAGTTTGCCGGCCATCGGGACATTCTCCTTACCGAGTGAGAGCAGATAAGCGTAAGCACGAATGATGACGGTGAAATTGCTGAGGAAAGTCGAGATACTTCCGAGCGAATCTTTGCCACATTGCAGCGAATAGGTACCATCGGCCAACTTCTCTACCTGTGGGTTAGGCAACAGATGCTCCAAACCCTTGCGTACACCCACGGGACCACTGCCTGGACCTCCACCGCCATGAGGTGTGGAGAAGGTCTTGTGCAGGTTGATGTGCATCACGTCGAAGCCCATATCTCCTGGACGACAAACGCCGAGCATCGGGTTGAGGTTGGCACCATCGTAGTACATCAGGCCGCCACAATCGTGCACGAGACGGGCAATCACGGGAATGTTCCTCTCGAAGATACCGAGGGTGTTCGGATTAGTCATCATCATGCCAGCTACATCGGGACCAAGCAGCGGCTTGAGATCCTCCACATCGACCGTGCCATCAGCGAGACTCTTCACCTCCACCACCTTGAAGCCAGCCACAGCTGCAGAAGCTGGGTTGGTGCCATGCGCCGAATTGGGCACAATGATCTTGGTACGGGCGTTGTCGCCACGTTGCTGGTGATAGGCCTTGATTACCATCAAGCCCGTGAGCTCGCCATGAGCACCTGCGTATGGGTTGAGGGTGAAACGCGAAAGACCAGAAATCTCTGACAGCGTCTTTTGTACCTCATCATATACCTTCAGGCTACCCTGCACAAACTCCACGGGTGTGGAAGGATGACGATTGAAGGCAGGGAGGGCACAAAGCTCCTCGTTGATCTTCGGATTGTACTTCATAGTACAGGATCCCAATGGATAGAATCCCGTATCGACACCGAAGTTGTTGTTCGACATGTTTGTGTAATGACGCACCACGGTAAGTTCGTCACATTCTGGAAGGATGGTCTTGCCCTGACGTTTCAATACCTCTGGCAATTCGTTGAGACTGTATCCACTGATCTCGGACTTGGGAAGAGAATATCCTACACGTCCTGGCTTTGACAACTCGAATACGAGTTTTCCATAATATACGTTGTTCATAGCCTTTATAGATTTGAGATGAGTGAATCAATTTCTTGTTTCGAACGCATTTCGGTGACAGCGATGGTGAGGCAGTCGGGCATACCCTCGGTTTCAACACCGAAGAGGAAACCTCGTTCGGCCAAAGTCTTGCGTAATGCCTTAGCATCACCCTTGACACGCACGGTAAACTCGTTGAGGAAGGTTTGTGGTCCAAAAGCATCCTCGAACTTACCGGTCTTGAGCAGTGCATCATGCAAATAATGAGCACCGGCATAGCTCTGCTCATTGACCTCACGCAGTCCCTTCTCGCCCATCAGGCTGAGATATGAGGCCACGAAGAGACACATGAAACCTTGAGCCGTGCAGATGTTGCTTGTAGCCTTCTCGCGACGGATGTGTTGTTCGCGAGCCTGCATAGTGAGCACGAAAGCACGACGACCGTCGGCATCGGTGGTGGCTCCAACGAGGCGACCTGGCATCTTGCGCACCAGCTCGTTCTTGGTGCAAAGGTAGCCGATGTAGGGACCACCGTAGTTCATCGGGATACCCAAACTCTGTGCATCGCCACAAGCGATGTCAGCTCCCCATTCGCCTGGCGAACGGAGCACGCCTAACGCACTGGCCATCGTATTGATGGCGAAGAGCGCCTTATGAGCATGGCATAGGTCGGCAAGGCCGGTGAAATCCTCGACGATGCCGTAATAGTTGGGCTGACTGACGATAAGACCTGCCACGTCGTTCTTCTCGATGAGTTCGCGGGCGATGTCCTTGTCCATAACACCGTCCTTGGTTGGCACCTTCACAAGTTCTACTTCATGATAATGGGCGTAGGTTTCGACAACGCGCAGCACCTGAGGATTGGATGTCGTAGAGATGAGCACCTTATTGCGCTTCTTGGCCTGAGCCACACACATCATCATTGCCTCAGCAGTGGCAGTAGTGCCATCATACATCGAGGCATTCGAAAGATCCATACCCGTGAGGTCAGCCATCATGGTCTGATACTCGAAGATGTACTGAAGGGTACCCTGCGAGATCTCTGCCTGATAGGGAGTATAGCTGGTCGAGAACTCACTGCGACTGGCAAGGAACGGAACCACGCTCGGCGTATAATGGTCATAGACGCCACCTCCAGCAAAGCAAAGGAGTGGTTTGTTCTGGGCAGCCAGGTCTCCAATGATCTTGCGCACCTCGACCTCCGACTTCTCGGAAGGAATGTCGAGATCGCGTTTCAGTTTCAATTCCTCGGGGATCTCGGCATAGAGATCATCGAGGCTCTGAACACCAATGACACCCAGCATCTGCTGAATGTCATCGGTCGTATGGGGAAAGTATTTATACATATTTACTCGCAAATTGCCTCGTAAGCCTTGGCATCGAGGAGGTTGTCAAGTTCAGAAGGATCGGAAAGCTTCACCTTGATGATCCAGTTCTCGAAAGCATCGGCGTTAATCAGCTCGGGCTGCTCTTCGAGAGCTTCGTTGATTTCGACGACGGTTCCAGAAACGGGAGAGAATAGGTCACTGGCAGCCTTGACCGACTCCACAGCACCGAACTCCTCGCCTGCAGTCACTTCGTCGTCAACCTCCGGCATATCAACATATACCACATTGCCCAACTGAGACTGTGCATAATCGGTGATGCCGACATAGCCATACTCGCCTTCCACTCTTACATACTCATGGCTCTCTGCATAAAAGAGGCCTTCAATAACTTTTGCCATTTTTCTTGAGGTTTTGATTTTTATTTCTTATATGATTTCTCGTAAAATTTCTTCTTGACCACTACTCCCGGCTGGAGCTTGCGGTGGATGCGCACTTGCACTGGGGTGCCCAGTTTGGCATACTCGATCTTCACAAGGGCCATGCAGACGCTCTTGCCTGTCGAGATGGAATTGTAACCAGTGGTAACCGTACCGACCACTTCGTCACCCACCACCACATCGTAGCCATGACGTGGGATAGCACGTCCTTCGAGCTCAATACCTACCACTTTGCGGGTTACGCCTTCGGCCTTTTGTTTTGCACAAGCATCCTTGCCGACAAATTCCTCCTTATCGAGTTTCACGAACATGCCCAAGCCTGCCTCAATAGGGCTTAGCTCGTCGGTGAGTTCGTCGCCATAGAGTGGAAGACCCACCTCGAAGCGCAAAGTGTCGCGGCAACCCAATCCGCATGGCTTCACGCGACCGCTCTCGATGAGCTTGTCCCATTGAGCCACAGTGAAGGCGTGCGAGCCATAGATCTCAAAGCCATCCTCGCCTGTGTAACCAGTACGGCTGATGATGATGGTCTCTCCACCGACATCCAACTTCTTGAAGGTGTAGAAGACGAGTTCGGCGCAAGGCAACCCCAGCACCTCTTCGACTACACGTTCGGACTGTGGACCCTGTACGGCGAGCTGTCCATAATAATCGCTCTGGTTCTCAGTAACGACGTCGAATGCCTTGGCTTGCTCAACAATCCAAGCATAGTCCTTATCGATATTAGCTGCATTGATGACCAGGAAGAAGCGGTCGTCGGCCTCCTTATAAACCAGAAGGTCATCGACAGTGCCGCCATTCTCGTGGAGCATCATGCCATAGAAAATCTTGCCAACGGGGGCACCAGCCACATTGTTGGTAAAAATATGCTGCACGAAGCGCTCGGCCTCAGGTCCGGTGACAAGCACCTCACCCATGTGGCTCACGTCGAACACGCCACAAGCGGTGCGGACTGCGATGTGCTCGTCGGCGATGTCGGAATACTGAAGTGGCATCACAAAGCCACCGAAGGGGACCATCTTGGCACCCAAGCTCACGTGACGGTCATAAAGACATGTTTTCTTATCTTCCATAGATATAATTTGTAAAGTTGTGGTTCATTCAAATCATGCTGATCAGCTGTTCTTGATTGAGATTGCGTATAGATCGTTCGGGATGATGCCGACCCATTGCCTCTATGAGACTCTCTTTGGTGAAAGGAATACCCTCAAAAGCTTTGGCAAAAGCCTTTTGCGCATCAGACGTCTCGAAGAAATCTCCCGTGAGACGCACCTTCCGTATCAAGCTACCTTTCAGTTCGAAATGTATCTCAAGCGTTCCGCACCCTTCGATGCGTGCCTTTCGCACCTCCTCGTCGCGTGCTGAACTGCCTAAAAGGAATTCTTCGACATAATATCCCTGCTCGATCTGCTTTATTTCTGAAATAGCCGAGAGAGGAAGCTGGATGGCGCGATCGGTGAGCTTCTGGCGTAACTGGTCTCTCAGCCATGCCACTTCTTCAGTTTCACTGAGACCCAACGGCACGTTCAGATTGCCTTTCAGGACTCCCACACGAGCACGAATGCTGCTGACGCCCTTGGCCTGCAGCTTCTGTGGATTGGAATGCAACGCACCCTGCATCAACTGCGGATCGGTGTCGTAAAGCATCGTTCCATGCACGATATTACGGTCAACCAAACGATAGAAGGCATTTCCGCAAACCTTTCCCTTGCCCATGAGGATGACATCGTTGCGACCGTGAACCTCTGTATGTGCACCCAATTCGTTCAGGCTTCGTGAGACAGTGGTGGCATATTCCATGAAGATAGGCTCCACCTTACCTTGGCTGGTAACAAAACTAATCATGATGTTGCCCTCGTCGGCGAAGATTGCACCTCCCCCGCTCTTTCGGCGAATGACATCGATGTGATTCTCACGACAGAAGTCAAGGTTCACTTCCTGATGGGCCACCTGGTTACGACCCATTACCACGGTGCGGCTCAACTGCCACGTGAAGAGGTAATTGTCGGCAGGCAGATGGCCGGCTATCCATTCCTCGGCAGCAAGGTAGAAGGGTGCGCGAGCGGCAACCTCATGGCACGGAAGCTCTACAAAGCAGGCTGGGAAATGCATAGTACTTTAGTTTCTTGTTGCAAATTAAATGCAATTCCTTGAATTGGCAAAATAATTCGGGCAAAAAATGGCAAAAAGTCAATTATTAAACCTCAACAAGGGCCTTTCGGTAATCCATCATTACAAAATGAAAGGATAAGAGCCCCCTTAATTGTTCAGTTCGTTGGAAAGAGTCACCGAAGCCACATTGCCCAATTGGTGAATCTCATTGAAGAGAGCTACGTAGTTGGGCTTGCCGTATGAAACGACCACGAAGTTGATGACAGTTTGCCCTTCGGTGTAATTGAAGCGGAGAAACTCGTCGGAGATGTGGATGCTGTAGCTTTGAAGCATGTTGCGGAAGGTGCTTATATCATTGACGATGCCCGAGACCTTCACACGGATGATCTTGCTCTCACCTGCACGAATGAACCGCGTCACATAACGGTCGGCATACGAGAGGACGATGATGATAAGCAGTGTGGCCACCGTCGAGATGATATACATCCCTGCTCCAATGGCCAAGCCGATGGAAGCAGTCATCCAGATGCCAGCTGCTGTAGTAAGACCCTTCACCGAGCCCTTCATCTGGATGATGGCACCTGCACCCAGGAAACCCACACCCGATACGACTTGGGCAGCGATGCGTCCAGGGTCGCCATTCTTGAGGCCCAAATACTCCTGAGGGATATAAATCGACACAAGCATTGCCATCGTAGCGCCCATGCAAATCAGGGAGAAGGTTCGCATACCTGCGAATTGCCCCTTATGATGGCGCTCCAGTCCAATCATACCACCCAGCACGAGACTGAGCAGCATCTTGTAGATAGCTCCCACAAGATTGATGTGGGGGCTCATGATCATCTCATAGAATTCTTCCATGATGCTTCAATTTATAAATCACCGAAACTCCTCCTTACTTCGAATTGAAGTACAGGATCAACAATACCAATACGACGATGATGAAGAGGACTATATAGAGGGTCTTCTTGCTGTTTCCCTTCTTGACCGGCGCAGGTGCCGGAGCCTTTTGAGTCGTAATACTGGTTGTACCCTGCTTGACGACAACAGGCTCAGGCTTTTTCACCTTCGAACGGAGTGGCTCGACCACAGCATTCACCGTGTCGCTCGTCAGGTAGATATGCTGAGCCAGAGTACGCAGTTCGAGGAAGGAGGCATCGACCTCCTTTTCTCCACTTTTCACCGATTTCACGACATCGACAAACTCCTCGATTTGGCCAAAGACATCGCCATTCCCTGGAAAATACTTGTTCACCTCGCCGCGGAACTTCGACAGCGACTTGCCATTGAGGCATACGTCCTTGATAAGATCGTTGACAAACTGGACGCTGGAGGCTCCAATGTGACTTCTTTCTTCCATCCTTTTCGTTTGATTTATGTCCAATCAGAATTCTTATAGACCTTTGACAACGTTGATCATCTCGATGGCCGAAAGCATGGCATCGGCACCCTTGTTGCCGGCCTTGGTACCGGCACGTTCGATGGCCTGCTCAATGCTGTCGGTGGTAAGTATGCCGTTGGTGACAGGCACACCGCTCTTGAGGCTCGCTGTTGCAATACCCTTGGCGCTCTCGTTGGCCACCATATCGAAATGCGGTGTTGCGCCACGTATCACTGCACCCAGGCAGACTACTGCATCGTACTTGCCTGATTCGGCCATCTTCAAAGCCACTAGCGGGATCTCAAATGCTCCAGGGACGTAGGTCAACGTGAGGTCGTCACTATTGCCACCATGACGCACGAAGCAGTCTTCGGCTCCACCGATGAGACGATCGACGATAAAGTCATTGAAACGCGATGCCACGATGCCTATCTTCTGGCCGGCAGCCGAAAAGTTTCCTTCAATTCTTTTCATAATCTTAAGTTATTGTTTGATATCCTTATATTTTCTACGCAAATCCTTGACGTGCAACAGATGTCCCATCTTGGCGTACTTGGTGTACATATAGAACTCGTCCTTCTCGTTACAGGTCATCTCGATGGGCTCACGACTGACGATCTTCAGACCAAAGCCGTCGAGACCCTCGATCTTGGCCGGATTATTGGTCATGAGGATGAGCTCATGGATGCCGAGGTCGGCGAGTATGGAAGCGCCTGTGCCATATTCACGCAAGTCGGCAGCAAAGCCCAACGCCAAGTTGGCCTCCACTGTGTCCATACCCTGATCCTGCAGGCGATAGGCCTTGAGCTTATTGATCAGCCCGATGCCACGTCCCTCCTGACGCAAGTAGAGCAGGACGCCACGTCCACGCTGTTCGATGCGACGCAGGGCTTCGGCCAGCTGTTCGCCACAATCACAACGCAAACTGCCAAAGGCATCGCCGGTGAGACACTCCGAATGAACGCGACATAGCACAGGCTCGTCGGTTGTCACGTCACCCTTGACAAGCGCCACATGATGCTCGCCGGTCACACGATTCACATATCCACAGGCTTTGAACGTACCAAAACGTGTGGGCAGTTCTGCCTCGGTAATCTTATCGACGAGTTTCTCGGTGCGACGACGGTATTTCACGAGGTCGGCAATGGTGATGGCGACAAGGTCGTGCTTCTTGGCAAATTCCAGAAGTTCGGTAGTACGCATCATCGTTCCATCCTCGCGCATGATTTCGCAACAGAGACCACACTGCTTGAGTCCGGCAAGACGACACAGATCGACCGTAGCCTCGGTGTGACCCGTACGCACTAACACGCCACCATCACGGGCCTGCAAAGGAAACATGTGACCTGGGCGACGAAAATCGACTGGTTTGGCATCGTCGCTCACAGTAGCACGAGCCGTGATGCCACGCTCCACGGCCGAGATACCAGTGGTGGTGGAGCGGTGGTCAATGCTGATGGTGAAGGCAGTGAGGTGATTGTCTCCGTTGTTGGCACACATCTGGGGCAAAGCCAGCTTCTCGCAGATCTCGCGGCTCATGGGCATACAGATAAGGCCCTTGGCCTCGGATGCCATAAAGTTGACGTTCTCTGTAGTCGCAAACTCCGCTGCACAGATGAGGTCGCCCTCATTTTCGCGGTCGGGATCATCGAGAGCCAGGATACACTTGCCTGCCTTGATGGCAGCAATGGCCTCTTCTATAGTGTTGAATCGATTCATTCTGTTTTCTTTTCTGCTTTTCTTTAGGGTCTAGGTCATCTAGAACTTCTAGAATATCTAGAGCATCTAGACACCCTAGAGAAAGCCATTATCCCTGAGCTTGGAAAAGAGGATATCGTCAGGGGTTTTGCCCAAGAGCTTCTCGACATATTTGGCGATGATGTCATTCTCGAGGTTCACAAGGTCGCCGATGCGGAGGCTATGGAGTGTAGTGACGAGCTGGGTGTGGGGGATGAGCGAGACCGAAAAACTGCGTTCATCCACGCGAGCTACAGTCAAAGAAACGCCCTCGACGGTGATGCTTCCCTTCTCGATGATATATCTGAGTAGTTTGCTGTCGCACTCCACCGTGAGCCAAAGAGCGGTATCATCCTGACGACGGGCAGCAATACGGCCCGTGCCATCGATATGCCCCGAAACGATATGCCCGCCCAGTCGGGACTGTAGCGACAGGGCTCGTTCCAAATTCACAGGACTCCCTGGCTTCAGTCGTCCCAATGCCGTGCGTTCAACCGTCTCAGGCATCACATCGGCCGAGAAACCATGATCTCCAAGGCTGGTCACCGTGAGACAAACGCCATTGGTGGCGATGCTGTCACCCACCTTTGCATCCTGCATAACAAGGCTCGCCTCGACCTCAAGGGTGAAGCTCTTTGCACCTCTATGCAGGGCCTTCACATGGCCCACTTCTTCGATTATTCCTGTAAACATTTCAGATTACGAGTCCTTCTTCACCAATCCCCTCACGAGCAGGTCCTCGCCAATTCTTTCGACCTGAACATCGTGAAGTTTCATCGCTTGGGCCATCTTAGCCAAACCGAGCCCTTCGACGGGTGTCTTGGCATCCATACCTCCAATGAGTTTTGGAGCAATGAAAGCATAAACCTCATCCACGAGACCGTCGCGCAAGAACGCCTCGTTGAGCGTGCCTCCACCTTCGAGCAGGATGCCATCGATCTTTTCCTTTCCAGCACGTGCAAGAAGGTCCTGGGGTGAATTGCAACACCATGTCCTGACACCTGCTGCATTGAGTTGTGCGAGTTTGCGAAGGTCGGCCCCATGTGCATAAACGACAATCGTAGGGATTTCCTTGGCCGTGCGCACCAGATGGCTTTCGAGAGGCAGACGTGCCTGACGATCAGCAACGATGCGGATAGGATTACGAGCGGCAGGATATTTGGGGATGCGTGTCGTGAGGGTGGGATTGTCGGCAAGCACAGTGCCAATACCACAGAGGATGCCAGTCAGTTCACGACGCAGATAATGCACACGCAGCCTTGACTCCTCACACGACACCCATTTGCTGTCACCTCGGCGTGTACAGATCTTGCCATCGAGTGTCATGGCATATTTCATAACCACCCAGGGGAGCCCCGTGGTTATATACTTCAAGAACACACGATTCTGATAGCGCAATTCCTTCTCAAGACTTTCGGCTATCTCCACCTCAATTCCTGCATTCACAAGTTTTTCTATACCCTTGCCCGCAACGAGCGGATTAGGGTCCCGGAGCCCGACAACTACACGAGCAATCTGACGCTCGATGATGGCATCGGTGCAGGGTGGCTGGTGTCCGTGATGACAACAAGGCTCCAAGGTCACATACATTGTTGCCCCCTTGCAGTCTGCTCCACGCCGGTCGGCATCCTTGAAGGCATTGCGTTCGGCGTGTAAGTCGCCGAAGCGTGCATGATAACCCTCGGCAATCACCTTCCCATCGCGCACAACGAGCGCTCCCACAAGCGGATTGGGGTTCACCGAACCCTCACCCTTCTGGGCCAATGCCATCGCTTTGCGCATCAGATCGATATCACCGGTCGTTACCATATTGTCATCGAAATAGTTGAAATACGGTGCAAAGATAATGCATTTTTGGCGAATACCCAAGAAATTTTTCGACTTTTAGAGATTTTTCACGGTCAAAACTTTGAGAATACCAAAAAACTACATATATTTGCAAAGCATTTCTAAGTTAATCTAGTACAACCCTTAAAAACGCCACATATATGAAAAGAGCATTAACCATCGCATTAGCCTCTCTGTTTGCCCTTGCAAGCTATGCAGAATCATCCCCTGAAAATGCCAACGAGGCCATTTCCTCAAAACCCGAATTCCCCACCGAAGAGACCTACGAGTCGGGATTCCTCAGCACACCACTCAACCAAGCCATCGAACGCGGCATGCGTAGTGCCGACAACGAAATGCAGTTCAAATATGGACGCACCGTCACCGACTTTGCCACAGCTCCCAAAGTCGGCGGATATTTCATGTCGGGTTATTACTACAGCAGTCAGGACGGTGCTCACAATGGCGATGGATTCAAACAGAAGAATATCCGTCTCTATGTGAGCGGTTCTGTCTTCAAACACTTCAACTACCTCGTGCAGGTGCAGCTCGTCAATGCTGCATTCCACATGAAGGACTATTGGCTGGAATGGAAGAAATATCCGGAATTCAGCGTGAAGGTCGGACAGTTCATTCGTGTCTTCGGCTTCGAGAATCCCTACAATCCCTTCGAATATCGTGATGGAGCCTATGCGCTGATCACCCAGAAACTTGCAGCTCAGTCGGACTACATCGGCACCGACAATGGCGGTGGACGTGACCAGGGCATCCAGGTGCAAGGCGACCTCTTCCCCGTAGGCAAAGACCAGCATCGACTCATCCACTACCAACTCATGTTGTCGAATGGCCAAACCATCAATACCGGTGATGCCAACGGCAAGAAGGACATCTCGGGCACCTTCCAAGTGCAGCCCATCAAGGGCTTCTATCTCGCTCTGTATGGCTGGACAGGCGACCACAAGGCCAACAACGTCACCGTCAGCCGCAATCGCTATATGATCTCGGCATTCTACGATGTCAACGAATGGACAGCACGTGCCGAGTACGCCCATTCCACAGGCCACAAGATCAGCGACTACAACCCCATCACCGATGAATGGTCGGGCGCAGGAAAGGCACAAGGCTGGTACGCCACACTCGGCATGCCCCTCAACGATTGGCTCAAGATTTGGTTCAAGTATGATGCCTATCAGGATGATGCCTGTTGGGGAAGCACCCGTTCCATCTACTCCATCAGTCCCAACATCCAGATTCACAAGAACCTTTGGTTCCAGCCACGTGTAGGGTATGTTCACGATCGAACATTCGACGATAATTGGATGGAGGTTTCGATAGAGACCGGTGTCCGATTCTAAATTAATTTGTTCAGTCAGTCACAGACACACCGCTTAACACATTGAAGCCATGAAGTCAATCCAGGAAATTAACAAAACGTATCTTGACAAGCATCTCGAAACGACGCCTCACGACGTCGCATTGCTTGATGCGTACAAGAAGAACCCAAAGACCTTGCCGGCGCATGAGAGTACCGAAGGTCTTGCCGAGGGCACGCCCGTGCTTACCAATTATGGTCTGATGGCCTTGAGCTTGGATGAAGACTACATGCAAAGCTTCTACGTACCCAGATGCGAGGCACTGCTCAACACCAATGGCGAACTCGATCCGCTCACTGTGCGTACGCTGCGCGCCAGCCTCATCGAGTTTGCCATGCTGGGGTGCATCGAGGCACAGCAGGTCATCGACAAGTTCCTCGTCGAGTACGGGAAAGGCGATAACGAGATGCTTGCCTCTATCGTCTTGACCCGTTGGCCCGAACGCCACAACCTGCATCGTTTCCTGGCCATACAACAGGGCGGCAACGACCCGAACGTCGATCACACGTCGTTCCACCGCGCCATGACCGAGATACGTTCGGGTAGCAAACGTACCCGTTGGGTCAACTACTTCTTCCCGCAGATGAAGACCGACCGCGACCTGCCGACATTCTACTACAGCCTGCGCGACGAGACCGAGGCACTCATCTACATCAACCATCCGATGCTGCGCAAGCGTCTGCTCAAGATGTGCGAGGCCATCCTCCAGAACGATCATTCCATCTTCGACATCTTCTCACGTTTCGACATCAAGATGATACGTTCCTGCATCGACCTCTTCTCCCGAATCTCCACCATCAAGATCTTTGAGCAGATGCGCAAGGAATATGGCTGGAAATATTATAAGGACAAGTTCTGACAAAAAGGCTATCACTCAACTTTCGCCAATGCGAAACTTGAGTCTATCACACCATCAGAACGTGTGACCAAGACTAAGATATAACTGGAACTCTTTCGTACGATTACTCCAACCCAGTTCGGCGCTTATTGGTCCTAACAAGGTCTGATAAGCGCCTCCTATCATTCCGCCCCACATTGTATGGGACATTAAGATATCGCTCAAGTGATCATCCTGCTGGGATGCTGTGACTTTAGCCAAAACATATCCCCTGTCAATAACTTGAACCTGAGCCATGAGTTGTGCAGCGACAAAGGCATTCTCAGCCACATCAGCATGTCCGATACCCGGATATGGCATTTGCTGCGGCAAGTAGCGTCCAAAGTAATTTCCTCCAATTACATTGCCTTGCACACGATGGATATCTGTGCCAAAGAGCAAACGGCCATAGACGCTGGGCTGTACGGCAAGACGACTTCCCATCGGAATGGTGGTGCGCAACACACCATCGACGGCCGAGAAGCCCACGTGATCTTTGTAAGTGACCAGGTTGTCGGTATAGTAAGCATAACCAGCCCTGAAGTATGTTCCTCGTGTGGGGAAATACCAATCGTTCTCGGTATCGAAGCGAGTTCTTGCATAGTAACTGTAATTCCGTTCGTTTGAGAATGAATTCAGGTTCTTTACTTCCTCATAATTGACGTTGGCAAGCATATCGCCGACATGATAATACTCCCACTTGGCACCCACCCTGAAGTCGAATCTGTGGAAATGGAACTCCAGAGCCGAATAATCAATCGCATGATAATTATAGGTGCCATTGCCCATCTTATCGCCCTTATAATAAAGGCTGATGTCATTATAGCCATATTCGTAAGAGAGTCGTCCTTTAGTGGAACTGAACGACTGGTGAATCAACTCAGCTTTGGCCTTGACTCGACGGCCCAGGCGCATGGAGAAGGACATGGTAAATGGCACCTTGGAGCGCATAGGCACATCCATTCGAAGATTGATTGCAGCCATCTCTTCGTTATCGAAACGCCCGCCCACATGAAAACGTGCTGACTGACAAGTCCCGGCAGTGAACAGCGCCACCTGCTGTCCTTCGTAGTCGAGCTGGTAATCAATGTCATCGTATAAGAAATCGGCACGAAGCGAACTGGCAATCAGTTCAGCTGTGTTGATATCGATGCTGTTGGCTTTCTTCAAATTGAATTTCCTGCGTATAAATCGTTCGTCGTACTTGCTTATTCCCTCAAAGCGGAACTCCTTCACGGGTGTGGCAGCATCCATCGCCTCCATCTCCTGATGTGCCACTGGCTGTACCTGATAGTCTGCAGGAAGACCCAGTTTGCTCTTAAGCTCCATCAACTCGTCCCAATGGGCCATAGCCACTTCCTCACCACGGCGTATCAACGTATCAACAGCTTCGGCCGTAAAGCTAATGGTACCGTAGGGACGCGGGTCGGCCATCAGCATCAGATCGGTCATGGCCATATTCTCTTCTATCTTGTTGCCTGTGCTCATGCCTATGTACAAACCCACCATATCCAAGGTTGTTGACACCTTGTCAGGATCGCGTTCATCGCCGAGAAAACGCACACCGATAATATAATCGGCACCCATCTCCTTCGCCAAGTCGGCAGGATAGTTGTTTTTCATGCCTCCATCAGCCAATATCATATTGCCTTTGCGCACCGGAGCAAACGCTGCCGGTATGGCCATTGTGGAACGCAAAGCCTCGGCCAGACGCCCGCTATGGAAATCATATTCCGTATCGGAGATGACATCTGTGGCCGCACATGCAAAGGGACGTGGCAACGTGTTGAAGTCGATGCTATCTCGATATCCATTGGTCAGGCGATAGAATAGTGTTGCCAGGTTCTTACCACGTATCATACCTGCTTTAGCGGCTTTTTCCTTCGAGTTGTACGATACTCCACGACTGAAGAAATAAGTGTTGTTCATCTCACGGTCATCAAGTGTCTGACGATCGGAGTATTCCTGATCGGAAAGCAGGAACATCCAATCCTGTGCCCTGACAATCGAGTCGATCTGCATCGGCGTGTAGCCCATGCTGTAGAGGCCGCCAATGAGACCTCCCATCGATGTACCCGTCACGATATCCACGGGAATACCGGCACGCTCCAAGACCTTCAGCACACCGATATGAATCACGCCCTTGGCACCACCTCCCGAGAGGGTAAGTCCTACCTTCGGACGATTGACATTCGATTCATTCTGTGCCACACCCTGCTGTGCTGAAACACACAGCATAGCAAGTGAAATCAATAATGAAAAAACCTTGTTCATGGATAACTAATTATTTATATTAATAAAATGTTTGCGGGAATATCTGACTAAATCGCGACATCATTTTTTGACCTTGTTCATCATTTCATAGAAGGCCTTAGGATCCTTGAGCGAACCTCCTTCTGCGAAACGATCGATCTTGTTCTTTGATGCGACGGTTTGAATAAGCTTGTAGTTACCAGCCTTGACAGCCTCCTTCGTCATGACACGGCATTGCATATAGGCTGGCACCATCTTCTGAAGCTGCACACGGTCCCTGACGGTGCTCGATTCTGCGGCTTTCTCCGCTCTTGTGAGGATGGCGAGTGCTCTGTTGATGAAGACATCGGTGTAGGTAGAACGGCCATGATAGATGGTCGTCATGCACTTAAGATGCGTATCCTTCGTAACCAGACCGTTCACCAAGGCAAGATACTCCTTCATCTGGGGTGCCGCCTTGCCATAATAGGCATTGATGAACTCGTCGATGATGGCGTCGGCATCAACATCGGGATTCCACAACAACTTGGCGAGCAGGTAAGCCTTCAGTTCGGCAAAATCTCCTCCGGGCACGTCGTACGACCCCTCCTCCATCACGCCGATGGCATTGTGTGCACGGAAGGTCTGCAGATTGGATTGCAGCACCTTGATATTGGGGAATGGTAGGAGGTACTGCTGGAAGGTGGTGACATAGTCCCAGATATAGAGATGCGGCGAAATACGGTTCCATGCCTTCAAGTCATCAAGGAATGCGGTATTCTGCCGACAGTTCCTGATGCTGTGTGAAAAGCAACATTCGATGCTGCAAAGCCGTATCACCACGTTCTGGCGCGGCTTGATGCCCTGTGGTGCCGAGCGCGTATATTGGTATGCAAAAGTGCCGATGTATTTATTTGGGAAATCCTTCTCGACAGCAGCTGCCACCTGATTGACGAACCATATCATAGCCCCCGACTCACCGCCATATTTCTTCACCAACTTCTTGCACTCTTTGCACTGACAAGGGTTCTGATTGTCGTTCTGTGTTACCGAATAGATCAGGAAGTAAGGATATTGGGTCATCACCTCCTTGATGCTCTTGATACATATCTGCAACACGTTCTTATTCGACAGACAAAGCTGGTCGGTCGTACGTTTCCCATTTCGCTGGCTGAAGTATTCGGGATGCGACTTGAAGTAAAGTTCCGGCTTACAGAGCTTGTTGAAGGTATGTGTTGACCAGAAGGCCTCACTGGGCACCTGAATTTTGCCGAACTCCGTCTTCTTTGAGTTTCTGCGGCCACAGGTCTTGTTGCGCAAAGTCCAATCGGCATCGAAGGCATCGAAATAATACAGGTCGCGCGATTGGAACGCCGGCTCCTCCTTGTCGTAGAGCTTAGTGAACTCATACCGTTTCTTACGTGGAGCGATGGAGAAGTCCTTCGTGTACCAGCGACATCCCATCTCATTCTCAAGGAAGGTATAGACGCCATAGAGGGTGCCTATCTCTTTGCCTCCATAGATATAGATGTCGCCACCCACGTTGCCATACACGAAACCCTGGTCATCAGCCTTCGGACGTGCTGTCTGGACAAGCTTCTTCACTTCGTTGCCAAAGCCCACGAGGATTCGTTTGCCGCGAATGCCCTTTCGTTCGTCCACCACAGCAAGCTTGACACCTCCGACCTGCTGAAGCCAGTTCTGCAGCTCCTTGGCTGCATATCGTTCGGTGGTCGATGCGTCGGCAGCAACCACAATGTGATACGACGAACGTCCACCGCTGAACAGTGTGTGAGCGCTCGAAGGGACGACGTTCAGACAATAGATGAGCGTGAAGAGGGATAGCAGCCTTTTCATACGACGATGGGAAATTTGGACTAT
This sequence comes from Bacteroidales bacterium, assembly GCA_017561935.1. Classification (GTDB taxonomy): domain Bacteria; phylum Bacteroidota; class Bacteroidia; order Bacteroidales; family UBA3663; genus Liminaster. The sequence goes on along the minus strand of JAFZBE010000063.1, from coordinate 301 downwards.
TTTATTTGAAGCGCGAACGTTTGTGCTTTTTGGTGTTCTGCTTCACAAAAGCACGAGTGACGAAGAGCATGATTGCAAATAGGAATGCCATGAAGACACAGCCTATCGCACCAAACGGCGAATCGATACCGAAGAAACAATAGCCTGCACCCAACAATGCCAGAAGGATGAGGACTGATACTACGATTGAGTAGATACGAACGAATTTCTGCAACATAGTATATAAGGGGTTTGAGGGGTTTGAAGGGTTTGAGGGAGACCCCCTCGGTCCCCCTGCTTAGGGGGAGGATTGCTTGTCGGG